>PAJV01000023.1 GCA_002706765.1 Gimesia sp.
CTTCCAGTCGGCGGGAACCTGGATTTGACCGATGAACGTCTCCTGTTTGGTGCTCATGTCCATCACCCATGCGCCCCACCACTCGGGGTCGGCGGGCTTGCGCGCGTCCGCTATCTCCCACAGGCGCAGGCGGTATTCTGTACCTTCTTTCCAATCGTAGGCGATCTTACAACTGTAGCCCGTACCCTCAGCGTCAAAGGTGCCTGCAAATGCGTCATCACCGTTACCTTTCTTGGCATCGAGCGCCTTCCAGATCGAAAAGATGGCGATCTTCTGTTCCTTGTCACCCAGCTTGGCGCCGGTTTGCAGGCCCATGTATCCGCCATCGCCTCCATTAAACCAAAATTGCTGGGCCCAGAAATAGTAACTCTTCCCTGCGGGGGCTTTGTTGATGGTGAGAAAGGTGTCCAAGTTGTAAAAGCCCTTCTGTTTGCCGTCCCAATAAGTCGGCTCCGAAGGCCACTGATGCTTTACGGCAATCATTCCGCCGGGGGTAACGTTGGCCATTCTGGCTCTCCTGTATTTTGGGCATAAGAAAGTGGCAAGACAGGTCGGCTGAGCATTTTTATCCTACAGGCTTTACTCTGCGGTACTCGACATTGGCGTCACAAAATCGTCGCGCATTCTATATGCAGATGAGGAACCGGCTTCGACAAGTGTATCTAGTAGATATAGTACCGAATCTCTCAGAGGCATGTTCTTTTTCAATTCAAGTGGCCTGCCATACACGTATCGACGCAACAGAGTTTCAAGCATAAAAACAGTGTTACTCATCCTCAACATGCTTTGAGCGTCACCTGTTTTCAGTTTAGATGCAACATGTTGAAATGCATTGGGTAAACACCTTTCACCAATCTCATAAAGAAATCGAACATAATTATCTAATAGAACTGAGGTTGGAGGTAACACATCAAAAAGTTCGTGGACTCGATAAGCATGACTGTCTGTTCCATTGTTACCTAAGCTTTTCCAGTGTTTTGTTTCTTTCTTCCAATACTGGGTCAGAAAGATAGCGGAAAAGACTTCACTTCCACTTGAATGCTTACGATCAACATTTTTAAGCCACGATGCAGTTTTAATGCGATCAGCAAATAACTGCCAGACTTGCCAAAACTGTCTAGTTGAAGGTGATTGATCTTCTGCAGAGATGATACCTTGAATAATGTTGGCTACTTTTCTCGGATGACGATCAATCGCTGTGAGAACTGGAGCAAGGATCAGCGCGGCTGCTTGGATGTCAATACGAAGAACAAAATCTTCTAAGGTAGATTCAAGTGAAATTTCAACTCCATCTGAACGTTGCCGTCGCTCACTACTGCCACGCAGTTCTTCATCCTGATCCCACCAAATCACGAGGACGTCAGCTAGACACTTAAAAGCTCCGACAGTTACTGAATTCTCTGGTGAGTGTCGTAGAATTGAGATAATTCGACAGTTTGCTAGCGATCCAATCCAGTCTGAAACATTAAGGTTCTCATATAATGAGCCAGGTATTTTTTCATCAAATTTAGAACGAACTTGTTGAGCAACTTCATATTCAATCTCAACTAGCTCTTTCCTTTCATTAAAAGGACGTTCTTGTTCCGCGTTCAATCGCAATTGAACCGTCGACGCTTCAAATGCGAGCATGTTGACGCATCGCATAGCCAAGTCAGCATCAATTGTCCAAAGTTGCCGACCTACGCCGTCGTTAGCATAGGTGCAAACTTCATCATTAGAATGAGTAATCGCAAGAATCAGTGCCCTTCGAACTCGATCTTCCAATTCAGACGGCAGGGATTTATTGATGAGCGCAGAGATTATCCACGCACACGGCCGGTCTCCTTCCATTAGACCACGCTGTACTCGATCCATTCGATGCCATTTATCCGCATTTTCTTCTATCGCCTCGCAAATCGTTTCAACACACCAACAAGCTTCTTCATTTGAGAGATCATCAAAATGATCACGAACACACACAGCCGCTACAAACTCTGGACCACTTCGTCCCAATCGCTCATCGTCTCGCGTTTCCCTAATCAGGCGAGCTTGCTTGAGATGAATCTTCCATTCGTTGGGGTCATATCTAGTTTGAGTTTTGTTTTCAAATACTTGCATACCCCACATCTGCAGGCCCAATCGGTTGTCCATAACATCCTGTTGAGTGGTTGCTTCATTGGACATTGTCAGCAAATCAGGATCATCCACTTTCAAGTCAAATCGAAGTAATTTTCGCCTCTCTTCTTCAGAAGATTCCTGTTTCGTTTCTTGCTCCTTTTCAACATGATCCGACACTTCGTACTTACGTAAATCCATACGTCGTATCGCAAGCATCCAAACTCGGTCACCTTCTGAGCGTTGATCTTCTGGCGGTATTGATTCAAGATGCCAGTCTAGAATTTTTTGTACCCGTTCAGCAGATGGCCCTAACTGTAAATTGAGAATTGCATTTTCTAATTGGCGAGACCGATGAGGCAATCTATTTGATTCTTTCCTTTCATTGTCATATGTTTTATCTTGAGAAAGAGATGGTAAAATGGCTGACATGTCTGATGGCATATGTAAATCACTAACCATTCGATTACGATCAAGATGAATGCATTCAGGGGACCGAAGGAACACAAGTAATGTTTCTACACAATCATGAGGACAGGCAGTCGCAATGCTTGCAACAACTGCTGTGACAGCAACTGATCTAGATCCTTGTAGAATGGAAATAAGAACCTTATCTAAGTCTTTTGAATAGAATTCTGCCATTTCCAATAGGCACTTCTCGAGTGCCATTAATGCAGACTGAAGGGAATAGGGGCCAACCGAAGTACCTCGATACAAATTCCAAAGCTGTCCATTACACAATTGTTCGAACTTACTTTCATCACTGAAAGTTAATACGATTTTATATGGTTGCTCAATATAGTCGGTTGGCACACGACCACTTCCGTACCATTCTGCGCTGTGATTGAACAACTCATTTATAAAAACAACGCCTTTAGCTAAATGATCACGAAGCAGAGAATAAAATGGTCCTCGAAAGGCGCTAGCGGGAAAATCCTTCCCATGCATGAATCGTTGAATTCCGAACGTAGAATCTGACTCTATAGAGAACCCAAAGCCGCGATTCTCTTTGAGTTTCTCTTCAGTCAAGAACATGCATTCTCGAGTTACATCAATAACAACATTGGGTAGATCACGGCATGCTGCATAGCCTTCCATTCCTGAAAGAACAATCTCTCGCAGGTCTTCTGTCACACGATTACGGTTACCTGATTCGGGATCACCTATCATTAACAAACGAAATATCTCTTCGTTGCATTTTGGAAGCTTGGCAATAACTTTAAGTGCTCGTTCCCCTTGTTCTTCATGACGATAATCATTGAAGAAAAAAGGTAATAACCAATGCGCGATTTCAACGATTTCTTCAGAACCATCTGGATAGGGAGTCTTCCAAGAGACTCCGCTTGATCCATCTTCTATCAAACCAAGCATTAGCCCGGTGTCCTTATCACCAAAATCGGCGAGTCGTAATCTCACCATTTCCAAAATGCAAGGCCAAGCTTTGCCCTCAGGTTCATAAATTTCATATTCGAGTTCCGCACCACCCTCAAACCAATCTGGAGTCGTCATGCAACCAACGCGCAGTAGGTGAATGATACGTCGGAGTAAACGCTGATTATCTTTAAACAACAGTTCTACATGTCGCTGAAGAAATTCTGTAGGATCGGCTGATTGAAGTAGCGATACCAGTGTATCATCTCGAAACTGTGCTGGTAATGAATTCGTCGAGATCGCATACACGAATAGCGAGTCAGCACTATTAGCATCATATTCCACGAGCTCACCAAGCCATTTTCGATAACTCCGGCGGATGGCTGGATAACTTCCAATGAGTTCTGGTAGCTTAGAATAATCACCTTGGCAAGCCAGGAACTGTTGATTAATCCAATACATAATCGCCCAGTCTTCCAAAACATCATGTGCTGGTGCTATCAGTGAGTCTGACTGTTCAGAAGCTACTACGAGAGAATCCCCTATCAGTTTATTAACGGCTTCGGAATCCATATCGCTACGTGATGCATACATCGTTAACGCTTGAGCACGACGAAGTGCAATATCGATGAACGTCTCCTCGCGACGTCGGGGCATGTTATCGGCTGCATTATCATTTACACGAACAATTTCTGCCCAAAACTTTGTCCGAAATGTTCGTTCATTTTCTGGAAGTGGTCGCTCCTCCAGCCAACGCATCTGAGTCGCCTTATCCAGCATGTATGGATTTCTTAACAAATTTCGTAGTTGAGTATTACTTAGAGGTTGAAAAATGTCAGGATATTCCTCGGACACTTTATTCAACTCATCATCGTCCAATGGCGGAATAGGAACCGTCATATGGGCGACACCAGATCGTGGAAGTAGAGCCGATCGCACTAGATCAGATGAATAATCTCGGCAAGTAAGAATCACTCCCCAACTCGGATCGGTTCGTAAAAGTTGTATTAGATCGGCAAACGCATCGCGGGTGGGGGCTTCCAGAAGACGTTCGACACTCTCAATCAACAATAACTTCTGTGATTGACCACTCAGTACTACACCTAATGTTACTCCTGTGATGTCAGCTTGAGCTTTGTGAAGCGTTTCATCAAGATGTGCCACCGTAAATTCTTCTGCTCTAAAAGCAAACGTGAAATGATTGGCTGAAGCTTGTTCAATCACTTTTTTGGCAACAACGGATTTCCCACTGCCAGCATTTCCGCTGACAAGGATTATCTGTTTCTGTTGTAAGTCATCGAGCACATTTTGAATAAGTTTTTCGCGGGGCAATTCAATGCCGTCACCGATCGTTGTATTAATACCATCTAAGATGAGGCCTGAGTGCTCTTTGAGCCGATGTAGTGCTTGCTGATAACTTGTCTCTACGGGAGAGTGTTTATCACGTAGTTCTTGAGGCAGGTCTTCATAACAATACGTCTTAGCACGCGGCTTTCCTTCGCCAACTTCACTTAGCAGTTTATTCCATGTTGTATCAGATACGCCAACAGCGCCTGCGCCCCCTGCCGTGTGTGCTAAGAGAGATTTAACCAGAGCCTCTGTTTGTCTTGTCGAAGTATTCAGATCATAGCTCAATACATTCAGAAAGCAGAGAAATTCCCATACCTGTGATTCATCAACCGAAGAACCTTCTGTCTCTTCAATGATTTTTTTAATTTCATCGAAATAATGAATTACTTTTTTGCTAACGAATCCTTCAGTACCAAGGCGGTTAGTAAACTCTTCAACTGTGCGTGATGATCTTGCACAATCCAAGAGCCCTGCAAAATCACCTAAAAACACATTTGTTCCGCGTAGGGTGATAATCGCAATTCGATCATTTTCGCGGTCGAACAGTTCTTCATTATTGAAATCGAGCCAAGCATCGACGATTGTCTTCTTGAATTCGTCGTTCGAAGAACTGACTGTCACAGACTGTTTGACTTGAGCCACAAGCTGCCTTCGACCGCCAGAACCTGTTTCACATTCAACAATGAGGTCATCCGTTTTCCACCCCAGTCGCTCTGCCTGCAGATGAACTGCTGCTACAGTACAGTCAGTGAAAATGGGTGGAATGCCTCGCACCAAAAGTAATGCTAAGAATACGGCGTCCACATGCTGCTCAAAGTGCGTTCCACCACCACCGGTTGCGTTGGGACTTGAAGTGCGCGACTGCTGATTGTTCATTCCGCTCTCAAAACGTCAAATAATGAAAATGATTTGTACACTTTGTCAATTATCATATTTGTTTGAGTCGAATAAAAGGGAAAGCCGGGTGTCTCAGAGAACGAAAGGAAAAAACAGCATCCTATATATTTAAAACGACATAGGTCGAAATATCCTGAATTGATTAGCCGAACAATTGACCGTCGAAATCCATGAAAAAAGTATAGTTTCTTTGTATTTGTGTGCTTTCCGTTTTAAGTTTCGTTAGCAATTATAGTTTCGAAAATCTTGAGTTTCGCAGACAAAATTGAGTAGTCGGACAGACATAGATCAATTTCGGATCAGAACGACGCGAAACCATTTAACGGTGATTTTAAGGTGTGTGTCAGAATACGTATGAGTTCATAGGATTGCAAAAGCGACCGAGCTCGCCATTCATTTTCGGGTACCAGCACGATAAAGCAGGAAAGCGCCAGCGCCGAGAACGCAGACGATCACGGCAATGATGAGAATTTCAAAGAAGCCAGGCATTGTTATGTTCCTTTTCGGGAGATCGGTTTGTTGATTAACAGCCATTCGCTGTAGGGCTAGCGAATATTGGCAACGAAATCACTTTTTTAGTTCTTTTGTTTTGCCACCCCAATACCCGATAAGGTACTGACGAGATTTCAAGATTTATGTGTTGATCCGAACGAATGTGATAACCGAGTCGCAGCTGTTTTTGGTTCCTGGAACCTTTGATTCAGCCTGTTTGTCTTCGAGTTAATTGTCACTCTCGCGAAAGGTCGGCCCTGAAAACTTGGGAACTGACCGGATCGGTGTCTGTGCGTTCGCACTGTGTTTCCACCAGTTGGTTTCGTCAATAATTGTACGTAGGAGCATCCATACTGATAATGCGAATGAAATACGAAACATTCCGACTATCGCTACCGTGGAGTCAAAATCGACGTCAATGGTGAGAAGCCCTACGTAGCGGATGTCCCAGATACCGGGCCCGATTACATTAGAGCGTATGTCCATAACAGCCTCGGCTGAAAGTTTTGGGCGGGTACCGTTGGCCTTTCGATGGGCGTAGCTGTTTCGGAGATTGCGGAAAGCCTCTAAGGCCGTCAAATAGTCAACGTCAATGATGCCCAATACATATGCCAAAGTGATGCGCGATGAGAATGAACCAAGCGGTGCGTCAATGCCAGGCCTGGTTAGGTGATTTAGCTGTGAGGCGAATTTTTCGTCGGAAGTGTTGCAGGATTTGACTGTGAATACTTGTCGCAGCAAGTGCTCTAAAGCTTCCTCGACAAATGCACTTGCAACCAAGACAGCACCACGGTCCGACTCGTTAAGCACAATCTCGTATCTGAATTCCTCATTCAGGTCTTCCAGCCATTGTTGTCGCCTGTCATCTGGCGTTCGCTTGTTCTTTGACATGGAGAATTTCCAGACTGAGTACGATTGCAGCCTAACTATTGATAGGCAGTATTTCATTCTCTCAAAAGCTATCAAGAGTTCTGTCTATTATCAATTGATGAGATGAGGACTGAGAGATTCCTGATTATATCTCAGGAAATAACCGCATGCGGTTGAGTGTGCGGGCTAGTTTAGTTTATGAATTTCATTTGTTAAGCGTATTTGGAAAGTCCTGAAACGGTCATTTAAAAACACATCTGAGAAAATGTTTGAGTATATTGACTAGGGAAGAAAGGTGGTCAGGATTAATTAAGAGTCCTGACCATTTTTCTTTTACGCTACCCACTGGCGCCCGTCAGGATGTCCGATGCTTTGCCTTGTTTGACATTTCATCCAAATAATTGATTAATCGACAAGCCTTGCTCATGTATGTGACGAAACACCTGAGCACCATAATGCTGTCTTCTTTACTCAAAGTGCTGCCAGTTGGATGACCAGCATCGTTTCGATTTACTCTTATGACATCAAACATCGAATCTAACCATATCGACATGTTATCTGCAAGATTGCCCGGAATTCTTTTCTTGGCCTTATCTAGTTCAGGACGCATTTTGCTGAACAGTTCTCGAATACCGATCCGTGGGTTGCCAACTGCATTTGAGATTGTCTCATAACCTTCAATTAGGTCGCTCTTTGCCATAGCTTGGGCCATTCGAACAATTACAGACTCTGAAGATACCCCGATCATTACGTGGCAGGCCACATACATTTCATTGACAAACGCTTTAATTGCCTCTTGGGCGTATTGTTTCTCAATTTCGCTTATTCCGACTGCTTTCTGAAGTAAGCTGGCATACCAAATGTTGTCATTGTATGGGTTTTCATCTTCCTCCTCAATGTACCGCTTGCCCTTTTCAGTGAGCCGGAGATCCCAGTTCGATGGGGACTGCTGAGTGATATCGAAGTATGCCAACCCTCGAGAGATCCAATCCCATGCCATAGGAATTAGACTATCCCGAGTTACCCGATAATCTGATTGTTTCCCGTTGAATTCACGGGCAATAAAGTACAGACGTCGGTCACTCAATTTTTCGATAAATCGTAACAATTCAATCTCAAGTTCAGGTTTCATGTCGCATGTCCAACTATTTGATAGACAGAATATGATTCTGTATACATTTATCAGGATTTTTGTCTATTATCAATTGACACTATAAATGGATATGAGTTCACAGCGGAAGTTGATTCTCTGCTCTCTTTCAGGGTCACGCAGCATAACCACTGCCGTTCACTGATCACCCAAACTCCTTGACCAGATGCGAAATCAGTTTCGCGCGATGCACTATGCCTGGAAGACCGAGCAGGCTTACGTGATGTGGATCGAGAGATTCTTGCGTTTTCATTCTGAACGCAATCGGGGCCGGTGGAGGCGCGCAAAAAAAATGGCGGTGTTCGGTATGGCCGTAATGACCACCGGGAACACCGCCATTTTTTCTGATTCAGAGAATCCTGATTATTTTCCAGGAAATAACCGCGTGCGGTTCAATGTGTGTGTTAGTTTCGTTTTTTTAAATCTGATTCGACAAGCGTATTTGGAGTTCCTTAAATCGTTCGTTTGCATTTACTGTCCCGCATTCAACGAGTTTCACGGAAAGATGATCTTGCCTTCGATCTATAGCAACGTTCGAAATCGGAAAAAGCGCTCGCCGTTGATACACAGCCTCAGAAACTCTTCGGCGAATGCAATTTCGCGAAATGGGTGGTATTAAGGCACGTACAGGAATACGTATGAGTTTGTGGAATGAAAACGCTCGAGATAGGAGAATCAGACGAGACGCAATCGTCGAATAGTTCTGTAAATATGGATTGCCTGATTTTCTTGCCCTTCGGCATAACTGCAAAAATCACCGGGTTGACGCCAGTAAAGTTGACCTCAACTACGGCCCGGTCGGCATGTCCGGTGCATTTATTATGCGTCTTGTTCCGCTTGGTCACGATAGATTTATCGTAAGAGTGAGTGAGCACTTCCCGAGATTCATGGTGTTGTATCCTGTTGAGAGAGAATCGCGTTGGCGACACCGAGAAGCATACGCGAACGGCAGAACACTGATTCCTGCTGCCGTGCAGACTGAATTGCTGCCTCGACATCGCCGACACGGGCCTGCGCGAATGCTACATCTTTAAGTAGTTGTGCAACGTACGGTTTATCAGGATAGCGCGAAGCAGTTGCCCTCGCGATTTCGAAGCTGGTTGCCGCACCATCGCGATCACCGACTGTTCTCTGCGTCGTTGCGGTTTCCGTGAGAGCGATGACATCCGTCCCACCGCCAATCTCGATCTTTTGCGCTGCCACGACCGCAAGCTCAATCACTGCCTTTGCTCCTACTCTGTCTTCGGCTTTAAATTGGGCCATTGACACTTCTCGAAGGCGGACACATTTCTGATAAGGTTCCGCAATTTTTAGAGCGGCCTGTCGGCTCTTATCAAACAATCGTTTCGCATCGCGAATTTTCTTAATCCGCCACTTTGTGGCCGCGATCGCCTGAAAGGCTTCCGAGAGCGTTCCCGGATCATTGATTTCACGGGTGAAAGCCTCAGCAAGTTCCAGGTGGGGTGATTGTAAGTATGCGGTCACGATCTGTTTGGCAGCGACACTATGCGCAATGTTGTCGGATGGGTTGAGCAATGACGCGTTTTCATAGAGTGACAGGGTTGTCTTCGCATCTCCGTGGGCAGCCTGTGCAGCCGCCATTTCAAAAAATGCCTCGGCCTTTTCGTTCGGATCTTTGATCGTCTTTGCAAGGTCCCACGCATCCTTGAATCTCCCCTGCTTGGCCATCGCGCCAACGATTGGCACCAAAGCAAACTCTTTTTGCTCTTGACCATGAATTCCCTTGAGCGCTGCCTGGGCAACCGTAAGATCGCCTGAGTTTGCGGCAACGCGCGCTACTCGCATCAGCCCAATATCACGTTGCAGTTCCAGACGGATGCTCCGTACCGTTTGCAGGGCTGCTTTTAGGTCCCCGGCTTCTGCTTGATCTTGAGCGATTGTGATCCATCCTGTGGACTTCATCTTTGCAGAACAGATAATAGCCTGTTCTTGTGGGGTTAGTTGTTCCGCTGGGGCGTTTCTGGCGAGAATCTTTGCCGCCAGTTCAACGTCGCTGGGAATGAGTTTCATGACACGGATCGCATCTGCAAAATCGCGACGGTTAGACAGATTCGTCGCAATCAGTTGCAATGTGAAATTCCGTTGCCAGACCTCTTCAGTTGGCATCTGATCCACCGTCTGCAGAGCTGACTTTGTTTCACCTAGTTCGGCTTGAGCAACAGCAATTGTGCCCAATGTCATAGCTTGCTCATAACGAGACGAAAGGTGTTGTGAGGCTTCAACTGCTTCCTTGATTTGCCCCGCTTGGGCTTGAAGTCGTGCAATATCTTTCAGGACCATTCGCCGTTCAACACCATCTTCCACCTTCAATGCAGAATCCCATGAGTCCGCAAACGACTTCTTTGACGCTTTAAAATCGCCGGTTTTGGCTTGTGCCACTCCAAATTCTGCAAAGTATTGGCAGCTTGAACCGCACAGGTCGCTGGCCTCACGTATTAACTTCCGAGCGAGGATAACATCTGGCTCAGCTGCGGAGCTAAGAGCAATCGACGTAAGTAACACCGACATAAGGGATATAAACTTTGCCATGTGATTGTCTCCCAGAGTTGAATGGGATTTTTATGCATGACCACGTATACAAAACAGTTTGAGAGGTGTGGTCGCCAATTATAAGGCGAGATTGCCACGTCATTATAACGCCTGAATATTAGATCTGCTTTCGAAAACTGCATGCGCTAGTTCGTGTCTGAGTTTTTGTGCAGATAAATTAGATTCCACCATCCGACCGAGCTGTGGACACGATGTTACCCGTTGAGCTCAAGAATCACTCCTTTAGATTATGATACCGCATCCGACAAGTTATACGAACAGGACCCTATTTCGCGAAAACATATGGCTTCTCGGGGCACTTGTGGTGTCCGTTATATTATTGGTTAAATCGTGCATACTAAAGCTCGTCCAGACAAAAATTGTTTGGTCGAGTCTGGATTCGCGAAAAGGTATGAGTTTCGCTAGCGCGTGTGGAGTCCGCGTTTTCGGTGGTATTAAGGCACGTATTGGAATACGTATGAGTTGATAGGATTGCTAAAGTGACCGAGATGGGAGGATTTGAAGTTGTTCAGACGCTACTTAACTTCTGGATTCAGTAGAAGTGGGAATCTCAATAGGCATAGTTGCTGTCGACCGACGAGCATCTGCTTTTGTTCAGCGGAATGTAGATGTTTTACTTTTAGCTCGGATTAAAGATAATTACCTACCTTTTATTAGTTTATTTCTTTCGCATAGATCAGTAAGGTCGCGCAATCCGTGGATAAAATCTTTCGCTTGGTCAAAGGTAACTTCAAGTCGGCCAGGATTGTCATGGCTTAGAAAATTCACTAAGTCACCTTGACCAAATACTCGCCCAAGAATCATTTTAATATTGGTTTCATTTTCAGGCGATTTATTGATCAGTTCTTTTCTTAAAGAATTATGAATTCCAGCTACAATGAAATCACCGGAGCTATACTTACCATCAAATTTATATCTAACTTTTAGCTCTATCTTTGCAGCCGTTCGTTTAATGAAATCTTCAAGAATCAGTCGAAATGATCCACCGAGTTCACGGTAGTCGGGTTCTGTTAAATGTGTATTTATAAAATCCCACGAACTATCTAGCTCAGATAAATTAGGGCCAGAGTCTACTGACCACCAATTAAGTTTTACAAATGACCAATTTTTTTGTATTCCCCAAGCGTTAGCGCATGATTGGATAAGATCGTACCAATGCTCATCATGTGTGGTTAAAATTATTTGGAATTTATTGAAGTCCCGAAATAAGAGTTCGCCCACTCGCCGACGATGTTCTTTGTCGATACTTGTTAGAACGTCATCAAGTACTAGCAGTGTTCCAGGTGGATTGAAAATATGCACAGTTGCAAGAAATATGCAGATCCCAAGTGAGTCCAAATGACCTTCACTAAGAAATGCACGAGGATCCTTTTGGTTGAGCAGACCGAGAAATTCAATGGCTAATTGAAGTCCACCAGTTGCAGCTCGTTTTGTATGCGTAAGTTTAAGATTTGTGCATTCTGACTCTTCGCTTGGTTCGTCATAATCGTGCAAGAATCGATAGTAATCGAGCACCGTCTGAGCGATCTGATCGAAAACTTTCTGGATAGCATTTTCTCGTGCATTCGAAAATGCATCCTTAGCGAGTTTAGATCGATGTGTTAACTCTTTTGCTTTTGCGATTGCGGATTCTGCGGTTGAAATCTCATTGAAATAAGCGATCCACTTTTCCAATAAAGCAATCGCGGCCTCTAGTTTTGAGGTGTCCGGTGAAACTAGAGCGGCTTTTTGTGCTTTTAGCTTCACACAACAATCACTGCGAATCTCCGCGAGTGAAGAGAGACGTGGGGGGATAACAACATCTACATTTGCGTCACTTGCTTCGTTTCGCTTAACCAGTCGCTCCCAAAGTAATACAGATGCCAAGGCATTTCTTAAAATTATTTTACTTTCAGAATCGAATAGAGAAGAATGCATTAGATCTTTTCTCAACTGGGATGCGATTTCTCCAGCAGAATCTATGATACGTGTGATAGTTGTACGTCGATTTGCTTCTGCGTCTCGTAACTCACGCAGGTCATCACCTCGTTGCTTGAGGCGAGTAAGCACTTCTGATATTGGTTTGTTAAATGGTTCTTCACAAAGAGGGCAAATCACTTCCGATTCGTTGTTGCTGAGGTAGTCAGAACCCTCTTTAATGATTTCGCTTCGGTGGGCATCAATAGACGACACTCTTAATTTTGTAATTTTCTGACGAAGAATATTTGCATCGAGAATGTCCTCTTCGATTGCTAGAGGCACCTGTAACTCTAGGCTCACTAGTGCTCTTGTAATCTCATCAATCTTTTCATTATTTGCTTCCGGGCGCATTGCCTTAAGCAACGGAAGTCGAAGTGAAACATCTGACCATTTTTCTAATTTGTCTAAGCCAAGCAAGTGAACCGAATTTGATATGTGATCGAAAATATGGTCTAAATCTTTCGGTTCAAATTTCTCGACGGGGTTCTTGAATACAGCCAGTTTTGTTAAATATGATGATCTGGCACGTTGCTCTCTATTTTTTATTTCTTTATCAGCATCAATGAAAGTGTTTTGTAATTTATCCAAATGAGAAATCCCAAGCAATTGAATAAACTTTTGGTATCGATCAGCGTCTTGATCGCAGACAAATCCTAATATCTTTGCACGTCTAAGGATAAAAGTATCTGCTCCTCGATGCTGTTTGAAGTAACTCTTTACCGCCTCCTTATCGGAAAAGCACTCAGAATTTGAGGTAAGTGATCGGCTTATCTTACCATTTGAAGGAGACAGCGATGCAGTGATTTTGGGATCTCCATTTCTTTTCACATGCTGTATCGCTTCGTGGTGATTTATGCTTCCAGTTCCAGGCCCTAAGAAGCGGTTAATTTGCCCTGAAAACAGAAACTCAATTCCATCAACTATTGAACTCTTGCCTTTTCCATTTGCACCTAAGAGAACAACATTCTTACCATTCAGTTTAAAAGTATTATTGGGTAAGCCGCGAAAATGTTGAAATTGAATAGAGCTAATCGCTTCACCCATTTGACACCTCTGTATCAGTGCTATCTTCCAAATTGAGTGCCTTGATAATATCCTCTGAAGTCAAACTGTCCCCTCTTAATTTTCTCACCAATGATTCACTCGCCGCACTTGTTAGTGTTCCAGCCTCTTTTAAGTTATTGGTGAACTCTTCAATCAAGTTAGTGCGCAGTTCTGATCGAAGATCCATTTGAGTATTTGAATTTGAAGCGTTACTTTTTTCTATTTTTTCATTTTCATCATGCATATCATAGTTTCCTTGGTTTGCTTTTAGCTTCGGAGAGACGTGCTCCGATTTGAACCAGACTTGCTTGCTAAAACCTGATTCGGAATCAAATTCTTAACTCCAAAATGTTAAAGAAATCCTGCATGATATTTGCAGGTTTAAACTATCGAGACAATATTTTGAGAGGCCAATGCATGGCAGCGTATTTTTATCAGTCATCTCAATCACAATATGACAATTACTTTAGGCTTCATTTGAAAACAAAGTATACATAGTTGCAAGTGACATCAAATGAAAAAGAGTGACGACTTGTCTAGATCGCGATCTCGAACGATGAGAAATTGAAAACCACTTTGTAACTAATTTTCAAGCCTGCTTTTAATTAATAGATGTTCTGAAGCTTGGAAACCCATTGATGAACTGTCGCGTAACGAGAAAAAACTGGTGAAAGAACTTTTACGGACATCAATGATTTTTCAAGCGACACAACTGATCCATGAATTTCAAACATTCATTCAGCAGTAAAACAGTGCAGGCTGGGACAATTGGTTGGAGCGGGCCTGTTCTGAAAATGCTCCCATTGATATTGGACTTCGTTGAACTTTGGGATTTGTTCGCCAAACACGATGTCCGTCTCCTGTGCCTTCGAGAAGACTTCGACACATCTTCCGCGATGCGTCGAACCGATCAAAAGATCTTTCCAAGAAAACCTTCGTTTTACCTGATTATACGAGGTATGATGAGAATCGCGGACAGAATCCAAACAAAACTGGGTTCGATTGATTCCAAATGGAATTGTACATAGTTCCGTCACGAACTCAGCTTTTCAGACCAGAGTGTCAGCAAATACGGACATTTTTCATGCTGCCCAGCATCCGGCGAGTTCAGCGAACAGAATTGGCTTCTCGAATTTCAACAGCAATGGGCAACAAAAGAAATGAAATACGTCTCGCGTTAGACATGGGGGGATCGCAATAGTTACAATTCATGCTACGAAGGGTGTCAGGCTGATCTATATGAGGAATCTCGGATTTATGTACTCCAGGGCATTAAGTCGTTGAGGCCCCCTTAACAGATGCCGGTGTGAATCAGTTAGCAAGCATAGCAAATTAGAAAAAGATTCGATTGCTTCTCAGCAAAGTCCCTAATGGGAACGTATATTGTCTGCCAGAAGTATTTCCGGTTATGAAAAAATGATAATTACAGGTCTACTCTATGTCCTTTGATGCCTATCATAAATGGCTCGGAATTCCCCCGGAAAAGCAACCGCCTCACCACTATCAGTTGCTGGGTATTTCGGTCAACGAAACGGATTGCGAGGTGATTGAAACCGCCGCACAGAGACAGCGGGCTGCCATCGAAGAGAACCTGCACGGCCCGCACCGCAAAGCCGCGAATCAACTGATGTTTGAAATCGATGAAGCGGAGCTGACACTACTCACCCCCGAACTTCGCGAAGAATACGACCAGCAGGTTAAACGGGTGGTCCGCAAACAGAAACGAAATCAGAGCGGCCACAACCTCGATCCCGATTCCAATCAACCCGCCGGCGAAGGCAGCGGACTCCTGGTCCGCTTTGCAGGCATCATCTCCGTCATCGTAGTCGGCTATCTGATCATGTCTTATTTTGAATATCAAAAGCCACGCACCGAAGAAGAAAAGAAAGCACTCCGTTCACAGCAGATCAGTCAGAAAATGCAACCTGCAGTTCCTGAAAAGCCAACTGTGACATTCAACAGCTCTGAGACTACACCCGCATCCATTCCCATCGCAACAACCAGAACAGAAGCGTTTGAATGGGTCTTTTCTGTCGGGGGCAGTGTCCGGTTAAATAACGACGGTCGAACACGAATCAGACGTATGGCTGATTTCCCCTCCGAGCCCTACCAGATCTTTGAAGTCGATTTACTCTCCTGCGATATTAAAGATGAAGAATTGCCCAATCTGATTCCTCTGGCGGAAATGGAATCGATCATAGCCAATATCACACCCCTCACGGATAAATGCATTCCCACGATCAATCAACTAACCAATCTGCAATTATTGCATATTCCGAGCACAAAAATTACCGGCGCTGGAATTGCCAGGCTCTCCCCCAAACTAAAACTCACCTCGATCTTTACAGGTAGTCTGAACCTGCAGGATGATTCAGCCAAAGACCTGGTAAGATATCCAGTTCTGGAGACTCTCTCTGTTTCCAGTAATCCCATGACTGGTAAATCGTTGGCAGAATTTACACAGATTAAAAATATCGTCAATCTTCAAATCCACATGACCGAGATGGATGATACAAGTCTGGCACTCCTCCGAGAGTTTCCAGCAATGAAACGGCTCTGGGTAGGTAACCCATTGAATTCAGAGAAAGCACTCATGGATGGCATTCAGCCTCTCAGCCAATTATCTGACCTACATATCTATTCAGTCCCGATTACAGATCTGGGTACCAGCGCTCTGGCCAGCATGAATAATCTGGAGCAGATTGGTTTGAACAGCACCAATATCAGCGATGCCAATCTGGCCCGACTGAAGCAGGCCTTACCCAATACGAAAATTTCTGTCAATAAATAAACATTGGTAAACAACTATCGAATACGCTTTGCAAGCACAAAAAAATTTGGATTGCCATAGTTTGTCGTGATTCACACAAAATACAAATGATACATCATCTTATTTCAAGTCAATTGGAGAATACGTTGATATTCATCTATTATCGTTTGTAATAACGGTTGTATATTTTGCAGTACCGCACTCGACTACTTTCGCGATGGATATCTATCCAGCCATTATTTTAAAGGGGTGTCTTTTGAAACGGTCGTTTAAAAACGCATTTGAGAAAACGTTTGGTTGAGTATATCAAACGAGGGCAAGAGTAACGTTACGCGTCACCGGGCTACGGCAAACGGCTTTGATTTTCAGAACCCCCGCGGCCCGCGAATTCGGATGCAACGGATTGTTAGGGCGATTTTTTCGGTTTCCAGTTCATTGGATTGTCGAATAGCGACAAGTCCGAGATTTGTTTCTGCCCGGTTCCGTCAGTTTTCACCTTCCAAATACTCGACTTTGGATGTCCGGAAGATCCTTGCGGCCATTCTTCCATCAGGAAGTAAACGTTTTTCGCGTCACCAGTCCAGACACCATGAAAGCAACCGTTTTTGCTTGTCGTAATTTGTGTTCTATGGCTGCCATCCAGATTTGCAATGAACAGTTCATGATCCGATGAGAAATTTCCATCCGAGAACACGATCCGCATACCGTCGGCAGAGAGGTTGGGCATAGTCGCGGTTGGGCCAAGTTTGGTTGGATTACCGGAACCGTCAATCGGAGTCGAAAAGCATCCGTTAGTTGTGAAATAGATCACCGATTGGCCGTCTGTGGTGAAGAAGGGGGCAAAGGCGAAATCTTCATCGGGAGTCAACTGACGTTCACCGGTCCCATCAGAAGCCACAACGCAGACTACACCACCGTTTTCCCAATTTGCAGCCAATCCACCCCAAATGTATGTTTTGTCGCGAGCAAACACGATCATCGAACCGTCAGGAGAGAATCGAGGTGACGTATCATTGGCATCGGCGGCGGTCAGTTGTTTCGGAGACTGGCCATTGTGGCCAATCGTGAAAATGTGGTCCGCTCGCTCACCGGGGACGCCAGCTGCGTAGACAATCTTCATACCGTCAGGCGAAAAACTCGGGGCAACTTCGTAGTTCCTTGAGTCTGTAATTCGCTCGACGGTTAGGTTTTTCAGATTCAGCAAAAAGAGATCGCTACCACCTGAGCCCGTCGCGTTAAACAGTATCGCGTCGCTGGTTGGAGAAATTGAAATCGTAGTGTCTTGATGTTCATGAGGGCGGTGGTGATCGCCTGGCGTGCCCATTGGGCACCCGCACACGCAGAACGTAACAGTGCAAAGAAGTAAGCGAATCCCTGTGTTCATTGAATTCGTCCTAACCGTCGTGCTCTGGGGCTTTCTGGAGCGAAGCCTAGGTTAGTACCTAGCATCGCTTTGTTAGATGCTTTACTCAGATCTTAATCAAATATTCAATTTGAACCTCGCCACCAATATAAGGGCCATCATCACTACAGTCATTTGCTGGTTCATCAAAGTCGACCCACATGCTTGTGATGATCTTAACCTTACCCTTAACTGTTCTCTGCGTACTGTCCATTGATGCTTCTTTTCCGATAACCTCTTTCACAAAATCAGGTTGAATGGAAACGGTTCCTACCGCTCCTTCGGGCCAACAAATATGAGGCTTAACTCTTACTTTATCGCCATCTTTAAATTTCATGTGTGCTTCGAATTCGATTTTCATTTAACGTCAGCCATCACCGAGCGACGACGATTGATTCTCCATTGCAAATCCGCGGACTTCGCCACTCCGGTTCACGGCATTGTTATTTGCTAATTATCGATTTCGGTATCTGGAAGAACCCGATGTAACATTTCGAGTCGATCAACTTTCAAGCCCGGAATCGACAATCGCTTGAGATGTGTCATTTGAGCGAGTTTGGCAAATCCGTCGTCACTCAGGTCGGAGTCGATATAGAGGAATTCAAGTTGGTTGAGTTTTTTCAGGTGGCGAAGTCCCGTGCCATTAATATCCGTTTGATAAATCCACAGTTCTTTCAACGAGGTTAGACCATAAAGGTGCCGTAAGCCATCGTCAGTAATCTTGCCGTTAATCAGTAGTGATGGCAAGTCTTTCATTTCTGAAATACCGTCGAGTTCGGCGTCGGTGAAATCGACACCGTGAAGGATCACCTTCGATACTCCCCGCATCTGGAAAAGTGGTTTCGTCGAAACACGTAACTCGGTTCTATTGGAACGACGAACCATCAGTTCCGAACCGTGTGGATCTTGGCCGCGTTTTGAGTCGTGCCAATACGCCCAGCCGCCACTGTCGTTGTACGCCGCGAGATACTCGTCGTTTCTTACTCGGTGCTCCTGGGCTTCGACAATTTGAGCATCAGGGCCAACTCCGAGAACTAGTATCGCGAGGATGATTGAAGGTCGCATGGATGTTGCTCAAACAAATGACTATTGATAGACAATATTTGATACTGTCTATATCTAACAATATTTCTGTCTATCATCAATTTATTTATTGATAATCTGTGGATTAACGTTCGTTAGCAATTACAGTGTTGGAAATCACGAGTTTCACGTACAATATTGAGCGGTCGGACTGACATGGATCAATTTCTGAGCAAATCGAAGTGACGTGAAACCGATTAACGGTGGTTTAAAAACGCATTTGAGAAAACGTTTGCGTATATCGAACGAAGGCAAGAGTATCGTTTGCGTTCACCGGGCCGCGGCGAACGAGTTTCCATTATCAAACCGTACGGCTCCGTGTGCAACGCTTGGTTATGCCGCTCTAATGCGGGTTTCTGTCTGTGTAGTAGGGAACGCTTGGAACAGTAGTGGGAACGGCGCAAGTATCAGCCACATTGTGTAGGTGTAAAATTGACCGAACGCCGTCATGAATGGTGAGCGTATTGTACGCGTCCCAATGTGTTTCGGATATGGAGTCTTGCGAAACCCAGACGAACGGTACGCGATTGCTAGATCAGAAAACGTTGCGAAGGGGAATATGATGGGCGCGTAGGGGTCCGGCAAAGATGCATCATGAGAATGCCAAAACGAAATAGCGATTGAAATGACGCCAAACGGGATGGAAAGTATTAGCAGGTGTTGTCCCCAGCCGGATTGAATGGCAAAATAGGCGAAGGTACATAGTGAGAGTGCCGCAATCAACTGCTTGCCCGACCATCGTCTTTGGGATTTAGCCTCGACGCGACAGTCTGATGAGAGAACCAGTAGCAGACGTTGAAAATAGTCCCATTCTTGCTTGGAGAAGCACACCAAGTGATCATCACAATCGTCGTAGTAGTACCAAACAGCGTCAACTACATGGCGTATGACTGGATCGTCCGATTCACGGTAGGCGTCGAGTTTTTCATCAAACACGAATGCTGTGATGTCGCTGGCAAGAAACGATTGGATCAACTCCGCGAGCGACTCGCGTGAGATCGCAGTAGGTGCGGTGTTGTGTGGATCATACCGGTTTGGAGTGGAACTCATAGTTCGATCCTGCGAAATAACGTTATCAATCACCCGACGGCGACAAGAGATTGTCCATTTGAATACGCCCGACTTCACCATTCGGGTACATTGGATTGCTATTCACCATCTGCATTTTGTTCAGCATCCGGGGGAGCAATTACTAACGATTGGTCGATGGGTTGTGAAAAAGTTGACTCGTCAAGCGTGAGGAATTGATCAAATCCCTCATCATTGTAATCCCAGGCGAATGGGGCGTTTCCATATCCAATTAGATATTTGAATGATTCATCATGCAATCCAACCCTGTCTCCATTGACGAACATGAACAAGTTTGTTTCGTCATCTCGGTCGGGGTTTAATTCAGCACAAACAGTTCCGGCAATTTCAATCAGAAGATCAGGTGATTCGTTTAGAACTCCGCGTACGTTGCAATACATGACAGGACGATCAAAATCACCCTGCCAGCAACGAACGATTGTGAGTTTACAGCCTACGCGCTGGCTAAGTTCATCGATACGCTGTTTGAGTTCTGATGGGATGAACATTTAAGAAGCATAACTTCAATTAGAATGAATTCTTTCGGTATAACCCATAAACGGTCGCGTAGGTGTAATTGTGTACAATAGGCACGAGATTGTCAAGAGAAAATAAAAATGTCGCAATGGAAAAAATGGGGTGAATGACTCGAATCGGGAAAAGCGGGATTCTGAACGACGCCCCAAACTCATTGAACAGATGCGACAGTAGTTGAGGATGATGCATTATGCCTACCGCACCGAACGTAATTCGCCGTCTTTCAAAGTCACTTCTGTTGCATCAACTTCGGCAGTTTGAAGGTCGATGTGAATTCGCTTTGTCGAACCGACCGAAAGATGGTTCCGAGTAATGTTGGTTACCCGGACATAGATTTAAAGAACATGTTTTAAAACGGTGGTAGTGCCCCATTCCTATTGATTTACAGTGACATGCCAGCAGTTCTCACACATGGAGACAGCCGCCTTGAATTCTTCTTCGGTGACTAAACTACCGCAACGATCACACATGACCAATTTAGTGTCGCAGGCGGGGCACTTTTCGGCCATTTCGGAAATGACGTCGTTGCATTTGGGGCACTCTTGCGTCGTAGTCGGCTCACTCATCAATGGATTCCTTTTCGTCTGATGTCATACTTCGAGTGCCGGATAACCTAAATTAGCCTGCAATTATTTCCGCGTAGCCCATTGTAACCCATCAACGGTAGAATTTCATAAAATTCTTTTAATCAGTGAGGAATAGTCAATGTAAAATGAGGAAGATGCAATAAACAAAGAAGTTCGGTCAAATGACTCAAATCAAAAAAGCGGAATTCTGAACGACGCCCCAAACGAATTGATCATATGTGGATGCAGTTGAATACAATGCAATATGCCTACTACATCGATAGCATCTCGTCGTCTTTCGAACTTCCTTCGGTGAAACAATCTATGCAGCGAACTGACCGAAAGATGTTTTTAACAAAACATCGTGAAGTATGATTTCGAGAAAAAGGCATCAGCGAAAAGTGACCGAAACGTGCGTTACTCGGTCATTATTTTAGAAGGTGTCTTTTAATACGGTCGTTTAAAAACACATTTGTGAAAACGTTTGAGTATATCGAATGCCCGATTTCTGCCGTTTGCTATTCTCGCGTACCCTTCGTGATCGAACCTTTACTGACACCATGTTCGGCATCATGACAACTGTTGTGGTGCGGGACAAGATTCTGTGGTCCATGTTGATTGGGGACACCGCGGGAAAGATGGTGAAAAACAGCTTCCGATCTGTCAACGAATTGGCCGCACCGTTCGCACTTGCCATCCCACTCAGAATAGGAATCCGATTTATGTCTGTGGGTCGCGTTGCGCCCCCAAGTCGGGTGCTTTTGAATTCGCATAAATGCTGTATTCGCCACCGCCTCTGTGCAAGCGTCGAATTCTTCCGAAAGAGATTCGATTAAAGCGTCAACCTGTTGATGAATCTGGTCGCGTTCAAGGCTTGTCATTTTGCTATAAGTCTTCATCATTGCGTACCTTTCAATTCTCGCGAATACTCTTAGTCTCTTCTTCGCTCAGGTAAACGATTGGCACTGCCGTCGCGATCAAAAACCTGTTTGCGCTGTGCTGATGTGGGTACTAGACGGCGATTCATTCAGTGCTCATCCAAGCGACAAAACGTCTACCGTAACCGGGCACGAACGGAAGACTATGATTTCAGTGGCCGCGTGATTGAGTGCTCCGGTTCACGGCTTTGTTATCCGAGGGTTGTTTAGCGTCAGCTCCGGATACGAATGCAGCGAAGTGCTTTGCAGCGAGACGTTCTCTTTCCGGTAACGTGAGCGAATCTGAGTCGGCGGCAATCCCTCCTTGTCTTGGGCGACTTGATATCGTGCGATCACGAATTCGGTGTATGTAAACAAATTTGCTGTCATCACTATCCGGGCGAGGGTAATACAGGTAGATGTCCACCCACCACACCGTGAATTCATAGTCCCCGTTTGGAATCCAGCTTTGAGTGAACATTATCGCGGAATCGGCGGGCAATGTTTGTGTTTCCGCAATCCGATGAAAGACGGTCAGCAACCCAGGTTCGATCGGATTCCGTTTGCGGTCCCATGCACGAATCGAAGCGACGATTTCGTCGACCGTTAGCGGTGGCTGAGCACGGCCAACCTTGCTGATACGATTGACTTGAGCATTGAACCGCTCCACTGCATCGGAGAGATCCGTCGTTTCTGTGAACTCCGCGCCTCCAAGCTGGCTGTTATCAGCATTTGCGAGCCTAGGCAGGGAAAGCACAACGAGGAATAGAGATACGAAACAGACTGGTTTCATGTCTTTCTCCATTTCGGATAACTATTGATAGATAGAATCTAATTCTCTCTAAATCTATCAGGATTTCTTTCTGGTGTAAATGGGAGCAATGTGCATTTGTATTCGTTTACCGAATTATTCAGGAAAGACCGACATGACAGCGGATGTTGCTCCTCTTCTCTCTATCAGGATCAGGTAACGTGACCACTGCCGTTTACCAATCGCCCAAACTCCTTGACCAGATGCGAAATAAGTTGCGAGTGATGCACTAGGCTAGAATCACGTCGGAGTTTGGCGAGGCGCTTACTAAGTCTGCATTTGTTCATGACCCAGTTGAACCAGAGCGTCACGAATTGGATACTTGAATTGTGTCTTAAATCGAGTTGCTCGCTTGTAGGGGCCGCTGAACTCGAAGAGCCTCGGTAACTTCGCGAACGGAATCTCCTTGGCGTTGGTATCTGCTGAAAAGTTCTCTTCGAATTCGTCGATCAGTTCACCAAGGTAGTCAGTCATCGTTTCAAGATGTGCCTTCAAACTAGTTGGGTTAGGAAAGAACAACAGGTCACTGGCTCTGCGTTGATAAACATCGAAGATGGTTTTCGCGTCACCTATTATCTCCATTGCAGTCTCGTATATTTCTTTTGAGATTGAAATCTCATCCGGTCCCTTGACTGCAAGTTTTACTCCAGTTTTAGCACGAATAAGGCTGCGGGCGCTCTTCCCTGTGGTGTAGGCCGCCAGTATCTCCGTGTGCATCGTTCGCAACTCTGTCCGTCGTTCACGCTGGCGGTCTCGGTCCTGCTCCATGTCTTGCCGGCGCTCAGCTCGTTCACGGTCCATTTTGCGTTCGCGTTCCACTCGCTCGGCATCAAATCGTTTGAAGAGCCAAGCGACCGTTCCTCCTACGACTCCAAGAAGAAAGAACTGGTAGGTGAGCTTAAACACTTCGGGATGGAGGAACTGGGCGATGGTTTTCCCAGCCAAGAGAAAAAGGAGTGCCCCGACTATTCCAATACCAACGATGATCGCAAGCAGTCGATGCAATGCAAGTGACTGAGGGGGTTCAGAAAAGTTGTCTGAATCAGCGGACACAGCCCGGCTCCGTTCTTGCCAAATTTGTTATTAACCTGCACGAACTTGTTCTGATATGATGCATCAGGAGCTTCATATCACACATAGATGCGGTATAGGATACTAGGCATAATTAGAATTTCAATGTTTATTTTCACTAGAGTGTGTCACAGATAACCCTAGCGGTAGCCACAGTGTGTATAATTTAGTTCCTGCTTTCTGTGCTGGTGATCTGATCGACGAGTCTACCACAGGCTGCCCACAGACTCGGTACTGTCTGTTCTTCCGCGCTTTTGATCAACCATTTAAATTTGGGGAAAAAGCCTGTTCAATCGGATTCAGATCAGGACTGTAGGGAGGCAGGTACCACAGTTTGGCTCCCATAGATTCAATCGCTTCTCGCACTTCTGATCGCTTGTGGCTGCTCAGGTTAGCTAAACGCTTCAGATGATCTTACGTGGAGCAAAAGACCGGACGGTGGTTAACGCGGAACAATCGCAGGACAATACCTACCTCAAATGGGGCATGGAGATTCTGCGAAGGGAGCTGACGTCGGGCCAGCTTGAAATGGTTGTAAGTCTTTTGGGACCTCCGTTGAAAGAGAATGATGAGCTAGCAGGATCAATTGGGTTGGTTCTCTGGCGGCAGGCTGCGGGGATCCACACGCACGGATATGAATCCCGGTCCGTCCCACTTCACTGCACCAACCAAAGCATCTTTTAGTGTTTCTTCTGTATCAGCTTTATACAAATACTTGAAACCCAGGCCATCTGCGACCGTTACGTAGTCCCAACGGTTAAGACATACATAAGACAACGGCGGGTGATTCGGATCCTCGAAGTATCTTGGATCAATCAGGTACTGTTCGATTGCGTACGTGCCGTTATCGATAACCAGAACGATTGGATTCGAACCATAGGCGGCGATGGATGAGAGTCCCTGCACGATTGTCTGCAGTCCGCCGTCGCCGCAAATTACGAATGGGCGTCGTTCAGAACTGTGCAGTGCTCCGACGGCGGCTCCGACGGAGTGGCCAATAGATAGCCAAACTGGGTTTCCAATGAATGAATCCCTTCCCCGTACGGCCAAGTCAGCAGCCGGATAAGATCCGAGGCACGTGTCGCAAATCACAAGCCAATCATTCTGGATGTTTTCGCTGATTGTCTCGAAGAGAAGTTCGTAGCTTATCTGCTTGGTTGATCGTTCCTTTGTCTTCGCCCAACCACGCCTCTCGCGATAGGAATTCTGGTTCACGCTTCTCGACTGTGTCCTCTCTGCCGCAGCCCGGCTGGCGGTATTTTGAAATTCCTTTCTCAACTCAATAATCAGTGTCTTCAAATCACAATGCTGCGGAGTCTCGCAGCCAAAACGGATGGACTCATCGGCAACGTGAATCATCCGGTCATGTGAATCCCGAAGGAGCTGCGTGTGATCGACTCCAAACACACTCCCTAATGAAATTAGTGCATCGGACTGCTCTATCACTTTTCGCACGGGCTTCGGCGCGAGATCGCTATCGTAAACACCACTGAAACCGTCAAGGCCTTCATCGAGGATGGACTTGGCAAGCATGGTAGTCGCCCATGGCAACTTTACATCGGCGAGTAATTCCTGAATCTCATCCTGCAATTGGTATCGGTGCAGCTCAATTCCCAGCAGAATCGCGGGTTGTGTGGCTGCCGCAATCACTTCTAAGATTCTTTTTGCGTAGTCTGACTCAAGTCCCGTCGGTTGCGACTGATGTACTACGGTGGCTACAGGTTCTGCGCATGGCTTGTCCCAAAGGTCGCTTGGTATTTCAATGTAAACGGGGCGCGCCTTGTTAAGTGCGATCTGGATTGCGCGATCAATAGTGTCTGGGGCGTCTTCCGGGCGGACTATCTTCTCCGCAAACTCACAAACGTGCCGAAAAACGTTCAGATCCGTATCTTGTCGACCGATCGAATGAGAGAACAGGACACCGAAGCGGCGTTCAAACCACTCATCAGACTTTCGTGGCCCTCCATTTAGAATCACCACAGCACTTCGTTCGGCGAAGGCGCTCGCGATTGCGTTGACCATCGAAAGGGTTCCAACGCCATAGGAAACACTGACTGCTGATGCTCCTTTCAGTCGAGCATAGGCATCTCCAGCATATCCCGCTTCCAGTTCACTGCTTGTCAATACCGGCTTGATGCCGATTTTTGAAGCGACGTCGAACAACGCCGCGCAAGATGTTCCCGGAATGCCGAAAAGATGCCCAACTCCGATCTGTTTCAAACGGGTTAGCGCGTAGCCAGCAACAGTTGTAGGCATCAGTGAAAACTCCCGAGGGCTATTGAATACAGATCGTGCATGCACGCACTGCAGATTCGAAGGCTCCCTGAATCCAAGAGTGCGTTAGCGAGGCATGCTCTCCGGCCAGGACAACGCGACCCTCTGGTTCAATAAGCGCTTTGTAAAGTTCTGTGTGCTCTCCCGGTCGGAAGAACGCATAAGCTCCACTACTCCATTTGTAATTCCCCCAAGACCATGTAACCGTGCGTTCGATCAACTCTGGTTGGCTCTTGAGCGAATCGTGAAGTTTTGCAAGCTCTGCCTCTGTTTCGTCCCAAGTTGATCGAATGGCCATCCGGCGCGCCTGCTGACCCCAAGTATAAGATGCGAGGAACACAGATGGAGATTTAGATACGACAGGTTCTTTCGTCAAATTGTCTGATGGATACCACGTCGAACCGAGAAGTCCGTCACTAGTTGACCCGCCACCGTAGATGCCGTCGTCAAGTTCCCAGAAGCGATTCTTTGTCAGCGCTAGGATTTTCGTGGAGTCATCATAGTGGATGCGCCGGATCGCATCACGCTTTCGGTTGGAAAACGACGGAGTGACCCTTACTCGGCTCATCACCCCGAGCGGTAACGTACAAATTACCCAATCGCCTTCGAAGCACTGTTGCCCGTCTGGGGTGTTCGCGTAAACCGAGACTCTTTTTGAGTTGTGTTCGATTGCAAATACTTCGTGTGAGGTGAGTATCGGCGAAGAGAGTCTCTTCGACAACTCGGTCATCAGCCGGTCAGTTCCACCTACGATTTCATCAAACCCATTCACCCAAGTTCCTTCTTCCTCTTCGCGTAAATGCTCCGTAAGACCGATATGCATTGACGTCTCAAGGTTCCAAAGCGAACCGATCATCTGAACGGCTTCGCTGGAATTGGATTTCGCAAGGAGTTGCCACAGGGATTGAGCATCAACAGAACGGACGCGTTCAGTTGTAGGCGTTGCTGCGTAAAGGTCGGCTTTCTCGTCCTCGCTCAGAGAGGACAGGAGACCGAGGACCTCTTTCTCCCAGATTCCATCGTCGCCTAGGCACTTCTCCACTGGGGTAAGATGGAACAATGCCTGCAGATCTTTCTTGTCGGAGACTCGAACCCGTTGGCCACGGATGTGAAAGTAGGCGTCCTTATTTTCGAAAACAAACTTTCGAAGTTTCAGCCCTGTTTCGTGTATGTAATGGCGCGTTAGTAAGTGGTCAGTGGGAATCCGCATTGCACCCGCTTCCGCGTATCGGTCCTGGCTGAAACGCAAAGTCCGAACGCGCCCCCCGACATGTGAGGGGTCAGCTTCGAGTAGCTTCACGTCACAGCCAAGGCTCTCAAGCTCAACAGCAGCACAAAGGCCAGCGGCACCGGCACCAACTATGATGACGCGGCAATCTTTGACGGCAGGCATCGCTCGCAACTTTTTCAATTCATCCGGAACTGTCGAAGTCGCGGTACGAGCGGTTTTTTCTGCTATTCTGGAAGAACTCGCAAATTTTCCTAACCGTCGTGGGATCATACTATTCCCCTCATGCCAAGAACCAGTCTCTGATGTCTGATAATACTCTCTCAAGGACTTCATGCCATGTATTGTTTTGAGCATTATAACAGTATGAAAATATGCTACCAAGCATGATTTGCATTTCAAAGTTTGATTTCACTGATATAAATCCTATACAGCAAATAGCTGCAGATACGAAAAGTAGAAAACGCACTTAGGCATAAAATTACATGAAACTCATAGAGCAACTCGAACAGAATAACCTTGATTAAAACGTGCATGTTGAAGCCCATTCAGACGGAAATTATTTAGTTGAGTCTGAATTCGCCAAAAGGTATGAGTTTCCCTGGCATGTGGGGAGTCCGCGAATTGGGTCGTTTTAAAAATGCATTTGAAAAAACGTTTGAGTATATCGAACAAGGGTAAGAAGAACGACCAAGTTCACGGGGTGGCAACCAGTTGATCCCGAATCCAGGACACTGGAAGCCGCTGCTCCCATTCAACGTCTTGTTAAATTCCGTGTCATACTTTGCGATGAATCGAATGCTGATTACTGACTGGAATGGTGGTCCCTGTCTTGTTTCAGGAGAGCTTTTATGGCGTCTTGAATTGGAAAACATTGAGAGTCGTTAGACAGATCGAGTGGATCAACAGCAATCCATTGAGCATCGCCATCAGTCCGACATAGTTCAAGAATGTCAGCCAATTCCTGAGGGTCACGTATATACTGGGCACCGATATTTGTCGCTGGGGGATTCTGTTGAAAAAAATGACGACCATTGATTTCTGTTGTGAACAAGGGAACGCAAATGCCTTTGCTCGGCCATTCAAACCGGAGGAAACGGGCAACGTGAAGTATGAGTTCAATTCGCAACGCGCTGAGTTCATCGAGCAGGGAAAAGAACAGTTGCCGGAGAATTCAGAAGCGTGATCATCCGATTTAAAAAGCGGTTTTTAGAAGCCGAGTTTTCTCTGCTTTTTCACATTCGTCTCCTCGAAACTTACGAATCGTGGTAGAATAGATACGTGTGATGGGTTGGTAATTTGTGGCACAAGGATGAGCGTTATGGCCTGGGAACGGCGAGGCAAGACAGCAACTTACTACTATCGTTCTGTGAGACGGGACGGGCAGGTGAAAAAACTGTATCTCGGTAAAGGTTCTGCAGCACATAAAGCCGCGAAGGAGGCGGCGATTGAACGAGCGAACCTGGAAACTGGCAACCAGTTGATTTCACGGGAGGAGATGAAGACTGCCACGGCATGCCAACTCAGTAAACAGGTCGAGACGCTCAGTACATGTTTGATGGATGCTGTCCTGCTGGGAGCGGGATTCTGGCGTCAGAACTATAGCCGATGGAGGAAACGTCGTGGAAACTAATGAATCGAACGGAATGACGCACGAGGATGCGGTGGCAGAGCTTAATGTTCTGATCGCACGAGCCAAACAAGGTGACGCGGAAGTAATTCCCCGGCTTTGCGAATATCTCGACAATAACCCGATCTTGTGGACCGGGCCTGGTAATCTCGCACTCCAAGCCCAGGCCGCTTGGATCACTCTGATTGCCGGGCAAGACAAACATCTCAAGCAGTGCCTGGCGCGGAAGGTAAACGATATGAAGCAGGAGTTGTCCGGGACATCTCCCTCCCCGATGGAAAAGCTCTTGGTAGAAAGGGTCGTGACGACATGGCTTCGGGTTCATTACTGTGAAGCCCACGATGCCCAGCAAGATGAAGAATCCTTGAAGTGGGCTGAGTATCGACTGAAGCGATATAGGACGATGGCTGATTTACACGTCAAATCGATCGGGGCTTTGACGATGTTGCGGAAGCTGATGCCGGTAACCGAAACCCCACGCGCTGAACCGCCTGAAGAGAAAGGGGTTCAGATTGACGAGAAAGTCGAACCGGGGGGGCCATATGCGGTTGAACCCGCTTTTCACGCGGAAAGGCAGCACCCCGCAAACGGGCATCGCATCATCGGCCGTAATCGCTTGGCAGAATTGCTTGGTGTGGGTGGTGGGGTTTCTGTTGGTGGCTCGCAACGGAAGGTGAATGGTTATGAGTCACATTGAACCTGAAACACGTCAGATCACATTTGCGGATGTGGTTGAAGCACTCCGTAAAGGGAATCGCGAGCGAAATGAATGGGCGACGAAGCAACTAGTGGAGGCAGATCGTGCATTACGACCCAAGTTGCTCGCATGTCTCTTGCATCTCGCAGCCGATGAGCGGAATCGCCCCATGTACCGCGTTCGTATTTTACAAGTCTTGGAAAAGATGAACACAGAAGTGGGTTTCTTGGGACGTGGCATGATTTTCCGTATGACTTATGACAAATCAACCTCGGTGCGACGCGCTGCGGTCAAGTTGTTCAAGCAACTGATGATCGGGTCTGCGGATACTCGGAGGAGGAACCGTCCACCGAAATAGATCGTGAGAGCGATGCGCACCAGGGCGAGGTTATCCCTGATTAAGTGAGGTCTACAGGGGTGGCGATTTGAGTTCCCCTCAGAAGAGTGATCTGCCGATTTCAAAAGCGGTTTTTAGAAGTCGAATTCTCCCTACTTTTTCATAATTGTCTTAGGAGCTTACGAATCTGTTTTGAACAGTTAAGAGTGATGGATTGGTAATTTGTAGCACAAGGGAGGAGTCGTTATGGCCGGTGAAAGATTCGCCCTTCTCTGAATAACGCGACTATGTGAAGCGTGGGTAAGGTACATATTTGGTTATAAACACTCAGGCGTTAAGTGGATATCTACGATTCAGGTCGTTTTGACGCTCTCGGGTGACTGTTATGATACACGGTTAACAGTGAATATTTCTCAGAAAGAAAGGCGCGCTGCTGGCGCATTTTTATGGTAGTTGGCATCATGTTAACGACTGAATTTGAGTTTAAACTGTCCATATTCCCTCTCACAAGCACCGTAAACACCGGCCAGAAGGCGTAGCGACTGCCCGGGAATAGCAAATTGGTATTAAAATACTGCCGGTCGAATGATCCGTTTTATGTTAGGGATTTCTTTCTGATCTGAATAAAACGGGGACAGCACTTTATACAGACAAGGAGTTATATCCTGAGATCCGTCTCAGGCTGCCCTCAAACAGGATATCCTGGGCGACTCAACTCATATCTTTGATCTGATACTGGCAGACGTGATTCGAGCAACCTGGCTGGAGATGCATTACCTGATGAGTGTTGATGCTGACGCCACCAACAGGACTGCTGGCCAGAGTGCCTTGATGATGAAACGTATCGAATCTGCACAACGCAGGCTCACATCAGCCATCAAGCAGCATTGCCAGATCAAGAAAATGATGTTCGGTGAAAACCAACTGCCCGATCTCAGGTTTTTCAGGACGCAGCAGAATTCCGCGTAGATGTATTACCTTCCAAATCGCCGAAAGACGTTTAAGTACGGCCAAGACCTCGACGTATAAGCCACTGAGAAGTCTGGATTTTCAAACATGAGCGACATTACTATCGAGGAAGCTCTGGAAAAGACAGAGTACTCCGATATGAACGATACAGTCATTAGTTTTTGGATTCGCACGACTCGTACGTTCACCTTACTCATTAAGTTATGAAACATCCGCTAATTGTTTCAGCCTTCCATTCTGAAGCGATCTCCAAATCAAAGACCATATTTCCCATCCGAAGGGTTTTTTACGAGATATTCAGTCCCTTTCCCATCTGTCCTCTCGCTCTACCCCTTGAAGGTATGAACTTTACAGATGAGATTTTGAAATGGAGGGAATGATATGAATTGCGTGGATCGGCAGAATCTTCTTACAGGACTGATTGAATTATTGAAGAGATGTCAGGAGCAAGAGCCTGAGGCTTGGGATAAACTGGTAGAAATATACGGCCCTCAGATTCGTCATTGGATTGCAAAAGCAAATCTTTCACATGCTGATCGGGACGATATTTACCAAGAGGTATTTCTAACAGTTGTAAAATCCATTGGCAAGAAAGACTGGGATCGGCCAGAAATGAATTTCATTGGTTGGCTGCGCATCATCACAAAAAGCCGAATAATCGACCATTTTCGACGGTTGAAAAAGAAGAAAATGACTGTGATGGATGAGCAGTTCTTAGATCGTCTACCCACTCTCCGAAACTCACACATCCCCTCTCCCAGAATGACACTTCTTCCACACAGTTGGTATCAAAGGGTCTTACCTGCAATTGATCACATTCGTGGAAAATTGGAGAATAAAACATGGGATGCATTCTGGGGAGTTATCGTTGAAGGACGCTCTTCGACTGAAGTAGGAAAAAGACTAGGACTTTCAGCTGCGGGAGTTCGAGTGGGTAAATCTCGTGTTCTAAGAAAACTGAAAAATCAACTGAACTCAGAAAATAAGTGAATATCGTGTTACGGCCTGGCGTTGTTATTAATAGAACTCTCTTTTTGTCGTTATAGGGCGTTAAAGTCAGTTACGTGGAGTTGAATTGCCCAACTTTTACGTATTCGAGTTGACGCAAATTACATCGGGTATTGACGACGACTGCTCGTGCATAACCCCCTGAATCGCCGGGTTGCGGCAAATAACTTGGATATGGAATTTTGAGTAGACCGGAATACCAGTTCATTTGATGGTTAACCAGTCGCACGCGATAGGATCATTTGTTTTTCCCTTAGCTTATTGCTCTTGCTGGGTACTGAGGAAAAACTGAAAGAAATCCTGATCCAACGACGCAGAATGGGGTTCTAACATTTTGTGTTTTCTCTGACGCAACTGGTGGACGTTTGTGGTTTTTAAGTTGTATAATGAGACTTGGAATATTGATCGAGAATAAATGTAATCAATGAGGTAATAAGTGTCGGACGAATTCTTAATCGATCAATTCCTGGATGCATGGGAGGAGCAGCTGGAATCGAAGGCTCCTTTATCGCTGGAGCAGTTCATTAAGGAGCGGCTGGAAGGGACCGCAAGCGAGCTCGTCGAAGCATTCCGACATCAGGCCGAGGAACTCGCGTCGATCGACCGACAGATTGAGCAGATTGCTGGTCCGGTGGGAACCGTGAATCAATCGCCGAACTGGAATGGTGAGAGTTTGCGTCTATCAGCCTTGCAGCCTGGCCTGGAACCTATTTCCGGCTACTCGCTTGTATCCCGGCTCGGAGGCGGAGGCTTCGGTGAAGTCTGGAAGGCAGAATCTCCAGGGGGATTCCACGTAGCTCTCAAGTTTGTGCCTGTCGGCGGCCGTGTCGGTGAAATCGAAGAAAGGTCGCTCGAAATCATCAAGGACGTTCGGCATCCGCACCTGCTCTCGGTCTTCGGAACATGGCGAATCGGTGATTTGCTGGTCATCGCCACGGAACTAGCCGATCGCACACTGCTCGACCGTTTTCACGAATCCCAGAAGGAAGGTCACGAAGGCATCCCCAAGGACGAGTTGTTTGTTTATCTTGCCGAAGCCGCCAAGGGAATCGACTTTCTCAACGATCCCGGCAAATCGGGGCGGATGCGGATTCAACATCGGGATATCAAGCCTCAGAACTTGCTGCTCTCTGGTGGCAGCGTCAAGGTCGGGGATTTCGGACTCGCCCGGTCGATCCAATACGACGTCACCGGGCACACGGGGAGCCTGACGTTCGCTTATGCCGCGCCCGAGTGCTTCGATGGAACCACATCCAATTGCAGCGATCAGTATTCCCTGGCAGTCAGCTACTGCCATCTCCGCGGTGGACGGCTACCGTTCGAAGGCACACAGGTCGAGATCATGGAGGGGCACCGCAAAAAGCAGCCGGACCTCTCGATGGTTCCAGCCGACGAACGTCCCGCCATCGCCAAAGCACTTGCAAAGCGGCCCAAAGACCGCTGGAATTCGTGTACAGAGTTTGTTCGGCACCTTGGATTGTCGGAGCCGATTGGAACGACACCTGCGGTGCAAACTGTTGCAGGTCTTCGAGCGCGCTTCAATCGATTGTTTTTGTTCGTGACAGCCATTGTTATCGTGATAGTGCTTTCGGTTACCTGGCTGGTCAACCAGCGTTACTCATCCCAGTCTACCTCACCCGATTCCATCGACGAGAACAGTCAATCGTTTCGTGTCGTTCAAGCTACTCCTGAAGTCACCCCACGGCCTCGCATTGCAGTCCTCTATTTCGAGAATCAGTCACCCGACGACAATAGGCTGGCTCCTCTCGCGAAAGGATTATGCTCAATGATGATTACGCGACTTGACGCGAAGTATAAATACGACATCGTTGAACGTGAGCGGATTGAAGCAGTCTTGGATGAACTCGAATTGGCTCGTTCAGGGATCTTCGATCAACGAGATGTTGCTCAAATTGGTCATCTCCTAGGTGCTAGACAACTCGTCTTAGGCTCATACTTTCAACTCTTCAACGTGTTTCGCATCGATGCCCGTGTTGTGGACGTGGAAACAGGCAAGACGATGGCAGCAGCCGGCGTGGAAGGGAGCCCTGGCGATTTTAGCAGTCTTCTCTCTAAACTGGTGGAACAATTGGTTCAGAAACAGCACCAGCCAGAAAATGCACAGCCGGAGAATGAAACGGCCTGCCTTGTGGTCGATAACGAAACAGTTCCACAAATATCCGTTCGTGCCGTATTAGATCTTGGAAGGGCTGTTGATGCCTTCGATCGCGGTGATACTGCGACGGCTATCACCACAGTCAAGACTATTCTTGAGTCCGATTCGTCGTTTGAAGATGCCAAACGGTTACTCAGCGATTGGACAGCACCTACAGCCAACCCAGAAGATAGGCCTTCAAATGAAAAATGAACATTCAGCAGCGTTGCCTTCGTTATACCCTTCTTATCAAGTGTGGATCAACTTTGTTCTTTTCGTTGCCATAAGCCTGTGCTTCAGCGTGGTCGTGGGGTGCGAAAACGGCGGGAAAGATGTACCGAAACCTCCAGTCAATGCTACTAACTCGGCTGGCAAAAACGCTCCCGGAACGGGAGAAACAGCTCAAGAGCCAACGGTTGACCATCAAGAGGAGTCGGCACCTGTGGCGAGCCAAGCCAAGGAGCCGGAAAACGAATTGCCGGTCGACGTAAGTCCAGCGAAACCAAGTGAACCAACAGGTCGCAGCACTCTGCAGCCATTGCCTCACGTTCCTGGAGAAAAGTTGACCGTAGCAATTATGGAGTTCGAGGATACATCGCCTGGGGATGAGTTCGCTCGACTCGATCGAGCTTTGCAGAGCATGTTAACCACTGATCTTTCAGTGTCGCGGGACTTGGAGTTAGTTGAGCGAGCACGGCTACAAGACATTCGCAGAGAACTCAATCTATTGACGACTGGGTACTTGGACACTGAGACTGCTGCGAAGCTCGGAAAGGGGGTTGGGGCAAAAGCGATCCTAACCGGGAGTTTCTGGATTAGTGATGACATGTTACGGATTGATGCACGGTTGATTCATGTGGAAACAGGGACTGTGATTCTCGCAGAAGAAATCACAGGGGTCACTAGCGAGCTCGCCAGGTTGGAAAAACAGCTGGCACAACAGGTATTAGATGCAGCAGGTGTTCGTCTCTCTGCATTCGAGACTGCCGATTTGTCACGACAGCACACATCGAGTCTCCTGGCCGCAAGTCGCTACGGTCAAGCTCTTAACGCGGAGGATGAAGGAGACTTGGAAGAAACACACCGTAGTGCAGCAGCGGCTCTGGAGATTGATCCTGATTTCGTTTTGGCGCAACAGATTCTAAAGCAAGCTGCTGTGTTACTGGACCGTGCCCGCGATGATGATTTTAAACGTAAGGTAATCGCCATCACTCGATTTGAAGACAGCCTCAACGGCTACCCTTTTGATCACCCTCGTTTTGATCCTGATGACTACCCACAGTTACTTAAGGATGAGGGCCCCAAACGCGCGCTTTTCTATTGGATATCTCGTACAGGGGTTAACCCTTCAGCATTAAGTGACCGGATGACTATCGCACGAACAAACCCTTACGACTCACTGTTTGAAAATACCAGTAGGAATCGAGATGGTGACGGATTGGTTTCACGACTGTATCTCGAACTTGGCGGCGCTGATCCGGTACTGTTTTGGTGTGACGTCGTGACTTCCGACCCGAAATATGCTCCCCGCAAACCGCTGACAGAGCAGATGTTGAACCCAAACCCATTGAGCACACCAGTCTGGGGGCCTTATCCGGCGTATTTTTTTTGGCGACTTCCTGATGTGTACGGCAAGCGTTTTAAGGCACAAGCCTGGATTCAGGGTGACCTACCTGTAGCGTTGCAGACGATTGAGACTGCTCAACGCATCTGTCAGCCACTGATCTCCGAAACAGCACACCTTCGACAACTCGAAGAGTTGAATGAAATACTTTCTTCGCCGAAGCAGCTGTCGTTAAAGCGTAACGAAGCCCGTGAGAGACAACAACTCTGGCTGCTCGCCCGCGAGCAGATCATCGATTACCACGCTGCACTGCAAGATTCACGCTTTGGCAAGAAAATAAACTCTACTCATACGCCGAATATCGACGAGGTTCTCCAGGATCTCGTACAGCAGTACGCTGGCAGCAAGGTGGGCACATTTGGTGGTCGTGCGGCCCAAGTACGAAAGGCACAACAAATTGTAGACAGCCTGTTGGAAGAGGCAAACGGTTCCGCATTTATGGCAAGGAAGACTCCTGTATTCCGCGATAGCGGTGAACCTACTTTGATCGAGGTGATGCATGTTGCGGGATGTCCTCATAGCTATCTCTCCAGCCAATTGCGCATGGCGGCAAGACTACCTATTCCGACGGCAACCTCATCTGATGTGGACAATGGCTTGACCCTGAGCGATGACGCCGAAACCGGCATCGAAAAGGGATGGATTCCATGTCCGCATTGCCGGCCTCTGCGATGGGCTGAAAGTGAAAGGGTTGAGCGACACTTGACCAAACAGTTAGCAGAAGCGATCGACGACTATATCATTAACGAGTCCGAAGTGGCTAAGGTAAAACTAATGGATCTGGTGATCACCTCTCAGGATCGACCTACTCCCCGAATAGGTGAGAGTCTTCGACGTCTTTGCAAACATATATGTAGTCAGCCGACAGGCGACAGGACGCTTCACGCAAAGGTGCTCCAGACAATGGCGAAGTTAACAACACCTGACGATGTAAGCTGGTTGATTACTTTGATTGAGGATACGCCTTGGTGGGATGTCCGTATTAACGCCTCAGCTGCGCTGGCGACAATAGCCGATGAATCTATTCCGATAGCACTGAGCAAATCCATTGATCGCGAACCGTTTTATTACGTTAGACATGGACTCGAAGCTGCAAGGGCTAGAGCACAAGAAACCCTATTTCGTATGCGATTTCAAGAAATGCGGGCAAAGTTTACCGACGGGGACTGGCTGTCTGCTCAGTCCATCATGATCCATCTTCTCGAAGAAATAGAGCAAAGCGAATACATCCCATCAACCATGAGGCTCCGCTGGGAGACGGATTGTTATTGGAAGTTAATCGAGATTAGCGAGAAGCAAGGTGCTAAAGATACCACACTGAAACATCTTCGTCGTGTTGTGGAACTGAATCCAGAATCCCCAGACTACAAGAACGCGCTTGGTTATCATCTCGCGAACCAGGAAAAGGATCTAGATGAAGCCGAACAGTTACTTCGCGCTGCGATCACATTGGACAAGAAGCGAAAAGAGAAAGCCGGAGATGTCGTATCGGAGAACCCATTCTATTTAGACAGCTTAGGATTCATTCTGTTCAAACAAGGTAGGTACACTGAGGCAAAAGAATTTGTTGGTCGAAGTCTCGATTTTCCAGAGGGACAACTACTCGAATCGTACGACCACCTTGGAGACATACATTGGGTGCTCGGTGAGAAAAAGGAAGCCGTTACTGCGTGGAAGAAAGCGATCGAAGTCGCGAGAGACACATCATTCGATCAGGAGCTGAAAGTAACGATCATCAAAAAGATCAACGAACGCGACAGGCCGTGAGTCGCGAGGGTATCTTAGCAAAATCTGATTGTTTTGCTTGGCGTTTGCCCCTGCATGGTTCTCGCCTTTTGGTTCGAGACGAGGAAAAGTGAGCATGTCACCGGAAGTGAGTCCCCTGATTGAGGGGAAAGAGTGATTTGAAAAAGACGACTGGTCTCGGAACGATATCTTCGGAGGAGTCAGTCGATCGGTCATTCCGGCTATTGCATCTTTACCAGATAGATCTATCTATTCGGTTAGACCTGTGGTTTAACCTCTCGCAACGTCATCTATCATCGTAACCATAACGACTGCAGTGGTTTGAGATGGACCATCAGATAGCGTCTCTTAGCCACCGGAATCTCGGAAGCACAAGGCCCTCGCGCATTTGGAGGCTTATTGCATTTCCACATAAACCATCTAAATTCTTCTTAATTCGGGAAAAATCCGGAGTTCGGTGTCCCTCAAAACAGCCTGTTCTCGCTTTCACGGGAGACAATAAAAATATAACCTTTCCCAAAACTCTCAGCTCTATATGGAGGAGAAGATTCATGTGTGTGAAAGCCATCGTTTTCATGCTAACTCTTTTGATGTTGCTTCAAACCGGATGCAATCCTGGAACAAACAGTTTCTCTAAGTGCAGTCATCCGAAAAATGCAGTGTTCACTCAATTGGCACTATTGATGTCTTACAACTCGGAGGATCTGTCATGAATAAGTACAGTTTTATCACTTCGTTCATAATCTTTGCTGTCGTCTTCGGAGCAGGTTACTGGATTGCCTACGGTGATCTGTCTGGTTCGAACCATCCTCCGGTTCCACCGATCACACGTATACTCGCCTTGAACGATCTAGCGACTCTCCGAGTACAGATCGCAGATTCCATTACAGGCAACAACGAGCACTGGGAAGCCCGTTGGATGTTGCACGGCGAGGCGATACTGGGCGTTGATCTCTCGCAAGCCACATACAAATCGGTCGACAAGCAAAACCGTAAAGCCACACTGTCTCTCCCGGCTCCTCACGTTATTTCAAGCAAGGTTGATCACCACCGTTCGGCGGAGATAGGCGTTAAGCAAAAAACCTGGCTACCTTCTCCTGGTCTCAAGAGCCTTCGCGACGAGGTGTGGCAGCACGCTGATGAGAAAGTAGCCCAGCTTGCGAATCATGATGGGTATCTGGAAGCGACGAAGTTGCAAGCGGAACACGTTCTCAATAAGCTTTTTCAAGACGTTGGTTGGAGCGTTTCTTACGAGTGGAAGTTTCCAAACGCCTCCGGAGCCGAAGTAAACCATTCCGAAGGATAGAACTCGATATCTCCTCCTGCTTCTCTCAATAAACTCCCGCTTCAAATTTGGAGCGGGGTTTACTTTTCATCTGAACCGAGAATACGCTTGAGAGAAAGCCGAGCCTGACGCCAACGCCGTTTGATCGTCCGTTCCGAAACTTTCAGTAAGCTGGCGACTTCAGATTGAGTCATGCTTTGGTAAAATATTAACTTGAAAACTTCTCGCTCATCCTCAGCAAGCATGTCAACACTTTCATGAAACTCGACCATTTCGAGTTGGTTAATTACATCGTCCGCAGGATCTGCTTTTTCGTATAACGGATGAGCGTTACCGTCAGGATCAGCCTGACCGGGATCCGACTTGTGATGGCGCCCACGCCCCTCTGGCCCATAGAGACTCCGAGCCATGTCGATCAGTTCACGCCTAATTTGAGTTGCCGCCAAGCCAATGAAAGCTCTCTTGGAATCCGGTTTGACAGCCTTCAACGAGCGGTGAAGTCGAATAAGGGCGTTTTGCAGCACATCATCTGTCAGGTTCCACCGGCCCACATGCGGTTTAGCTGATAGCATCCGACTCGCTATTCGGCGAAGCTGCTCCTGTGAGTGAACAATGATTTCGTCTATCGCCTTTTCATCCCCGGCACTCCACCGATCCAACAAGTTCTGGAGTCGCGTCGTGTATCCATTATGTTCAGTCATTTCACCTCCGGAAACGCGAATAATTAAACTCGTTCTTATGCGTTTCTCAGATTATGACGCCCTTGATATACAAAAGAAAGGACTAAGTCTTCCTAAGAATCTGATCGGCTTTCGGAACGTCAAGCTTTTAGTGTGTTGGTTAATCTCTCTCCGTGCATCTGGATGTAACAAGTGATCCTCCTACCTGCCCAAGATAGCTTCTCTTGTACCTTGAACCTTTTATTCCGTTCGATGTAAACAACGGTCAGAAAACGTAGCAGCCAGATGACCACCTGCTGGTTTCGGGTCAGACTCTCAGTATATAAGTCCTTTCTGATCCGGAACCGTGAGCGAAAAGTAACAACCGAGTTCCTGCGTCTGAAAAGCCACTTTCTGTTTGACGATCATTTCTGTCTGGTACGACGACCGAATGAAAAAGGTCATATCGAGCGGTTACTGGATTATGCCCGCAGGAACTTTCTGGTCCCTGTACCCTCGGGTTGCTTCTCTGGAGACCCTCAACCAGAAGTTAGTGCAATGCCGTCCGCGGCCATGGAAAACTGGTCCGCTTTTATCAGGTCACAGAACTGAATACCCAGTTAATAGAAGCCCGTGAACCGCGCGAGTTAACCCGCCCGTAAAAAATAAATAAATAAATAACAGATCGCGAAAATCGATCTGCTGATCCTGGATGAACTGGGTCATGTTCCGGCCAGTAAACTCGGCTCTGAGTTGCTGTTCGACGTCATCAGCACGGCGTATGAACACTTCAGCCTGATCGTGACGGCCAATCTGCCCTTTGAAAACTGGATCGAGGTCCTGGGCAGCGAACGGCTGACGGGAGCCACACTCGACCGGCATTACAATTTCCAGTTAGTGCAGATCAAAGCAGGTAGCCGAAAGGTGTCAATACAAACTTGAATGTGAACAGTTGCAAAGTAATAATAACCATCTTGCTATGACACTCCATAACATCCATACGTAGGAATTCAGATGCCATTTGAAGCACAGGTAATCCAAGTGATGATTGCATCACCTGGCGACGTCACTATAGAAAGAGAGCTGGTCAGGAAGGCGATTGAGTCGTGGAACTCAACTCATTCGAGAAAAGAAAAGACGATCCTGTTACCTGTAGGATGGGAGGATGCATTTGCTGAATCGGGGGATTCCGGCCAGGATGTTATCAACAGCCAGATTCTAAACAACAGCGATCTTCTCATTGGAATATTCTGGGCTAAACTCGGCACCCCGACTTCCAAACATCCAAGTGGAACAGTTGGAGAGATCCTGGATCACATCAAATCTGGGAAAAAAGCAATGATTTATTTTTCCGATCAGAAACTATCCCCTAGCGTGCTAGACACAGAACAATACAAGCAGGTCAGGGATTTTAAAAAACAGGCAGACAATCTGAACCTTGGTTTTTACCGTTCGTATACTTCCGGTGATGAATTCAAATCGTTTTTGAGTAAAGATCTTTCCGGCATGATCATCAGTAATTTTCATTCACCTGAATTTAATAGCTCGACAAACCAAAATAAGCAAAACAAACTTAGCCTATCCAGCTTATCTATCGACATCCTCACCGCCATGGGGGAATCAAGTGGAGGCACATTGGCACGATTGGATGTGAATACTGGTACTCGCTTTCATTCAGGGTCAAATCACTTTGGAAACCCTGGTGACCCGCGCAGTCAAGCGGAAGCCATAGAGGCAGTCGAAGAATTAGTCCACTCAAATTTAATCAAACTCGGTGTGTCAGGTGGGGATGTTTATGTGCTTACAGCAGAAGGCTACAGACTGATTGAAGAAATTGAGGAATCCAGTATCAGTATTGAATTCGAGCATGACATATCTTTAGATGCAGCATTACTCCTGAAAGATGCAGTACACGGACCATTGACGTTCAGTAGCACTAACGGGACGCAAGCTGTGTTAGAATACCAGTCAGGCGAAGTAAAGTTTCTAAGTCACATGGAAATGACTAAATTCTTAAAATCGATGGATGAATTGCTTATCAAGGGATATTACACAGAGCATGTTGACGAGTCGATGAAATCATCCAAGGGGGTGAACTGCAAAGTGACATATCTGGCAACTCATAAAGGTTACGATTACGCAGCAAATAGCGACATATAACAGCATCAGATCGTGCTGCGCAAGCAAAATGCCAACTGGTTGATGGGCTCCTTCGCTTGATTCCTCCACATACGATTTGACGGGTGGATCATAGTGCGATGTCTGATGATGTCAAACATTATCAGACAGCAGATCTAAGAATTTGAAGGGGTACCTGTCTCCATCTGTATCGACAAATATCAGATTGTTATCTTCCGCGATGATACTTTCAATCTGAAAGTTGGCGTCGTGAATGTTTTCCCGAAAAATACAATTGCACTTCTGCGTCATATCCAGAGTGCTACCTGTCTCCGAATGATCGACAGTGTAATGCGCAAACACAGATGCAGACACACTCCATCTACCTTGGGGATGATTTTCATCCAGCATAAACTTGAGATTTTCACCATCCTCAAAAGCAAACACGAAAGTGCGAATCACTTCCGAAGTGGAAGCGCAACTATTGAAGTCGCTACACCGTCAACTTGAGAATCTCGAAAATGCTCAGAGAGAACGCAAAATAATGCCTGGACCAAGCCGTGAGAACTGGGCGAGGATCGGGATCGGTTACGGAACGATCATGTTGTTTGTGATTCTTGGGTTCGGTTGTTTTTTGAACGGAGAGTCGAACCAGCCTATAGAAAACGCTGTTGCTTCCGAGTTTAAGGACGCCAGCTCGATGCAGCGCGAAATGGTCGAAGCACAGCCTCAAGAGGTAGTGCTCACGCGATACCATACACAGTCAGCCAAGTTGCTGCGGGAAGCCTCTGTTGCTGCAGTAAACTATGACAAGTCGTCGCCCCTATCGGCATTGAAACAATCCCGGCAGTTGATGCAAAGGGGGTACTTGCTTGCCGACATTGCCGTACAACAGGCTGCTGTTGCTGACATCACCGGGGTCGAAGAAACGCTTTCGCGGCTTCACACACTAAATGAAGCAAAAATAGCTGGGACTCGCTTAGGTGCCGATGAGTCGCTAGCAATCATTGCATTGGCAGTGGCCTATGCACGGGTCGGCGACCTTGCGAAAGCAAGCCAAACGCTCCAGAGTTTAATAAATGAGGAGTCGGTTGTAATCGCTCGTCGGCAGGAGGTTCTGTCAAAGGGTTACGCCGAAGTTTGCATCGCACTAGCAGAAGAGGGAAAGGCAGAAGAGTCGACTGACTTCCTGAGCCAGTTCGAACGTATTTGTCGAGAATTCAACGATGTTAATTCACGAGCGATGTGCCTAGCACAATTGGCACGTGCTCAGATCAGTACAGGCCAGATAGACAGAAGTCTTGGCACAGTTAAGCAGATTCAGCAACTGGCCAACGTGTCTGCCATGAACGAGGCACTGGCAACTGTAGCAGTCGTACAGTCTGAAGCAGGATTTCTCCAAGAAGCACAGTCCACCATTGATAAGATCAGACTGCCAAGCACTTTCGCAGACACCGCCCGCTTTGAACAGTCCCGGCTTCATGCTCGTACCTTGAACTTCCGGGATGCGCTCGTTATAGCGTCGAAGATTCAGGACGAATTTTTGAAGACAAGAGCACTCTTTTTTATTCTGGCCTGCCAGCTTGATTGTGGGTCAGTGTTCGAGGAAAGTGCCCTGAAGCTGGTACGGTTGACCGACAAAATGCGAGACGGGTTCCGCCACAACACCGTTCTCCATCAACAACTCCGTTGCGATGATGCGGTTGCTGCGACGAAGTGGGACCTGGCAGCCATTAACCACATCTCCGAGCTTTCGACCGACCTAATTCAACGCACGATACAAGTGGGACGAGTAGCCCGAGCAGCTAATGCGACGCTTGATGTGTTCGAAGCCTTGAATTCCGATTTGTCGCCACTTCAGAAAGTCTCCATTCGCGTAAGTTCAGCCAGGACTCATGTACTTTTAGGGGAGTCAGACACCGCTCGAGACCAACTCAGCCAAGCTTTGGATTATGCCAAAGTAGAAGAAATGGACGGCGGTGAGCGGAATGGGTGCCTGCAAAAAGCAGGTAAGGCTTATGCCGACAATAAACTTGAACGAACAGCGTTGGAACTTATAGGAAATGAGAGTGACACATTTGTTCGAGCGGCGATGCTACTCGGTTTGGCAAAAGGGCTCTTTGAACGTGAAGAGCTTTCAAGATCTGCCGAAGAGGGAATACTGAGCTCCGGGTGTTTTGGGCGAACACCCGGAGCCCATATCGAGGGGCATCAGTTCTGGCGAGAATTCCTTGCAACAGTCCCAGATGAACTAGCTCCTTCGGGAAAGCCAAATCACCTCCGGATTGAGGGAAAAATGCAGTTGCTTGCCGTCCCAACACGAGGTGGGATGAATTTGGCGATCCCTCCCACACTGGCTGGTTTGAAAGCTTGGGTCGTCATCGCAGCACAGTCTGTCTTTAGTCGAGAAGAGGCGACTGGTCTTGCTAGTTTCGTCGAAAGCTCTTTTCCGATTGGTAGTGAGAAAACAATCGGGCGGTTCATAGTCCGGAAGAGTTTGTGCCTCCGTCCGAACGGCTGGCTTGTATTCACACTGAAAACCGTCGACGACGGCTCCGCACCTTCGAGTCTCTCAGCCCAAGAGATTTTCAGTGGAAGATCGATCACAGCTTGGGTGAAAGCGCTTTCGTCCGAAAATAGTACTGAACGAAATATTGCTATTGCACAGTTTTCCGAGATTGGCATGCCGGCAATCGCCCCACTGCTCGAATGCTTCGCATCAAATGAATCCACGACACGATCCGCTGCGGCTGAAGCCTTAGCCAAAATCGGAGAACCGGCCGTTCCTTCACTTCGCAGTGCCCTTAGTAGCCGAAACCCGCAGGTGGTCGGTTCGGCTTGTGATGCCATCGGAAAAATTGGCCGCAATGCGGCGGATGTGGTTCCAGATCTGATCGCCGTGATGAAACGAGATAGTCAGGGATTCTGGGGCTACGGATTTACGTCGGTGAACATTTCAGTCAGATCCGCTCTCAAGAAGATCGGCAAACCATCCGTCAAACCGCTAATCGTGCTCCTGAACTCGGAAAAAGGTCCTATTGTGTTAGATACTATCAGCACCTTGGAAGATATTGGGCCAGATGCAGAGGAATCAATTCCTGCATTGACTGAAGTGTTGCGAACTCAGAATATCCTCTGCAAGACATATGCGGCCCACACTTTGGGCACTTTCGGGGCGAAGTCTAAAGAAGCTGTCCCATATCTCATTCGAGCGTTATCCGAAAGCCACTCACCGCTTCGGGAAAATTCAGCAGAAGCGCTGGGACGAATTGGCCCAGACGCGGTGGAAGCCTTGTCTCAACTCGGCAAGAGACTCGACGATGATGATAAAAATGTCCGACAAGCCGCCGCTAAGGCCATCGATCTGATTAATAGGCCTGACAACTCCGATGAGTGAATGCACACATGAATTAGACACCCGCGCTTCACCCGCCCTATATCGCTGCCTGTAGATTCCATACTTCATGATCATAATAATCAGTGTAACTTCTTCCGTTAAATATGGAGATCCGTTTCGCAGTATCCTGTAAAGACGATTTTCCACTTTTACCAGACATGACAGCCACTCTACAAGCCGTAGGAACACGGAACTCACCCAAGAAAGGATTTGCCGACCTGATCTTTTCTTCCCCATACCGCTGATGAGTGGTAAACTAAAGACTGAAATTCCTGATAAACGGGCTCGATTGATCGTTCACCTTAATCCTCCAGCATGACCTGATGTCGTCGCTAAATTATTTAGACAAGCAATAATGATTTCATACGTTTGGATTCTCATCTCGCTGGCAGTGTTTGATTCACTCGTGCTTTGTTTTTTGTGGCTACTTCTGAGGAATCGCTCTTCACGCCATGGTCGATCTCTTATGAGGTCAGTGAAAATGGGGGGCGCATTTTGTGTGCTCCACGCGGTGCTTTTCTTCAACGGTCCGGTTTTAGCAATTCAATTGATCTTCAGTGCCGCAATCTTCTGTCTTTGTTTGTTGATCAAGCAGCAATCGGAGGATTTGGCTATGCAAAGCCGCAGGAGACACGACCTCAAAAAACAGTACAAGTCAGCAACATAAGACTAAGACAGTTCCGACCGGTTTAAATTTGATGAGTCGAATATGTAATTGTCCAATGTAAAGCAGGACCACAACACCCACTGCTGTCCCTTGACGGTAGTGCCCGGTTAGAAGTGTTCTTAATTCAAAGCTGGCAACAGTCGATCCAGGTCCAGTTTAGCACAGAACGTTTACCAGGCTGCCAATCTGCTTTGCAATTTCACCCATAACGGTTAGTTGCTCCGTTTCTTTCGCATATTCTCGGGGCAACGGGACCCGCTCAGTAAGGAGCGCTAATTTACTGAGCGGGTTTTTTCTTAAAACAAATTGATTTTCAACTGTGCATTTTGTAAGAACATATTCTGACGAGGTCTCGCGCCGGGGACATAGTCAAATTCGCCCCGCTCAACTACTGACCGTACCGGCATCCCATGCGACATGCTCAAACAGGATTGGTTGAACCGGGTTTGATTGTCTGAGGACGACTCGCAAAGATACCGTATATGAAACCGGCGAAATCACTCCGGAACTGGACAGGGAAACGCCATCCGTCGTTTGCAGACATGTCGGCCTGTTTACACTCAGAAACCCTGAAAACCATGATGAAAAGCAATTTATCAACACCCGGCATCCCGTCGGGTGTAAGAAAACATATTGACTATGTAACACGCCTAATCGAACTCGCTGCGTAAAAGTGCGAAAGCCAAACTTAGAAAGTACTTTTTAAATGTCAAACAAAACAGAAAACCGCAAAGGTATTGAAATCACAATCGTACCCGATGAAGAGCTGCAACGACTGGCACAAAAATCCATGGAAATTCAGGTCACTTGCAATTACTCAGGGATGGTTTAGTTTCACACCCAGGCGTATCGCGCAATCCAGGCACGTATGCGTGATGTGGGGCCGGAAGTAATCCGCAGACACCCGGTAGAGAGATCGGTGTTAAACAAGCTCAACAGTTTGTCGAACTGTTCGATTCTCATTAATCGCTATACTTTACTCTACTGCGGAGGCTCGCAAAACTGTCTTCCCTTTATGATCGACCAAGTGCAGCAAGCCTTTTTCGTCGATACGGTACCTTTTCGTTTTCTGCAATGCAGTCAGGAAATTAGATTCTTGGTCCATCAACGCTGGTGGACCGGCTGCGCGAGTTGCTACTGGTCCTTCCTCAATTTCCATGTTCTCACTACCAAACTTCGCCTTGGCTATAAACTGGTTCACTCCAGTGTTGCCGGTTACAGAACCGTCTTCAGCAATCTGGATTGTTGTTTGAGCATTGTTGATCACACCGCGACCTTCAATGTCTTCGATGAGCCATTTACCGAAGGGGGATCTGATTTCCATCGATGATTGAGAGTTAATGATACCCTCAAAAACTTTTGTCAGTTCTGCCATACCGGCTGCTGCCACTTCTGCGTCTTGTTCGCCAGTGGCACCTCCCACGCCGATCGCGCCGATGACTTGTCCGTCGTAAATGATCGGAACTCCTCCTTTTAGCGTTGTAAACTTTCCGCCGCTGACTGCTGCGGCGTTTTCGACCGCTAGACTCAGATGCGTATTGATTGTATCAACATTTGGCAATGGACCGGTTGGTCCTCGTTTGGTTGCCGCCGATGTCGCTTTTGTAATCGACGTGTAAACGCTCCCCGGTCTGGCACCATCCATGCGCGCGAATGCCAACAGGTGTCCGCCGTCATCGACGACGGCAATATTGACCTGAACACTCATCGTGTCCGCCTGTTTGCGACTCGCAACAATTGCCCGCTCAGCTCCCGCCAGCGTCAATTGTGCCCGATTGGTTCGCACGAGTGGCTGCTCATTTTCGGATGCGACCATTTTTTTGTTCTGTTGTGCCCACGCAGTTTTCACTCCAGTCAGAATAATTAACACGACGAAACAAGCAAGAATGGGTTGACCCTGTATGACATTTCTTAACATCAGTTGTTCCTTTTTTAGTTTCATTGCTCTTCAGTCAAATTCCGTTTTCAATTCACACCCATTGCGAATCAGTACAAATTCATCGGTGACCACTATCCGGCGCATATCTCGATGTTTGTCATCACAATCGTGAGTAAACGAACCCCACTGAGTAAGTCGTCAGTATCGTCATGTGTGTCATTCTCGTAAAGTTGAGGCCTCAAAAAATCAATAGTATCAGTGCAAATATTATCATCGTGTCGACTGGATTGATTCCTTTCTCGAGGATGCCTGAGCCCCGAAATGTTTGAGCAGGCAGTATAACCTAAACCCAGCGCCCATCATTTCTGGGGAACTTCAGGTCTTTCAAAGCTGACGCTAAGCAGGGTCGTCGGAACGTATGGGAAATACGTATCGAAGCTTGCGAGTTGAGCAGAAGAATACATCTCTGAAAGACTGTCTGTTTTCGAATGAGGAGTCTCTACTGAGGCCGGTAGTAGCTGTCGTGGTGGAATTCAGCAACAGCCGGGAATCCGTCTTGAATGAACCGATATTTTAATCTTAATTACAGAAATTGAAGACATCAGAAATCTACAGAATGTTTGTTGCATAATCCCCTCGGATGCACTATCTTCACGCAAACATTCTTGACATCAAACTATATTCCATACGATAATTAATAACATGAACCAAGACATCATTGACAGAATTATTGCCCAATGGGAGTCAGAGCTGCCAGGTGTGGATGCGAGTTGTATGGGTATTGTTGGCCGCACCTTGAGGCTCGCTGGGTATTTAGAGCGTCGTGCCGATGAAGCTTTGGATGAATTCGGTATCGCGATCTGGGCATTTGATGTGCTTGGGGCATTACGACGGAATGGAAAACCTTTTTCGATGACCCCTACGGAATTGATGAAGTCTGTCATGCTTTCTTCCGGAGCAATGACGAACCGCCTCGATCGACTAGAGACCAATGGGTTGATTCAGCGCATCCCTGATACTAGAGATCGACGTTCGCTTCAAGTCCGACTCACAGCTAAGGGCCGCAAAATTGTTGATGCTGCTGCGCCGGTGCGATTTGATGAAGCACGAAACGCACTAGGCAGCCTATCCCGTCGTGAACAGGACATCTTGGCTTCATTGCTGCGTAAGGTTTTGCAGTCAGTAGAAGGCAACCCTAAATCATGAATATCTTAGAGAAAACGACCAAGACTCGTAGTTGACTTTTAAAATTTAGAAATCAAAAAATCGTACAGATAAATGACTGAACATGAATCGACGCAATCACCGACTACAGAAGGCCTGACTGTTTCCCCATCGCTCGACTTTGTAGTCGAGACGACACAAATTCCTCCTGAGACAGCCTTTGTCAATGCGCGCACCCTGCGAATTTGTTATCTAGCCATAGTGCTGGGCGCTGTCGCAGCGTTTGTCGCCCAAGGCCTGATGTCATTAATCGGACTGATCACCAATCTCTGCTTTTACGGCAAGCTGAACACCTCGCTTATATCTCCAGCTCCTGCTGTTGAGGATTTAGGGCTTTTTGTTGTTGGAATCCCTGTTATTGGAGCAATAGTTGTTGGAATCATGGCTCGCTACGGCTCCAAAGGAATTCGGGGACACGGAATTCCAGAAGCGATGGAACAGGTTCTTACGAACGAGAGCCGCATTCCGATGCGATTGATGTTTCTCAAGCCACTTTCTGCTGCGATCTCTATCGGAACCGGTGGGCCGTTTGGTGCAGAGGGCCCTATTATTGCTACGGGTGCAGCATTCGGCTCGGTCATCGGCCAGTTTCTAGAAACCACAACTGCAGAACGAAAAACCTTGTTGGCAGCCGGTGCTGCAGCCGGGATGGCTGCGACTTTCGGCAGCCCAGTCTCAGCTGTTTTGCTGGCTGTAGAATTGTTACTCTTCGAATTTCGCCCCCGCTCCATTATTCCAGTTGCATTAGCATCCTCGACGGCGACCGGAGTACGAATCATGTTCGAAGGGGCCGACCCAGTCTTTATGATGACAAATCTCCAGGTACCGAATGGGACGTCTTTAGTTATTTACATATTGATTGGAGGATGCTTGGGTCTGTTTGCGGTCGCAGTAACGCGCGCCGTGTACGCCATTGAGGACAATTTTGAACGTCTTCCAATTCACTGGATGTGGTGGCCGGCTATCGGTGCGTTAGCAGTTGGAATTGTAGGATATTTTGCGCCAGACACATTGGGGGTCGGATATTACAACATCAGTGATATGCTTCTCAATAATCTTGCTGTTTCAAGCATCCTTTTCCTGTGCATAATGAAGTTCATTTCCTGGTCCATCTCACTGGGAAGCGGCACTTCGGGAGGCACGCTGGCTCCGCTATTCACTATTGGCGGTGGGATTGGTTCGATCTTGGGGACTTGCGTAAACACGGTCATTCCGGGGCTGGGGGTCGACGTGAGAATTGCAGCTCTAGTCGGTATGGCTGCCATCTTTGCCGGAGCCTCCCGTGCCATGTTGACCTCGGTTGTGTTTGCATTCGAGACAACTCTACAGCCGCTTGGTTTACTGCCACTGTTAGGAGGATGCGCCGCGGCACATCTTGTTTCCAGTTACCTGATGCGTAACTCTATCATGACTGAAAAGATCGCCAGAAGAGGAATTCGCACTCCCGAAGACTATGAAGCAGATGTATTGGATCAAGTTCATGTCTCAAACATCATGACCAGAGATGTTGTCACATTACCATCGCAGCAAAAAATAGTCAGTATTCAGGAATGGCTCGCATCAGGAGACAAAGGGACGTCCCACCAGGGATTTCCAGTTGTTAATAATCAAGGGATTACGATAGGTGTTGTGACTCAACGCGATTTACTGATGCCAGATTTATCGGCGGATCAAAATATTGCTGACATCATTCGCCGAACTCCTTTATTTGTTTATGATGACTGTACGGTACGACAAGCAGTAGACCACATGGTAAATCATGGTGTCGGTCGCCTTCCAGTCATCCATCGCTCGCATCATAGTCAACTGGTTGGAATCGTTACCCGGAGCGATGTCTTGTCTGTTTTTAATCGGAGAGTGAACGATGCCCAATTACAACAACCAATCTGGCGCTCGGGTGCGCAAGAAAATAAATAGAAACAAGGTTGATCTTGCCCCGCTTAATCGCCCCCAGAACTTGATATACTGATCAGGATTGTTGTTAACAGTTCTACGTCGTTTAATTATGTGAGACCTTCTTCGAAAATTTCAAGTTACATCACTTTTCGTGGTGGTATAATTATGACAGGGACACCCTATACGGATGTGTTATCTGGTATAAACAACTGGGAGAACAAATCGCATATCACCGGTAATGAATTCCCGGATTTGTTCCGCAAATTCATCCCTTACTCTGGAGAAAAATTACGGCGGATACAGACAGACTCACGCAGACGTTGAATGACACAAAAGATATGCATTTTTGAGCTTCAGCGGTAGCCTGCACAGCTAACTTAGAAAGTACTTTTTAAGTGTCAAACAAATTTGAAGACCGCAAGGATATTACAGTCAAGATTGTGCCTGCCGCAGAACTCAACCGGATGGCGCAGAAAGCCCTGGATCTGCAGGACGCCAGTAACTTCTCCGGCGTACCTCAATACCTAATCCAAGCATATCAGGCGATCGTGTCCCGCAGTGATCATAACCCGGAGCCCGCAAGCAGGCATTCGATAATCACCAGAAACAGAACACGGACTTTGCGACGCCTCTCTGGAAAGTCGACTTGGGTCTCGCCAAAATCGACATCCACACCTTGACCAGGCTGGTGCCCCAGTGGGCTGGTCCATTTGATGAATTGTCTCAGCAGAAACGTAATACTACCAGGCGATCGCGTTATCGCAGGGCTCTTGGCAGTGCAAAACAAGCTTCCCCATCTGCGGCTTTCAATGCCAGTGAGCGACTACAACAGAGAGAAAATGATGAGTTTAAGGTGATCCCGCTTTGAGCGATATGGCAATTCCCATTTATGATCCCTAGCCAGAAATACCTGCTCATCTATCGACAGAACTCAGTTCTCTCCTCCGAAGACGGCCAACTGAGGCAGATGGTCGCTGAGGGCAAAAGCGTCCTCGTCAGCAATGTTCAGACGAAAGGCACCCTCAAACAACGGTCTCGATTCCATAATCTGATTGGCAATTGGTCCTGTCGCCATGATGTAATCGATGCGGGACTTCGGATCGTCCGCTTTGATCGTCAGCCCTTCGCCTTTGCCAACCTTAGCGAAGGTGTCGATCCACCCCGCATCAATCCAGAGTTTGTATTCTTCGGAATCCGGGCGGTGGTTCAGATCGCCAATCAACAACATCGACCGCCCAGAATCGAGGTCGTGCTTCATCGATGCCAGCATCGCCTTGATTTCTTGCAGCCGGATTTTTGGATCGGCTCCGGGGTAGAGATGAGCAGAGTGAACGATCAAAGACTCACCGTTGGGTAGCTTGACCGTGCCTCGTCCCCAGTGACGAGTAAAGAGTTCTTTGGGACGCTCCCGTCCGAGCGGATATTTCTTCGAGCCGATGATCTCAAAGCGGCTCAACAGTGTGCCCGGCCAGTTTCGGCCGCTGGGAAAGCGAACATGGTTCATCCCAAGCCGCCTGGCGACCTCTTTGGCGACCGTTTCACTGGGTGATTCCGAAAAGTTGATGATGTCAGGCTGGTACGACGCCAGTTCCATTGCCAACCGCTTCGCCATCTGCCCCTCTTTCACCGCTTTCCTGGCCAAGGTGCGGTCTTTGGGCCAGCCCTTACAGGCGTAAACGTTGTAGGCAATCACTCGAAGAGGCTGCTGTTTTTTGTCGTTGCCAAAAGCCGGGAATGCAGTTGTCGAAAGCCCCGCAGCCCCGAGTGCGGAACAAAACTGGCGGCGTGAAATCGTCATGATATCAATTCCTGATAGTCTTGATTGGTGCTAAAGGATTGTAGCACCAATGATACCGCCACTCTATCTCCAAGAAAAGGCACCTGCGACATCGCCACAGGGCGGCTCAATATTGGTATTGGATATGCGTAGTAAGTCTAGGGTTGAAACGGCATGAATCATAATGTCAGTACTCCAAAGTGACTAGTTTTTGCATGAAGTAAGTATCTTGTCAAACGATGGATACAAGGTTGCCCCCCCCCCGAATCAAGGGCTGTATTTTATACAAAGTGGAAGGATGCATTGTGTTCTTACCTACGTTGATGCTACTGGTGACTAATCACCTCAATATTCCTGGCAAACTTCATTCCCATCTTAAATAAAATTTCCTTCATCTTCAGGAATTGTCATATTCTTAAAGATGTCAGTCCATACAGCCCGATAAATTGCCCTAGTCTTCGAAATCGCCACAATCGATGAAATCCATACTGTTGCTGATACAGTGTCATTTACTGTTTCACAGCAAAACGCTCATTATTTCTGGGTCACTGTCTTAGTTACCAGAAATTACTGAACTCGAAGTTACTGGAAAAGTTTGGATATGTGGCCTTTCTTCCAACATAAATTCATCGTTTCATTGAATCTCAGAAAACAGTCGCGATTACGGTTCTTAACTTCTGTATTGGTTTTAAGCCAGTTTCTGTTTGTATTCCATTTTCAGGCAGATGCACAGAAACCTTTCCGGCAGAACGAGATCAGCGGATCAGATCTTACAAATTTTGACTTGAAGATTCAGGATCTTCAACAACAACTTGAAGAGCTACGCGCGCATCAAACTGAACTGATTGAAAGTTCAGGTAGCGTTCTTCAAACACAGGCTGAAGATAATTTAATTCCGCCAATTTTCAAACTTGAAACGGACACAACACGCTCCAAATATCCTGACATTAAGTTGAAAGGATTCTTTCAAACAGATGCGATCTTCTTTGCTCAAGATACCGGAAACATTCAAGCCGTTGGAGACATACAAAATGGTGCTGATTTCCGTCGCGCACGATTAGCGGCAGCAGGAAAAGTCTGGGAGAATGTCAAGGTAATGCTTGAGATGGACTTTGCTGGATCGGGACGTCCCAGTTTTACAGATATCTGGTTTGACATCGAAGATATCTCTGAAAATACCAGTCTGAAAATAGGCCGATACCGTCAGCCGATTGGCATGGATGGACTCACAAGCTCAAAAGAGATTACGTTTATGGAGCGATCGTTACCATTTGCATTTCTCCCTTTTCGTCAAATTGGTGCGATGGCCTTTGGACATTCTGATGACGAACAAATGACCTGGGCTTTGTCCGGGTTCCGATATCCCACAGATGTTTATGGAGGAAATATTGGAGACAGCGGCGGGTTTGGTCTGGCCACGCGTGCAACAAAAATATTAATCGATGATCCTGCTGCCGAACGGTTGCTACACATTGGCGGAGGCTATAGTTTTGCTTACCCTGCTAATGACCTGATACGCTATCGAAATCAGCCTGAAATTGTAGTCTCAGAAACTCCGGGAGCGACAACACCGGTGGGAGTACTTGACAGAGTCCCTCCCTTTGTAGACACCGGTCTGATTCCCACTCAAAACTATAATCTCTTTTCCGGTGAATTAGCATTTGTCACCGGTCCATTCTATGCACAATCAGAGATTTTGTGCTCGGTTCTCAGACAGGAAAATGGTGAAATCAACACCTTGCATGGTGCTTATGCCTATTTTGGATACTTTCTGACTGGAGAAAGCAGACCTTACAAACGAACCTCGGGTGTTTTTGGTCGCGTAATTCCCAACGATCCCTTTAATAGAGATGGTGGTTCAGGTGCCTGGGAAATTGCCGGACGTTGGTCTTATCTCAACTTAAATAGTAAAAGTATCCAGGGAGGGAGTCTTACAGATTTGACCCTGGGTCTTAACTGGTATTGGAATCAATATACTCGATTTGAATTTAATTATATTCATGCATTTTTAAATAGCAGCCCGGTCGTATATGGCCCAATCGTACGAAACAGCAACGCAGATATCTTCGGAGTTCGAGCTCAAATCGATTTTTAAAAATCTCTTTCGAACCTCAAATTTAAAACTGTGCAGCAGAAAATATTTATTCGTAAATTAATGTTCGAGATTTTTCTCGGGTGACGCACAACACATAAATCCCCTATTTTGTGAAGATGCAGAATCATTATGTCTCGCAAGTTACTTTTCATTACATTTTCTCTGATTGTCTTTTACACAACCTGTTGTATTTTCGTTGTCAGAGGCAATGAAAAAGAGAGGGTCCCTCCGAACGAAATGATTCAGGAATTTGACGTTGACCGCGGAGGCGAGTATCTCCTGCTCCCCTTCACTCTCAACGGAAAGACATACCAGTTCGTTCTTGATACCGGGACTGAGATCACCGTGCTTGACGTCGCGCTACGCGACGAATTAGGGAAGCAGATTGGACAAGTGAAACTAAAGGCACCTAATGGACATTCGACCGCAAATATCTACCAAGCTCCATTAGCTTTTGTGGGAAAACTTAAATTTGGTGAGACGGGATATGTCATTTGCTCAGATCTGATTGACATGCGGCGAACTTCCGGAAAAAACGTATATGGCATCCTGGGCATGGACTTTCTTCAAAACTACGTAGTTCAAATCGACTTTGATAGGGGAAAAGTTCGGATTATGGATGACGTGGAGCATTCCACAGAATCCTTAGGAAAACCTGTCCGTATTGGTTTCATACGCAAAAGCCCTCCCTTTGTTATTGCCGGACCCACGAGTGATCACGTAAGCCCTTTTTTGATTGATACAGGTAGTAATGCCACAGGCACACTGGCTTCTAATATTTTCGATGATCTCAAAAAGAAAAATGAATTAGAAGTACTTACCTCCACTAAACTGCAGACAATTACAGGAATTAGCTCGGTTGAATCAGGGAGACTTCCTGTATTGGTGGTGAAAGGTTCTGTCTTGCGAAATTTAATCGTAAAGAAAAGTGATTCGAATTCGCTTGGTCTCGGATTTTGGTCGCGACACTTTGTTACATTCGATTTTCCTGACAAAGTAATTTACTTGCATGAAGGTAAACGTTTCAATGAACCAGATCACTCTGACTTGAGTGGCTTACACCTACTTCGTATTGATGGTCGGACGGTAGTTGCCATTATTGACGAAACTAGCCCTGCAGAGAAAGCAGGTATTCAACAGGCAGACGAAATCGTGAGAATCGATAAGGAAGACGTTACCAATCAAAGCCTATTCAGTATTCGACAACAATTTCGATCTGCAACAACAAGCATAAACCTGACAGTCAATCGTAAAGGCCATCGGATCAAACTTGTGGTTGTCTTGCAGTAATCATCACTTAGGTAATTACCTCCCTCGCAGAGTCAATGTGAAACGTGTCTGATTACATCAGCCGATCATCGTTGCGTTTGAGTTCGGTAAAGTCTTCGGTTTCCGGTAGCAGGACGGCGAGCTTCTCACTTCTGTTAAGACGAATCACGCTACTGGTCAGTATGTCTTTCAGATAAAAACTGACCTCGACTGCTTCCCAGTCCATGCGAAAGAGAGAGCCGGTCATTCCCAGTGAATTACAGACGTTGCTTGCGGAATCCTGACGGGGAATCAGCGTCAGGCGACGGCCCAGGTTCTTGCGGCGGAGTAACTGTTCGAACCGGAGTGGCAGGGATTCATCGAGCAGCAGAACCACATCCGAAATCCCCTGCCCGTTTGCCTTATCGAAACGAGACAACACGACTCCCAGCTCTGCTGCAGAGGCATAGCGATGAATTTCTACATAAGATGCGCCCCGGGCCGACCATTGTTTGATCGTATCATTAAGGTCCTGCATATTGGTGTATGAGCCGCTATGCTGTTTTGCAAATCGGGTTTGATTGTCTCTCAAATCGGACCGCGTTGTGATCGAGAACAGATCATTGAAAAAACTGGTAAGAGTGATCATCATAAATTTCTTTTCTCTGACTGGTGAGTCATATTATCGATTCAATGAGTGATTAATCTGGAGAGCGGCGTCTGGAACGCGTCACGGTGAAGAGGAAGCTGCGATCCGGTCACAAGACTCAGTTTGCTGCTGATCGGCTAAGCGTTTTTTATTATTTGTATTCTGTTCAATTCGCTGGACCAAATGCGGAACGGCGTCCTGTATTGTCAGGCAGGTGTGATACTCGGGTCTGATTTTTCTGAAGTGTTTAAGGTAAGGGATCATCTTGTTTTCCATCTATCTGTAAACTATGAAATTTGCTGGCCGGAGTGATTCGAATTAAAGGCACTATAAAAGCGGACATAAGGCCATGCTGAATATGAACCAAAGATCAGACAGTGCAAAAAACACGATTGCGAGAATCGCCAGCCGTTAATTCTGTCGGCTTCAGTCGTCCGCCCGATCTGACAGAATTTTCCCCGTCGCCGCTTCAACAGTCAGCGCCCGCTCAGAACCGGCATGCAGCGCCTCTACTTTCCACTGACCATGCTCATAATCCATTTCCAGGATAGGTTGATAACCCGTCTGCTCAATCTGCCTGGCGATCTGGGAAGCGGTGAGGGCGTTGATACTCGGTTTCCGATGATGGGTGTCCGGATGCTCGCTAAGAATCGCCAGCGTCTGCGGGTTGACGTGGACTTCGAGCGGTTTGTTTTTGCGAAAGGTTTCGATTTCCCAGACACCATCGTCAAANTCAACTTCCACAATAGGCGCCAGCCCCTGTTGTTCCAGCTTTGATAAAACCTGTGAAAGCGGACTGGCCTGGCTCTGCAGGACATCAGCTCCGACTACGGTTCCTGCTACTACGCTCACGAGACTTCCTAATAATAATACAGCACGCATGATTGACTCCTTAGTCTTAGTCAGTAAATATTTTGGAACAGGNTTTCTGTTCTNACAGTCAGATACTATCGCGCGTGTCTGAAACCAGGATGAANCAAAGATAAAATCCGCTTCATCTTNCATGGCGATANACTTTGGCTGCGTATAATGTNGGTGTAAGATGAAAANACGAAACGGATTACTACANTTTTAAGTNGAGAAAGCATNTGNGATGAGCAGCCGGATTTTGATTGTGGAAGATGAANCCCNCATTGCCGATTTTCTGNTGCGNGGGTTATCCGAAGAGGGATATGGAGTCGAACANGCGGAAGATGGTCGNATCGGNTGGCTNCTGTTGAATTCGGANACNTGGGANCTGGTGATTCTGGACTGGTGGCTGCCGGTNGAAGACGGCATNCAGTTACTNCGTCGNTTTCGACAGAAGAACCGCACGACTCCGGTTTTNTTTCTGACNGCGCGCGATGCGGTTTCCGAACGGGTGACCGGACTGGATGCGGGGGCCGACGATTACCTGACGAAGCCATTCGCCTTTGATGAACTGCTGGCGCGCGTGCGGGCGATGTTGCGACGACCGGGTCAGGCGAGCGCCGTGATACTGGAATATGCTGACATCCGCGCGGATCTGGAAACGCAACGGGTCACGCGCGGCGGCACGCCGCTGGATCTGACGGCAAAGGAGTTTTCCCTGCTACTGTTCTTTCTGAGGAACCCGGGCAAGGTACTCTCGCGGACGCGGATCTATGATACCGTCTGGGATGATGCTTACGATGGGCTTTCCAATACGCTGGAAGTGCATGTCAAAGAACTGCGTCATAAACTGGAAGCGAGTGGACCCCGCGTGATTCAGACATTAAGAGGACGCGGTTATGTGCTGGAAGCGACCTCGGATGATGAGGGAGCCCTATGAAACTGACGACGCGTGTTTCAGCATTTTTCCTGTCTGCGCTCGCGGTGATCCTGATCGGGAATTCTCTGTTGCTATACGGGGTGGCACGGTCATACCTGGAACATCACTCCGATGAACAGCTCAATTCGCTGCTGCATATACTGGTGGCCGCTGCGGAAGTAGAGATCGACGACGTCAAATTCGAATCCACGGATCATTTTGTGATTCAGGATGCCTATGGGGAGCTGGATGACATTTTCTGGCTGGTATATTCTGAAGAAGGTCAGGTCGTCGCGCACTCGGAAAACTACCACACTGCTTCGGGAAAAACTGTAGCAGAGAGTGTGAGCTCTCTGGTGAATGCGATTGAAATCACAAAACCGGGCTGGCGGTTAGTTCGACATCATCTGGCCGCGCCCGAGCCTAAGCCAGCATCTGAACGTTCGGATTTGGAACACGCCGCGTTAACCATTGTGGTAGCGCGGAACCTGGAACCGTTGCGTCGAGCCCTGTTCTGGCTGGCGGTGGCTTTGATTGTGCTCCCCTTAATCTGCTGGTTAATTGCGGCGCTGCTGGGACGCCGGTTCTGCGAGCGGGCACTGAAACCGATCCGGCAGATGGCAGATGAAGTCCGCATAATTGACGTCCACGACACTCGCGCGCGGCTGGACGTGCAGCCTACCCGGGATGAACTGGAAGAGCTGGGTGTGACGTTCAACGAACTGCTCAATCAGCTGTTTCAGGAATACGAACATCAGCGGCGGTTTGCGGGAAACACAGCTCATCAGTTGAGAACTCCCTTAACGGTGATGCAGGGACAGGTTGATGTGGCACTCAGACGGCCAAGGAGCGCAGAAGAATACCAGGAGACACTGACGCCTGTCAGCCAGGCGACTACTTCGTTAAGCCAGACAGTGGAAGCTTTACTCTTCCTGGCACGTCCGGCGGGGGATCAGCCGATTCCCGATTATCAACGGACCGATCTCAGCCTCTGGTTGCCGGAGTATCTGGAACGCTGGAAGAACTCACCGCGGTGGAATGATATCCATCTGA
>PAJV01000024.1 GCA_002706765.1 Gimesia sp.
TTCGAACGCGAATATCGTTACAGCCTGATCGCAGTCAATGCAGAACGCCGTCGTGCCGCATCAGAGAAAGAAGATCAGTACTGGGAATCGCGGCATCAGGTCGCGAAAACAGAAGTACTCAAACAGCCTCAAGTCAAAGTGCCTGCTGCTGTGAAGGGACTGCGAGCGAATAATGCCATCGATCACTTCATCAATCAGCGACTGGCTGAAGAGAAGGTCGCACAGTCACCTCTGCTCAACGATCTGGCTTTCCTGCGCAGGCTCTCCCTGGATACGACGGGAACCGTACCTTCCCCGGAGCAGATCAGCGAATACCTGGCCGACGATCCCCAAACACGACGTGCGAATGCCATTCAGCGTCTGATCAATAATCCTGCCTGGGCAGACAACTGGGTGGGTTACTGGCAGGATGTGCTGGCCGAAAACCCGAACATTGTGAATCCCACATTGAACAATACCGGCCCCTTCCGCTGGTGGATTCATGAATCATTCTATGATAACAAGCCTTTCGACCGGTTCCTGACTGAACTGGTGATGATGGAAGGCAGTAAATATTTCGGCGGTCCGGCCGGCTTCGAAATGGCATCACAGAACGATGCGCCGATGGCGGCCAAAGCACATATTATCGGCCAGACATTCCTGGGGCTGAATATGCAATGTGCCCGCTGCCATGATGCACCGTTCCACGATTTTAAACAGCGCGACCTGTTCAGCCTGGCGGCGATGCTCAAACGCAGCCCCCAGGGGGTTCCCAAAACCAGTACGGTTCCCGGTTTTGATTTCAAATCGAATTCGATGCTGATTTCAGTCACGCTGCTACCCGGCGAGAATGTGACTCCTAAATGGACGTTTGATGAACTCGTCAAACCCGGCGCTTATCCGGAGAGCTACCTGCGGTCTTCCCAGGATACGCGTCAACAGCTGGCGGCGACAATTACTGCGCCTCAAAACGAACGCTTTGCGAATGTGATTGTGAATCGGGTCTGGAAGCGCTATCTCGGGCATGGGCTGGTGGAACCGGTAGATGACTGGGATGGCCAGGAACCTTCGCATCCCGAGCTGCTGAAGTACCTGTCCCAGCAGTTTGTGATTCATGGCTACGATATCAAGTATCTGGCACAACTGATTTTTGAATCGGATCTGTATCAGCGGGAAGCAGCGACCGATATGACAAAAATCCAGGGGTTGCTGGATACGACCTATCATTTTTCTTCACCCGTTCTGCGTCGCATGGAAGCCGAGCAGATTGTCGATTCCCTGTTTGCTATCTGTGGCAAACCTCTGGATGCCGGTCGGATGTGTATTGATATTGATGGAGCCCGAAATTACCAGAGTTCACTCGATCTGGGAACACCGCGTCGTGCGTGGGAGTTTACTTCTCCTTCCAATGAACGCGACCGGCCCAGCCTGGCACTGCCTTTCGGTCAGCCCTTTATTACTTTTTTGAAGACGTTTGGCTGGCGCGATACACGGCAGAGTCCTGTGACAGTTCGCGAATATGCGGCCACGGCGCTGCAGCCGGCCATTCTTGCGAATGGAGTCATCGGCAAGCGGTTCACCCGGCTTTCTGACGACAGTGATTTTACTGCCCTCGCGTTACAGAAACAGTCCGTCGACCAGTTAATCAAGCAGACGGTACTGAAGACACTCACTCGTGAACCGACCGAAACTGAGTTAAAAATTTTCGTCGAACTGCTCAGCCCTGGTTATGCGGAACGCATCAACGAGGGAGCAGAGATCGTCACGCGTGAGCCCCTGCCACGCAACCTGGTGGCCTGGTCAAATCATTTGAGCCCCGAGGCCAATGAAATTAAAGTATCCCTGGAGGCAGCCGTCAAAGAGGGGGATCTTCCCACAGCACGATTGAACGAGGACTGGCGGAACCGCTATGAAGATATGCTCTGGACGTTGTTGAATTCTCCGGAATTCCTTTTCGTACCCTGATCGAACTCGATTCTGACTGATAATCCAACCTGCAACATTAATCATAAGAGTGAACCATGAACACATTTGATTCGACACGACGTGACTTTTTAAGACAGGCTTCGCTCACCGGTCTGGCAGCGTCTGCAATGGGAACTCCCTGGCAGCAGCTGCTGGCGTCTGAGAAACACGCTGAGAAAAAACATGGTGCGAAAAAACTCCCGATGCCCGTGGGTAAAGCCGAGCATTGTATCATGATCTGGCTGGGCGGCGGTTCCTGCCACATCGATACCTGGGATCCCAAACGCAAGGGTGATCCTAAAACGAAAAAAGCCGGTTCCTATTATGATCCGATTCCGACGGCGATTAAGGGAACCGAAGTCTGTGAACATCTTGCCAAATGCGCGCCGATTCTCGATCGGTTCAACATCGTGAGATCGGTACATCATGAAGTGATCGACGAGCATGCGGCGGCAACCAACCGCATGCATACCGGGCGTCCGACAACCGGAACGATTACTTATCCTTCAGTCGGTTCTGTCGTAGCACACAAACGGGGATCTGCCAGTGACCATGCCCCCGCGTATGTGTTGATCGGGTATCCCAACGTGACCCGCGGTCCCGGCTTTCTGGGCAGCCAGGCGGGGTATATCTATCTGACCGACACCAGTGCCGGACCCAGTGGCTTCACGCGTTCTTCCCGAGTCAATCAGAGTCGTCAGGATCGCCGTGAACGTCTGCTGACGAAAATGCGGGCCGAGTTCCGCCAGAAAAGTGTGGGAGGACAGACGATTCAGGATTACGATCAGTCGGTCGCCGAGGCGCTGCGTCTGTCCGGACCTGAATTCATGAAAGTCTTCCAGCTGGACAATGAAAAAAGCGATCTCCGCAACATGTATGGCGGTGAGTTCGGTCAACGCTGCCTGCTGTCGCGTCGCCTGATTCAGTCTGGCGTGCGGTTCATTGAAGTCTCGCATAACCTGAACTTTGTGAACGGCACCGGCTGGGATACCCATAACGACGGTCAACTTAACCAGCATCTGCTGATCAAGGAACTGGACTCCGCGCTGTCAGCGCTGGTACTTGACCTGGAACAGAATAAGCTGCTGGATAAAACATTGATCGTTGTCGCTTCGGAGTTCGGTCGTCCTGCCGGTTTCGATGGAGGCGGAGGCCGCGGACATCAATCCAAGGCTTTCAGCGTTGTCCTCGCTGGCGGCGGTCTGCAGAATGGAAAAACCATCGGGGAAACGAATGAACTGGGTGAAGAAATCGTCTCCCGTCCGGTTTCTGTCCCCGATCTGCATGCAACGATTTACGCTTCGCTGGGTATCGATCCCAGTGAAGAGCTTTTTGCCGGCGATCGTCCCGTGCCAATTACCGATCTGGGTGATCCCGTGCGGGAACTGTTTTCATAAGCCCGCATCGTAACGAAAACCAGTACAAAGCATCCAGGATGGCTGATCACTCAGTCATCCTGGTTTTGTTTCCGGGGCGTTCTGCCTATTAAGCGATCCTGTCTTAGCTGACATCTGCGTACGAGAAGTGTATTCTTGATTGATAAGAATTCCAGTACGTTGAATTTCTGCTTAAAGGTTTGTTTCATGCCGTCCCGGTCTTCGCATTTCGCTATCATTACTGCAACAGTCCTGTTTCTGGGGATGCTGGCGCTGTTTCTGACTCTCAAAGCACCGCCGGAGGGGAAGAACGCGCCAGGTGATCTGGAGCTCATCAGCTATGATCGGGCACAGGAACTGCTGAAACTGAAAAATGAAGGTGTCGCTTACTTGGAGAACGAGAAGTACGCCAACGCGGATCAACTGCTGGAACAATTGACAGAACAGCTGCCTACGGAAGAGATTGGCTTTCGCAATTTAACGATCTGCCGCCTGCTGCAACTGACGCCTGACAAATTAGCGCAGGAGCCGGCAGGGAAAAAACTGGAAGCGCTGGCAGTAAATGCCTTGAAACAGCTGATGCAAATATTTCCAGAATCCGCGGTCAGTTCAATTCTGGCTGCCCGTATCCATTTGGCATTGGGGAAACCTCTCCAGTCGCAGGCTGATCTTGTCCAGGCAACAGAACTGAAACCCGACGATGCCGCGATCTGGTTTGAATTGTCACAGGTACAAAAACAGATTCCAGCACAGGACAAACCATCGCAGGCGAATAAGTCGCTGGCGAAAGCATGGGAGTTGCAGCCTGATAATCTGTTTCTGACGCTGGAGTATCTGCAGGTCACAGCAGAGCAACATTCAGAGCAGGTGGCGGCTCTGTTCGAGAAAGTCAAAACGCTGTCGGCTCCCCTCGCTGCCAGTGTCAAAGATCATACGCGCCTGGATTTGAATCAGCTGATAGAAGATTCACTGGCTGCAATCAAGGACAGTCAATGGAATGTAGTACTCCGCAACGCACGCATTATGCGAAATGTGTTGATTGCGGAAGACCTCGTCAAAAGTGATCGCCGACGCGTGGAACAGAACCCGCTGGAGTTTGTGATTCATGATTTTCCCCCGGCGTTCTATCAGGCAGTCGATTGGCCCACCCCACAGAAGCCGCGTACGGTGGAATTTGCTGCTGCACGTCCCCTTGTATTTTCCCCGGCTCTTACTTCAGAAATCAAAGATTTCCAGGTTGCCGACTTTAATCTGGATGGAAAACCAGACTTGATTGTGCTGACCGCGAAACAGGTTTCCGTCTATTCTCAGCAGGGAGAGACCTGGGCATTGATCACACAGCAGGAACTGGAAGGCGAATTTAGAGAGGTCACGGTTGTTGATCTGGATGCGGATGTGCAAACGCTGACGCCACCGGAGGCGACTGAAAAAAAAGAGCCGACAGAGTTTCCCATTTCACCAGCGCGTGACGCCGACCTGGATCTGGTGCTGAGTGGAAAATCGGGAATCAGGGTATTTGAAAATCAGATGGATTCGAAAACAGGCCAGCGACTTCTGGTAATCAAAGCACAGCCGGAAACTCTGGATTCCCTTACCGATCTGCTGGCAGTCAATTTTTCGGATCTGGATCATGATGGCGACCTGGATCTGGTGGCGTCGACAGAGCAGGGGATTTCGCTCTGGTCGAATCGTGGTGATTTCACGTTTCGAAATATCAGCGATCAAAGCCAGTTGCCTCCTGCGGATCTGGCAGCAACTTCGATGATCCGCGTCGACTGGGACCGGGATGTGGACCTCGATCTGATCTTATGCAGTCATCAGTCGAAGCAGGCCGGTTATCTGGAAAATTTACGTCATGGTCGATTTCGCTGGCGTCCGTTTACCCAGGTCGAAGTGAATGACGGGCCTACTGCAAATCAATTTGAAGAATGTATTCTCGCGGACTTTGATCGCAATGGTTCCTGGGACCTGATAGGAGTGATCAATCAGGGGTTATTGCTGGCTGAGACCAAGAGACCCGAACCGGGCAGCGTGCAGATTGCTTCCGTACAGCAAATCAGTGGGATTGAGCCTGTCAATTTACAGGGTAATGTGTTGCAGTCTGGTGATCTGAATAATAATGGTGTGATGGATGTGGTGGCAATGAGTTCCACCGGGCTGCAACTGTTACTGGGAACCGCAGAGCAGAGAACGGAGCAGACCGCATATGTGAAAGATCAGGTGCTCAGTTCATCGGCGCCGATTCAGAAGTACCGCCTTGCCGATCTGAATCAGGATGGCAGCCTGGATGTGATTACTGTTGTACGCGATCAGATTGTGTATCAGCAGAATATGGGCAATGATTATCACTGGATTGATGTTTCATTGCGGGCCGAGCAGATCAAGGGAGAAGTCAAATCTGCCAGTGGGCGCGTGAATCATTATGGCATCGGCAGTCTGCTGGAATTACGCAGTGGCACAATCTATCAACCGCAGATCGTCGCCGGGCAGTCGACGCATTTTGGTCTGGGGAATCAGAGTGTCGCCGAAGCGATTCGCGTGTTGTGGACTAATGGCATTCCCGTCAACATCATCAATTCGAAAACTGATCAACGAATCTATGAGAAGCAGACATTGATGGGCTCCTGTCCTTATCTTTATACATGGGACGGGGAGCAGTTTTCCTTTTATACAGATCTGCTCTGGGCGGCTCCCATCGGGCTGCAGTTTGCACAGGGAGTGGTGGCGCCCAGTCGTGACTGGGAATATCTCAAAATTGAGGGAGACCGTCTCCAGCCGAAAGACGGTGTGTATGAACTGCGAATCACCGAAGAACTCTGGGAAGCCGGCTACTTTGATACCGTGCAGCTCTCAACCGTTGATCATCCGGCTGATGTGAAGATTTTTTCGAATGAAAAGGTCGGTTCCCCCGATCTGGCGGCGTTCAAAATTCATACGGTGCAACATCCGCAAGTGCCCCGCGCGGCTGTGAATCATAAGGGCCGCGATGTGCTGCCTGAAATCAGGAATGCGGATGATGTGTATGCCAAAACGTTCGACGAAAAATATCGACAGGGGCTGACGGAAGATCATGCGCTGGAACTGGATCTCAATACGGCGGCAGTCAAAGATACGAAAGCGGCACCTCGCATCAGACTGTTTCTGACTGGCTGGATTTATCCAACGGATACGGGAATCAATCTGGCATTATCCGAGAATCCCTCCATGCCTTCCCCACAACCGCCTTCCCTGGCGGTGCCTGATAAAACGGGCGCATGGAAAACCATTCAACCCTTCATGGGATTTCCCGGTGGTAAGACGAAAACGATTGTCGTTGATCTGACGGAGCAGTTTCTGACAGATGATTATCGTGTGCGGATCGAAACGAATATGGAGTTTTACTGGGATCAAGTCTTTTTTACTGTAGACGAAACGCCGGCGGAATTGAAGGTGCAATCATTGCCACTGGAATCGGCGCGGTTGAAGTACCGTGGATTTTCCACGCCTCTCATCCATCCGGGCAACGGGCCGGAACGCTATGACTATCAGAGTCTCACGACCGGCATTCAGTGGCCGCCCATGCAGGGAGGCTTTACGCGTTATGGTGATGTGAAACCGCTGGTGGAATCGGCTGACAATCGCCTGGTGATCATGGGCTCCGGGGATGAGATGCGGCTGCGGTTCAAAGTGCCTGCAGAGCCTGTCAGGCCGGGCTGGAAGCGGGATTTTGTGCTGCATAATGTGGGTTGGGACAAGGATGCCAACCTGCATACGATTCTGGGGCAGTCGGTTGAGCCGCTGCCATTTCGCGAGATGCAGAGTTATCCTTATCCGACGGAAACGTATCCGGACGAAAAAGTGTTACGTCAGGATCAGCGTCTGTATCATACCCGACGACAGAACAGTGCGGCTTTCTGGAATTCTATGCTGGAACCCTGATCGCGAATTCCCGAGTGCAATTGCCTGACTGATTCGGTAGAATGCGGACTGACTGACTCACATTGATTTTAACCCAGGTTTCCCATGATGCGATTGCTTTCTCTTAGTTGGTTTGTTTTGTTGACTCTCTGTACCACTGAAATGGTACAGGCTGCGGAGCTGTTGTATCCGCTCTCCGTGGCAGCAGCTGACAAAGGCCCTGTCTATGTGGCCGATCGTAAACTGCCTGGCATCTGGAGTGTGGAGAACGGCAAAGCAACCAGTTTTTTCACCGGCTCGAAAGTTTTCCGCACGCCTCTCAATGCGGTCCGTTGTGTGGCGATCGACAAGGAGGGACATGTTCTGGCCGGTGATTCGTCGACGCGGGAAGTGTATCGGTTTGAAAAAGCGGGGGCCAAGCCTCAGCCACTGACGAACGGAGGAATCGGCATTCCCATGGATGTGGTAGTGTTGAAGAACGGGGACCTGCTGGTTTCTGACCTGGAACTGCAGCAGATCTGGAAAGTCCCCGCCGCGGGTGGCAAGCCGACTCTGTTTGCCAAAGTTGAGGCGCCTCGAGGTCTGGCGCTGGACCAGGGGGAAAACCTGTGGGTCGTTTCCGGGACAGCAGATCAACTGCTGAAAGTCAGTCCGGACGGGAAAGTCGCCGTGGTGGTGAAAGGCCGACCTTTCAATTTTCCCCATGATGTCGTGGTGCTGGACGACGGCTCGGCGATTGTGAGCGACGGATATGAGAAAGCCCTCTGGAAAGTCGCTGCCGACGGAACCACAGAAAAATGGGTGGTCGGCGAACCGTTTAAAAATCCGGTGGGAATCACCCGCCAGGGACAGAACATCCTGGTTTCAGACCCGCATGCAAAAACAGTGTTCTCGGTTGATCCTGAGAAAAACGTCAGTGAGCTGTTGAGCCCCTGACAGAGGCGTCAGGTATTACTCTGGTTTTTTCGGCCCTTCGTTCCACCAGATCGAGAACCATTCAGTTTTGTCTTGCTGGTCTGTTTCACGTCCTTCAAAATTGCCAACGGCCAGATCAATAGCGCCGTCTCCATCGAAGTCGCCGGCTGTGATGACGGGATGCTGGCCCATCGAGTAATCAAGGGGGTGAGCTAAAAACTTGCCTGGTGAGTGTTGCTCGTACCAGACAATGGTATTACGTTGTTCTTTGTAATCCCAGGTCATGGTGCAAGTGGCGAGATCAATGTCGCCATCGCCGTCAAAGTCGCCGTGCGCGGCGCAGTAAGCACCGGTCAGCGGGGCAATCTGATGGTGGGTAAAAGGGAATACTCCTTTGTTTTCCAGCCATTGCAGCGAATGACTGGGTCGGAGTTCGAAACTGTCCATGGTGTCGCCGTTGGTATAGAGCAGATCGAGGTCGTCATCCTGATCGAGATCCACCAGCGCGATACTGGACGATCCGTAAGCGGGATCAGCAGCCTGGTAAACAGTCTCTTTACGAAACTGCCCATGACCTTCATTGAGAAACGCGACAATGATTTCGTGTTCCTGTGAGAACAACGCGACAAAATCAGGTCGTCCATCATGGTTCCAGTCAGTAATCAGCACATGACTGGCGCCATGCCGGTTGTCGAGGACCTGCATTTCAAATTTCAGCTCCGTCTTTGAAGGAGAGACATTTTCCAGGTAGAGCAGTCGTCCGGTTTTGTGCCAGCCAAATTCGGCGATGATCAGATCCAGATCGCCGTCGGCGTCGAAGTCGGCAGCTTTGGCATCAGCCACGCGTCCCAGGTGTTCCTGTAAGATGTGTGTCTGCCAGGAGTCTGTTTTTTTGTTGAATGTCAGCAGGCTGACGATTCCCCGGTCGTGATCTGCCGGGCCAAAGCTGCCCAGGTCGGCGATGAGATAATCGTCCTGCTGATCCTGATTCAGGTCGACGCGTTCAATATGGGCCGGGTGACTGAGTTTTGCCAGTGGTTCGAATTGAAGTTGTTTTCCATCAAATCGAATTCGTTCCACCACGCCCGAACCCATGTCGGTGAGAAGGAGTTCTTTCGGCCCGTGGTGACTGGCCCAGTTCAAATGCGCGACGGCGGGAAGTGCTTTTGAATCCGTGCGTGAAATAATCTGTTTTCGAAAACGGACGGGGCCGGAATCCGGGTGGGTGTTCTGTTCTGGCAGGCTGTGTGTTTCAGGTGCCTGCGAAACGAAGTATTGGATGACTTGAGACTGGGGCGGGACCCGCAGGCCGGGATCAGGGTTTTGTTCGAAGTGAGCATATTCGCGCGGGATCTGCATTCGCCAGGCTTCTTTTGTCAGAATACCAGGGTCAGGGCAGAGATGACAGTGGCTGCAGAAGTTCTGGATCTCGGCGTGAAATTCCTGAAAGTGTGACTCGGCGGGCAGCGCGACAGTGGCTGGATTTTCTGTCTTGGGTTCCTGCTTCCCGCACGCAGCCAGCGTTACGAGAAACAGGAAGAGACAGAAGTGGTCCGATCTCACTTGGATTGCTGCTCCAGAATGGGGCGCAGTACCTTTTCGAACGCATTTGCCTGTCGGAAGAAGCCGAGGTCCGTCGGATGAGAACTGTCGACGGTATCTTCACTGTCGTCTCCCAGCAGGGTCTCGCCTTCCAGGTAATACAGGTTTTTGACGCCTTCCTGCTTCAGTTTTTCATAGGCTTTCCTGAGGGCTTCCCGACTGGTGCGGTGTCGTTCCTGGCTGCTCTTTTTAAGATAGGCGTTTGAATACGTCCGGTCTTCCACCAGCAGGATGGGAGTATCCGGATGGGCGGCTCGGAGTGTTTTGACCAGCGGTTCGGTTTCCCGGGCGACGGTCTCAGCCGTCACGTTGGGCAGGCAGTCCATGATGAATACGCTGGCATCCAGTTCAGCGACCAGTTTGGATACTTCTGGTTCCATGCGACCATTGCCGGAAACCCCGAGATTGATCACGGGGCGATCCAGGCGACGGCCCAGGATGGCGGTATGAACCATGCCGGTCCGTGAGGCACAGCCTCCCTGCGTGATCGACGTTCCCCAGAAGACGAGCGGCTTGTCTTTGCCTGCTTCGCGGGGCGGCGCTTTCCAGAGGTGGCTGGTTTCGGGAATGCCAATTTCGACGGATTCGACACCGTTGTAAAGTGGCAGGTAGAGCATGTATTCGCGTTTGCCGGGAATCAGGTCTGAGATCAGAGTCGCATTGTTTTCCTGTTTTGATGGTTTACCCACCGCCAGCCAGCGCCATTTGCCTGATTCGGTTTTCACGTACAGGTCCAGCCCGCTGACACCTGTTGCCGCCATATGCGGCATGGCGATATTGGCAGAAGTCAGTTTCCATTTCGCTTTAATAGTGGTGGCGTCGGTGACAAAGCGAACGGCGATGCCTGCGGAATGTTTACTGAGTGACCAGACGGGAGGCCGCACAACTCCTTTGGCTTTGGCAGGCAGACGATTAAAAAAGGCTTCTGTGTCTGTCCAGCCTTTGCCTTCCACGCCCAGGTTTTTGATGTCGAACCAGTGGGTCTTGTCTTTTTTATCAACGGTGAAATCACTAAATGGTTTGGACTCGGCGGATTTCAATTCGTTCAGAGAGCAGATGCAAAGCAGGGCTGAAAGGACTAGCCCGACAGATGTTTGTTTCAATGTCATGATATTTCCCGTTCTCAACTCAAAGGCTGTAAATCACCTGTTGCGGTGGCTATATATTCTTAATTCATCTTAACAGCAGTGATTCACAAAAAGAAAGTTGAGAGCAGGAAATGCAGGGAAAAATCGATTTCGGGCTGGCGTTGCTGAAACGGATTGTAAACCGGAATGGACACTAAAAAAGAGTGGATCCCAAGGGAGATCCACTCTGAGGATTTGGTGATTGCTGTTACGAAACAGGCTCTAAAATTCCCCGAGGACTTCTCCGTTACTGCGGGTGCCCAGTGCGCGCCAGATATCGAGCGAAATATTTTCGCTGATTGTTCTGACAGAGCCATCGACGAGGACCGCATTGACGACACCCGTGTGATAACTGCGTGCTGTAATAATGGCATAGGTGGGTGAGCCGGCGCTGCCGTCCTTTCCTTCCTGCCACGAATTGAAGTCGGCGTCGTACTCGGTTCCGCCGCTGGTATAAGGCACATAAGTATTAGGGTTCAGCGTGACAGTGAAACCGGTATGGTGGACGCGGCCATCAGGCCATTCGGTGTGGCCGGTATCGGTTTTGAAGTCAGCACCCGAGGCAACAATCGTGGCGGCAGCAGAAGCACTGCCTGGAATCGTGGTTGTGGAAGGGCCCCCGTTACGGGTATAGGGCTGCCAGCCTTTCACTTCGGCGGCCAGCAGGGTATTACTCGTGCCATCTAGAAAGGAAGCCATGCCCAGGCTGGCGTTCGGATAAAAGGCGCCGTTGCCACTGCTGCCATTCGTGGGATCGTAGACGAACCAGGTTCCATAATTGAAACCATAGTTGGTGGGATAGAGTTTCACCTTTCCGCTACCCGGATCGCGGACACGGTCGCTGTTCGGATCACTGGGGCAGGCATAGACTGGGATTTTAAGACCATCGATGGCGGTCTGGAAATCCCAGGCGATGGAGAGATCGACGTTGTTATAAAGATTACCCTGTTCCAGGAGTGGGAGGATTCGGCCATGCACGCCCCAGGAGCCGTTGTTACCCGTAGAAGAGACAGACAGATCCACGCTTGCCCCGGGAGGCAGGTAACGATAGCTGCTGACATAATTGTGAACGGCGAGGCCCAGCTGTTTGAGATGGTTTTTACATTGAGTACGGCGGGCTGCTTCACGAGCCTGCTGGACGGCGGGGAGTAACAGGGCGATCAAAATTGCGATGATGGCGATCACCACCAGCAATTCGATCAGGGTAAATCCACGTCTGGTGCGCATGTTAAAATTCCTGCTTACTTTGTAGTCGGATAGTTTGAGTCCTGTATTATAGCCGCAAACGACGTTCCCAAGTAGTCGTTTTCACTAGAATATGTATTCTGTTCAAGATGCTATGCCTGATTTCAGTTGGGAATAAAGTGCTCCGAAGAACGGAGCAATTGTGCGTGTCGGATGCATCGACAGGCGTGGCGAAATTTGCGACAGGTTGTTGGGTGCGGGGAAGGGTGATTTGAAAGCACCGCGAAAGAGGTTCGAATTGAAAAATACTGACCGAACTGATTGGTTGAATGTGTTTTATGGTCTGGGTTTATCATAAAATGGATCAATCTCTGGAAGCTGACTCGTCTGCAGTCTGTTTCTTTGAATTTCAGTTCATTCACAGAAAGTCAATCGATCGATGCGCTGGCCGTTGCGGTACCAGATTCTGATTCCAATGGTGGGGATCATGGTCTGTGCGATTATCGGAGTGACTTCTCTGCACGCGTGGCTGGCCACCAATCAGATCAAAATGCAGATCCGGGATCAGTTTCGCCAGATTGCACATACCCTGAATGAGGCCACGTTTCCATTAACGGCGGCAGTGTTGAACCAGACCAAAGGATTGTCGGGAGCTGACTTTGTGCTGGTGGATCAGGAAAACAAGGTGCTCTCTTCGACACGACCAGATTTTATTCCTGCGGCAGTCAGGCAGAATCCTCCGGACTGGAACCAGTTGCAGATTTCGGATGTGATGGAAACCGGAGATACCCATTTTTTTCATGCCGTCGTCAAGATTCATCAGCGGGCGCGGACGGGTGAATTGCGATATTTACACATATATTACCCGGTCAAAGCGTATCGGGAAGCTTTATCCAATGCCATTTATCCTTCGTTAGTGGCAGGCAGCATCGCGCTGATTGTTGTGGCGGTACTGGCAACTGTCATTGCCGGCAGGGTGACGCGTCCGTTGCAGCGACTTGATCGTAAAGTGGCTCAGATTGCCCGTGGGGATTTTCAGCCGATGGTGCTGCCAGTTCGAAACGACGAAATTCGTGATCTGAGTATTTCCATTAACCAGATGGCGGAGTTGCTGGGAGATTATGAAGACGAAGTCAAACGGAGTGAGCGGCTGAAAACACTGGGTCAGTTGCGCGGCGCGATTGCGCATCAACTGCGGAATGCGGTGACGGGCTGCCGGATAGCACTGGATTTGTATCTGCGGAAATGTGCCGACAGTGAGCAGGATGAAACTCTGCAGGTCGCCAATCGTCAGCTCTGTATGATCGAACAATATCTCCAGAGTTTTCTGGAGAATAAAGCCGGGCACTTTTCCAGTTTTGAACCGGTGTTTCTGAATGAGATCGTGGACAAACTGATGAGTCTGCTGGAGCCGACAGCGCGGCATGCAGGAATCCAGCTCATCAATGAATCGGCAGGAGAACCATTAACCGTCCAGGGGGATGCGGAATCTCTGGAGCAGCTTATGTCGAACCTGATTCTGAATGCCATCGAAGCAACACTGCTATCGAACACGGAATCAGATTCTCCAGGTGAGTCCGATTCAGAAGTCCGGCTGAAACTGTTCCCAGGTGGTCCGGAGTCTGTTATTTTAGAGGTGGCAGATACCGGGCCGGGGCCAGAGGCGGCCATAGTCAATAAAATGTTTGAACCCCTGGTGACGGCCAAAAAAGACGGAACCGGCCTGGGGCTGTTTGTCGCCAGGGAAATCGTACAGAATCATGGCGGACAGCTTCACTGGGAACGTCGAGGTCAGCAGACCTGTTTTATCGTAGAGTTACCTGTCATTCAGGTGGAGAACACGTGTGTCGAAATTACTGATCGTTGATGACGAAGAGTCGATCTGCTGGGGGCTGAGCCAGCTGGGTGAAAGTCTCGGCCATCAGGTTCGCATGGCATCGTCTGCGGAACAGGCCTTGAAATTTGCAGAAGAAGATCGTCCGGATGTGGTGGTCATGGATGTGCGTCTGCCCGGCATGGACGGGTTGACGGCGATGGAGGGACTGTATGATCGCATTGGATCTGTTCCGGTGATTGTCATTACGGCGTATGGTGATTTACAGACTGCAGTGGAAGCGGTGCGAAAAGGCGCTTTTGACTATATTGTCAAACCCTTTGATCTGAATCAGATGGAACGGGTGCTTGAGAAAGCCATTGATGAATCCCAACGTGATGAACTGACGCCGGGCGAACCGCGGCAGGTGGATGGGCTGGTAGGTTCAACGCCCGAGATGCAGAATGTGTTCAAGTCGATTGCGCTGGTGGCGGGCTCGGAAGCGAGTGTGTTGCTCTCGGGAGAAAGTGGAACGGGGAAAGAGCTGGCAGCCCAGGCGATCCATCGCTTCAGCGACCGTTCAGCAGGGCCGTTCGTCGCGGTCAATATTGCTTCACTGAGTGAGGGCCTGGCAGAAAGTGAACTGTTTGGGCACGCACAGGGTGCATTCACCAGCGCGGAATCAGCGCGGGTGGGTTTTCTGGAGCAGGCGGACCAGGGAACCCTGTTTCTGGATGAAGTCGCCGACATTCCGCTGGCGATTCAGATCAAGCTGCTGCGTGCACTGGAAGAGGGAGAAGTCTTACCTGTCGGCTCGAATCAGCGGGTGAAAACCAGCTTTCGAGTGATCGCCGCCACCCATCGCAACCTGGAGACATTGATCAAGCAGGGAAAATTTCGACACGATCTCTATTTCCGCCTGTGTACATTTCAGATTGAGATTCCCCCGCTGCGAAAGCGGGTGGCCGACATTCGTGTGCTGGCGGAATTTTTTCTGGAGCGGTTCGTAGATCGGCAGACGGGGATGCAGCATCGACTGACATCAGAAACAGTTGCGGAACTCGAACGGCGTCCGTGGTATGGCAATGTGCGGGAATTGCGGAATGCGATTGAACATGCGGCATTGCGGGCACGTGGTGGAACGATCCTGCCAGATGATCTGCCGGCAGCGGTGTCGCAGTCGTTTCTGGGGATGGGTGAAACTTCTCCAGGGTCGGAAGCAGAGATCGGGGTGCTGTTGAAAGCGTGGGCGGAAGCACAGCTGAGGGATCCGGAACAGGCTGCTAATATTTATGAACAGCTGCTGGCGTTGATTGAGCCTCCCGTAATGGAAGTCGCACTGGAAAAATTTCATGGCCAATGTGCGCCTGCAGCGCGATGTCTGGGCTTGCATCGGACCACGTTGAGTAAGAAACTGAAACAATACGGAATCGAAAACAGCTGAAACACATCTTGTGAGGAATTTCAACATGCCACTGAGGTCGCGCTGCACGTTAATGTTGATGCTCATCGTCTCTGTTGTGCTGACAGACATCAAATTGTCCGCCGCAGAAACAGCGAAGCAGAAAAAGCCGTTAAACTTTGTGTTTATTCTGGTGGACGACCTGGGGTATATGGATGTGGGGTGCAATAACCCGCAGACTTTTTATGAAACGCCGCACATCAATCAGCTGGCGAAGACCGGTATGCGATTTACTAACGGGTACGCCGCCAATCCGGTCTGCAGTCCGACGCGCTACAGTATTATGACAGGAAAATATCCGACGCGTGTGGATGCGACGAACTTCTTTTCCGGCAAACGCGCGGGGAAATTTCTACCGGCTCCCCTCAACGATCAGATGCCGTTAAGCGAAATAACGATTGCGGAAGCACTCAAGGAACACGGGTATTCCACATTTTTCGCTGGTAAGTGGCATCTGGGGCCTACGGAAGAGTACTGGCCTGAAAAGCAGGGGTTCGATATCAACCGTGGTGGCTGGCATCGTGGTGGACCTTATGGCGGGGGGAAATATTTCACGCCTTACGGTAACCCCCGCCTGGAAGATGGACCGCAGGGAGAACATCTGCCAGATCGTCTGGCGAGTGAGACGGCTCAGTTTATTGACGCACACCGCGATGAGCCTTTCTTCGCCTACCTTGCATTTTATTCAGTGCATACGCCGTTGATGGGACCTGGCCCGCTGGTTACCAAATACAAAGAGAAAGCGAAACGCCTGGGACTGAACGGTCAACAGGAGTTTGCAGACGAAGAGCAGGTCTTTCCCGTTGATGAAAAACGACGCGTGCGGATTCTGCAGAATCATGCCGTGTATGCGGCGATGGTGGAGTCGATGGACAAAGCGGTCGGGAAGGTACTGCGTCAGCTGGAAGAGTCGGGAGTGGCAGAGAATACCGTGGTAATGCTCACAGCCGATAATGGGGGGCTGAGTACCTCGGAAGGTTCACCCACATCGAACTTACCTTTACGCGGCGGAAAAGGCTGGTTGTATGAAGGGGGAATTCGGGAAGTGTTCCTGATTCGCTGGCCGGGGGAGACTGCGCCGGGCAGTGTCAGTGATGAGCCCGTGATCACGACCGATTTTTATCCCACGATACTGGACCTGGCAGGGCTGCCTCTGAAGCCGAAACAACATCGGGACGGGGTGAGCCTGAAACCGGTGCTCCAGGAAAAGGAATCGCTGAAACGGGATGCGCTGTACTGGCATTACCCGCATTATTCCAATCAGGGCGGCATTCCCGGCGGTGCGATTCGTATCGGGGACTGGAAACTGATCGAGCGCTACGAAGACGGGCAGGTGCACCTGTATCACCTGAAAGACGATCTGGGAGAAAAACAGAATCTGGCGGCGAAGTATCCGGAACGTGTTGCGGCGATGCGCGAACAGCTTCACAGGTGGTACCTGGAGACCGATGCCAAATTTTTGCAGGCGAAACCCGGAGGTCCGGAACCCTGGCGCCCCGGTTCGTAACGGCTTGAAAATCTTCATGGAATATTCAAATTTGATTTTGATTCAGGGCAATTATTTTTGTGAGAGTGCTTTCATTTTGCTGTGATCTGCTATAATTGAAGAGATCCCTTGCCTTTGTGATGGAACACACGAATCGAAGATTCGATTTGAATCTGCATTTCCCTGATCACTCAGAATAAATGGTTGAGAAGTCGTATGGCGCAGTCCACTTTGCCGGAGCAGAGCGAAAAATACGTTCAGAAATTAAGCCTGTTAAGAAAAAATCTGAGCAGCGTCATACGGGGAAAATCAGAGAGCATCGACATGATGATGGTGGCGTTGCTCTCCAACGGCTCAGTCCTGATGGAAGATGTACCCGGGACCGGAAAAACCACGCTGGCCAAAGCGCTGGCCCGCTCACTGGATGTCCCCTTCAACCGGGTGCAGTTTACCCCCGATTTACTGCCGACCGATATTCTCGGTTCCTCGATTTATAATCCCGTGGATGGCACGTTTCATTTTCGCGAAGGACCGATTTTTTGTAATATTCTGCTGGCCGACGAAATCAACCGCGCTTCACCGCGGACTCAGTCAGCATTACTGGAAGCGATGAGTGAAGCACAGGCGACGATTGAAGGTGTGCGGTATCTGTTGCCTTCTCCCTTTTTTGTGCTGGCGACACAGAACCCGGTTGATTTTCACGGCACCTACCCGCTGCCCGAAGCGCAGCTGGACCGTTTTCTGATTCACCTGCAGCTGGGTTATCCGGATACGGAAAATGAAATTGACATTTTATTTTCGCAGTCCACAGAGCATCCGGTGGATCATCTGGAGCGGGTGTTGAATCATGAGGAAGTGGTTCAGATGCAGGACCAGGTAAAAACGGTACACGTCGATCAGAGTGTCGCTCGTTACATGATTGACCTGGTCAATGCCACGCGCAATGATCCGCGCTTGAAATTAGGCGTCAGCCCCCGGGGTTCGCTGATGCTGTTCCGGGCCTCCCAGGCAATCGCGTTCCTGAAAAATCGTAATTTTGTATTACCCGATGATGTGCAGCATATGGGAGAATATGTGCTGGCACATCGGTTGATATTAACTTCGAAAGCCAAATACAGCAGTATTACCAAGCTGGATGTTGTGAAGGATATCGTGAGTAAAGTAAAAGTGCCTACGTAGCCCGATCGTGATTTATCTGGGGCAAAGTGATGCGTGCGGAGGCATCCCGGATCTCTCAAAGTGAAACGTTGATTCAGTTATGCATGTCTCGGAATACGATCCTTATTCATCAAAGATCAGGAAAAAAGATTCCTTTACCAATCGCCTGCTGCTCGTGCGGATGCACAAGCATTACTGGTATTACCGCATGACCTATCCGGGAAAGATCCTGCTGTTCGGATTCTTTCTGTCAGGCATTGGAACAATTTCCGTATCGGTCCCCATTTATAACCTGTTCAGCGTGTTGATGGCGCTGATCCTGGTGGATGGAATCGCTTCCTGGGTATTTCGACCCCGTTGCGATCTGAAGGGAGATTTTCCTGCCCAGACCACAGCCGGGCAGCCCGCGGTGGGAAATTTCACGGTGACGAACCGGGGCTGGTTACCCATTTATGATATGGCCGTCGCGTTTCGCTGGCTGGAACGACCGCTGTCGCAGACGGACCGCGATGATACCCTTGGCTATCTGCCCCGGGGTGAATCGGTCGATGTCACCGTTACCATCGATGCACCGCAGCGCGGCTTTTATGCGCTGCCTAAGCTGGGCGTGCATACGTTGTTTCCCTTTCATCTCAACCGTTCCGGCAATGCAGCTTTACCTGGAAAATCATTGCTGGTGTTACCTGCCTTTCATCGCTTGAACAGTGTTGACCTGCCGGTGGGCAGTAAGTTCCAGCCGGGGGGAATCGCGCTGACTTCCAATGTGGGTGAATCTCCCGAGTATATTGGTAACCGTGAATATGTTCCGGGTGAGCCGGCCCGTCGTCTGGATTTTCGGTCGTGGGCGCGGCTGGGTAAGCCTGTGGTGCGAGAGTACCAGGAAGAATATTACTGCCGGATCGCATTGATTCTGGATACTTACATGCCCCCCGATCCGTGGCTGGTCGAGAAACTGAAATCAATTGGTCAGCGATATCAGCTGACTGCGACTGAGACGCCGCCGATGAATGCACTCGAGGCAGGAATCAGTCTGACAGCTTCCATTGCAGACGCGTTATCGCGAGGCGAATATCTGATCGACCTGTTTGCTGCAGGTCCCGAGTTATACGTTTTTCGAGCTGGTCGGCATACGGCACACTTTGATAATGTGCTGGAGATTCTGGCATGTGTCGACCGCTGCCTGGATGATCCGTTTGAGACCATTGGTCCGGCCGTATTTGAAGAATTGTCCAATGTTTCGACGGCCGTGTGCATCTTTCTGGACTGGGACACACAACGCGAACAGATGGCGCGTGCCGTGCTGGATTCCGGTTCCAGTCTGAAGACGATTATCATTCACGATGGTGATACAACGCTTCCCTATAATGCGGATGAATTTGGACCTGCTTACCAGTTCACTCCGGATGAGATTGCGAAGGGGAAGGTGGAATCGTTATGAATGCCCAGCGTACCATCGCATTCACCATGCTCAGCCTGGAATGTGCTGCGTTCGGGATACTGTCTGAGACGCTGTTCTTCCCTTCCAGCATCATTGTCCTGGCGGCGCTGTCGTATGTGCCTTTGTTACGGTATCCGTTTTCGCGACGTCAGGTATTCTGGACAACCAGTCTGCTGGCTATTCTGTTTATGGCTAAGTACATGTTGTACCAGCATGAATTTGGCCTGGACCGACTGGCGATACGCACGCCTCTGGCTTATGCGGCGGCTCAGTTTGTCATTACCGTGCAACTGCGCCAGATGTTTGACAGCCATTTTGATCGTTTTCTGCCCAATGCGTTTCCGCTGTTTGGCATTGTGGCATTTATCCTGATCGGGGACATTCTGGTTTATGGCTCGAAAGGCCGGTACTACCAGGTTCTGGTATTCGGATACATTCTGTTGACGGGCGTGTTCTATCAATGGGGGCATGCCGTCCGGAAACCAGTCAGTCCGGAAAAGAAGCGCTGGTCTGTGTATGTAATTCGTACCGGTTTTTTTGTTGTGATCTGTCTGATGGGCTGGTTAACGGCGACGGGCCTGGATCGGTACGAACGCGAACTGGATCAGTTGTATTACCGGTTGATCGAGCCGCGCACAGGCGGTCTGGCATCGCGGGCCGGATTTTCCACAATATCCCGTCTCGGCAGTCTGAGTAAACAGTTTGATGCGGGCGCAGAACAGATCAAACTCCGCGTACAGTCGACCGATGAACCGGGCTACTTTCGGGGGAGGGCCTTTGTCCAGTTTTTCAACTCCGAGTGGCATTCAGAAATCGGAAATCATAATGCCGCCATCATTGCAGTCCCTCCCGCAGGTGTGCAGGCCAGTGTGCCTCAGGATGGCACCTGGTTTCAGATGGGGCAGGCCAAGTCATCCAACTGGATTGAGTACCAGGTCTGGTCTGAAATATCGGGACACATTTTTGCTCCCTTGAATACCCCCCTGGTTTATGCCGTTGCCGACAGTGTGCAGTTTGACAGCCAGGATATCCTGACGTCGCGATCAATGGAAAGCGGGTTCCCTTATTCACTGTATTATCCGCGTCACCAGTTGCCTCATCGTCCCGAATCGCCGCAGGCATTAAAACGTCTGCTCCAGTTGCCATACAATATTTCGCCCGAAATTCGTGAGCTGTCTAGAGAGGTCTTTGCCGGATGTGAGACACCGGCGGAAAAGATCGAACGGGTTCAGACGTACTTCCAGAATAACTATGAGTATGAACTCGGAATTACAATACCGCGGCGCGTCGATCCGATTACGTACTTTCTGCTGGAAAAGCCCAAGGCACATTGCGAGTATTTTGCCTCCGGGTCGGCATTGCTGTTGAGGCTCGCTGGTGTCCCGTGCCGCTATGTGACGGGATACGTTGTGCGGGAACGCAATCACTACGATCAATACTGGGTGGCCCGGAATCGACATGCACATGCGTGGGTGGAAGCCTGGGATCCGGAACGAGGCTGGGTGACTGTCGAATCAACGCCTGCAGCAGGGCAACCGGAATACTATGCCCCCAGTGGCACACGCCAGTACTGGGAATCCTTTATTGGCCAGTTCGCCCGGCTGAAAACAGCGTTACAGCAGGGTCAATGGATCCTGGCATTGTCGGAAGCACAACTCCCGTTGATGTTGCTGGTTCTGGGTGTCGGACTCTGGTTTATTTTTCAATGGGGGTATCGATGCCTGCTGAAAGTTCTCAGGAAGCGGGCGGCCTTTAAACAAAACCCGATTCATATTCAGGAGTTGCACCTGCTGCTGGCGCAAATGGATCGGCTGCTGGCAAAGCAGAAACTTGTGCGAAAGCCGGGGGAAACATTGATGCAGTTTTCCCGGCGGATACAAAATCAGGGGGTAGCGCAGTGGTATCAGACCTATGCCAGCAGCCGATTTATGCCCGAAAATGAATCTGCGCTGGCACTGGTGATGCAGTTGAAACAGCAGTTACAGGAATTGCGCGCTCGAAAAACACCCGTTTAACGCTTTCATCGGCAGATTTTGCAGATAAATCGGTCTTGGCAGGCAGGCAGTGTCTGACTAGAATCCCTGCCTCATCTCTCACTACTCAATCCAACCAGTTACTATTGATATTCACTTTTTTGAAAGACGAGCAACAGGTTCGCCTTTTTTTGCCTGCGCGCGAGTGAATGGAATTGTTGCCCGTCCAGGCTGGATTCCATTCCGCGCAGTACGTCCGGATTGAGTCGCAAAGACGTGACAGTGAATTGAACGAACTTTAGATTTTATGAAACGGGATTCTCTCAATGAAAGTTCTCTCAAAAGCACTCATCATAGTGATCATTCCCAGCCTGTCCTTTTTTGCCTCGGGTTGTGAAATGCTGCCACATGCGCTGCAGCCCAGTCAATGGCATAAACTGAATCGTGGGCCGGCGCCGCGCCAGGACACTTACTTCTCCGTTCCCGATCATATTCCGGAACGTGATTTCAGTCCGCATGCAGAATTACGGGAGTGACGTTTTGCAGCGGCATAACCTGTAAAAGTTTTCCATGGAAAATTCAAAATGAACGTTCTGATTCGAGTGTGTCTGATACTGGTTCTGCCTGGTCTGTCACTGCTGTCGACCGGCTGTTCGCTGATGCCGCATGCGCTGCAACCCGATCAGCTCCACAAATTGAGTCGACAGGAAAAGCCAAGGGACGACATGTATTTTTCGGTTCCCGATGAGATCCCGGAGCTGAACCAGCGGGCTACTTCTACGACTGAAAAGTAATCGGAGTCAGTCTATTCAACCCTGGATCAGACTGCGGTGAAAAAACGGCGTTTGTCGATCAGCTTACTTCTCTGAGCGCGGGGAAAATTGCTGTCGATCCAGTACTTCGTTTTTCAGGCTTTTCAATTCCACTGTCAGCACACCCGAATTTCGATCGCAGGTCAGCAGCAGGTAGCTGTCTTTGCCGGCCAGGAATTTTGAATGGGGATCCGGATACTGCGTCCCCGTGCCACTGAGTGACGAGTTGTAATACGTCACGCCGTCAACTTCGGCCCGTTCAGCGAAGTAGCCGAATCCGGTCACGCAGAGCGTTCCTCGCTGAAACAGCTTGTGCCACTCACCCTGCAGTTGACCGCGCATGGTGGCATTCCGCTCGTTGTAGAGTGTTACCAGGTGACCGGGGTGTTTTTGGGTCACGGATTCATACCAGCGGTATTGCTCTGATTCACGATCCAGGGGATGGCAGGTCTGCCATGTGGTGCCTATGTCGGAGATGTGGTTGAAATCGAGAGCGGCGAAGCGGATTCCAAACTCAGGGATGTCGAATTTCCATTTCCATTCTTCATCAGGCAGTTCAAAAAAACGGCGAAAGGCGGTTGCTTCCACATCGTAGACGGCATGTTCGGGCGGCTGTTTACCCCGCGGATAAACTTCCCGATCATGATTTCCCAGAATCGGCATAAACGGCGTTGAGCGAAACAGCTCCGGGTAGGCGCCGATCAGATTGAGATAGGGTTCAATGCAATCCGGCTTGCCGGGACCGCAGGTCTGCCAGAGATTACTGATATTATCGCCGGCAGTCAGCAGCAGATGGATATCGTCTTTCAGCAGACTGGAAAGGTCGGGCCGTGCTTGCCAGTCGGCCACGATGGCCACGCGGAGTCTATCAGTGGGATACGCTTTGAAGGTTGCCAGGTCGGAAAACAGTTTTCCTGTCTGGACCCGATAGTGGTAAATCGCATCGCGGGCGGCGAGCGGTATTTCCACATGATGCAGACTCGTGTTGTCGGCTTTCTTGACAGTGGTCATCGAATCCGGGGCGAGTCCAAAATGCACGATTGAGTTACCGGGCAGCGAAGTGGACCAGTTCACGACAATTTTGTCAGGCTGATGAGATTGATGTGTCAGCCAGATGTGCTGGATTTCTGCTGCAGAAGCGGTAACGGAAAAGAAAAGCAGGCAGAGTAAGCAACTGTAATATTTCATGGAGATGGTCTCCCCGAATGTTATTTGATACCGACATCTCATCTGTCGTGGTTATATCAGAAGTGAGAACGAACACAGAGTCTTTGATATTACCGGTCGTAACAGGGGAATTGAACCGGATTTGCTTCCGCTTTCAATTGAAATAACGATTTATCCCTGCAGGCTGAGAGCCAACAACGGGGGGACGAATCACGTATGACAGAAGGGATCAGAACGCGTCAACACGTTTGATCGTGTTTACCTCAAGCGTGTTTCTTAATTTGTTCTACAGGCATGACAACCGACGTGAACAGCAGTGAAATCGGCATTTTTAGCGGTCATTTTCCGATTTGGACAGGAAATCCGTCCGCGGGGCCTCTAAAATTAGCCAGGCGAAGCAAAGATGCTTCTTTCTTATTTTTCCTGCCTGACACCACCTTTGCAGTGTGCGATTGACAAGTAACGTGAGTGACCAAGTTCAAACCAGATCCATTTCCCGTTCACGAAATAAAAGGATATTTCTGTCAGTCGGTCTGCTGATGGTTGTGTTGAGTTCTCCTTTGTGGGCGCGGGGATTCTGGATTGATTTTCTGCAGGGGCGCGCTGAATCCAATCTGCTGTCCCGTGATCCGGAACGGTCGTTGAAATGGCTTGCTTACGCACAAATCCTGGATGATCAGAATGCCAGAACCAGGATTCTGCTGGCCCGCGCTTATCGAAAGTCGCATGATATGGAGCAGGCTTATGCAGCATTGAAGAACTATTATGAACTGGCGGGCTCGACAGACGAGTTTCAACAGGAACAATGGCTGCTGAAGGCACAGATTGGTGACAATTCAGATCTCCAGAGGCATCTCAGTGAAATGCTGATCGAGCCTGCCGGCAGCATCCAGGATATCTGTGAGACCTACGTTAACAGCTGTATTTTAAATTATCAGTTCAATGATGCATTGCAGATTCTCGATTTGTGGGAGGCTGATTTTCCCGATGATCCTTTGCCGAATTTCATGCGAGGCAGAATGTATGAACATAAACTTGCCTGGCAGGAAGCGATTGATGAATATCAGACGACATTAAAAAAAGACCCCGGGTATGCACCGGCTGCCTATAGCCTGGGACGAATTCAGTTGACCTTGAAAAAAACAGAGCAGGCGCTGGTGTTTTACCGGCGTGCCATCGACTCCACAGAGAATCAGGCGCCCGCCAAGGTGGGCGTGGCACGTTGTCTGCGACTGTTGAACAGGAATGAGGAGGCAAAGCAGTTACTGCGGGAAGTCCTGGCATTGAGTAACGAACAGTTGCAGGCAGAATACCAGGCAATGGGGGATCACAAGTTTGAGGCCCTGACAGCGGCGCACCTGGCGATGGGGAACCTGGAACTGGCAGATAAAAATTATGATGCTGCCTTGAAATGGCTGGAACCTGCCGCTGAGACGAATCCAATGGACCTGGGGATCAAAAATTCCCTGGCTCTGGTTTACAGTCGCCTGGGCAGAAAAACAGAAGCGAAAGCGCTCAGCCATGAGATCAAGGAAACCAATGATGCGCTGGCGGAAATACAGCAGTTACTGGACCAGGTTCAACTGAAACCCAATGATGCGGAGTTACGTTTTCAGATTGGGAGAATGTACCTGAAGTATGTCTCGAAAGAACAGGGTATCGTCTGGCTCAACAGTGTATTACTTTATCAGCCGGATCATGCCGGTGCGCATCGGGAACTGGCCCGGTATTATGAAGACAATCTGTCACGAGGCGAAAGTTTTCAAAGACTGGCAAAATTACATCGTAAGCAGGCAGATGCTTTACAGGCGACGCCGAAACCGGCTCCGTCATCCACAGGCAATCGTGATGATTGAGATTCCTCACTAAAATTTCAACAGAAAGCAGATTTAGTTGCTTAATCATTTTTCGAAATACTGTACTCGACGGGGGATGTCAGTTTCCAGGACCTGGATGATGTTTTGCGCCGGTTTATGCCTGTGTGTCAGTGGCTGCCAGTCAGAGACTGCAGAAACAGAACAGCAGGCGAAGGAACGCGCTGCCATTGAGCCCTCGGACACCGGCATCCGGCCTGAATTCGTCGATCTCTGGCCTGAGCAGAAATCGGAGTTTGTGTATCGCAACGGGAGAGATGCGAAAGAACTGGCGATTCTGGAAACACTGGGCGGCGGTACGGCGGTCTTTGATTATGATCGTGATGGCGAACTGGACCTGTTCTATACCGGCGGTGGTACGTTTGAAGGGCAGACGACCCGCGGATATCCCTCAATTCTCCTGCGACAGGAGGGGGAATGGAAATTCAGGGACCGGACCGGTCAGGCGGGGATGGAACTGGCTGCTTTCTACAGCAATGGATGTTCGGCAGGCGATTATGACAATGATGGTTTTCAGGATCTGATTGTCACCGGCTACGGCGGTTCCATTTTCTGGCGAAACATGGGCGATGGTACATTTGAAGAAACCTCCGTTGAAGCCGGTTTGCGAGACTGTTTCTGGGGATCGAGTGCCGGCTGGGGTGACTTGAATGGCGACGGTTTGCTGGATCTCTATCTGGCACAATATGCGGACTGGTCTTTTGAGAATCATCCGGAGTGCCAACTGACGCCTGGCGTGCCTGATGTCTGCTCCCCGCATTCATTTAAAGGGGTGAGGGATCTGGTGTTTTATAACCGGGGTGACGGTACCTTTTACGATGCCTCCGATGAAGCAGGGCTGGTCCCGGAAGGCAAAGGTCTGGGGGTGATCATGGCCGACCTGGATAATGATAATGACCTCGACGTTTATGTGTGTAACGATGCAGTGGAGAATTTTCTCTACCTGAATGATGGGCGGGGAAAACTCGAAGAGGTGGGGATCATCAATGGAGCGGCCGTGGATGATCGCGCAACGCCGAATGGGAGCATGGGCGTCGACATTCTGGACTATAACCTGGACGGGTTACCTGATCTGTGGGTCGCGAACTATGAGAAAGAAGCATTTGCCCTGTATCGGAATGATGGGGAGGCCCAGTTTCTGCACATCAGTAATGATACGGGCGTCACCTCGATCGGATCGCTGTTTGTCGGTTTCGGGACCGTCTGTGCCGACTTCGATCTGGATGGAGATGAAGATGTGTTTGTAGTCAACGGACATGTTGCGTACTACTCACTCAACTCGCCGTTTCGACAGAAACCCCTCTATCTGGAAAATCGGGGAGGGCGATTTGCGCAGATCCAATATGATGAGAGTTCTTATCTGGGACAGTCGCATACCGGCAGAGGGTTGGCGCTGGCAGACTTCAACGATGACGGAAAACTTGATCTGGCGGTATCAAATTTCAGTGATCCCCCCGCGATTCTCCGAAATACAACCCAGGCCGAGGGAAACTGGATATTCGTGCGCTTGATCGGTGCTCGAAGTAATCGAGATGCCGTGGGGGCACGGCTGGTGTTGCATACTTCCTCAGGAGATCAGGCAAGACAGGTAAAAGGGGGCGGGAGTTATCTTTCTTCTGGTGATCTGCGGGTTCACTGGGGTATCCCTGAAGGCGTAACGGTAGATAGTTTAACAGTTTACTGGCCGTCAGGAATTCAGCAGGAAGTGAAATCGCTGCAGTTAAATGCTACTAATCTGCTAGAGGAGCCTGTCTCTATTGGGGCAGATTTGAGTTCAGGCAATCCATAAAAGTGTCAATATCGCGACACTTCGCTCAGGGGTGAGTACAAACTGACAAGGTGAGGTGTCGTTATAAGCCTATATAATTAAATACTTTAAAAAACAATCCTGCGTAAATATGAATTAATTTGACTACATATTTGTGTGGAAAATATTGAGTTATAAAGAAAAATTCATAAGATAGACGATGCTGGAATATGCATTGCGCAGAGTCCAGTATTCTTTTTATGCGAGCCGCCAATATAGATTTTGCACGGGCGTTATTTTTTATATTGATTGGCGCATATTGCTTTTTTCTTTTATCCTGCAGGAGAGTCACATGAAACACCTACTAAGGAGACGAGCTTTCACGCTGATTGAATTACTCGTTGTTATCGCAATTATTGCAATTTTGATTGCGCTACTGCTACCAGCGGTGCAACAGGCGCGGGAAGCTGCCCGCCGCTCACAATGTAAGAACAACCTGAAACAGTTCGGTCTGGCCTTGCACAATTATCATGAAAGCCATGGCTGTTTCGGTCAGATGACCCTGGCTGCCTATTACCACGGCAGTTCTCCGGGGATCAAACCCTGGACCGGTTTCAGTCAGCAGGCGATGCTGCTGCCTTTCCTGGATCAGGCCTCCATTTACAACCAGTTTGACTTCCAGTTCTCCTGTGAAGAGGCTCCTAACACAAACAACCGTAATGCCGGCATTGGCGTATTCCGTTGTCCCTCCGATCCTCGTTATACAAACTATGGGGAAGGGCATTTGAACTACTATGTTTCGGCAGGCCCCAATATGGGTTGGGCTGTCAATCTGGGAGTCCAGAACGGCTTTGCGCGATACGGTATTGTGACCCGCGTCTCTGATATTCTGGATGGTACATCTAACGTGATTGCCATGAGTGAGCGAGTTGTGGGCTCTAACAATAGTGGTCAATTTAATCTCAGTGGTGATGTAACAAGAGGGATTACCTGGACAGGACCGGAAGACAGAACTGAAGTCGCATTTCCCAGTCAGGCGCAACTGGCTTCCTACGGGACTGCCTGTGCCACTCCTGCATCAGGCAGTTTTTACACCCACCGTGGATCACGCTGGATGCGGGCTGATGAGTGCTGGTTCAACACCCTCAATCCTCCGAATTCACCCAATGCTGACTGCAGTACCGGATCTGGTGGCCACGCTGGTGGTGATGCACCCGCTGCACAGGCAGCACGCAGTCGTCACACCGGCGGTGCCCATGTGCTGATGGCCGATGGTTCTGTGCACTTTGTTTCAGATAATATTGATTTACTGAACTGGCAGCGGCTGGGAGCAATTGCCGATGGTGCCACTGTCAGCATCAACGAGTAATCCAGTGATATCACAATGACTTCCAGGAATCAGCTCGGCAGGATCCGTTGCCGGGCTGATTTTCTTTCGTTAAATCAGAATCAGACTGTGTCCCGCTTTACTCTAACGTCTTCAGGTCCATTTGGGCCACGTAGAATCACTCAAGAGACGCTATAGAAAATTGTGATGCGCTCTGGAAAACACCGTGGTCACAAGTCTTAAGAAAGGGGCGTTCGAAATGTACAAACTGGGTTATACCTGTGTATTGCTGAGTTTCATGCTGGTTGGTTGTGGAGGAGGAGGGACTGGTGAAACAGCGCCTGCGAATCAGGAAACGCCACCGGCTCAGGATTTATCTGCCGTCAAAACGAGTCTGAACGCGATTGCCGAAACGGGAGTCGTCGACAGCAGCTTCTTTGGAATTCCAGAAAGCCTGGAACAGGCCGGCAAGCCGGAGGTGGCTGAAGAGGCGAAAAAACTGGGTTCCATGACGAATCCCAATCAGGTGAAAGATGCCGCCAAAAAGCTGGCAGACAAGCTTTAAATCAAACTCGGCTATATTTCCAGTACCATGCAAGACACCTTCAGTCACGCTCGATTGAAGGTGTCTTTTTTATTTCCAGATGCCAGCGCATGAAAAAAGGGAGTCGATCTGTGACCGACTCCCTTTTGTTTTTCTCTTGCTGAAAGCTTAGACTTTGGGTTCCCAGCCTGGTTCGTATTCACGAGTCCAGAAGGTCATGGCTTCTTCGTCATTCTGAATATGGCCGTTGGAGGGATCGCAGGTCATCGTACGACCGGTACGGTGTGCGATGTTTCCAATGTGGCAGAGCAGGGTGCTCTTGTGTCCGATTTCGATTTCGGCATTCAGATTGAGCGGCTCATTGTTGCGGATGGCATCAATGAAGTTCTGAGCGTGTTCGCTCATGCCCTGTCCGCCGCTTGTGTTTTCGATCTCTTTGTCCTTGGCATCCAGAATACGATAACCGCCGGAGGTACCAACGATTAATGTCCCCTTGCTGCCGAAGAAGGTCACGAAGTCGTTTTTGTGGCGATTGCAGCTGGTTCCCTGCCAGGTGATCTGTTTGCCGCCATCAAATTCGTAAGCGACGACCTGGGTATCCGGTGTCTGCTGATCGTCGTCGTAGGCGTAACGACCGCCGCTGGAAACAACGCGGGTAGGATAATCGACATCCAGACCCCAGCGGCAGATATCCAGTGAGTGCACACCGTTGTTGCCCAGTTCACCGTTGCCATACTTCCAGAACCAGTGCCAGTTGTAGTGGATCAGGTTATCCACGTATTTCTGACGGGGAGCAGGGCCCTGCCAGAGATCGTAATTCAGATCGCTGGGAACAGCCGCTGGTTTACCGGTTCCAATGGGACCGCGGGCGCTTTCATAAAAGGCGCGTGCGAGGTAGACATCGCCGATCACTCCCTCTTTGACTTTCTGAATCCCTTCCTGAATGGATTCGCTGCTGCGGCGCTGGCTGCCCATTTGAACCGCTTTTTTATTTTTGCGGGCGGCGGCGACCATCATTTCGCCTTCTTTGGGGTTGTGGCTGCAGGGTTTTTCGACATACACGTTTTTGCCGGCTGAGCAACCCAGAATCGTCGCGGGGGAATGCCAGTGGTTAGGGGCAGCGACGATCAGTGCGTCCACTTCTTTGTCGTCCAGGATCTTGCGGAAATCGCCGATGGCCTGAGGGGCTTTTTTAGTCGCTTTTTCCACCGTTTTTGCGGCGTTGGCAGCGCGGGTATCGTCTGTGTCACAGACATATTTGATTTCGACGCCATCCAGGGCACCAAAGGTTTTCGCTAACGCAAGACCGCGCTGCATCCCCATGATGCCGATGGTGACTTTTTTGCTGGGGGCATTATTGGCGGCGGAAAGAATGGCCGGTGCCGCAAAGCTGGCAGCTGTGGCTGCTGCCGCTGATTGACCAAGAAAAGTGCGACGATTAACCGAATCGGACATAGTCTGGTTCTCCGTTGATATGGGAGTGAAAGCATAGCAGGATGAATTTTAAAACAACCTGCATTCTAATGGGTTTTGCAGGCAATGAACACGGTAAAATCTGGTTCGCGGGTATTTAATTAAAAAAACTAACAATGTATTCTTATCCGCTACCGGTCATTGTATTAAGGCAGAATCGATCAGGCTTTTCTGATGTAATGGGCAGCAAAACTGCGGATATTCTGGCCGTTGAGAACGTGGAACATTCTCAGTTGCTGGATGGTTTCCTGGCTGAAGCGTCCCAGCGGAACGTGGATTAGTTTTTTCTGATAACGTTTTGCCAGTCTCCGCCAGCCGACACCGGGAGGGGCTGCACTCAGCAGGGCGATATGTGGTTCCTGGCTGTAGTGGCAGGCAGCGACCAGCAGTCGTTCTTCGAGTGTATCGACAAAGTCGAACTGAATCTCATTCCAGATGTCGTGTACGTGCCGGGGTGGGAACAGGAACAGGGCACCGCCATAGGTTGCCATTCCGATACCCGGCCCGACCATGTCTTTGCGATAGTCGGTGGCGAAGAAGGCGAGCGTCGACTCGTCCTGATGCTCAGCATGCCAGGTGAGTCGATAGGGGTAGTCCCGCGGGTCAGCGGGGGAGTCGAACAGCATGAGGACGCAATCCAGTTTCCCGCGACTGGGGGGCAGGACTTTGACGTGAATTTCTCCGGTGTGCCAGTTTCGGAGGGTTTCCCGGAGATCAAGACCATCTTTCATACTGGTGGTAAATTTTTCGGTGCGTGCCAGATCGACGCCCAGCAGATTCAAGGCGTGATCTTTGATGCTCGTGCGAAATTTCTCGATGGCGACATCTTCGGGGGGCCAGCTGCATTGTTTGAAGGGATCCCACTTCATTTCCCATTCATCCTGTTTGGGTTTGGGAGGTTTGGGAGTGAGTTCACAATTTCTCCACGAGATGAGGTTACCGGGCAGACGGTTACTCATTTCCAGCATGGTGCCATTGGGAAGCTGGGCCTGTTCAATGCCGAAGCTGATTTTTTCAAACGGGAGCAAATGCACGAACGGGTATTCTCGCGCTGTTTCTGCAATCTGAATGGCGAACTGATCGCCGGCGACCTGTTGTGCGGCTTTGACCAGCGTATAGAGATCGGGGGTCATGCGGCGTTCGATGAGCGAGAGGTTGCGCACATAACGAAAGTAAACCGAGAGCAGCTTAGGCGTGATCTTGCGGCCTTTGGATTTCAATTCGAGTCGATAACGGTCACGGGCAGTCAGCGCCAGCTCTTTAATGCCGTCGACGGAGAGGTTTTCGTCATCTTCCAGTTCAGAGCGGGCGGCTTCATACAGTCCTGTGATATAAGGGAGTTCGCCGAGCATGAACAGCAATGTTTCCGAGTCAGCGGAATAGATTGTGGTTTCGTTGACTTCTTCATCTTCGACTTCCACAGGGACCTGATCGATGTAGGCATCGTGAATCCAGGGCCAGTCGGAAAGGGAGCAGACCAGCAGGATCGACTTGTATTTCTTTTCCAGTTCCCGCAGGCGGTGTGCCATCATGGTGCAGCGGTTAAGCGGCTGGCCTTCCGGAAGTTTATTCAGAGCCGGCAGAACGGCAGCGGCAAACTTTTCCAGGGGAACTTTTTTCAAAGCATAAGGGTCGGGCAGAGAGGCGGAAATACTTTCAAACCGCTGTGTTTCCAGGTCAATGAAGTGCCGGTCGATGTGTTCCATCATCGCGATTCTCAGCGCGGCAATGACACCCTGGCAGGGATCAATGGGCACATAACTGCAAAGTCGTTGCACATCATCCTCGTCGTCATCCTCTTCCCAGGGAGCGGAACCCGAGATGGACGGCTCTTCCTGCACGACGGCGGTAATGCTGGGCAGAAATGTGATGGCCCGTTCCACGTTTTCCTGGAACGAAGCAGGGAGCGGCACAGCCAGGCAGTCGAACTCATTATTCAGCATCACGCGGCGGACTTCGATGGCGAAGTCACCACTGCCATGAATTAATGGCAGGACAGAAATGTGCGGGCTGATTTTCAAAAAACTGGAGTGGGGCGATGTCATAATAGATTAATCCAGTTTCTTACCTGAAAGCTGTGAACACGCTTGACCGTGATACATATAATCGAGTCGCTCTGAATGGTTGTGATGTGTCCGGCCTGGGAGTCGAGAGGTCAGGACCATTTCCAGCCTGTCGACTCTTTCAGATTCACAACACATTCCACGGGCCATTCCCCCTGGTGCAGCTTGACAATATTCTGAGCCGCCATCGCATACGCGTCCCGATGCGATTCCTGATCGAGTCCGCCGGTGTGACAGCTTAACAGTACATTTTCCAGTTTGATCAGGGGACTTTCAACAGGCAATGGTTCTTTTTTGAAAACATCGAGTCCCGCGGCCCGTAAATGCCCTGATTCCAGAGCTTCCACCAATGCATTTTCGTCAACCAGTGCCCCGCGGGCTGTATTGATCAATACGGACCCCGATTTCATGAGGGCGAGAGTATCCCGGTTAATGAGGTCGACCGTCTCAGGGGTGACGGGCAGATGCAGGGTAACGTAGTCTGACTGTGTCAGCAGTTCTTCCAGTCCGAGCAGCTTGATCTGATGGGTTTTGGCAAAGTCTGCATTGGGGAACGGATCGTATGCCAGCACATGCATGCCCATGCCAATGGCGCGGGTGGCGACTGCCTGGCCGATGCGTCCCAGTCCGACGATGCCGATCGTGCTGCCCCAGACGCGAGGCGTTAACTCCCGCTCCCACACGCCGCTGCGAACGGCGCGATCCTGGGTACGAGTCATGCGGGCGATACCCATGAGCAGGGCGAATGCCTGTTCTGCAACCGAGTGATGATTCACACCCGGCGTGATGGTGACGACGATATTCTGTGCATCAGCGGCTGTGAGATCAACGGCATCAAAGCCGACGCCGTAGCGTGAGATGACTTTCAGGTCGGGCAGCTGTTCCAGCACTTCGCGCGAATAGATCTCTGCACCGGCGAGAACGGCATCGTATCCCTGAACCTGCTCTACCACGCGATGTGGTTCTCTGCGGAGATCGACTTCTGTGGGCACAGTCTCCACGTCGAAACCGGCGGCCTGCAGGATTTCGAAATGCGGACCGAATTCACACATTTTAGCAGTACAGATGACGCGCGGCATGATCGGGATTCTTCTCTTTAAACAGTGCACGGACAGGGTAAAACGGCTACTGTTACTCTAGCGGAAGACGATGTCAGCTGACAACGTTCCCACGGCGAAAAAACGAAATGCCGACCAATCACCGTCGCGGATGAAAGAAACGTTCGGCACTCTGTACGGTCTTGGGGTCTGTCAGTCGCAGCAGTTCGAGAAACGCTTTTGCTTTTCGGGATGTCTCTAAATCAGTGCCACTTGCATTGGTGGGCGGAACGAGGGAAGCCCGCAGGAAATAGCGGATGATGGCTTTCTTAATCGAGCGTACATCATAGTCTTCCGCAGCGTACAGTTCAGCCAGACGATCCATCACGGTCCAGTCTTCCCATCGCGCCAGATTCGCGATCACCAGATCCGCCAGTTCGGGCCGCTCCAGCAGCAGCCGCATGGACTGGTTCAAGCGGCGTTTCTCAATTTGATCTGCTCCAAAAGTCCACATGAAAGACAGTGCCTGCATTCCGGCAAACGTTTCACTGAAGGCGGCTGTTTTATCTTTGAACTTGGTTTCATCGATTTTGTCCAGGCCCGCAGAACCTGTCAGCAGCAGGTATCCGGACATCAGGCCTCCGATGCCCATGCGGATTTCCCGGGCCTGCACACGGATCTTTGCTTCCATGAACTGGATGTCTGACTCCTGGCCACACAGACCCAGCAGCAGTCCATACAGCCCCAGTCGGGGAACAGGCGTGTTTTCGTTTTCCAGCCAGCTGCGCAGTTTTTCGCGAGGCAATTCTTCCGCCAGGGGGGTGACTGCTTCGAACGGGGCATTCGCGAATTCGGCAAAGGCATCGTTGGCAATGATCTGATCCGGATGTTCCAGGTGTTTCAGGAAATACCGGAGTCGGTGACTCGTTTCCCCTTCCTGCGAGGGCGCCCGTTTTAAATATTCAATGCTGGCGATAGTGACTGCCACCGGTTCGTTCCAGTGCAGACTGATGCCACGGGATCCCGTCAGCAGAAACAGCTCGCCCGGTTTGCCGTCATAGTGGCGCGACAAAGTAATCTGCTCACCGGCTTTCAGATTACTTTTCAGAGGTTGATGCAGTACCTCCGAAATCTGGAAGCTGGTCTGTCCCGTTTTTTCAAACGTTCCCGCCACGGCGCTCGACCATTGTCCCAGGAGGGCGACATCGGCTTGTGACAGCTGTTCGGAAAGTGTCGTGGAAGGGCCCGGACAGAAGGGGCAGGCAGCCAGCTGCGACAGGTAAAAGTGCAGCACAAGACCGCAAAGGACAAACATACCGCAGCGTCTGATACCGGTTTCTTTTCGCACGTTCATCACCGATCCTTCGGTCTTGAGACTGTGTTCCGTTTTTACTGTCGCGTCTGCAAGGCCCTGTGGACCGAACAGAATCGATAAAGAGACGCTGGTTAAATGTGAAACGTTCCCGGATTGTAACAACTTCCCGCTGTCATCCTGCGAGAAACGATTCTCTGTATCTTATTTGAGAAAGAAGAATCGCTCTGCGCTCTGGACGGTTTTCGGGTCGTCTTTACGTAATTGATCGAGCAGTTTTTTCGCTTTTTCGGTGGTGGCTGGATCGGGGCCCTCTCCTTTTTTGTTCTTGCCTTTGGATGCGACAAGCAGGTAGCGAACGATGGCCCGTTTGATTGAAGGGATATCGTAGTCTCCTGTGCCGTACATTTCCATCAGGCGATCGATGACAGACCAGTCATCCCAGCGGGCGAGGTCAGCCACGACCAGGTCGGTCAGTTCGGGGCGGTCGAGCAGCAGCCGCATGGATTTTCGCAGACGTTCTTTGTCGATGCGTCCATCGCCGTAGGTCCACATGAACCGCAGGGCCTGCATGGCGGCGTAGGTTTCGCTGAATGCGACATCTTTGGGTACGAATTTCGTTTCATCAATTTTATCCAGGCCGTCTGCACCGGTCAGCAGCAGGTATCCGGAAATGACACCATCGATGCCCAGGCGAAATTCCTTGGTGGGCTCGTTGATTTTCTTTTCCATGAAGGAGACGTCTTCCCCGGTGCCGCAAAGCCCGAGCAGCAAACCGTAGAGTCCGATGCGAGTGACCGGTGTGTCCGGATCGATGAGCCACTTGCGGATTTTTTCGCGGGGCATTTCTTTGGAGAGCGGGGTGATATCTTCATAAGGTGCATTTGCGAATTCGGCATACGCATCGTTGGAGATCATCTGGTCGGGATATTCCAGAAACTTCAGAAAGTACGTGAGGCGCTTGGATGTTTTTACTTCCGGGGCGGGTGCCTGTGAAATGTAGTGGAAGCTGGTTTCGGTGACTTCGATGGGATCGCCCCAGTCGACTTCGGCTCCCTTGGTTCCCAGCAGCAGAAACAGGTTGCCTTTCTTGCCGGGGCGATGTCGATTGATGGTGATCTGATCGCCGGCCTTGAGTTTTTCTTTGTCTGACTGCCGCACGATTTCTTTAACTTCGAAGACGGTTGTGCCTGCTTTCTCCAGCGTTCCTTTCTCTGCTTCTGTCCATTGTGCCAGCACGGCGACGTCAGACTGTGAAAGCTGTTCGGTCAATGTCAGTGACGGTGCAGAACAGAAAGGACAGTCGGTGAGAGCCGGTGTCTGTGCGAATACGATCAGGCCACAAATGAGTGCCAGAAATACGCGGTGATGAAAATACTTTGTCAGACCAGTCATGTGCCGAACCTCGTGGCGGTAGAAAACAGTTATTAGTGAAACGATTGAAAATCGTTATTTGTCGGGTACTTCTTCATTATTTATCAATGATGATGGCATCGTCAATCGTGTAGATGCGTTCGAGTTCTCCGTCAAAGCTTTCCGCATTGATATGGAAGACCCCGACTACATCAAACGGACGATTGAGAATATAGTCAGCGGTGACTCCTTCCCGCATAATCACGGGAAACAGATCGTAGATCTTAGGGTTCTTGCCAAAACAGCAGATCTGGTTGTCGCGCGCGAGCATAAAATATTCATTGCCTGTCTGCTGAAACGGAGGATACATGAACCCGCGGATGCGAATGCGTTTGCCGTCCAGGTTTTTCAGCCATTCCGGCATGAGGTCTGGGGCTTCGGGAGTCACCGGTTCCATATTCATGACTTTGAGTAAGTCGATATCATCATAATTCACCAGCAACGCGTTTTCAGGGGAAGTCCTGCGGAAAGAGCGGTCTTTCACCAGGATTTTGACTTCCCGTGGTTCACTGGCACTCTTTTCCTGTGCGACTTCTTCTTTTGTCATCGCCCGCAGTTTCGGATCGGGTCTCTGTGCGACGACGGGCAATGTGGTATCGGCGGGCGTCTTCTCACTTGTGTTCTGAGGGGCCGCATCCGATTTCGCAGTTACAGAGGCTGTCTGTTCTGAAGGGGGGACAGTGACTTCCGGTTTCACAGGAGCTGTGGAAGAAGTCTCGACCTGCGCCGCCGGTTCGACGGGCTTTTGTTCTGGTGTGGCATCAGCCACGGTCGTGTCCGGCTGGGTGTCAGTCTCGGGACGATCGTGATCAATCTTTTCGCTGAACTGCCGGTAATCGGTAGACTCGGATGAGGAACATCCGCTGACAAACAGAGCCAGACTGCTCAGGACAAAAAGTGTGAAAGTGAATATAAACGGTCGGGTAGGATTCAGGTGGGCCTGCACGTGATCAATCTCCTGATGATCGGGTGGTTGCACCAACTTCCTGACAAAGTTGATAATGGCTCAGACTGAAGATCAACCTGAGCCATTCAAATAAACAGTTAACGCTAATTGTGAGATTTCCAGTGTGATGAATTCAGTTGTTGAGGAAAACCGTCACTCTCTATCAGTAAGCAGTACGGGCCTGCTCGAAGTGGTCTCCCTTTAATTGATAGACGGGTCTCAGTTCGCCTGCTGTGGTGGGGGCTTCCGCCAGAAACTCTCCTGCGACGGATACCAGGCCTGCATAAAAATCAGCACGTTTATCGCCCTGCATTTCTACCAGGATCATATCTTTCACATCAGGCTGTCCTCCAAAGCAGCATTGGCCATTATCTTTGACCAGGATGAAGCTTTTGAGGTTTTGGGTATCGCGGGTGGGGTACATGTAACCTTTGAGGAACACGTTTTTCTTGTCGAGTTCAAGTACGTCCGGATTGACGGCCTGGACCCCATCTTTGGTGACGAAGCCTTTGGCAGAGATATCGCTGCTGAAGTTCAGGCGGTGATAGCCTTCCGGAACTTCATTAGCGTAGACATACGACTGGTAAGCGACACCACTGACCAGGAAGAAGGCCGAAAGAGCCACTCCTGAAGTCGCCACCATTCTTCCCCCCAGTTCACCTGCGGAGCGTTTGATGTTCCAGAGGCTGATCAGGGAAACAACGATACCCGTGACGGCAATACCCAGACCAATAATGCCAAACAGGGCAATAAAGGAAAACAGAGCGAGAGCCAGACCTACCACTGCGGTCGGGGGAACAGGTTTGTACGAAAATTCGTCCTGAAAGTCAGCAGGGTTTTGCAGCGAATGATTGGAACCATCAAGAACTTGCGACATCTTGCAAGGCCTTTCAAAAAATCAGCGGATAACAGAAATAGAATAAGTCAACAAAATCATCAGCGATCACGCAGGAGCCGGTACTGACCGCTGGGCCAGACGCTCCTCAATTTATCATATTATCATATCATGCATCCGGGTCGAGATCACCCTGAAATTGCAGAGAAAACCAGAGAAATCAGACAGCATGACGAGAGGCGGCTCGTCTTCAAGCTGCTGAACCGGAACCTCTGATTCCAGCCTGATGCCGATATCATGTACATACCGGCTCCTTCAGTATATACGTAATCGGGCTGGTTTTTGTTGAATTTTTATCAATCTTAAGAATCTCAGCCCGGTCTGGGACAGAGCCTGTGTCATAAGGCTCATAATTGTAACAGTTTATGTGAATCAGGGATTACCAGACGTCTGGCTGCTATTCAGAACAACATTGCCATTCTCCGCTTGGAAATAAATGTCAGGCGTGTTCCAGACAACTTACCACTTCTTTGTGGTATTCCTGCAGGCCAGGCACTTTCAGCTCTTTGACCTTCGCGCCATCGTCCCAGCGTCTGAGTAAAACGGCGGTGTGGTGAAATGGATTAAGTTCAAATTCTGCGATTTCGGCGTCGGTCATCAGGCCTCCCTGGAGTTCAAAACTGCGTTGTGATGCGCGGGAGAGCCCGTTGAAATAGTCGGCATTGACAGTGCAAAGGTAGCGTTTGGCAGGTACATGCAGAATGATGGGTTCGGTGACCGCCTTGCCAAAGAAGGGATCCAGCTGCTGGGCACCGACTGTTTCGTGCTGCCAGTCTTCTGCGAGAAACTGGTTCTGTTCGTCGTGCTCGTCCATCAGGAAGTGTCCGATATCATGCAGTAGTGCCGCGGTGATCTGCTCCATCGTGGCATGGCTTTGTTTCGCGAGATGCGCAGCCTGAAGTGCGTGTTCCAGTTGAGTGACCGCTTCGTCATAGAAGCTCTGACCGTGATCCTGCATCAACTCGAAGAGGGATGTCACTCGCTCCGCAGGTGTCTTCGTGAGCGCCAGGACATCACAAAGTGAGAGTTCGATTTTTTCTTTCATGTCTTCTATGCTGGCTTTCCATCAAAATGACCAATCTTACTGATTTTCAGTTTCTCGTCGCTGGTGGGATCAGCCTGGGCGAACGAACGGCGTTTGTCGGCGTAGTATTCTTCTCGCAGATCACCTTCCGTGACGGCGTTATAAGTGAGGTATAACGTTCTACGTGATTGTTCGGTTGCGTTGGGAGGACTTTTGTGAGGTGCATACGAACTGAAAAAGAGTGCATCACCCGGCTGCATGGGAATCGGCTCCCAATCCAGAGTTTCAGCGTATTCAGCGTCGATGCAGCCATTCTTATCCAGATGCAGCAGCCCCCGCTGATGCAGTTCGGGGGCAAAGAAGAGACAGCCGTTTTCAGGAGTGGCAGCATCGACGGCAACGGAACAGGTGATATGATTCCGAATGAATTCATATGCGGGGGCATCCTGATGAGCTGCGTAGCCGCCACCACCCGGGTATTTATAGTTGATTTTTTCCTTATACAGAATCGCTGGCTCTCCCATTAATTCACCGGCACATTCGGGGATTTTACCCTGTGTAAGCAACTGGCGGATGCCAGAGTGAAATGCCAGGATGTATTCTGTACGGGCGGGCCGCACGCCGAACGGTGTCTGTTCGAAATGGTGCATCCATTTTTCATCGTCGGCAGGCCAGGAACTGATTTCATCGACCCACTCACGCAGGTTTTCCGTTTCAGCGGCCGTGAGAAAACCGGGGATTTTGATATATCCCGTTTGATTCCAACGGTCGAGTTGGGTAACAGACAGCGTTATGTTCATGATACAATACCTGTATTGGGGGTCAGGCTGGTTTCGGTTTCCAGTTCCAGTAATCGTCCGTTTTCACTGACCGACTGTTTCCTGCCAAAGTACCAGGCGACAACCAGCGTTCCCACAATCGAGACGGGGGAGATGATCATTGCCAGCCAGAACAACAGGGCTACGAAATCCAGATTCTTCTGAAAGATAAGATTGACGATGACCATCAGGATCACCGTGCTGAAGTATCCTGCAAAATCTCCAAGATAGAGCAGGTATCCAACGTTACTTTTATCGCGAATCATAGCGATGACACGCTCATAAACGGTGGTATGAAACAGGACGTAAGGCACATACAGGCTGATGCCAATCAGCACCATGAACTGGAACGCGGTCGTTTCTGTCCAGTCGGTGGTTCCCCAGTAATAGAGTGTGGTCGCCAGAGCACACCCGAAGCCGAGACCGACCATGGTCATACCTGTCAGAAAAGCACGGTAGTTCGCTGAGATAAAGACAACGACCGCGCTCAAAGTAATTACAGCGATGGCGACCAGGAATTCTGACTGGGCAAAAATCTGCGGTTTTTCAACGCCAAATCCAGACCAGATTTCCGCAGCATAGTCATCACGCACGCTGCGGAAGATGGTGAGCAGGACCATAAGCAGTATCAAAACTGTCAGACCCAGAGCATTGCGAGAGTAAAATTGTCTGCGTTCAATCCCGTTGAAGGGGGAGCGTTTCGAGCGGGCAGCCACATCCAGTTCACTGGGCGGGGGAATCTGCTCCAGCATCCAGACTCCGACCAGGAGTGGGAGCCAGAACAGGGTACCGGTAAGAAAAGGCATCCAGAATTCGGAGACACCATACGACTGCATCAGAATGGCACCTGCGGACTTAACGGTTCCGGAAGCCATGATGAAACTGGCACACAGGCCGGCAGCCATCGCTTCGGTTACACGTCGCCCTTCGAGGAACGCGAAAACGCAGCCAAATACCATACCCAGTGGTAAGCCGTTACAGAATAGAAAGAGCGGCTTTAACCAGTATGGGGCAATCGCATATGGCAGCAGTGCCAGATGGGCGATCGCTATCAGCGTCAGAATCATGGCAGCCCTGCGATGGGGCGTCATTTCGGAGATGACTTTAATGCCGATCAGTTTCGAAAGGGCATAACCGCTGACCTGGGCAAACAGCAGAATGACTTTATAGCCGACGCCCCAAAAGACCAGATCCTCATACTGCGCGACGGTAAACGGTTTTCGGAAGGCATACATACAGAAGTAAGTGGTAAATGCAGCCACCACCGACCAGGCGGTCAGGACACCTCGGTTGCTCTGTTCCAGATGCGTCGAGATGTACTCCGATTGAAATCGCATGCGGCATCAGTACTGAAGAGGCTGTCATTTCAGGTGTTTGTAATGACAGGTAGTCTAAAGAACCAGCATGAAGTGCGAGTGAGGCGGGTGTGAATTATGGATGAAGAACGCGCTGCAGAGGCTACAACATGTTCTTCAATGTTCGCAGAAGCGTTTCAGATAGGCTGTTTTCGGGTTCGAAAAAATTCTACATCAGTCACTCAAAGTACTGGCGACGTCGGTGCGGTAGGCGGTCATGGCGGGGATGAAACCGACCAGGGATGCCAGGACCACGAGGATCGGCAGCAGGAACAGTTCTGTGGAACTGAAGGCGAAGGGATTGATCAAGAGGCCGCTGCGGGCTTCGATAATCGGCGCGGCTACGAAGACCAGTCCGTGTCCGAGGATGATTCCCAGAATGCCACCCCCCAGGCAGAGCAGGACGGACTCAGAGAGGATGATACCAAACACGGTGGTGCGGCCTGCACCCAAGGCACGCATGATGGCGATTTCCCGTTTGCGGTCAGACATCGAATTGTAAATACTCACGAAAATCCCGACTCCGGAAACGACGATGATCAACGAAGTCAAGATAATCAGCATGGTGCGGATATTGCCTACGATGTTGGTCATGAGCCAGCTGATCTGTTGAATTGGATTGACGGCCTGTGCCTGGTTGCCTTCTTTCAGTTCGGACTGAAACTTGATGGTGGAGAAGCCGCGGAGACGATCCCCTTTCATCTGCACGAGGATCGCGGTGACTTCTTTCTGTGCATCGGGAACTTCATGTCCGTGGTCATGTCCATGATCGTGGCCGCTGTGATCATGGTGGTCATGGGCGGCACTTTCTTTCAGCCGGGCTTTCAATTTTTCTTCATCGACTTTTTCACCGAAGAATGCGGCTTCGCGGCGGATGGCTTCTTCCAGGGGTTTTTCATGACCGGAGACCTGGTAAAAACCGCGGAGATTGACGAAGACGGTCCGGTCGTTGGGAGTTCCCGTGGGAGCCAGGATGCCGACGATTTTGAATTTCTCATCGTGTACGTGGCCACTTTCAGCGGAACCATGTATGAGGCTGAATTCGTCACCCATCTTCCAGTTGTTCTGTTTCGCCACCGCAGAACCGATGACCGAATCCCAGGTGCCTGGCAGAAACTTTCCCTCTTTGTTGATCCGAAAATGACGACCAGGAATGTATTCGAGTGCGAAGTAGCGGGGAATGGTGCCTACAATCGGGAAGCCCCCTTTCTGGGTGACATCGCCGATCGCGAACGGAATGGCTTCTTCAATGCGAGAGTCGTTTTTCAGCTCGGTATAATAACGGTAGGGCAGATTTTCGATGGGGGCCCCCACACGGAAAACCGTGTTCAACACCAGTTGCAGTGCGCTTCCCTTGGGGCCGACAATCAGGTCGTATCCACTGGCGGTCTGGTTAAACATGCGATCAATGACCCCATTGATGACCAGGACAGAAATCATCAATGTCACACCCAGGGCAACGCTGAGTGCCGTCAGCAGTGAGGCGACGCGGCGTTGTCGGATACTTTTCCAGGCAATGGTCAGGGTATTCATAGGGAAAATTACTTTGTTCGCAAAAGATAAGGATAATGAATGTTACCGTAACGAATCGCCGCTGTCAGACGCGGGCATGCACCTTGTTAAATTCTGCCAGAGACTCTACGCGTTCAAACTGTTTCGCGACTTCCTGAGAGTGGGTGACCAGCAGCATGGCGATCTGGTTTTGATGGCAGGCGTCGCGGAGCAATTCCAGGATCGTCTGCTGATTGGCGAGGTCGACGTTCGCCGTGGGTTCATCCGCCAGCAGCAGTCGGGGCTGGTTAGCCAGGGCGCGGGCCACGGCGACGCGCTGCTGTTCCCCGACTGACATCTGCCGGGGATGGTGATGCAGCCGGTGTTCGAGTCCCACGAGCGCCAGTAATTCTTTGGCGCGGTCGCGACTCGGTTTTTTCCGGGAAAAGCTCATACCCAGCAGCACATTTTCCAGGGCAGAAAACGCGGGCAGCAGATTGAAGGTCTGGAAGACAATGCCGATGCGTTCTGCCCGGAACTGGTCCCGGACCACTTCAGCCATCGAGGCGATCTCGGTGCCGGCAATGGTGACTTTACCGCTGTCGACGGCAGTGATGCCGGAAATGACATTCAGCAGGGTGGATTTTCCGGATCCGCTTTCGCCGATCAGGACAACCTGTTCCTGGTCTTTGATTTCAAAGCGTTCGATATCCAGAATCGGGAGCGAGGAGCCATCAGGTTCACGATAACTCTTTTTCACATTTTCCAGCAGCAGAGACATACTGACCTCGATTGACAGGCTGAGAAGGCGGTCTGCTGAGACAGGCCGCAAAAATCATGTTTGTTTTTGCAAATGTTATGCAATAAGCGTGCAGTTGACTAGGGTTGTTTTGTCAAAAGTTTGCAATTCCCGCTGATCGGCGGGGTCTGGTGGTTCTCTCTTAAACAATTATTAATATATGACTTACGTCTTTGGACACGCAAGTCGGATTTCGGGAGATCGCCGTAGGCTTAATCGGGCGGATTTGCTATAGTTCCGCCTTTCTGATTAAAACCAATACACGGATGGATTGTGAATCAAGGAAGAAGACAAGATGCGAAGTCGTAACCGGGGCCGATGGATAACTCCCTTTCGTTTTATCATGATTGCCGGACTGGGGATTCTGGGAACAGCTGCCTGGAAGTATGATCTGCTGCCTTTTCAGGTGAGTAGTGCTCCCACCGGTGCCCTGCATGAAGAGTCGCATCAGGCTCCGGCACAGTCGGAATCGCAGGACAATGAAGCCGAACCGGTTCTGTCCCAGGAGACGATCATTGCCCAGTCCGAACCACCCGCGGAAGCATTGCCCGAAGGGAATGATAATCAGCGTGCTTACAAAACCCGCGACATTGAACTGCCACGCATTTACAAGCGAACGCTGAGCGGACAGATTGTCGAAGCGGAAACCATCGTTGATTCCCCGGTGAATGAAGCATTAGAGCCTCAGTTTTTTAAGAAACCCGAGCAGTTCAAAGGTTCGGCACAGCCTTTACCGCAGGAACCGCCAGCAATGTCTGCGCGGCAGACCGTTGACCCGCGTGCGCCTCGCCAGTTACAACCGCCGGAAGGAATTAAACGCGCCAGCAACCCCGTCATTAAAACCGCCGAACACGCGAGCTTTAAAGAGGAGATTGGTGGCAGCCCGGCGCAGCAGGAAATTCCCGATCTGATCGCCATTGATGAGCTGATTCAACAGCGAAAGATTCTCGAAGCACACAAAAGCCTTTCTAAAATCTACTGGGCCCAGCCCGAGCTGTATCCCGTGATCAAATCACGGATCGAAGAGACGGCGCGGCTGATTTACTTTTCACCGCAGCCTCATTTTATGACACCCTATGAGATTCAACCCGGTGATCAGCTTCGTAAAGTCGCGAAAGATTATCATATTAATTGGGAGTACCTGGCGAAACTGAATCAGATTGACCCTGTGAAGATCCGGCCGGGTCAGAAATTGAAAGTCATCAAAGGCCCCTTCAATGCATTCGTGGATCTGAGTGACTTCACCTTAACCGTACACGCCCATGGTTACTTTGTTCGCAGATATTCGATTGGAACCGGCAAAGATCAGTCGACGCCTGTCGGCAAGTTTGTGGTGAAAGACAAACTGGTTGATCCTGTCTATTACGGCTCCGATGGCGTGATTGCCAATGATGATCCGACCAACCCGCTGGGGGAACGCTGGATTGACATCGGCGATAGTTACGGAATTCATGGCACGATTGATCCGGCTTCGATTGGCAAAGCGGAATCGAAGGGCTGTGTGCGGCTGCTGAATGAGCATGTCGCGGAAGTCTACGACCTGCTGGGTATTGGCTCGGAAGTCGTGATTCGCCCCTGAGATGCCGTCGCTGAAAACCCGGGCGAATCAGCACACTCACCTGTGCCCCGTGCTGTGTCTGCTGCCTGTGGCAGTGTAATAAACACGTTTTCGGGCATTCTTTTCCCGTGGTCCGTTTGAATGTTGAATTCAAGCCTGTAGAATACGTGTGGCGAAACCGGAATTAAGCGCTGGTATCAGACGTGCGCTGACTGGTTCCGCATTCGATAACGTCACACATTCAGGTTAGGGACAGAGCATTCATGTATGATCGGGAAAAGCTGATCGAGTTGTTTCGGGAACGGGCTTTAAAGTTCGGCGATTTCACACTGGCGTCAGGTAAGAAAAGTACTTATTACCTGGATGGAAAGCAGGTCGTGCTGCACTCGCATGGTCTGCGTCAGGTATCAGCGGGCCTGCTGGAACTACTGGGCGATACCGAATTCGATGCCATCGGCGGCATGTCGATCGGCGCTGATCCGATTGTTGCCGGCGTGTTGGCGATTGCTGCCGAGCAGGGCCGCGCCCTGAATGGTTTCATGGTACGCAAAGAAGCCAAGGGGCATGGCACGAACAAATATGTGGAAGGTCCCGTAAAGCCAGGCGATAAAGTGGTGATTGTCGATGATGTCATCACCACCGCGGGCAGCGCCCTGCTGTCGGTGGACCGGGCCGAAGAGTTTGGCTGCAAGGTAATCAAGGCCCTGGGTGTTGTCGATCGTCTGCAGGGCGGGGCAGCCAATTTTGCGAAACGCAACATCCCGTTCGAGTCGCTGCTTTCGATTGTGGATTTCGGCATCGACCCTCCTGCAGAAGATGAATAATTAAAGTCCGTTTCCAGTGCTTAAATGAAAGAGGTCTTCCCGATGACCAGTTTCCTGCGATATGACGATTCAGCGGCGCGACGATTAATCGACGGTAAGTGGTATGAAACGCTGCAGCCCGATCTGCTGGCGGCCCGCGATGAAATGCTCAAGGATATTGAGTTGCTGGGCACCGATCAGATCCCCGCCGACAAACAGCCGCTGGACGCCGGTTTCCAGAATCTGCCCCAACAACTGCTGGATGAATACGAGGCGAAAAAAGAGGAAAGCCTGCTGGGCAGAATTGAAACCAAGGCCCGCGAGCTGCGCGAAGAGTCGGACCGCTTCGTGGTTCTGGGGATCGGGGGATCTTATATGGGGATGCGGGCCTTGTTCGAAGCCTTGTGTCATCCCTGGCATAACGAACTGACGCGCCAGCAGCGAAACGGTGTGCCCCGTCTGTATTTTGAAGGGAACAATGTCGACAACGATTCCATTTCTGCATTGAAGGAATTGCTGGAAACCGGTTGCCAGGACCCGGCAGATCTGCTGCAGCGGTGGAGTCTGACCGTGATCAGTAAATCGGGTGGTACGCTGGAAACCGCCGTGGGTTTCCGTCTGTTCCGGGAAGCGCTGGAAGCGTATTACGGTCCTGATTCCGCAGTGAGCCGATCGCTGGTCGTCCCGATTACCGGCCTGGAAGGCAAGCTGAGGAACTTCTCGAATGAAAAAGGCTACGAAGATATCTTTCCGATTCCCGACAATGTCGGCGGTCGCTTTTCCGTCTTTACCGCGGTAGGTCTGTTCCCGGCTGCCGTCATGGGCATCGATATCAGGCAGCTGCTGCAGGGAGCCGCTGACATGACGGAGCGGTTTAACTCTCAGCCTCTGGGTGACAACCCGGTCATGGATTACACGGCGACCTGTCACCTGTTTGAGCGTGAGAAGAATGTTTCCATTCGCGTGCTGTCTACCTGGGGAAAACGCCTGGAAGCGCTGGGGCTGTGGTACGATCAGTTGCTGGCAGAAAGCCTGGGGAAAGCAGAGCAGGGGGCAACTCCTTTGACGGTCGTCAATACACGCGATCTGCATAGCCGCGGTCAACAGCACCAGGAAGGGGCGCTCGACAAACTGATCACCAATGTGATTGTCGAACGGGCAGGAACCGAAGACGTCGCGGTTCCCATGGTGCCAGACAATGAGAACCAGGATGATCTCAATAAGCTGAAAGGCAAAACCATTCCCGATATTCTGTCTGCGGCGATTGAAGGGACCAACCGGGCTTACGCCGACGTCAATCGTCCGACGGCGGATCTGATTCTGCCGGAGTTAAATGAATATACGGTGGGGCAGACACTGCAGATGCTGATGCTGGCAACGGTGCTGGAAGGACGGTTGATTAAGATCAATCCGTATGGTCAGCCAGGCGTGGAAGCTTACAAGAAGAACATGCAGGAAGTGTTGAATCGCTGAACTCCCGGGCCCGTGTTGAGTGAACCCGGGGAGTACAGATATTCTGGAATCCGAATCAGGCTTTCCCGGGAATTTCCTGGTTTTTGTCGATGGGCACACCAATCATCTGTCCGCTGAAGACCATGCTGTCGCCGACGAGTCCCTGGAAGTTGAATTCAGCGCGTTTGCCGGCGCGAATCCGCGCGAGTTGTGCCATGATGACCAGGCGTTGATTGGGGAAGACGGGACTGCGGAAGCGGACATCGTTCATTCCGCCGAATCCGAGAAAATCGCCGCCCAGCAGTTTGTACTTGCGTGCATAGAACCCGGCGAGCTGCGCCGAGCATTCGCAGAGAATGACGCCGGGCATCAAGGGGAAGCCGGGCATATGGCCCCGGACCCAGAATTCGTCTTCGCGGACATCTTTAAAGCCGACAATCCCATGGTTTTCCCGGTCGATATGCACGATTCCGGAGAGCTGTTCCATCTCAAATCGCTGAGGGTTAATTTCCCTGATGTCTTCAATTCCGAACACGGGGTTGTCAAAATCGAAGTCGATTCCACCATAAAGCAACTTGGGAGGCATGTTCTCTCTTCTCCATTAGGGTCATCAATATTTTAAATGGCCCTGGTTCTCTGGCAGGGACCATTGTCTATATGAAAAGGGTATATAAGGTGAATTTCGGGAATGCCCGCGCATCTGTCTGCTGAAACGGGCCAGTTCCCTTCGTGATCAAACCGTGATACTAACAAAAGTCGGAAATAATGTTAATCGAGGATTTCGGCTAATTGGCCTAAACTGGTGATCAATCTGTCAGGTTTTGTCTCTGAGCTGCGGACTTGCGCTTTACTGGCATGCACACTGAGTGAATCGCCGGCGAATAATGCGGTTTTCAGGCCGAAATGCCGGGCTACTGCCAGATCGTCTTCGATGCGGGTGCCCACATGCAGGATTTCGTCAGGAGCGACTCCCGACTGTTCAAATCGCTCAAGCAGTCTCTCATAAAGAGACGCTGATGGCTTACGGACCTCTTCGCGACAGGATAAGCAGAAGCATTCCTGGGTGAAGAGCTCAGACAGTGGTGGCAGCTTACCTTGCGCGCTCAGTCCCCTCAGCAGTTGAACCAGAGTGAAAGGTTGTGCATCAGCGAAGAGGGCGATCTTTTTACCCCGTTTGCTTAAATCTACAAGGGTCGCTAAAGCCTCGGGCATGGGTTGAATACCCTGGAGTGAAGCGTGAAAGAAGTAAGCCACTTTCAGGCTGAAGTCGTCGAGGTTTCCGTATAAGGATTCGTCGAACGTGTATTCATTCTTCTGCAGTCGCGTGATGAGCTGTTTCCAGAGTTCCACGACATTGATTTCCGGCTTTTCTCCTTTGGCGGTCTTGCTGGAAATCTGCATGTCTGCCAGCAGGCTGCGATATTGTGAGAGCATGTATTCCCAGGGGGCACCTGGTTTACGGGACATGCTGTTCCACATGTTGAATTCTTTAATGGTTTTGTCGAGGGCGATCTGCATTCTGAGTTGCTGTTCGTGATCAAACAGCAGGCAGCCATCGGCAATGTGGAGTAATGTACCATAGACACTAAAAGTGACCGCTTTGATTCCTGGCAGAGGTTTTAAGAAGGGAGTGGCTTTGGGGACAACCAGCTGGGGTGCGACGGGCCAGATCAGGTCATCGCGGCTGGTTAACCATTCAGCATATTCTTGGAGTGTCTGCGCCATAGTGAGTGCATTATTTCCGGATTGAGTTGGCTGGAATCAGAAACAGAAGTCAACTTTCAGAGATCACTGAATCGTTGTGAATGGAAAACGATCTGCTGGCCAGAAGGAACTGCAACTCATCGTGAATTGAAGTTCCGGACGGGCTGGCTGGGAATGTGCCTTGATCTTAGACGAGACATCTGCGAGAGGGCAAGCGAAAAAAGTGATTTCAGTAGTATTCCGATAGGAGACGATCGTTTAGGAGTTTTAGAAATTCCTCCAACACAACCCGTACGCTCCGTCGTAATAGGTATGACAGGTGCAATATCTTGAACCTGATGCAGGCTGCTGTTGTCCTGACGGTTATCCGCCCGCTCCCGGGCCGCAGGCTGAAAAAATGCCCAAAACCCGTGTGAAAAATTCAAGTGCCTGCAGAAATTTGGTTCATATCTTAAGTGTTTCTCACAAGTGATTTAAGTGCCTGAATTATAGAGGATTACGGCCAGATATTCCTCACAGTTGATTCTTCCCTGCCAGCTAATCCGAGCGTCTCTGTTGCTACTGCACTCTCTCTTGTCAAAGAGCTTAAAGTCCTCACTCCAGTTTCGTCGATGCAATTAGGGCAGACGGTTGAAACCGGAAAGACGTAAAAACCACGTCGAACCAGTCAACATCAGTTTGACGGGTTCAATCCCTTCAATGGTCTGTAAGGGGGGAGAGGACAAGACGGATCTAGTCTGACGAACTGATCTGAATGGTATTGCGATTGTCATTCAGTCCAACCCCAAAAAAGTATTACGTACCAGATCCCAAATTTCCTTAAAATTAAAGATTGGCATTTTGAAACAGTTTCTGGAGATGCTGTCTCCTTAAACAAACCCCGACCCAAGACTACTCAGGTTACAACTTGAAACTGACTGGCCAGGATAGCCGCAACAGTAGTGGGGGTTAAAGCAAGAAGAGAAGTAACCTTTCTTCGAATAGATTTGCCAAGCATGTGATTGGAGAGCCCGCAATGAAAACGATCTTCACTACTGGCCAAGTAGCAAAGATCTGTAAGGTTGCACCCCGCACGGTTAGTAAGTGGTTCGACTCCGGCCGTCTGAGAGGATACCGGATCCCCGGTTCTCAGGACCGACGAATCCCACGTGAGCACCTTATTCGATTTCTTAAAGAACACGGTATGCCTTTAGGCGAACTGGAAGACGAAGCCATGGGCAAGTTGTTGCTCGTGGGTGCTGACACCCAGGTTCGTGCCAGCCTTGACGATCTGATGGCAACAGAAGATTTCAAGATTGAATATGCCGTAAGTGGTTTTGAAGCTGGAATCCAGGCTGAATCACTGCACCCCGACTGCGTGATCGTAGATTTCGCAATGGGTCGCAATGAAGCTCTGATGATCGCTCAGAACCTGCGAAGAAACAAAGACTATACAGACTCTGTTCTGATTGCCCTGCTGAGCGATGAAGACAACGCCAGCGGTTTCGACAGAACATTGTTCAACGAAACTTTCCGGAAACCATTTGACGCAGCATTACTGGCCGAACGGATTCGGACCTTGGTTGGACGTAAAAAGCAGATCGCCTGATAGACCGGGCAGGAATGCCTTAAGGTGAGCATGCCAGGGAAGCGTAGTTCTCGATATTATGGACGGTGTCGAGAGAGCGACCCACTGGACAACCAGAACAATCGCAAAGGGATTTGCTGGTTTGCGTGAACGACTAAACCCGGCTAAGAGGTCAAACTCTTGGTCGGGTTTTTTTACGCGCCGACTTTCTGCATAATGACAGTTATGAAACAACACAAGCCTTCCCCCGACGCTTCTATCAAACGGCGACCTGCTGCCATGCTCTGGTACCTGTTGCTGGCGGGACTGTCGTTGCTGCTCGTGAGTTCCCAACTGGATTGTGCAGACGATCTCTCCTTCACCGGACCCGGTCCGGGGATGACCGTTGATGAACCCTTTAATGTCGGGCAGGGCGTGTTTCTCGTGCGGGCGATGCGCGCGTATGGGCTGGGAATCCTTGCACCGGAAAGCCTGCGGGAAATCTTTGAGCATCCAAACTATCTGCCCGACCATCCGCCACTGGGGCGGTTTTTGATTGGTCTGTCCCATGAGACGGTGGCGACGTTCGCAGGTGACGAGAGTCGCCCGTTTGTCGTCACTTATGGCCGGTATGCATCTGCGGTCTGCTTTGCCTGCCTGGTATTCCTGGTGGGCTGGTTTACCTTTCTGCGGACGGGTCATCAGGGAGCACTGATTGCAGCGGCTTCTCTGCTGGCGCTGCCTCGTCTGTTCGGACACGCTCATCTGGCCGCCCTGGAGATGCCGACGGCGCTGTTTTATGTCCTGGCGGTACTGGCGGTGGTTCAGTTCTGGGACATGCAGCAGGCGCCCTCGAAAAAACGGGCCTGTCTGACCGGCATCCTCCTCGGGCTGGCGCTGCTTACCAAAATTCAGGCGGTACTGATTCCGATTCCCGTCATTGTGTGGGCAATCTGGAAATGGCGACAGCAGGCGTTGCTGCCTCTGTTCTGCTGGGGCGGCGTGGGGGTCCTGGTGTTCTTTCTGGGCTGGCCGTGGCTCTGGTTTGATCCGGCAGGACATCTCAGTGAATACCTGGGCAGAACAACCGGGCGGGCGGCGTTATATGTGCAATACTTCGGGACGAAATATGCCGACCGCGATCTGCCCTGGCATTACGCCTGGGTGATGTTGCTGACAACGGTTCCCGTCGGACTGTTGATCTGCAGCAGTTTCGGTGTCACAAAGCTCTGGCGGGATTTCAAAACGGATCAGCAGAAGCGACCGACGGGTGAGCTGCTGCTTTTTCTGTCACTGTTGTGGCCTCTCATCTTATTCACGCTGCCCGGCATTACCGTTTACGATGGCGTGCGGCTGTTTCTGATGGTCTTCCCGCTGCTGGCGATTCTGATCGGGCTGGGGGCAGCTATCGAAATGAACTGGTTCACCCGCCGCTTTGGACAGAGGGTGGCCATCATCGCGGTCACACTGTTGATGCTGTCGCAGTTCACTGGTTCGCTGCTGTATGCGCCCTGCTGGCTCAGTTATTACAGTCTGCTCACGGGGGGCTTGAACGGGGCGGATCAGATGGGCATGGAAGCGACCTACTGGGGAGATTCACTGACGGCGGAGCTGTTAGCGGAAGTCACTCAGGAAGTCCCCGCCAACAGCATCATCCAGATCGCACCGATTCTGCATCCCGCGTGGCTGCAGATGCTGCAGGAAACACCAGAGCTCCAACGTAAAGGAATCCAACTGGTTCCCTTTGAGTCAGAGCGACCGGTTTCACCGTATGTCTTGTACTTTCAACGAAATCCCTACCTGCCTGAACTGCTGCAGACGCAGAGCTCAGACAAGTGGACGGTCGTCAAAGAAGTTACACGTCAACAGGTGCCGTTGGGCCGACTGGTTTCCCTGAAGGACGGACGCTGACGATTATTGATCGACGGGCAGCGCCGGGTGAAAGCCGGGGATTTTACAGGGGATCCGGTACAGTCCGCTCCCGGCTGTGATATAGAGGGTGGTTGCGTCGTCGCCGATTCCAAACGTGCAGTTAGTTGGCAGACCTGGTGTCGGGATGTAAGCCAGCTCTTTGCCTTCCGGAGAAAAGACCACGATGCCAAACCGGCTCTCCGCCCGAAACGCGGCGTAGATGTTACCTTTCTGATCAACGGTCATGCCGTCGATGCCGGTTTCTTTATCGCCGAAATCTGCCAGGACTTTTTTCTTTCCGAGCGAACCATCTTTTTTGATCGGGAACGCATTCAGAGTCATTCGCAGTTTGGGTTCTTGGGGTGGTTCTTTCTCCAGGCCGCTGGCACCATTGTCGGTCTCTGCGACATACAGTGTCTTTCCATCGGGTGAAACCACAACGCCATTTGGTTTTGTGATATCGGTGGTGGCGCGGTGCACGGTTTTTGTTTTGGGGTCATACCGAAACACACTCATGTGATCGAGTTCCAGCGGCTCGTGTCCGACATAGCGGGGATCAGTGAAGTAGACCCAGCCTTTGGGATGAATGACCAGGTCATTCGGGGCGTTGAATTTTTTGCCTTCGAACGTTTCGACAATCGGTTTGACTTTTCCGTTTTTCGTGATTTGTGCCAGGCACTGCTTGCCGTTATTGGCACCACAGGCTGCGAGCATCTTGCCTTTTTTGTTGATCATCAGCCCGTTGCTCTGTCCACTGTCGGCACTGAAGATGGTGGTTTTGCCGCTCGCGGGATCAAAGGCCATGATCTTACCTTTGCCGCCGGCAAAATTGATGTCGCTGAAATAGATGATACCATCCCTGCTGACGCAGGCACCTTCGGTGAAGCCTGTATCGACCCAGAGCTCTTCGATTTTCGCATCGGGTGAAACGATGGAAGCATCGCCGGACGGTGCGGGAGTCTCCGCGTACACCAGGGAAACTGCGAAGCTGGAACAAGCGATGCCCCAGACCAGAATGTGTTGCCAGTGGATCATGGTGTAACCCTCTCTGAGATTTTGATTATGATACGAGCGATTTTCGAGTGGTTTATCCTGATGGTATCAGCTTACAGGTTCTTCAGTTGTTTCAGCGGCTTTGGCGCCCCGGTTATTGCGTACCAGCCAGAGTGACGGAACCGCCAGGATCGCGCCAGCTGTAGGGCCGATGAGATACAGCCAGAGGGACTGCAGGTTGTTGCTGACCAGCGCCGGTGCCAGTGAGCGGGCCGGATTCATGGAAGCGCCGCAGATGGGTCCGGCAAACATGGCTTCGAGTGCGATGACGGCACCGACGGCGACACCGGCCAGGATGCCGGTCTCTTTGGCGCCGGTACTCACACACAACACAACAAACATCAGCATCCAGGTCAGCACGCCTTCCAGAATCAGGGACTGCATATCCGAACCGGCGGGCAGCGTCATGCCGTAGTTGTTGAGGCCCGGGAAAATGACTTTTAAGAGCAGGCAGGCGGCGAGGGCACCAATCACCTGGCAGACGATGTAAGGCAAAACAAATTTTCCGGGAAAGCGACCGCTGACCCAGAACGCAATCGTGACGGCTGGATTGATATGCGCGCCGGAGATTTCTCCAATCGCATAAATCACGGCGGTCACGACCAGACCGAAGACCAGGGCGATACCCACGTGTGTGACTGTGCCGTTTGAGACCTGGTTGGTGACGATGGCGCCGGCACCCGAAAACAGCAGGATGAAGGTGCCGAAGATTTCCGCGTAATATTTTTGCATCAGTTGTCAATTCCGTGGTGCGAGTGCGAAAGGTTAATCGTTTTCAGGACGTGCTGGATTTAACCAGTGTCCCGAGGGATCGGAACCAGAGACGATCACGCCTTTGGCATTCCAGTCCATGCCGGCCCGGACGTCGGCGGCACAGTAACGCAGCGTTAAACCGCAGCGTCTGCGATCCGACTGGTTGGCGTCAGAGCCATGCAGCAACAAATCGGAGTGAATCGAAATTTCACCGGCCTGCAGCGTGTCGTCCACGGGGGTGCCATACTGCTCTGCGTTTTCGATGGTCTGGTTGAGCACATTGTCTTCATGCGAACCACTGGGGCGATAGGTCATGTGGCCGTGGTGATGGCTGCCGGCGATGAAACGCATGTTGGCATTCTCCGGGTCGGCGTCATCAATGGCCAGCCAGACAGTGACGGCTTTCGAAGGCGAGAGCGGCCAGTAGCTGGCATCCTGGTGCCAGGCCACCGATTTCCCATCGTGGGGCATTTTGCAGAAAAAGTGGGAACCCCAGGCAATGAGATTTTCGCCCAGCAGGTCTTTGACGTATGCGACGATGTTGGGGTGCGTCAGCAGGTCGTAGACTTTGCCGTATTTCATGTGTGCGGTGCTGATCGAGTAACTGTCACCGCCGGCAGCGATCACCGATTCCAGCAGGCGATCGAAGTACTCCCGATTTTCCTGGACTTCCCGTTCATTGAAGACACGCAGACCCCGCAGGTAGCCATCCTGGTTGAACTGTTCGATCTGGCTGGATGTGAGTACTTCAGGATCAGAGGTGGTCGAAGGATAAAATTTGAGGTCGCGTTTAATCTGAGACAATTCCTCTTCGAGCGGGACTGCCTTGAATTCTTTCGATTCAGCCATGAGGTATCTCGATCTGTTCAGAAAAAAGAGTGATTCAGCCAATTGCTGGATGCAGGACACCAGACCCCGGCGGGGGAAAGCGGCTTCTATTGTAAATAGGGAATATGCCCGGAACAACTAATAATGGGTTGTTCTACATGAAAGCGGTGCGAGAGGCCGATAAACGCCATGTGGCCTGGTTGGCAAATTCAGGAGGCGCTGGTTGTTTTATCCGGCTTGGCTTTGGTGCTGGTCGCTGGCGCTGATGAGCTCGATTTGCGGCTGGCAGCACTGGCGGCGAGCCCTTCTGCCGAGATGAGGTGTACCAGGTCCTGGGCGGACTGATCCATTTCCATGACCAGTCCATCAACGCGTCCGGCCAGGTACATATACATGATCAACGAGGGGATGGCGATGCCCAGTCCCAGCGCGGTGGTCAACAGGGCGAGTGCGATACCGCCGGCGAGCTCTTCGGCTTTCCCCATTGCACTGCTGTTGGCGATATCGTTGAATGCCAGGATCATACCGACGACGGTTCCCAGGAGGCCCATCAGCGGGGCAACTGTTGCGACACCATTGATGACACGCAGATGTTTGCGTAATTGAGAGAGCTGTCGCTCGCCTCCATCGATGATGGCCTGTTCGACTTCGACACTTGGTTTCCCCCACTTGCGCACGCCGTGCGCGAAGACGGCGGAGATCGGACTGGGATTTTCGTCACAGAGTTTCAGCGCAGAGCGGGAATTGAGTTTGCCGTCCTGGAGCAGTTTCAGAAATCGTGTTACGAAGTGCCGGGGAATCACGCGACCGGATCGGAGGATCACCAGGCGTTCAATAATAAACCACATTGAAATCACCGAAGCGATGACAAATGGCAGAATGTAATATTTCAGCTCTTCGATGATTTCCTGGGGAGTAAAGGGAATCTTCGTTCCCCGTTCGGGCTGCAGGCCGGATCCCGGAAGCGGACCAGCGGGGTCTTTGACTTCGACAAATTCTCCATTCACGGATTCCACTACCTTGGGTAAACGTTCCTGCGCGGCGCTGTTGTCAGGGGAGAGTATCAGGCAGAGGCCACAGATCACGAGCAGCTTCGCCAGGAACCGGAGCCGGAACCCGCGCTGCGTGTTGGCAGGAGAACCTGTGGGGGATTGCTGGTTACTGTTTAATTTGATCATGAGTACTGGGTGTTATTCTCGTAAATCTGGTAGTGAGCAACAGGTTTTGTTGTGCTTGTCGGATCAGGATCGGCGAATTGATAAAACGGTGACTCTGAAAATTGAGATCATCGAGTGCGGCTTCTGCTCAGAGTGCACTGTAAAGCGCATCACATTTAATCATGCGTCTTTTATGCTCGGTTCAAATGGCCCTGGAGACGTTACAGTCACACTGGACACAGCCTAGTTTACGTCAGACGGTGATTCCCGTCGAGTCTGGAATCGCAATTCCGCTCTGTCCGGGACAGGCTTTGACCTGCGGAAACGAAGTCGGCTGTTAATTCTTGCCGATCCGGGCGGCGACCGCTTTCAGGCGTTCTTTGGCCTGGGGAACCAGTTCATGCTCCGGAAAACGCTTCAAGTAATCCTGATATGTTTTTTGTGCCTGAGGCCATTCGTTCAGGGCTTCGTGGCACATGGCCGCCTGGTACAGGGCGGGGGCCTGCCATTCGGGGAATTGATACTGGATGTTCACCTGCAGATAAGCGAGCAGGGCATCCTTGAATTTCTCCTGAATCATCAGGGTTTCCGCCAGCAGGAACTGACATTTGGCGGCAGTGGCGGTACGGCGACCGTTTTCGGAGTCGATGATCTGCTGGAAGACCTTGCGGGCTTCGTCAAACTTGGCCTGGTTTTTCAGGCTTCTGCCCAGAACTTCCTGGGCCTGATACAGAAACGGGCTGTCCGGATCCCAGTTGCGGAAGCGGTCTACGGTTTCCGCGACTTCTTTATATTTTTTCTGACGGAAATACGTTTCCGCCAGCAGCACCCAGACGCGGGGATACCAGGGTTTCTGGCCCAGCGATTTGGATTTGTCTTCCGCAGTCAGCTTCAATAATTCTGCCTGAGCGGTTTCCACCTGGTTCAGATACAAGGCTGCTTCGGCTTCATGGAATTGTGCGAATGCCGCGTATTCATTCTGGGGAAAGCGTTTCAGTAATTCTTTCGAGTATTTGTCAACCAGTTCCCATTTCTGAAGTTCCAGGTTGATTTCGATCAGGCGATACAGGGAGACCTGCTGCACTTTCTCATCCGATTTGGGATTGCCCTGCAGTTCATCGAATGCTTTGGCGGCAGGTTCCAGCTTCCCTGAGATCAGATCACTTTCTGCCAGGCTCAGGCGGGCATTATCGGCCAGGTCGCTGTCGGGCGTTTCTTTCACCAGCCTGCGAAAGATTTCGTCCGACTTCGCGAATTCTTCCGCTTCGTAATTAATCAGCGCCCACTCGTCCAGAATTTTATCGAGATTATCGACCTCGGGGAATTTCTGCAGGAGTGCTTCGTAGGCCTGATTCACCTCATCAATTTTCTTCAACTGAAACAGCGTGCGGGCAGCCTGCAGTCCGGAGAGCATGGCATAACGTGAGGGAGCGAACTGCTGCAGTGCCTTCTGATAGACGTCGACCGCGGCTTCGAGTTGTTTGTTATTTTCCAGGCTGCGTCCCTGCATGTAGGCTGCTTCGGCGGTGAGCGGGTTTTCCGGGAATTCTTTGGTGAACTGCTGAAAATGAGCCGCCGCCGATTCGTGTTCGGCAAGCTGAAATTCACTCCAGGCCAGCCCGGACAGGCCGGCTGGGTACTCGGGTGAATCAGAACCGAGTTTGACGATCTCGTTAAAAAACGTTTTGGCACGTGCCCACTGTTTCGCTTCGTAATTGCGCTCTGCCAGCTGGCGATACGTCTGGAGCAGAAGATCCTTTTCCGGCTTGCGGTCCTGCAGCTGTTTCAGATATTGATCGACTTCCTGCGGTTTGTTGTTTTTGGCAGTGAGGATAATCAGGTTCGCCAGGATCTGGTTAAAGCGCATTTCGTTGGGGAACTGCTTCAGGTACTCTTTCGAGAGGGTTTCGGCTTCCGAGTATTTCTCCATGGAATTAAAGTTGTTGCTCTGCAGCACTAATGCGTCAGCGTATTCGCTGGATGTTTTAACGGCTTTGGGGTCTTTGAGATAGGGTTCCAGAACTGCGATGGATTTGTCGTACTGTTTGAGCTTCTGGTGAGCGCGTGCCAGGTAGAGCCGCGCCAACAGTTGAGTATTCTCCAGCTGGGATTCTTTGAGCACGTTTTCAAAATGAGTCAAGGCAGCCGTCAGATCTTCAGGCTTGCCTTTCGCATCCAGGATACGCCCTTTGAGCAACTCCTGGTGCAGACGTAAACCGCTCTGGGGAAATGTTTTTTCAAACTGTGTTGAAAGCTGTTCGGCTTCTGCCAGTTCGTCTGTCAGCAAAGCGGCTTCAATGGCAAAGTGCAGGCTGTCGTCTGCCAGGTCACTCTCGGGCGACTGCTTGACGAGTTGCAGGAACAGCGTCTTGGCTTCAGCGGGTTTGCCGGAACGTAACAGCGCGTCGGCTAACTGGTATGTGGTGGACTCTTGCTGTTGAGGATTGGGTTTTGATTTGAGCGCCAGTTCAAACGCAGCGATGGCAGCGGGCAACTGTTGCTCTCCCTTGAGACTGACTCCCTTCCAGTACAAAGCGTTCGCTGCCTGGTTCGGGTCTTTGGCAACCAGGTCAAATTGCTGGATGGCTTTGTTGTATTCTTTGAGATCGTAATATGCATAACCCGCGTTGAGCCGGGCCGTGGTCCCCAGCGGGCTTTCCGGAAATTTCCTGGGAAGTTCCAGGAAGGCTTCCGCGGCGGACAGGAACTCTCCCCGGTCGAAAAGTGACGTGGCGAGCGACATCTGGGCATCGCTGGCGCGTGAGTGGTTTTTCTGTTCGGCGATTTCTTTGAATCGTTTTTCTGCTTCTTTCGTCTGCTTGTCTCGCAGGTAAGAAGAGGCCAGGCCGAACTGTGCGTCTTCAGCCATCGCCCCTTTGGGATGACGTTCGAGTGATCGCTGAAAACTTTTAATCGCGAGATCGGCTTTGCCGCGGCGGAGCAGGACATCACCAAAATAGGGATAAGCCCATTCTTCCAGCGCATGATTGGGATAGAGCTTGAGGAATTCCGTGAACTCTTTTTCGGCGGCGTCCAGATCATCAATCAGATAACTGCATTCAGCGATTCGATAGAGGGCATCGGGCAGGTTTTTGTTTTGCGGATGCTGTTTGACGAACTCCCGCAGAATCTTCCGGGCTTCCTGGTATTTCTGCTGATTGACGAGTGTCAGGCCCAGGTAAAATTTCGCCAGGGGGACGCTGGCATCCGTGGGGTAATCCTTCAGGTACTTCTGAAACCTTTCGGTAGCGAGTTCCCAGCGATTCTGTTTATACAAGCCGATGGCCAGCTGGAATTCATCAGAGGCTTTATCCGCGTGGGCCAATGGTAGCGGCAGGAGTGTCAGCAGAAGCAGAATCAGGCAGATTTGAGGCGCACGTTGATTGATGTCGAAAGAGTTCCGGATACGAAAATTCATCATATTACTAGTCGTCAGTTTGTTTTGAATGAAAATTGAACACGTGCCCCCATTATCGTGGGTTTTCCGGCAGAGGCAAGCGGCGTTCGGCAAAACTGCGGCGGTCGGTGTGAAAAGCTGACCCTGGTGAGAATGGATGTGCAGTCCAGCAAACAGGATAAATGACGGGCCAGCAGGCGGTTAAATCCACCTGCTGACGCGTCTTTGTTCCGGGGGATGGACTTGTTCAACTGCCTTGAAAGTGCTGATCGGCGAAATTCAGATACTGCTGCCAGTCGAAGTCGGTCACATCATGTTTGCCCGTGCGAATGTGATAGCCCATCTGTTTCTGAACCGGCTGATTGACGGCGGGCATGTTGTCTGCACCGAAGCCGGAGGTTCCCAGCAGTTTGTAAACCGGTTCTGCATATTTTACTGAGAGGAATTCGCCTTTGGGATCGGCCCAGCGGTCATCCTCGGCACTGGCAACGTAGACGGGCCGCGGTGCGATTAAAGAGATCAGCATATGTTGATCGACGGGCAGCTCGTTTTCCTTGTCGATATATTTGTTGAAGTTATCACAAAACCAGTGGGGGAATGCATTATTAATAACGTGCAGGGTTTCTCCAAATCGTCTGCGACTGAGGGCGGCACCGCCACAACCCGAGTCGTTCGAGATGACTAATGCGAAACGCGGGTCCTGTGCGCCGGCCCAGAGGGACGTTTTTCCCAACCGCGAATGGCCGAGGACTGCGACTTTGTTATGATCGATCTGGTCATCGGTTTCCAGATAATCCAGGGCGCAGCTCAAACCCCAGGCCCAGGCGGAAATTGTGCCCCACTCATCGGCCGCGGGTTTCTGCTTGGAATTATAAAGCGCGTGGACGCCGTTCTTGAAGCCGTCGTCCACATCGGGATCGATATCGCCGCAGTAGATGGCGACGAGTCCATAGCCGCGATCAATGATGGTTTCGATAGGCCAGCGGGAAGCCGATTTGCCCCGCGATGCTTCGGTCGCTTTATGATCGACGATTGCTTTGTCTTTATTGGCCCGCATCCAGTGATCGTTGAGTTTGACGTCCGTTTCTTCTGTGATGGTATGGTTGCCATAAAAGTTGAGCGCCATAAAAACGGGCACCGGTTTAGTGGCTTTCGCGGGGAGGTAGATCAGCAGATCCATCCGCGGTTCTTCTTTTTTGCCGGAGAAATAGACCGAGACTTCTTTGCGAATCGCTTTGCCGCCCAGAGCATCGTTTTTGACAGACGTAACTTCGAACAGCATGTTCTCGGGTCGTGCAGGACTTTTGCCGTAGACTTCAGTTTCGAAGAGTTCGAGAATTTCGGGGCGGCGGACTTTGTTCCATTTCTCGGCGGAATCCACTTTTTTGCCCGCTTGTGTGACGAGCGGGTCGGGGAGTTTGAATTCCGGGACCTGGCTCTCATCGTAATTGGGTTTGGGACGCTGTGCGTGTGCAGCGGATGTTAGCAGCAATGTAAGACTGAGAATGAACAGCAGACGTTTCATGGCGAGGCGGACCTTTATATTCTGGCAGGTTTAAATTACGAAATCTGTTAAGACTATTCTTAATCGTGCCCGTTTCCGCCACGATTGGCAACATGAAACCGGGGTTTGGACCGCGAAAGATACGAAATTTTATGAACCATGAAAGACACGAAAAGCACTAAAAAGTTGTTATGTGACTGAAAAGGTATTTGACGGTTTTGTTCCAATTCGGGTGGCCTCGGATGTAATCCGAGGTTGTCGTGAGACAACAGGATGTTGTGGAGTTCGTGTTCTGTTGTGGTTGAGCGAACCTCACTACCTAAAGCGGTAGAGGTTGGTGGTTTTACTCTGAACGGATCGGGGTGTTGAACAGTGATACCATCTTTCTAATCTTTCAGTGGTTCGGGATTTTCATCTGCGGGGAGTGGGGGGCTTCATTTATAATACNTNGTGAAANGNGTANGGGGACGATAATACCAACACTGTCGGGCAAGCCCAATACTGTTCGGCTCACCGTTTGCTGTTGCTCTTAAATTTATAGATTCAATTGTGTAAGGGGGTGTAATCGAATCTTAGATTGTATTTATTCTGGATTTGAAAATTCAGGCCCACTGCCGAATCGTGTGCAACGCGCAGCGTGCAACATCTCGTCACCAACCGTCAAACGTCGGGCGAGAGGTCCCGCTTCATATGGTTTCGTGGATTTGAAGACGATTGAGATGATTCATCAAATCGTCTTCATCTGCTAACCCGCTGAAATAAAAGCACAGCATTTCATAGGTTCGCAACGTCGGTTTGCGGCCCGTGATCAGGCTGATCAGCAGGCAGGCAATCATGGCACAGTAGGTCTGGATTTGAATTCCCTGCGGGTGCTGACTCAACAGGTGGCGACAGCCGAGTACATGTTTTAGAAAACGAAAGAACAATTCAATTTGCCAGCGATGCTGATACATCAACGCGACAATCTCAGCAGGAACATCCAGCAGATTGGTCGCCACCACCAGATCCTGCGTCGCTCCTTCGCGCCGCCGTCCCCCGCGCTTGGGATGAGGGGTGACTCTCACGGTGATCCGTCGTACTGTATGATCAGGGTGTTCGATTCTTTGGGACTTGGGAGAGCCCAGATGTCCGATCTGATCTTGCAGCACGCCGGCTGACTCTGCTTCTTCCGTTAATGCGCGAGATTCCTCTTCCACAAAAATATGATCAGCACGAATCCGGCAGACATAACTGCTGCCTGCGTTCACAATGGCATTAAACAGGGCATATTTTTCATAAGCACGGTCCAGAACGTAGCAGCGGTCTTTGTCTAAGACTTTGGTCAGCATTGATTTTTCATTGGTTTCTTTTTTGCCGGTCGCATCTGTCAGGTCCATCCGTACCGGAATTCCCCGGAGTATTTCAAAATGCGTATGCAACTGCCAGCCTTTGTCATGGCGGGTCGAAAAACAGGCTTGAGTGATCTGTGGTAATTTTTTGAGTAAGGTGCCATCTACGGCAGTCAGGGTCTGAGACAGATCCTGTAAGCGTCGATCCTGGGGAGGTGGTGCAGGCAGTTTCTCAATCAGTTCACCGAGAATTTCTTTCAGTAATTCCGGATCAAAGACACGGACCGCTTCAGACAACGATCCCAGTGAAGAGCGGGGGCATCCCAGCTTCCGCTGAACTTTTTTGAGCTCGCTCGCCTGCTGTAAACCCCGTAGGGATGTGACAATCGGATTAAACAGGTAAAGCAACTGCAGCGCACAATATTGATCGTAAAACAGTTCCCGGTTGCCCGCTTTGTCACGCTCGGTTCCATTGGAACGCAGACGTTTAAACAGTGGTAGAACCCGATCCAGATATTTAAGACCCGTGATATCTGAATCTTGGATGTTTTTCGTGGGTTTCGTTTTTTTCTTGGCCATGGTAACCCCTGTCGTTTTGGCAGTATTCTACACTTACCTGAGACAGTGCGCAAATTCCGTGCCGAACAGTATTGGGGCAAGCCGACAGTGGCACGCGCCCGTCTGATTTTGTAGGCACATTGCAATTAATAAAGAGATTTTGGGGTGCCATGGCCGGCTTGTCCGGCCGTGTTCGTGGAAGTTGGTGGACATCGGAAGGGATCAAAGTGATTGTTTGTTGAACCATAAAAATCATGAAAGAATCGGACAGGTGAGAAATCAGATTCATGGGTAGCCCCGAATGCAATTCGGGGTTGTCGCAGACAACAGGAAACTGCCTGGGAAAACGTTTGAAGCATGAAAATCATTTCATTACCAGTAGCAACAGGGGGCAAACCGATGTGTCTCTTCTATCGGGATTGGAATCCTGTAGCTGCATTGATCACTTATTCTGACAGTTTCCTGCTCGCTTTGCTCGGCCCGAAGTGTGTTCGGGCTTACCCTGTTTTTCTGAGTTGGGATGGTTACTCAAAGCACTGTCGGGCAAGCCGACAGTGGCACACGCCCGGGGGAGAGGACATTGAAATATTGTTGTTATTGTGGGGTTCATTCTTGTGTTCGATCTGTGGTTTGTGGTCAGTGGTTCGTTGCATGTTGGATTATTTTGGGGAAAGACAGGGGGGCGTCAAGGGGGATGAACAATATCATGTGGCGATACGGGTTGACGGAGAACCGACCTGTTGCGATGTCGGGGCGGTGCCGAGGCGAAGCTTTGCGATGTGCGGCGACCCGCAGGCTACCATCACGAACGGGTGTTAATATGCGTACTGCAAATCTGAAAAAAACAGGCTGTATTGCAGTGAAGATTCAGTACAACTGTCGCGTGTTTCGGTGCACTGTAAACTGGGCACGCGCGCGACTCAAAACAGCGCTTATCGCTGTTGGCGCGCAGCGGTCAAGTTCATTTTATGCAGCGGGAGTGCGGGAATGTGCAGCAGCAGGTGGGGGAAGTTCAGTCCTGCAGGCGAATGGTGACGCAGATGGCGTGGTGGAACAGGGAACGCCNACTGGTGAATTTTTACAAACAAACTCAGCGGCACGGCATGAGTCGCGGTTTAACGTGTTTAAAAAGGTCTGGAACAGACTCTCATTCGCCGAAGTGCTGTTTGAGGAAGTCGAGGCTTTTGTTGTTGGACCAGCGGTGGCCGCCTTCGAAGAAGTCGGCGTCGATGTTTTCTTCTGCGTCCAGAACCTGGTAAACCTGTTGCAGTTTTTCATATCCTGTGCGGGCGGCTTCGATGGGGAAGATTTTGTCTTCGATGCCATTGATGAGCAGAACCGGACGCGGGGCGTGCAAAGCGACGACATCGGACATTTCGCCGAAACGCATCATCTCAGGCATGCACTGACAGAGGCAGTGCGGCATCGCGTAGTAGGAGTCGCGGTAAGTTGAGAAGGCACCGGCGATCATGGTGAGTTTGACACGCTCGTCGAGGACGGGCAGATACATGGCGGTCGCTCCGCCTCCGGAGAGGCCGGCGGCTGCGATGCGGTCCGGGTCGACCTGGTCCTGGGTCTGCAGGAAATCGATGACGCGCATGGCGTCCCAGCTGCGCTGGCCTTGCGGAGTGCTGCCGATGAGAAGTGCGTTCATGGTCATCTGCAGGCAACTGCGTTTGGTGTGAGAGACGCCGCGATCCTGGTCGCCCGCGGTTTCGTTCCAGCCCCGCATGACGATGGCGGCGGTGATGTAACCGTGCTTTGCGAAGTAGACGGCGTAATCGAGTTCGCTCTGACGGGTCTTCTGTTTGTCGGCCTTGGTTTTGCCTTCATCGATATAGGGAACGATGCCACTGTGTCCGTGCATGCAGACAATGGCGGGGACTTTTTTCTTTAACTTGTGGGGGACGAAGTAATAGACGGGTGCCCAATAGGCGGCTTCGGTACGGATAAAAACTTTGTGTCGGGTGAAAGTGTCGAACTCTTTCTTTTCCGCCCACTTGACTTCCAGCGGAACTCGCTCAGGCATCTTTCCCAGGATGCGGGTGACGGTGGGATGAAACTGTTTTCGCCAGGCTTCGTGTTCGGCTTTGTTCGTGGCGTGCCAGGCCTGCAGAGGTTCCATGTTGTCGGCCAACTGCTGATAGCTCTCGGTGACGGTGAACGGTTTTTCCGCGGGATCGCGTTCTTCGGCGGTCGCCGGGGTGAGGAAGAGGCAGGAGAAGAGAGTGGCGAGCAGGTTGCGGGTGTAAATTTTTCTTCTGGCAGTACTGCAATCTGAAATGAAAGATAGTTGGTGCATCTTGTGTTACCGTCAATAAGAACAGGGGATGTTTCCGGTGATTGGGGAATCGCACTGACAGTTTCCTGCTCGCTGCGCTCACCCCGAATTGCATTCGGGGCTACCCGATACTCTGAGACTCCATTACAGGGGAAAGCTGGACGAAGATCAAGGTCTGACGGGGCAGGGTTGGGTTCTCAAGCAGTGTGGTGCGAAGTAATTAGGCAGCAATTCACAATTAATGACCGGTATCTCGTAATTCTTGTATATAATCGTTAATATGAGCTTCCGTCACTGAATATTAACTCGCCGGCGCTGTGGGGTGCCTTGGATATAACGACATGAAAAATCTGTCCCAAGCAGAAGAGATTGATGAAATCCGTACGCTGGTTCGCAAGAGCGGTTTACGGAGTACGGCTGCCCGGATCACGGTGATCCAGTTTTTGCGGCAGGCGACTTCACCTCTGACGCATGCTGAGATTGCCGAAGAGCTGACGCCGATGGGCTTCGATAAAGCCACCGTGTATCGCAACCTGATCGATCTGGCGGAAGCGGGTCTTGTCAAGCGAACCGAACTGGGAGATCATGCCTGGCGGTTCGAGCTGCGGAATCCTGATGAACCGGAAGACGCCGAGCACCCGCATTTTGTCTGCACCGAGTGTGGCAGTGTTTCCTGTCTGCATGATGTCGAGTTCAAGACACCAAAGAATAAGCAGTGGGCCGCGGTGGGCAAAGTGACCGAAATTCTGCTCAAGGGAATCTGCAGCGAGTGCGACGAAGAATAAGTCGCGTCGGTTGGTCGCTTCACTCAATGAGAATGCGAGTGGCCGTGTTCCGTACCGGTTGCTTCGGAACCGTGTGAATGGCCGCCGTGCTGGTGCGCGTGTTCCGGCTCGAGGAAGCCGATTCCATAAGCGAGGGCGATGCCCAGCAGCAGCACAAAAGAGAGGCGGAAGCGGTTATGCGAATGGAATTCCATTTCGGGCAGCAGATCGCCGAGTGAGATACAGAGAAACACGCCTGCGGAAAACGCGAGGGCACAGCCGATGATGATGTGCTGATTTTCTGAAAACTGCTGCACGCCCAGGAAAAACAGGAGGGCACCCAGTGGACACATCAGCGAAAAGCCGATATTCACAGCGTTCCGCCAGCCTGCAGACCAGCCACTGGCTGCCATCAATGAGGTAATGGAAACCGCGTCTAACGGTTTATGTAAGGCGATCGCCAGAAAGGTTCCCAGCCCGAACAGGGAGAGGAAGACTTCGTGATGCTGATCGGCGACGATGCTGGCACCGAGTGCGAGTCCGTCAATCAGGGTGTGCAAAGCCAGCCCGAAGGCGATGCCGACCCAGCTCAGGTGATGCGAGTGCGCGTGCGTATGAGAATGCACGGGAGCATGCGCGTGGTGGTGGTCGCAGTCATGATCGTGGTCGTGTGTGTGTTCTGCTTCTTCCTCCAGTTCCACGGTTCCATGCTGGTGAAAATGAAAGGTACGCAGCAGGAAGAACAGGGTGATCACTCCTGCCATCATCCACCAGACGGCCCGGTCGATAGATCCCATTTCGGCAACCGCGTGCGGCAGCAGATGAAAGATGCCAATGCCCAGCATGAGTCCGCCGACAAAACTGATCAGTGTTTCCATGCGGGTATGTGTTAAGCGGATCAGGGAAGGCAGCCAGCCCCCCAGCAACGAAGAACCGACAATCAAAACACAGTAAATCCCCAGCAGGGTATAGGACCAGGTGTTATCAGCGGGCGCTGGTTCTTCCGTTTCTGCGACAGCGGTTTTCTGATTTTCGTTCTCGGCGTGGACATGCTCATGTTCCGCCGCCATGGTGGGGCGCGTGAGAAAGAAGCCAGGGGCAGTCAGAAAGACAAGTAGTGGAATCGTCAATAACAGGAGCGTGATTCTCACGTCGTTTTTAAAAGGAGAAAGCGGTTTCATCGAGTTAAAAAGCCACCTGTGATTATCACTGTGAGCAGGAAGAATGTATCGGAATGCTCACTACATCGGCACCCATAGATTGTAATAGCAAACTAATTGCGATTGAATTTAGCTTTTATCAGTAAATGGTACAAGACTCCCCGGAATTCTTATCCCGTAAGATTCTGAACTTTTGCACTCTGTGCCCAGCATTCATACTGGAACACAAGCCATAGAAGATGCTTATACGAATTGATTTAGATCGCATTTCACCGGAAGTTTAAAGACCTCGATGGCCGGAGCAATGAAAAAGGATGCTGTACAGGTTACCCGGAATAAAGTCTGGCTTTGGAGCGGGTTTCACAGGGAATTTTTTGTGGATGAGGCAGATCGAATCTAATAAGTCGAGGTTTATCATTCGTTTACCGCGTTAAGCTGTTCCGGTTAGGCGGTTTGTCTGGCGTGTAGGCATTGTGAGTTCGTATGCGAGTCGTCTTCATCATTTCTTAATATTATCTTTAAATTCGAACCGCCGATAAGCCCTCTAAGGATCAATTTGTTTCTGCAGGGTTGCCGAGACAGGACCTCACAAAACAGCCCGAAATGGATTCCGGGCTACTCACATCAGGGATGAAGATGCGCAAATTTATCAAAACGGCAGGAATTCTCCTGTTGCTGGGAACGTTGTTCCGTCCGTCGGGTATTCTGGCGGAAGACACGAAAATCAGCTCTGAACAGCTGGAGCGGCTGCTGAATCGGCTGGAGCAGGCAGAGAAACGGATTCAGGAACTGGAAGAATCGAAGCCAGTCACTCCGCCCCCTACTCCTCAGCCTGAGCCACAGCGTGAGACGATTCCTTTACTGCCTCCCCGTCTGGAACGTGCAGCCGGCGGGCTGGACGATTCGGATGAAATGCTGATCAATAATTACACGGATGACTCGGGCTCACCCGCCTTCGAGACCCGGCTGTCCACTCTGGAAGAAGACTGGAAAAAATTCTCCGAGTCCGAGCAGGAGAAAAAGGCAAAGGATGCCTCCAAAGCGACCACGATGAAAATCACAGGTCGAATTCACCTGGATGGCTGGAATTTTTCTGACAGTACTCCCGGGATCGCTGCATTTAATAATCCAGCTGACCCCATGGATCCGGAAAATAACCTGGAGTTTCGACGGCTGCGTCTGGGATTTGCGGGTGATATTAAGGACAACATGATTTACAAGCTGGAGTTTGACTTTGATGATGCCAATGACCCCACAATTAAAGATGCTTATCTCGGGTGGAATGATCTGCCGGTCTTCCAGACACTGTTGATTGGTAATCAGAAGCGCCCGCTGGGTATGGACCACCTCAACAGTAGTCGCTTCAACTGGTTCCTTGAACGTCCACTGGTGATTGAAGCTTTTAACCAGGATGCCCGTCGTCTGGGGATTGCTGCCTACGGCGTTTCAGAAGAGGAGACCTGGAACTGGCGCTATGGTATTTACGAGCTGGAAAATATTGCCAATGACTCAGGGTATGCAGGCGACGCAGGCCAGTACAGTCTCAACGCACGTCTGGCCGGGACTCCCTGGTATGATGAAACTTCGGGGGGGCGTGGTTATCTGCATCTGGGTATTGCCGACATGTGGGCGAAGCCGGACGGAGATCCGAGTGCCACCGCCTCCAATAACAATGAAGCCCGTTTCCGTACCCGCCCCGAAGCACGTTCCGGCAGCGTTCGCTGGCTGGATACGGGAGCGATTGCCGGAGCAGACTGGTTCAACACTCTGGGTCTGGAAGCGATGCTGACAGTGGGATCATTCTCAGTTGTCAGTGAATACCAGGTAACCCACGTGGGACGGGGTGCAACGGGACCCGACTTGACCTTTGAAGGTGCTTATGTCGAGGCCGGTTACTTCCTGACGGGCGAATATCAACCCATCGATCGCAGGACGGGAACCATTGAGCGGGTAAAGCCACTGGAAAACTTCTTCTGGGTCAATACCTGTGATGGAGAGACTGGTGGTGGCTGGGGAGCCTGGCAGGTGATTGCCCGCTATTCTTACCTGGACCTGTCTGACGGTGACATTACCGGTGGTGATGAAAGAAACTTTACCGCTGGTATGGTCTGGTGGTGGAATTCGCATGCCCGTATGCAGTTTAACTACATCCATGCCCAGATTGATGACAGGGGGCCCATTGATGGTTACACGGACGGTCGATCAGATATCTTTGGTGTTCGCTTCAGTGTTGATTTCTAGACCGCATCATATTTCACCAGAGCATCTGTCCGTCTTTTGTACCCGGCCCCGATGGTCTTGGAGACGTCACAATAAAACTGGAAACAGTCTCAACTCAATACACTCTCAATGGCTGACATTATTTTAAAGTCTGGACTCTCAGAAAGTGAGAATTATGAAATATTTTGGAATTGTTCTGCTGACTGTCACGGTTTGCTTCTCGGGGGGGACGCGCATCTCAGCCGAATCAGGGACTCCCACTTGCGACAAGGCAAACGGAGCATGTGGAAGTTGCAACAGCTGTAACAGTTGCTCGCACGGTTGCAAAAGCTGTCGACTGCATGTGGAAACATTAAAGGTTAAGAAGCACTGTTTTAACATTGAATGCAAAGAGGTCTGTATTCCTCCGGTCCGCTTTCCCTGGCAGAAGTGCTGTGAGCTCAAATGCGGTAAAATCAAAACCGTACGCGTGTTGAAGAAGCACGAGTACACGTGTGAAAAATGCGGATATAAATGGGATATCGAAAATCTGTGCGGTGCCTGCCCGGCGGGAAACTGTGAAACAATCGTACCACCGGCCCTCAAAGCGACTGCACTGCCTCCCCTGGCACCGGCGACTTCAGTCAGAAAAAAGTAAACCTGTAGTTATGTTTCAGCCGGAAACAGAAATCATGTTCCCGGCTGAGATTGTAATGCTGTGGATATTATGTTGACGGTTTTAATTTCTGGCGATGTACCAGTGAATAAATACACGGCACCAGAATCAGTGTCAGCAAGGTGGAGACGACCATGCCACCCAGCAGCGCACGTGCCAGTGGGATCATCGCTTCATTGCCAGGTGCAATCTGGAAAGAGAGTGGGATCATCGAAGCCACCAGTGTGAGCGATGTCATGAGAATCGGGCGTAATCGCACCTGGGCCGCCGACAGTGCGGCTTCCTGCGGGGAGAGCCCCTCGTCACGACGCCGATTTGCGAATTCAACCAGTAAAATAGAGTTGTTAACGACGACTCCAATCATCATCAGGGTTCCCATCAATGATTGAATGTTGATGTAGGTACCCGTCAGAAACAGAATCAGCAGTACGCCTCCCAGTCCAAGAGGAACCGCAAGCATGATGATCAGTGGATCAACAAAGGAGCGGAACTGGGCCATCAGAACCAGATAGACCAGAATACCAGCGACCACCAGTCCCATCCCCAGCAGATTCATGCCCGTCTGCATGGTTTCCACGGGTCCGCGCAGCGTCGTCGAGACACCATTTTCAAATTCCAGTTGATCTAAAGCGTTTCTGATATCCTGGGCCACCGAACCGATATCCCTTCCGACAACATTCACATACACATCATTCACACGCGAAATGTTGTAGTGCGCAATTTCGCCCGGAATCGTAACACGCTCGATGGTGGCAATATTCGACAGGGGGATGGTGACCGGCCCATTCGGAGTATTGAGTGAGAGTGGTATGTTTCGGATTTCATCGAGGGTCTGGAAATCATTCGACTTGTATTGCACGCCCATAAAAAAGTCGACGCCCGACTTGGGATCGATCCAGATTGTGGGAGAGTAACCGACGCTGGAACCCAGAGCCGTTAATACCGTTTGAGCGACTTCTTCCTGGTCCACTCCCAGGTACTTGGCCCGCGTGCGATCTACCTGAATATCAAACTGTGGGTAGTCGAGTGACTGTGCAATCTGAACGTCCTGCGTACCGGGAATATCCTGAACCACGTCCACAATTCTTTCAGCAGCATTCCGACATTGATCCAGAGTTCCCGCCGCAACCTGGACGTTGATCGGAGTCGGAACTCCTTCATTCAAAGCCAGATTAATGATACCTCCCGATACGAACAGGAATTTTTCCATGGGATACTTCTCTGCCAGCTTCCCGCGCAGTTCCTGAATATAGTCCCGGGTACTTGTCGACCGTTTTGCCTGGTTCAGGTTGACAATCAGGTATGCCGTGTCAGGTCCCGAGTTCGAACTGAGTACAGTCGAGAATCCGGCCCCTTTCCCGACGGGCAACCCGATGTTTGCGATCAGCGTGTCGATTTCTTCCGGCGGAATCACTTCCTTTACTGTTTCTTCGATACTGGCAACCAGCTTCTCTGTTTCGATCAGCTCTGTACCGGGCAGGGTTTTGATTCTGATTTCAAATGTTCCCGCATCGACATCAGGGAAGAGCTCGGTACCAATCAAAGGCCAGAGGAAGAAAGTCATTCCGATTCCAGCTGCGATAATGAACGTGCTCAGGGCAGGAGCTTTCAGTACTGCACTCAGAAAATGTCCGTAGGGACCGTGCGGTTTTGAGTCAGAGAAACTCTCAGCGGCAACCGTTTCTGTTTCGTTATTTTTGTTACGTATCCGTTCACGGACAAAAGTCGCACAAAAGGCGGGGACGACAGTTAATGCCAGAATATAAGAGGCACCAATGGTAAACGTTGCCGCCAGTGACAGCGGGGCAAACAGATATTTAATCATGCCTGTCAGAAAGACAGCAGGGAGAAAGACGGCCAACGTGGTGATTGTACCGGCCAGAATCGCCCCGGAAACTTCGATCGTTCCCTCGCGTGCGGCGTCGAGGGCGGTTTTTCCCATTCGCTGATGCCGAATGATATTTTCAACGACAACAATCCCGGCGTCCACAACCGTTCCGATGGCTAATGCAATTCCTCCCAGCGTCATGACATTGATCGTCTGCCCGGTAAAAGCAAAGCCGAGACCGCCAATCAGAATGGAGAGCAGGATCATGGAAACAATGATGAATGTCGGTAACAGCCGACGTAAAAAAATGAAAACGACGACCGCCACGAGCAGAGCCCCCAGTCCTACCTGGCTGTAAAGGTTGGACATGGCTTGCCTGATGTAATGTGACTGATCTGAGACCAGGGTAACTTCCGTGGCTTCCGGAATATCTCCCCGCTCTTTCATTTTGGGAATTTCCGCCGCGATTCCCTCATAAATGCGATCGACGACCTCGATAGTGTTTTCTCCGGGCTCTCTTAACAACGGGCAGTAAACACTGCGTTCTCCGTTCACTCTGACAATATTGTACTGCAGGGCCGCATCGTCTTTCACTTCTCCTAAGTCGCGAATAAAAATCGGGCGTCCCTCGCGCACCGCTACCGGAATCGCTTCAATTTCGTCAATCGTGGGTAAGGTGTTTTTGGGATGAATCTGGTAGTCCAGGCCTCCCATTCGTGCCGTCCCTGCAGCCAGTACCAGGTTTGATTTTTTCAGCGCTTCCACAACATCGGTTGTACTGACATGATGTGCCTGAAGCTTCACCGGATCGACATACACCATCATCTGGCGAAATTTCCCGCCAAAGGGGTGTGGGATCTGGACGCCTTTTAACCCGCCCATTTTGTTTCGAACGGCGTAGTATCCGATGCTGTAAAGCTCCGATTCACTCAACCCTTTCCCCGAAATCGCAGCCAGAACGACCGGCAGGTTGGCAGGTTCACTGCGCAGCGTGAAAGGCCATTCGATGCCCGGGGGTAAATGGAACATGTCACTGGCTTCCAGGTTCACGATATCATTCATCGCCGAACTTGGATCAGCGCCCGCCTGGAAGAAAATTTTGATCACGGCTGCACCGGGAACCGTCCGGGATTCCTGATGCTCAATTTTCCCGGCTAAAGTCAGTGCGCGTTCCACCCGGGAAGTGACGGATTTTTCCATGTCCAGAGTGGGTAAACCCGGGTAGGAGAAAAAACTGACGACCACCGGCTTCTTGAAGTCCGGCAGAATATCGATGGTGATTCCCGGAATGACCGCTGCACCGAGCAGACATAATGCGAATGCTCCTGCCAGCACCGCATATCGGTTTTTGAGTGAAAAATTGATAAGTCCCATAACGCCCGCGCTTTCATGTCTGTCACTGTTTCAGAATCGTCCCCGCCGCTGACTCAACAAAGAAGGTGGTCTTTATTGGATCGGCGCAACTTTTTCGCCCGTTTTGAAGCGTTTCAAATGGGCATCCACGACTTTCTGGCCCGGTTGGAGTCCCGACAGAATTTCAATCGAGTTGCCATTATCCATGCCTGTCGTCACGGGAACGACAGAAACGACGTCGTCTGTCACCGCATAGACAAAGGCTTTCCCGCCTTCAAATCGAATTGCTCTTGCCGGCAGCATGTTGGCTGCTGCGGGAGAGCCCAGAGAGATCGTTGCCTGTCCAAACATGCCAGGGATGAGTTTACGGGAAGGGTTGGGGACTTCAGCTTCTACCAGCATCGTGCGGGTGTGGGGGTCGAGTTTTCCCGTGAATCGAGTTACTGCGACTTTGAGTTCTTCCTCAGCGGGAAATGAAGGGAAGCTCAACTTTACCACGTCACCGCGACTGATGAAGGCGGCCTCGATTTCGGGAACAGGTATCTCAACACGTACTTTCTCGATCTGATCAATCTCAAACAGTGGTTCTCCTTTACCGACTTCATTTCCTTCACGCACCAGGTCCCCGGGATTGACGGTGCGGCCTGTGATCATGCCTGAAAAAGGCGCTTTGATAGTGGCGTAATTCAACAATACATCCAGCTCTTCCAACTGGTGCCGCGCGATTGAAGTTTGCGATTTTGCTACCTGCAGGTCTGCTTCAGCAGACTTCTGTTTTGCCCTGGCGACCACCACATCGGCACTCGCGGAGTTTATGGCAGAAGACACGGTCTGCTGGTTGGCCAGTTCAGAGTCGCGTTTTTTCCGGACTTCATCCAGGACACGACTTTCCAGTGATCTGCGTTGTACCAGGTCACTGGTCCTGTCAAATTCTGCCTCAGCTGCTGCTACCAGCGCCTTTGTGCGGTTCAGTTCTGATTTCGCCTGCAGCAGTCTCGCTTCTGCTGACTGTACGTTAGCCTGGCTCAATTGAATTCCGGCCTCGGCCCGTTTTTCTTCTGATTCATTCTGGGAGATTCGTGCTTCGATGATCTGCCGCTGTTTCTGCAGTTCGGGTACATCGATGACAGCTAAAATCGTGTCCTGTTTGACGTAGTCGCCGATGTCAGCTTTGACCTCTTTCACATAGCCGCTGACCTTTGCTCGAATCTCTGTCTGATAGAAAGGCAGGACGGTAGCAGGTTGTGTCGTGGTTCTGGCGATCTGTTCCTGTGTCATGGAAATCATCTCAACCGGGACAGGCTGGGACGATTTTTTCAGGTGTGTGACATCAGTTTCCACAGAACAACCCGTCAAAGCAGCAGACATCGAAAGCGCGCTGATGCTGAGACTCTTAATCAGGGCCTGGCGTGACTTCATGTACATTTGACCTTTGGTTTCAGGAAGCGAGTGAGAAAAATACAAATCTACCATTGAAAACAGGCAGATTGTAGAGGGACCCACTGCAATTGGTACAGTTTTCGGCTTATTTAACCGGAAACCCTTTTCCATGCCGCAAAGTCAGCGTAACCGAGGCAGCTGTTTCAGGTCTTGTAAATCGAAAGTGATTTGCGTGACCGGGTCGGAATTACCACGGAATCTTGCCGATATAATCCAGACAGGGAGTGTAATCAGATAAATTGCCATAACCACAACACGGAAGGTTTCACGATGCATCGGAGGAGGAGCAGGGTATGGATTGGATTCGGGCTTGCCTGTCTGACGGGTTGCTCGACAGTTCAAACTGCCTTAACCGGCTCTGCAGATGACAGACCTGATGTTCCCAACCGTGCGTCGATCCTGGCCGAAAAAGAGCTGGATGAAGTGCTGCTGGCTCCCCCCTCCCGCAATACACGTTATCTGACAGGGAAAAAAGCCAGGCTGGTCAGTTTAAAGCCGCGTACCCCTGCCGCGGTTGTTGCTACTCATGAGAACGACATACCGGCCTTGTCTGCAAATAAAATTGAGCGGGTTGATCATGAGATTAAGACCCTGGCGTCAAAAGCAGGGCCTGCTACCGGAACCTTGACCGTCAACGGTAAAACCTATCGTGTGCAGTTACAGGAAGAGATCGTGGAACCGGCGGCTGTTCCTGGAACCATTACCACCGCTTCCGTAAATGTACCGCCGCCTGCCCCGGGCACTCTGCCCATTGAGGATTTTGAGCAGTCAGAGCTGACGGCTGCTGCCGAGGATGCTCTGCGTCTCAATTTACCCACCGCATTGTCAATGATTGGTGGAGAACATCCTGTTGTCGGTTTTGCGCAATGGCGGGTACAGGAAGCCTATGCCAGGCTGGACCAGGCCAATGTGCTCTGGCTGCCCTCAATCCAGCCAGGCTTCAGTTTTGATCGGCATGATGGAAATCTGCAACCCAGTGATGGCTCCATTGTGGATGTCAACCGGAATTCATTTCAGTATGGTCTTGGTGCAGGAGCAACAGGAGCCGGCACGACTCCTGTTCCTGGCTTAGTGGCTCGGTTTCATCTGGCTGATGCGATCTTTCAGCCTGAGATTGCTGAGAAGACTGCCTGGGCGAGAGGGCATGCGGTTGACGGTGCGCTGAACGAGCAGCTGTATAAGGTCGCGTCTGCCTATCTTGAGTTACTGGAATCCGAACAGAATTTGCGGATCCTGGAAGAAACAAGAAATCACACAGCCGGCCTGGCCAAACTGACCCATGATTATGCGGCGAGTGGTCAGGGGCTGCAGTCTGATGCGGATCGAATGAAAACAGAATTAACCCTTGATAAGAATCGGGTTGTGACCGGTCGTGAACGGATTGCGATTGCCTCGGCTCGGCTTTCAGAATCACTGAGCATCGATACGGGCCAGTCCATCGTACCACTCGATTTCACAGTCGTTCCCCTTGAGCTGGTGAATCCGGATTTGGATAAAGGAACCCTCATCAGCACGGGTCTGGCGAATCGTCCCGAACTGAAAGAAGCCCAGTCGCTGGTGGCCGTTGCCTGCGAACAATACAAACGACAGAAATATGCTCCCTTCATACCCAGCGTCTTACTGGGCTTCAGTAGTGGTGGTTTTGGCGGAGGTCTGAGTGACAGCCTGAACGATGTGGGAGGCCGTTATGATTTTGATGCGCTGGTGACCTGGGAAATTCGTAACCTGGGCTTTGGTGAAGGGGCTGCCCGTCGGGAAACCCAGGCACAGATTGAACAGGCAAAGTTCCAGCAGATCAAAATGCTCGATCAGGTCGCACGCGAAATTTCAGAAGCCCAGACTCAAGTGAAGCACCGGGCTGAAAGCATTAAGATTACTCGAGAAGGAATCAAAGCTGCAGAAGAGTCCTACCAGAGAAATCTGAGTCGAATTCGTGATGGCCAGGGACTTCCGATTGAGGTATTGCAGTCTGTCAGAGCACTCGAAGCGGCACGGCATGCCTACCTGACCGCCGTCGTCCAGTACAATCAGGCGCAGTTTCGACTGCAGTGGGCATTGGGCTGGCCTGTCTTCGATCCCTCAGAGTCCGCTGAGAATGGCTAGCGGCTACCTCCGTGATCAGGGAAGATGGCATTCGCTCCCAGGGCCACCAGAAGTAAAAGAATCAAACCGGACGAACTATTTCTTCCTTTCAATACTCGGCAAATCTGGCATAATTAACGGACTCTGGATCTGGTTTCACCGCGCGGCCGATCATTGCTCAGCTCAGTTCTCTTTGATTGTGTGACATCATGATTTGTATTTCTGTGACTCCGGAATCCCGTAACTTTGCCAAGGTGGATATTCTGAATGCCGCCGCCCAGTCTGACCTGGTGGAGCTCTGTCTGGATCGACTGATTAAAACTCCCGATATCGGCGACCTGATTTCAGGCTTCGAGACACCCATCCTGGTTTCCTGTCGACGACCGGAAGACGGGGGACAGTTCAAAGGCACGGAAGCGGAACGCATCCAGCTGTTGAAGCAGGCGATCATCGCGGAACCGGCCTACATTGAGCTGGATCTGGAAACCGCAAAGCAGATCCCCCGTTTTGGGAAGACCAAACGGGTCATCAGTTATACCAGCCTGAAAAAGCCGCTGTCGCAGGTCGATGATATTTTTGACGAAATGACAGAAGCCCGGGCCGACGTGGTAAAATTCACCTGGCCGACACCAACCCTGCAGACCGCGTGGCCTCTGCTGGCGGCGATCAGTCAGAAGCGGGACATTCCGGTGGTCGGCATGGGGCTGGGTGCAGCGGGCATTACGTTTTCACTGCTGGGGGTGAAGTATGGCAGTCCCTGGATTTATGCCGCCCTGGAAAAAGGGATGGAGGCGTTTGAAGGGCAGCCGACGGTGGCGGAGCTGAATGAAGTCTTTCACTATCCAAAGATTTCGGCGAAAACCCGCTTCATCGGCGTCGCCGGAGTGGGAGTCGCAGAGCGGCGGACGATTGAAGTTTTCAACAGGGCTTCCGAACAACTCGGGCTGGATTACGTCTGCCTGCCCCTGGTGATCAATGATTTCAAGCAGGTCCACAAGATGCTGGGGATTCTGAAAATCCGCTCGCTGGTGGTAAGCCCGCGGATGGGCGAGTTCATTCTGCCGCTGGCGGAGCATCTGGAAGAGGCTTCTGAAAAGACCGGTTATGGAGATCTGCAGTTAAATCAACCAGATGGCTGGCACGCGTATGATACCGTCAGGCGAAGTGCCATCAAAAGCCTGGAAGCGACGCTGGAAAAGAAATCGCCGGGTTCCGGTTCGTCATTTCAGCGTAAAAATATCCTGGTGCTGGGGCAGAGCGGGTTGACGAAAGCAGTGGTTTACAGTCTGACGCAGCAGGGGGGCATCGTGAGTGTGACTTCCCAGAATGATAAAGCCGCACAGGGAATTGCCCGTGCTTTTGATGTCCGCTATGTTCCCTTCGCAAACCTGTATGACACGCTGTCCGATGTGGTGGTACAGACCGACCCTGAATTGAAACTGGGACACAGCAAAGAACAGTTGAATCCTTCCTATCTGCGGGAGAGCATGACGGTGATGGATATCAGCCAGTTGCCGGAACCGACGGAACTGATGCGGGAAGCCGAGAACAGGGGCTGTGAAATCGTATGTGTGGATGATGTCTACCGCAGACAGCTCAGCCAGATTTTCAAAGCGATCACTGCGTCAGAGATACCGGACGACGTGTTCGAAACCCGCAGCGAATATACACGTTGAACTGAGCAGCTCAGTTTTTGTCGGACGCATTGCTGACGGGAGACTGCAGCAGGCGCAGGCCGTTGAAAATGACCAGCAGCGAGGCGCCCATGTCGGCGGCGATGGCTGCCCAGAGAGAGGCGTGGTTCAGCACCATCAGCAGCATGAACAGGGCCTTGATGCTCAGTGCGAAGATGATGTTCTGGCGGATGATCTTCAAAGTGCGTTGAGAGTGATTGATCAACCAGGGAATTTTCGTGAGATCATCTGTCATCAGCGCGATGTCGGCTGATTCAATGGCGACATCACTGCCGGCGGCCCCCATGGCGATGCCCAGGCTGGCGCGGCTCATGGCGGGGGCATCGTTCACCCCGTCACCTACCATCGCCACGAATTCGTATTCTTTGACCAGGGATTCGATCACAGCGACTTTGTCTTCCGGCAGTAATTCAGAATGCACCCGGTCCATGCCGACTTCGTCTGCCACTGCCTGCGCCGTTCCTGCGTTATCACCGGTGAGCATGACCAGTTGCTTGATGCCCGCCTGATGCAGCGCTTTGATGACAGACGCTGACGTTTCGCGCACCTGGTCCGCCAGTGCGATGAAACCACAGACGTGGGATTCATTGCCGATGACCACCACGGTCTGCCCGGCATTGGAAAGTGCTTCCAGCTGCTGATGGACTTCGGTGGTTTCTTCCTTGCGTTCTTCCAGGTAGCGATGCGAACCCAGCCAGAATTCTCTGCCGTTGATGGTTGCGGTGGCGCCTTTGCCTTGAATGATCTGGTAATCTTCAGCAGCCTGGTAGGAGACCTGCTGTTGTTCTGCCGCATCCAGAATCGCGATTGCCAGGGGATGATTACTGTGTGCTTCCAGCGCGGCGGCCCGCTCCAGGAGTTCCGATTCAGTGTGTCCATTCAGGGGAACTATCTTTGTTACTACCGGTCTGCCTTGCGTGAGGGTTCCTGTTTTATCCAGCGCCAGGGCTTTCAGGTGGGCAGGTGTTTCAACAAACACTCCCCCTTTGATCAAGACGCCATTCCGTGCTGCCGCCGCCAGTGCTGCGACGATGCTGACGGGCGTGGAAATTACCAGGGCACACGGGCAGGCGATGACCAGCAGTACCAGTGCGCGATAGACGGCGTTGTCCCAGCTGACCTGAAACAGAACAGGTAATGAGATCAGGACGAGCAGGGCCAGTGCCATCACGATCGGTGTGTAGATTTTGGCAAACTTCTCGACCCAGAGTTCCGAAGGAGCCCGTTTCGACTGGGCTTCTCCGACCATGCGAATGATCTGCGCCAGGACGGTATTTTCCGCCAGCCTGGTGCATTTCGCCTCCAGCAGTCCATCTCCGTTGATCGTGCCGGCATAAAGTTCATCGGTTTCCCGTTTGCCGACCGGAATGGATTCGCCGGTAATGGGTGCCTGATTGACTTCGCTGAAGCCTTTAATGACTTCACCATCCAGGGGGATTTTTTCACCCGGGCGAATAATGAATGTGGTGCCGACGGTGACAGCTTCGGCGTTGACCGTGATTTCCCTGCCGTCTGCATCGCGAACGCGGGCGATGGGCGTGGATAAATCCATCAGGGCGGCGACGGCGCGGCGTGCCCGTCCGACACTCCAGGCTTCGAGCAATTGTGAGAAGGCGAACAGAAACGCGACGGCTGCCGCTTCAAACCATTCATCAATGCAGAGTGCGCCGACGACGGCGGTAAACATCAGCAGGTTCATGTCGGGCCGTAACCGTTTCAGAGAGAACCAGGCTTTGGGCAGTACAAACCAGATGCCGGCGATGATTGCGACCAGGTATTGCAGACGCACCGGCAGCGGCATCGCGCCATGCGCCGCCTGTTCCGCGCCCAGCGCGGCGCCGATGCTGCCTGTCAGATAGACGTGCGTCAGAAACGCGGTTCCCATGCAGACGCCACTGACGGTTGTCAGTATGGTTCGGCCCTGGCGAGACCAGAGTGTGCCTTGCTCCGACTGTTTTGCATCGTCATTCCACAGCTCGGCCCGCATGCCGGTCTGGCTGATGGTTTGCATGATCGATTCTGCAGTGACGTTGTCTGGCTGATCGCGGACCGTCATTCTTCTGTTGAGTACATCAAAGAACAGATGTTCTTCACCGCCGAGCAGAGGAGCGAGTTCCCGCTTGAGGATCGTGACTTCTTCGACACAATCCATATCCTGGATTTTGAAAATCAGATCGTCGTTTTGTTCATTCATGCAGCATCGATTTTCAGAAAAAGAATGTGGTATCAGGCGGGAATGCAGAGCTTCTGTATGCTGAAATCATAGCACTTCAAACCGGGAAACTGAAACTTCGGTTTTTTTTCTTCGCAAAAATCTGCTAAAAGAGATAAGATCCGCCATGACCGGTTTAACCGGTGAACTCTGAATCGAATAAAAACCAGACAGTCAGTTCGCTCTGCATTCATACAGCGACTGACTATATTTAATAAAGGACCATCATGAGTAAGGATTATCTGGCTGCCCGCAGGAAGAAACTGATTTCGCTGCTGAAACGCAGGGGGGCCGAGGCCATGCTGATTACCTGCGAAACGAATGTTACTTATCTGACGGGATTCAGCGGGGATTCCAGTTATCTGCTGATCGGCACAGGGCAGACGGTGCTGATCAGTGACGGACGCTATACGACCCAGCTGGAAGAAGAGTGCCCGGACCTGGATATTCACATTCGGAAAGCAACCGAATCGATGATCTCAGCGGTGGAGCAGGTGCTTAAGAAATCGCATCTGCCCAAACTGGGTTTCGAAAGTCATATTGTGACCTGTGAACTGCTGGATGCGATGAGCGGGATCACCCCTGCCGCCCAGTGGATTCCGATTGCAGGTCTGGTAGAAGAACTGCGGATGATTAAAGACGTCTCGGAAATTCAGGAAATCCGCGAGGCAATCCAGCAGGCCCAGCGCGGCTTTGAAGTGTTTCGAGCGATGCTGACCCCAGAGATGTCGGAACTGCAGGGAGCCCATGAACTGGAGCATGCGATGCGACGGTTTGGCGCCCGCCAGGCAGCCTTCGATCCGATTGTGGCAGTGGGGGAGCGGGCCGCTTTACCGCATGCGATGCCTACGGAGAAACTCCTGGCAGACTCACCGTTTTTACTGGTGGACTGGGGGGCGATGACTCAGAAAGGCTACCGAAGTGATCTCACCCGGATGATCATTCACGGGCGTCCGCCGGCCAAACTGGAAAAAGTGTATCAGACCGTTCTGAAAGCGCAGCTGGCGGCGATCAAAGCGATTCGCCCCGGTGTTCTCTGCCAGGACGTGGATCGTGTGGCCCGCGCGGTGATTGAAAAAGCCGGGTTTGGCAAGCTGTTTACCCACAGCCTCGGGCATGGGATCGGTCTGGATATCCATGAAGGCCCGCGCCTGGGAGGGAATGTGTCGACTGAGCTGAAGCCGGGCATGATCGTGACAGTGGAACCGGGTATTTATCTCCCGGGCTGGGGTGGGGTGCGGATTGAAGATGATGTGCTGGTGACGCGAAATGGACATGAGGTTATGACCAGTGTTCCCAAAGAGTATGAATCGGCTCGCCTTTAAACCGTGGGCCGGAGTGGTGTTCGTATGTATTGTCCTTGAGGCTGGGATCTAATTTGGAGCATGGTGTCGTCTTAATGATCGTTAAAGGTATTATGGCAGGAACTTACGTTGCAGGAGCCCAGGCGGGAAATCGACTTGAATTGTGCCTGATTTTATTAGAGAAACTCCCCTGTTTCGCTTGGTTTTCTGATGTGATTTGGCTTAGAATCTGAATCTTATACATGTCAGGCGGGGTAGAGCGTGCGCGCCAGTCGTAAGCGTTTGGACCCTTTCCCAATATTGTCAGCAAGAGAATGAAAATCTGGAACGTGTTGCTGAGGGACGCTATTGTCAGTCGGTCCTTTCTACAGCAGGCAATACGAATGCAGCTTGAGAATACGAAAATAAGGTAGGTCAATGGCAAAAAACGAGGTGCCGAAAGGCGAACCTTTCGATTTGGAAAAACTTCAGACTCTGTTTGAAATGATGGAAAAGCACGGACTGACCGAGGTCAATCTGAAGCGCGGTGAAGAGACCTGGAAATTGCGACGCGGACCGCAGGAGACCTTTTCGATGGTTCCCGCTGCCGCTCCTCAGATGGCGCCGGCTCCTGTCGCGGCTGCACCTGCTCCCGCCCCGGCACCCCCGACCGAAGCGGCGCCTGCTGCTGACGCGGGTCCGGTAATCAAGAGCCCGACCGTGGGAACATACTATGCCTCTCCGAGCCCTGACGATCCACCGTTTGTCAGCGTGGGTTCCAAGGTGAGCTCGGATACCGTCGTCTGTATCGTCGAAGCAATGAAAGTGTTCAATCAGATTCCGGCTGAGATGAATGGAACGATTACCGAGATTCTGGTGAAAGATGGTGAAGCGGTCGAGTTCGGCCAGCCTCTGTTCCGAATCTCTCAGGGCTGATGCCTGTTGTCGTAGAAAGTTCGCGATGAAGCAGGTCATGCAGTTGCGTTCAGAAACTCAGATGTAGGGTCCTTTTACCAAGTCAAAAACAAATGTTTCAAAGAATACTGGTTGCAAACCGAGGTGAGATCGCACTGCGGGTGATTCGTGCCTGCCATGAAATGGGTATCGAAACCGTTGCGGTTTTCAGTGAAGCCGATCGAGGCGCACATTATCTTTCACTGGCCGACGAGGCGATCTGTATCGGACCGCCAGCTGCGACCGACAGCTATCTGATGATCAATCGGATTATCAGCGCTGCGGAAATCGGAAACGTGCAGGCCATTCACCCCGGTTACGGGTTCCTGGCGGAAAACGCACACTTCGCGGAAGTCTGCCGCAGCTGTAATATCGAATTCATCGGACCTCCCCACGAAGCGATGGCCCAGCTCGGCGATAAAGTCTCTGCCCGGGAAATTGCCAAGGCTGCCAACGTGCATGTTTCGCCGGGAACCGAAGGTCTGGTGACCGACGAAGGAGAAGCACTCAAGGTGGCCCAGGAGATCGGTTATCCCGTGCTGATCAAAGCGACCGCTGGTGGCGGTGGTAAAGGGATGCGTGTGGCCCGCAATGATATCTCGCTGAAAGCAGGCCTGAAAGCGGCGGCAGCAGAAGCAGAAGCCGCCTTCAAAAATTCCGGCGTCTACATCGAAAAATACATTGAAAATCCCCGGCACGTCGAAGTGCAGATCTTGGCCGACAATCACGGCAACGTGCTCCACTTGTGGGAGCGTGACTGCAGCCTGCAGCGTCGTCACCAGAAGCTGGTGGAAGAGAGCCCGGCACCCAACCTGCCTCACTCGGTACGCGAAGATATCTGCAAAGCCGCCTGTCGACTCATTGAAGCGGCCGGTTACACCAATGCCGGTACGGTCGAATTTCTGGTCGGCCCCGATAACCAGTTTTATTTCATCGAAGTCAATGCGCGAATTCAGGTCGAACACCCGGTCAGCGAACTGGTGACCGGTATCGATTTGATCAAACAGCAGATCCGCATCGCTGCCGGCGAAAAGCTGGATCTGAAACAGAAAAATGTCCCCTGCCTGGGGTCTGCCATCGAACTGCGTATCAATGCGGAAGATCCCGAAAATGATTTTCGCGGATCGCCCGGTAAAATCACAAAGCTGCGGGTTCCCGGCGGGCCGGGGGTCCGGTTTGACTCGCATATTTACGAGGGCTACACCGTGGGCCCTTATTACGATTCTCTGATTGGTAAACTCATCGTTCATCGGCCGACCCGTGAAGAGTCGCTGGCCTGTATGAGGCGTTGCCTGGATGAATTCGTAATTGAAGGCATCAAAACCACGATTCCCCTGGCGAAGAAGATCTTTAATCACTCGGCGTTCATTGAGGGTAAAGTCGATACCACGTTTATCGAACGAACCTGGTAAATCGTTCCCGAAGATTAGTACGACGACATAACGGTTGTTTTGTATTGTGACAGACCTGCGGGCATTCACTTCGCTTATCCGCCAGCGGTCTCGTGTCGGCAGAACGAATCAGTCCCGGAAGAGAAGTTTCGCTCACTTCCAATTGTAAGCTGGTCATTTTTGAGTCTCTCAATCCTAGTCAGAGACGTTACTTTTTTGAAAACAGGTACAGGTAGTATAATGAGAGTTGGTATTTTAACGGGTGGTGGAGATTGTCCTGGTTTGAACCCGGTGATTCGTGGCGCCGTACGCGTCATCTGCAATGCGGGCGGCGAAGTGTATGGCCTGCTGGAAGGCTGGCGCGGCGCGATTGAAGGTAACTACATCGAACTGAATTCAGAAAACACAGACGACATCATCTTCAAAGGGGGAACCATCCTGGGATCTTCCCGTACCAACCCTTATAAAAACGAGGAAGAAGATGTACCCCGGGTACTGGCGACACTCGAAAAACTGGGCCTGGACTGTCTGATTGCCATCGGCGGTGATGACACCCTGGGCGTAGCCAACAAACTCTGGAACGATCATAAAGCACCCGTGATCGGCTGCCCCAAGACCATTGATAACGACCTGAGTTCGACCGATGTGACATTCGGTTTCGATACATCGATCAACATCGTGATGGAAGCCGTCGACCGTCTGCGTACCACGGCTGAATCACATCGACGCATCATGGTGGTTGAAACCATGGGACGTCATGCAGGCTGGATCGCGCTGTTCTCCGGTCTGGCAACGGCCGCCGATTACACGCTGGTCCCCGAGCAGCCGATCGAAATGGACCGTATGATTGATGTGTTGAAACGACGTCGTGCCAACGGCAAAAAGTACGGCATTGTGATCGTCAGCGAAGGCGCCCAGTTCAGCGAAGAGTCCGGCTTGACAACCCAGGACGGCGAAGTCGACGATTTCGGTCACGTCAAACTGGGCGGCATTGGTGAAACCGTTGCCCACATGATTGAAGAACGCACCGGTTTCGAAACACGTCACGTGACCCTCGGTCACCTGCAGCGTGGTGGTTCACCCAGTGCAGCAGACCGCGTACTCGGGACACGCTGCGGCGTCCATGCCGGCTGGCTGGCTCTGAAGCATCACTTCGGTTACATGGTCGCGCTGCGGGGAACACAGATTGTTCCCGTCGCACTGGCAGACGCCGTCGGCGAAATGCGGGCACTCGAAAAGAACTTCCTCGAAGAAGCAGAAGTCTTCCTGCAGTAAGCGGGATCTTTTCAATCGAGAACATGAGACCAGGCGCTGGCAACAGCGCCTTTTTTGTGCGCTATTGTATCAGTCGCACGTGTGTCACCGATCGGGTAGCCCCGGATGTAATCCGGGGTTGTCGCAGACAACAGGAAACTGTCAGTGAAAGCACTCTATATCGAATCAGGCTTCCAATATACATTTCACAGTCGGACGAACTGTAAAGGCCGGATGCATAGGTCACTCACGTTCGCATAACTTGTATATACTCTCACCGCCGCTTTTCCCTTGGCGGGAATTTCTTAACAATCCTGTCTATTGCGTATTCTCTGCTTTCACGCTGGATAATGATGCCTGCGTCTGTTTAAGATAGTAGGACTGACTCAAACCAGCTCTTCTTATCTGTAGCCTGTATTCATCTGGAAACAGCGAGAGCCTGCCAGAGCGAATTACAACGGTTCTCAACGATTTGATATTCTCCCGGAGGAACGAATGACACTGCCGCGCTTGACTCGCATTTCCGCCTCACTGCTTCTGATCCTGTTCTGTGTCACCCTGTTTTTCGCTCCGCAAACAGTCGCCGCCGGTGGGAAAGGCTTCAAGCCGATCTTTGATGGCAAAACACTCGACAACTGGGACGGAGACCCCCGATTCTGGTCTGTGGAAGATGGTGCCATCACTGGCCGCACAACCAAAGACAACCCGACCAAGGGGAACACGTTCCTGATCTGGAAGGGTGGCACACCGGGCGATTTTGTTCTGAAGCTGCAATACAAAATCATCGGTCACAATTCCGGCGTCCAGTACCGCAGTTTCACTTTACCCGATGCAGCCGACCAATGGCGCGTGGGCGGATACCAGGCTGACATGGAAGCCGGCGATAAGTATTCAGGGATTCTTTACGAAGAACGAAAACGGGGCATTCTGGCTCTACGCGGACAGAAAACAGTCGTTGGAAAAGATAAAAAAATTGATGTAGTCGGTTATCTCGGCGATACGAATGCGATTCAGAAGAAGATCAAAAAAGAAGACTGGAACGATTACGAGATCATCGCCCGCGGGAATCACCTGATCCATAAAATCAACGGAGTGGTGACTGCCGACGTTACCGATAACGACCCTGAACAGCGCCGCGCCGATGGAATTATTGCCCTGCAGTTACACGCGGGTCCTCCAATGGTTGTGCAGTTTCGTGATATTGAACTGAAAGAACTGCCGGCTGGCGAAGAGACTTCTGCCACGGACGGCGCTAAAAAAAAAGTAGTGCTGATCGCCGGTAAGAAGAGTCACGGTTACGGTGCCCACGAGCATCGTGCCGGCTGTCTGCTGCTGGCCGAAGCGTTGAATCACAGTGGTCTGAATATTGTAACCACAGTGGTCACGGAAGGCTGGCCTGAAGATGCGAGTGTGCTGAATGATGCCGACTCGATCGTGATTTACTGCGATGGCGGCGGACGTCATCCTTACAATGAACATCTGGATGAACTCAGCAGGCTGGCAGAAAAAGGTGTGGGCATGGTGAACCTGCACTATGGCGTGGAAGTTCCCAAAGGCGCCTCCGGGGATGCCTTTCTTCGCTGGATCGGCGGATACTTTGAAGAATGGTGGTCGGTCAATCCACACTGGACCGCCGACTATCAAAGTCTGCCCGATCATCCGATTTCGCAGGGCGTGAAGCCTTTCAGCATCAACGATGAATGGTACTATCACATGCGATTTCAGCCTGAAATGAAAAATGTGCAGCCGATCCTGACTGCCGTGCCTCCCAAAGAAACATTAAATCGCCCCGATGGTGCCCACAGCGGCAATCCTGATGTGCGAAAGACCATCGGGCAGCCCCAGCATATGGCGTGGGCCTACGAACGCCCGGACGGCGGTCGCGGATTCGGTTTTACCGGCGGTCACTATCACTGGAACTGGGGACACAACGATTTTCGGAAACTCGTATTGAATGCGATTGCCTGGACGGCTCATGCTGAAGTCCCTTCACAGGGAGTGGGATCGGCGTCAGTGACCGTCGAACAGCTGGAAAAAAATCAGGATTACGAAAAACCGGACAACTATAATCCCGCCCGGATTAAAGCATTACTCAAAGAGTGGAATCAATAAACGCGATTCGTTTAGAATGACTGATTGACACAGACCCGGGACAGCAACTTGAATCAAAAAAAGGAAACTGACTCCATGAAGTACCGTTGGCTTGCCATCCTTCCCGCCCTGCTGCTGATTACCAGTACCGCTTCCTCTTTTGTCTCCGCGCAAACCGAACATGATCCCGAACAGGCCGTACCCAGCCTGACGGTGGCCCCCGGTCTGAAAGCGACGCTGTTTACTTCCGAACCGCAAATCAGCAGCCCGTCCAGTATGGATGTCGATTCACAAGGGCGTGTCTGGATTTGTGAAATCGTCAATTATCGCGCCAACCTGCGTGATATCACCACTCGTAAAGAGGGGGACCGGATTCTGATTCTGGAAGATACGGACGGCGACGGCAAAGCCGACAAGACAACAGTGTTCTACCAGGGCAATGATGTAAACGGTTCACAGGGAATCTGTGTGCTGGGGAATAAAGTGATTGTCGCTGCTTCGCCGAATGTGTTTCTGTTTACTGATGAAGACAACGACGGCAAAGCGGACAGGAAAGAACTGCTGTTCAAGACCGCCGGGGGCGAGCATGATCACTCGGCCCATGCTGCTGTCTTTGGACCCGATGGCAAACTCTACTGGAATTTCGGCAACAGCGGTAAGCAGGTGTTCGACGCTGCCGGCAAACCGATTCTGGAACGCGATGGTCACCCCGTCCTGGATAACGGCAAACCTTACTGGGGCGGGATGGTGTTTCGCTGTAACCTGGATGGCAGCGACTTTGAAGTCCTGGCTCACAATTTCCGTAACAACTATGAAATCACCGTCGATTCGTTCGGCACACTCTGGCAGTCAGACAACGATGATGACGGCAACCGGGGTGTCCGCATTAATTATGTCATGGAATTCGGGAACTATGGTTACCTCGATCAACTGACGGGTGCCCGCTGGAATACGCCACGCACCGGCATGCATCAGGAAATACCGCTGCGGCACTGGCACCTGCGGGATCCGGGTGTCGTCCCTAACCTGCTGCAGACTGGAGCCGGCTCACCCACGGGCATCTGTGTTTACGAAGGATCCCTGCTGCCGAAAAAATACCAGGGTGAAATCATTCACTCCGACGCCGGCCCGAATGTTGTGCGTGCGTATCCCGTGAAAAAGGACGGCGCCGGCTATGAAGCCGAAATCGCGAATATCATTACCAGCGAACAGGACAAGTGGTTCCGTCCTTCCGATGTGTGCATTGCCCCCGATGGTTCTCTGTTCGTTGCCGACTGGTATGACCCGGGTGTCGGCGGTCACCGGATTGGCGATCAGGAGCGGGGCCGCATTTTCCGGATTGCTCCCGCAGAGGCAAAATATGTATTCGACAAACTGGATCTGAGTACAATCGAAGGTGCGATTGAGGGGATTAAAAACCCGAACCTGGCGCGACGCTACCTGGCCTGGAACGCTTTGCATGCCCTGCAGGAGCAGGCGCTGCCTCAACTGGAAGAACTCTATCAGTCTGACAACCAGAGGAACCGTGCTCGCGCCCTCTGGCTGTTGGCCGGCATCAAGGGGAAAACCGGCGAATACGTTTCCCGGGCGATTCAGGATAAAAACTCCGATATCCGCATTACCGGTTTGCGTGCGGCCCGCCGTTACAATCAGGATGTGATTCCCTATGTCAGCCAGCTGGTCAAGGATCCTTCACCCCAGGTGCGTCGCGAATGCGCGATCGCTTTGCATCACAACACGTCGCCCGAAGCGCCCGCGCTGTGGGTGACGCTGGCGGATCAGTATGACGGCAAAGATCGCTGGTACCTGGAAGCACTGGGGATCGGCATGGATGAGCAGGAACAAAAATTCCTGACAGCCTGGCTCAAACAGGCCGGCGATCACTGGAATACGCCCGTCGGCCGCGACCTGATCTGGCGATCTAAAATTCCGATGGCGGTGCCTTACCTGGTCAAGATCATTGAAGACCCGCAGACAGAACTCGATTCTCTGCCACGTTACTTCCGTGCTTTGGACTTTATCCCGGGTAAAGAAAAGAATTCCGCCGTCGCAGAACTGGCATTGCTGAAAGAGCCCGCGAATAAAAAGCGTGAGACATACATCATCGCGGAAGCAATATCCCGTATGCCCGCCAATACGGTGATGCAGGATTCCAAATACAAACAGGCGCTCGCCCAGGTCATCGACAGCAGCCGGGGGACTCCCGAGTTCATCAAGCTGGTTCAGAAGTTTAAAGCTTCTGAATACTATCCTGAACTGGTCGCAATAGCCTCGCAGGCGGGGAAGTCTCAAACATCAGTGGACGCGATTCGTGCTGCTCTGAGTTTGAAGCAGAATGCTTTGATCAGAAAATCTCTGGAGAACAAAGCCGACACGGAAAAAGAACAGAATCAGAAACTCGATCTGATCTGGGCTCTGGGAAGTGCAGGGCATAATGGTGCGAACGGGATTCTGCTGAAGCTCATCACCGATCAGGATGAACCGCTGGTGGATCGTCGCGAAGCGGTCCGCGCGCTTGCCAAGTCCCGCTCGGGCGCCCATGCGCTGCTGGATCTGGCTGAGAAAAAAGACTTCGATCCGCAGTTGAGTCAGACGGTGGCAGCCGCGATGTCATCCACGATTATGAAGGATGTCAAAGAGCGGGCCGCCAGGCTGTATCCGGCGCCACCTACGAAAGACAACAAGCCTCTGCCTCCCATTAATGTGCTGGCAAGCATGAAAGGGGATACGCTGGATGGTCGCGTGATGTTCAATACCAAGGGGACGTGTGCCAAGTGTCACGTGGTGAATGGCATGGGGAAAGAGGTCGGCCCGAACCTGTCTGAGATCGGCAAGAAACTGAGCCGCGAAGCGTTGTTCGAATCGATCCTGTTTCCCAGCGCGGGCATCAGCCACAACTTCGAATCGTATACGGTGATCCTCGCCTCAGGCAACGTTGTGAATGGGCTGCTGGTTAACAAAACCGACGATGCGATCACGATCAAAGATGCCGAAGCGATTTCACGAACCTTCAAAATGGAAGACGTCGATGAGATCATTCAGCAGAAGATCTCACTGATGCCCGCCGACCTGCAGAAAGTGCTCACCCAGGAAGAACTCGTCAACATCGTCGAGTACATGACAACACTCAAACAGGCCGAACCCATCAAAAAAGCCAGCCGGTAAATTTGAAGGGAAACTCGTAGTATAACTATGCCTGAATTCGCCCGTTATCGTGAGATTGAAGTTGCCGGTTTGCCGTTTGAAATGGGGCGGCAGATCGGGGAGGCGGCGCGGGAGGAAATTGCGGCTTTCTGTGAACTGGCTCTGGATCGGCTGCGGGAGATGCTGGATGTCAGCAGTCAGCAGGCACGCGCCCATGCGGAGCACTGTTTATCTTATGCCGAGCAATACAGTTCTGATTCGGTCGCAGAGCTGCGAGGCATCGCGGAGGCGGCGGATCTCCCTTTCTGGAAAATTATGCTGCTGCAGATTCGCAATCAGTTTACACCGGATGCGGATGCCGGCTGCACGTCGCTCAGTCTGCCGCCAACTTCCACGCGGGGGCCGATTGTCGCCCAGAACTGGGACAACGATCCGGCCCTTGATCCGTTTACGATCGTACTCACACGCCGCCCCGTGGGAAAGCCGGCGCTGATGACGGTGACACAGGCAGGGCTGATTTCATACGTCGGTTTCAACGACGCGGGCATCGGGGCCTGTCTGAACAGTCTGCCGGCTCCCAGCCGTTCCACGGGAGTGCCCCACTATTTCACGTTGCGCGAACTGTATGAGTCCACCAGTCTCGAAGCGGCTGTCCAGGCAATTCGTCGAGCCGAGCGGGCGATCCCGGCAAATATCATGCTGACGACCCCCGAAGGACCCGTGGACCTCGAAGTGACTCTGGAAACCGTGCAGGTTTTGAGACCCGCGGAAACCAACTGGATCACGCATACCAATCATTGCCTGCATCCGGAACTGTGTGAGTATAACGAGCAGTTCCCCGAACTGATCGGCTCACATCCCCGCAAGGCACGCATTGATGCTCTGTTGCAGGCATGCGGTGACGAAATCAGCGTCGACGACATTAAGGGGGCGCTCACCGATCACCGGGGATATCCGCGGTCGTTATGTCGGCATGTGAACGATGATGCGGACACCGGTTACTGGCAGACGGTTTTTTCCGTGATCATCGAACCGGAGCAGCAGCGGATGCTGGTTTCGCGGGGGACGCCCTGCAGTGCCGGTTACGAGTTGTACCAGCTTTGAAGTTTATTATTCATCTTTTTCCGGCTCATCCCTTTCTTCATCTGCTGACTTGACTGAGGCATCATAATATTTGAGCAAGAGTCGATCAGAGCGAAAACCAGTGAAGGCGAGCATCAGATTTAATCCTATTTGCAGCAGGGTCACGCCACCTAGAAAACCAATCGTAAAACCGGCTGAAATACTGATTCCTAAAAAAGGCGCATTTTCCGGTTGAATCATTTCAGACAAATCTTGGACGGCAACTGGTATAATCCAGAAGAAAGCAACAAATAAAGCAATGGCGAACAGTAAGAAGAGGTAGCGCCAATATTCCCAGAATACGATCTGGCGGCGAAGACGAACAACATACTCCTCGTCGGGTTCCGTCATCCAGCGGGGTTTCAGATTCCATTTCATCAGGCTGGTCTTTCTATAATGTTTCGACTGTCTGCTGTTATCTCTATAATAATACGTGGATTACAATAAGCTGGATTAAAGTATCATCCGATTTTGCTTTGAAAATATGGCATTTCTTCTCCAATATGAATCTAAAAATAGACCTCAAGCGTGGCATCGAATATCATACCCAGGGGCAGTTGAACCAGGCGCTCGCCGACTATAGTCAAGTGATCGACAGCGCCGCGGCTGAAGTTGTCGAACTGATGTGCCTGGCTTTGTATTACCGGGGATCGGTCTATCAGCGACTCGGTGAGCATCAGCGGTTGACTGACGATATGAACCGGATCATTGAGTGTCAGGGTGAAATTCCCGCTGAACTCCTTGCCCACGCGTATGCGATGCGAGGGGAAAGTTACGTGGCTCAAAAAAAACTGGATGCAGCAGTCCAGGATTATACTGTGATCATCGAGTCACTGGAGGGACTGCCGACGGGCATGGTACTCAGTGCGGTATTGTGTCGCGGGGAAACCTGTTTTGCACAGGCAGACTACGCCCGGGCTGCGGAGGACCTCAAGCAGGTTCTTTCCAGTCAATGGCTGGAAACGACAGGCCATGAGAACGCACAGGAATTACTGGCGGAGTGTGAAAAGCGACTTCGTGGTTCGACAAGTTGAAACGAACAGTGTTTCTCAGTACCCCTCTATAAATTCAAAACAACTGCCGGTCTACTATGAATTAGTTCCAGGCTGCGATTCGAATTTCTCTACTGGTCCATTTCTGAAGAACGCCCATACTTCAGATAAAACTGATTCTGGAACAGTTCGCCCGGATCATAGGTTCGCTTGAGTGCAAAAAACTGGTTTGCCTGCGGGTAGGCTCTGTGAAACTGTTGCGGTGTCGCGTGCAGTCGGTAGGGCAGGTAATAGCGTCCTCCGGTTTGAAGTGCCGCTTCAATGAGTTCCATGGACAGGCTTTCCATCTGGCGGTCACCTGCCTCCGTTCGGGGTTGATGAAACAGCATCACAAACGCAAACAGCGGCTGGTCTGCATACCGCAGGAATGTATCTTGATCCTCTTCGACCTGCCGAATCGTGACGTTCAACAAATCCTGGTTATGACGGGGTATGATTTCATGTAGGGCTGTGGTGAATTCTTCGAGACCGTCGCGGGGGATAAAGTATTCATGCAGGATATCTGTGTAATCTGCGGAGCGGTTCTCAAATATTTCCACCCCTTCATTGAGCAACTGATTCCGGGAATAGTAACTCTGCCGCAGATAAGGTTGCAGTTTTGTCTCTGTCTGCCAGCGCAATTTTTTACCATAATCGCTATTACTGGATCCTCGAAAAACGGGGCGTCTGATTGCCGCCAGGGGCAGGTCAGTCAGCTCAGGCAACGTTTCCGAGGGGGTAGCCTCATGGTAGAATACAGTGATGATGACATTCCTCAGAAATTGATCGGGGGTGATATTCATGCGAGCGAATGTCATTGCGACGTTGGGATCTTCGATCATTTCATCGAACGTGCTGAGAGCCTGTTCGGCAGGTACAATCTTTTGTTCCAGGCGATAACGTTCATTGGGTACGACGCGTAAGTTGACATCAAGGATCAGGCCCAACAGACCATAGCCTCCCAGAGCCAATGAAAATAATTCCGAATTCTCAGTCCGACTGCAGTTGAGAATATTTCCGTCGGCTCCCATCAGGCGAAACGATTCCACGGATGAAGCGATGGGAGGGCAGCCATACTGCCAGCCATGACAGTTCACGCTGATGGAACCGCCGACGGTAAAAGAATTATTCGACTGCATAATCGCTACCGATTTTCCCCGCTCGTCGAGCCAGGGAATGATCTGACTCCATTTGGCCCCTGCTTGAACGTGCAACAGATTTTGAGTTTCATCCAGCGCCATTTTATTAAAGGATGTCATGTCTACCATGATCCCGCCGGGAACCAGTGTATGGCCACCCATACTGTGTCGAGCACCGGCGATAGAAATGGGCAATCCTTCACGATGTGCGCGTGCAAGTAATTGTGCGAGTTGTGCTTCGGCTTCGCGGGTGTCGAGGGGAACAGGCCAGACCTCGCTGATTTCCATCGCATTCATACGACTGGCATCGTCAACAAAACCTTCCTTCAGAGGTTCTTTCGCCGCGGTATCCTTCCAGGCAGTTTGTGCTAAGTGCAGTACTGGTCGCCCGATAAGTGCCGACACCAGTAATAATGTCAATAAGATAATGACTGCACACTTCCGACCTGGTTTGTGTGGCTTACGAAGTCGAACTGACGAGAAGGTCCAGCGCATCTTGAAATCTCCCTGATAAAAATAAGTACTATCAGGGCGGACTGGATCAGCAGGTATCACGGAGAAAGTCTGTGATTTTCAAAAATAACTCAAAGATATGTGAGTACGCTGCCTGGTCACTATGATGCATTGATTTCTTCGGAGTAGTTCCGTTCTCCGCTTGTCACTTTCTCTACTGAATCCTGGATATAGCTGGCAAGCATTTCGACGAGCTTTCTGCGGTCGATGGGCTTGGCGAGATAGTCATCGCAGCCGGCATCCAGGCATTTCTGGCGGTCGCCGCTCATGGCATGGGCGGTTAACGCGATGATCGGGCCCCGGTAGTCGGCTTCTCTCAGTTTTTTTGTCGCCTGGTAACCATCCAGTACGGGCATCTGCATGTCCATCAGAATGGCGTCAAAAGGCTCACCGGCTGCCATGGCAGCGGTTGCCAGTTCGAGGGAAATCTGGCCGTTTTCTGCAATCACGGTTTCAGCGCCCGATTTATGCAGGATGAAACTGATCAGTTTCTGATTATCGGGGCCGTCCTCGGTTAACAGGAAGCGATAGTTTTTCAGAGGCAGACTATCGAATATTTCGGTCTGGTGCGATTCCGTTTCAGAAACAATCCGGATGGGACGGGCATCGATCAAAGCCACATTTTCCAATGATCCCGTTTCGATCGAGATCGAAAACGTACTCCCCTTTCCGGGTTCACTGGTCACGGTAATTTCGCCGCCCAGCAGTTCTGTCAGACGTTTACTGATGGTCAGACCCAGTCCGGTACCACCAAACTTCCGTGTCATCGAACCATCGGCCTGGGTGAACGGTTTGAACAGGGAGTCAATATTTGCCTTATCGATTCCAATGCCGGAATCGATGACATCAAATTGCAACCGGGCAGGTTGCTCCGGCTGCTCGATCAGGCGGGTGACGACAGTGACTGAACCGGTTTCTGTGAATTTGATCGCGTTGCCGATCATGTTGATCAGAATCTGTCGTAAACGTGTAGGGTCTGAAGAAATCGTTTCCGGGATGGGGCCGTCGATCAGGAAATTGAGAGGCAGTCCCTTGGAGATCGCACGCACATTCATCAGCGAATAAATATTGTTGAGCAGCGCATGCGGAGAACAGGGAACGTGTTCCACTTCCATTTTCTCCGCTTCGATTTTGGAAAGGTCCAGAATGTCATTGATGAGCCTGATCAGATACTGGCCGTTTTCTTTAATCGTGCGGGCGGCTTCGATGTTTGTCGGCTGGCTGACCCCATCCAGTAGAATATCATTGAAGCCGAGAATGGCATTCATGGGGGTACGGATTTCGTGGCTCATATTTGCCAGGAAGGCACTCTTGGCCCGGTTGGCTGCTTCGGCTGCTTCTTTGGCATGAATCAGATCACGCTCGGCCTGTTTACGCGAAGTGATATCCGTTCCATACAGATTGACATACCGTTCTTTGATGATCGGGATGATGTTCAATGAGTAGCAGTGCTCCCCGGTCTCCAGTTCGATTTCAATTGATTCGTTGGAGTTCAATACCTGCTGACAGGTGGTGTAGATTTTCTGCGGTAACGAACTGCCCACCTGCGCTTCCCAGTATTCCAGCAGCTCCCGACTGGATGAATTGGCATAAATCAGGGTTCCTTCTGCCGAGGCGCGCATCACGGGGTTGCAGTCTTCATCCGGAAAACGCGACAGTCGTTCAATTTCCCTGGCTGTCCGCTGCTGTTCGGTGATATCCAGGATTACGGCAACAAACACCTGCCTGTTACCCAGGTAGGAAGTTTCGACATGCACTTCAATCGGGTATTCGGAACCATCTTTACGGCGATGGATGCCTGTGACTTCCACGTAACTTTGCAGACCCTGTTTGAGTGGTGTCAGCAGTTGATCCAGGGCATGGTATTCCAGGTTGGTGTTGAGTTCTACCGGCGTCAGTTTCTGGAGTTCTTCAAGGTTATAGCCGATGTTGAGCCGGGCACCCCGGTTGGCGTGGATGAACTGATATGTTTCTGCATCCAAAATATAGATTTCGTTGTGTGACTGGTCCAGAATTTTACCGAAGGCACTGAGCTGCTCAGCTTTTTCATTTGCCGCCCGCAGTTCGATGGCCTGTTGTTTGAACTCCTCTGTCCGCAGCTCAAGGACGTCATTTTTCTCGGAGATCATCCGGTTTGCAGAATGCAGTTCGTGAGTCCGCTTCTGTACTTCCGATTCCACAAAGGCTTTTGTCTCTTCCAGCACGGCACGATGTCTTGCCATGGATTTCATCTCGCGTACATTCTGCTGAATGGCGATCATCAGGAACAGCACTTCAAACACAACCCACGCGCCGTGTTCCACAATCCGCCAGGGACTGGCCGTGAGTACGCCAAAGACGGCCTGCGGATAAAACAGACCAAAGATCGAATGGTCGAGGACCACAACGGTGGTCGCGGAGAGCAGGACGCGCCAGTCTCGATAGAACGCCAGAAACGCCAGCGATCCGAAAATATGGAAGTGTGTTTCAATCCGGCCGCCACTCAGGTGAATGAGCAGGGAGGAAGTCAGCATCTGACTGACGGCGATTACATGTCGCGTTAATGTGGTTCCGGGACGCAGGAGAGTCAGCAATACGGGAAACAGGGTAATCAGTCCGCCCAGCAGGCAGGCCGTCCAGACATGGAGGTGCGTTTCGCTATCAATACCGATCCAGGTGCGCGGGGTAATCCAGAAAGCAGCGGCCATCGCTGCCAGCCACTGCACCACCATCAGGCAGGCAAACAGACGATCGGTTCTGAGGTAGAGCTGATGCTGATTTTCCTGAAGCAGTTCCTGGGTTCGCTTCGCGATGGCAGGATGGTGGCCTTTTGTCAGAACGGATAACGACATTACAGTCCCTCCTGGTGGGAGACGGATTGCTCTCCCGACAATGGACATCCAAAGGTGAATGTTTCAGTTCGCTCTGCAGTTCCCTGCAGTAGAATCGATTCAATGGCCGATCGGCCGGCATTGTCACCGGTGTGTCCCCGCGATCCGGTAATTCCGCCGTGAAACAGCAGCTTGCCCTGGGTGTCATAAAGCAATGTGTATCCAGAGGTGGTCGCGTTAAACAGTTTGGCAGTGGAACCATCGAGGTCACTGAAAACCGAGACACCCGGAATGGCGGCAGCCGTTTTCCAGAGAGCCGTTTTTTCCCAGCCTTCGGGAAAAGCAGATGATTTGAAAAAGATAACCCGGGCATCAATCCGTTCCGGGCCGAGTCTCACAATCTTCGCCAGTTCATTCAGGCTGGCGGTGGTACAGGGACAGCGGGGATGCGCAAACATCACCAGCGTTGGTCGCATGGAATTGAATTTCATCTGACTGTTGTCGGGCCAGGCCGCAGCTGCCAGCGATGTTTCCCCCGGCGTTGCCTGGTGCTGCAGGAGTACAAACATTCCATATACCACGGCACCGAACCAGAAAAATGTCAATACAGGTACCACGAGAGGCCAGGTATTCCTGTGATGTGGAATTGAAAAAGGCTCTCCTGTCTGTTTCGGTGGTGACAGGTTGATACTGCTGACGTTCATATTCTCTTCTTAAACGGGAATGCAGAAAGATTCCGATTTCTGCAGGTGTAAAATGGAAAGTGACTGATATAAAATCATATTTTGCAATTTCCTGTGTGGTGGAAATTTCAATGCAATATATGATCCCATTGTCCAAATTAGTCTGCGTGGAATAGAGAGCCTTTATAACCGGCAAAAAACGATAAAAAGCAGGAGGGATTCCCATTCAGTTTTTCGACGGATTAGTGAGCAGATGGATCAGGTGGTGAAGCGTTGCGTGCAGGGAAAAAACGCATTTTTTCAGCCTGCAGGAGGGACTTACCGGCTGTCATCCTGAAGTGCAGGTTCGAAGAGGGAGCGCAGGTGTGTCTGGTGCCCCTCAATACACGGGCGGGGAGATCTGTTCGACGCTGACATTCATGCTCAGCAGATCGACCGGGTCGCCGAACTGGGTGTAGACGGCGACGTCTGCGGCATCGCGACCGTAGGCAATCGCCACCCGTCCCCCCTTCAGATTGTCCTGGGTCGGGTCGAAGGTATACCAGCGTCCGCCGACATAGGCTTCAAACCAGGCGTGCAGGTCCATCGGCTGCAGCGTTTCCAGGTATCCGACAACCAGTCGCGAGGGAATCGACAGCGCGCGACAGCAGGCGATTCCCAGGTGCGCCATATCACGGCAGACCGCCTGGGGCTTCTGATTGACTTCGCAGGCGCTGATGATTTCCTGCCCTTCGCCGGGCGCATATTTGATGTTTGTGCGAATGTATTCGACAATCTTCTGGCACTGATCGTAGCCGGGAGAGACTCCTTCTACGAGTGAAGAAGCCATCTGTGTGAAGCGATCTGATTCGCAGTAGCGGCTGGGCAGCAGGAAGGGCAGGGTTTCTTCAGGCAGCTGTTCGACGGGCATAAAGGGCGCACCGGGAGATGCATCCGAAGCGTCAGCGACTTGAATATCAAATGAAGTCTGCACCGAAAACGAGCCGGCAGGCGCCACAAGTCGCTGACAGAGATTCCCGAACGGATCGGTGAACTCAATCGCGGAGACACCGGGGTTCAGCACATATTGCTCGCGGCCCACCCATTGCTGACTTCCACTGCGGGGCCGCAGCATGAGCAGAAACGGTGTATTCACGGGGATGTTGAATTCGAGTAAGCACGAAGCATGCAGCCACATAAAGCACATTTTCAATCAGGGATTCCCACGTTTCCGATTCCGCGGGCAGGATTCAGAAACAGAACATTCGACGTCTCAAGCTGAGATCAGCAGCGAACTCAGATCGTCTGGAACGCATTATCCTCTACTGTGAGGTAAAAGATAGCCTCAATTTACTCTGCCAGACGTTTACAGACAAAATGACGGACACACTATCTCAGATCAGTTCGATGATCAATTCCCGGCGTTCGAGGATGTACCGGGGGCGGCCGCTATGATCCAGAAATGTGGTAGACGGGTCGATGCCCAGGTGGCGGTAGAGCATTGCCAGTACATTTTCGGGACGATACGGCGCGTCGACCGGCGAGCCGCCTTCCGCATCGGATGAGCCGATCACCTGGCCGGTTTTGATGTTGCCGCCCGCCAGCGCCACGCTCATCACACGTCCCCAGTGATCGCGGCCGGCGTTCTTGTTGAACTTCGGCGTCCGCCCGAATTCGCCCATCGCTACGACCATCACTTTTTTGTCGAGGCCCCGTGCATGCAGATCTTCCACGAGGGCCGCGAAGGCGCGGTCGTAGGGAATCGCTTTCTGCCGCATGCGTTTGACCAGGTCACGATGATCGTCCCAACTGGGGCCGGTCACCCGCACGGAAGCGACGGTCACACCATGTTCCACCAGGCGGCGGGCCAGCAGAATGTTCTGTCCAAAAGAGTTCCTGCCGTAACGGTCGCGCGTGGCTTCATCTTCCTGGGAAATGTCAAAGGCATTCCGCGCTGAATCCCCGGCGACCATCTCGAAGGCTTCGCGTGTGAATTGATCCATGGCATCACCGACGCCGTTGTTGTCGATAATTTCGCGGGTAGCGTCGAAGCTTTTCAAGAGGGCTTTGCGATCCTGCAGACGCTTTGAAGTCAATCCTCGCAACAGGGTCAGGTTGGGAACCTCGAAGTTTTTGGTGTCTGCATCGCGGGCGGTGATGAAGGGATTGTAACCTTTTCCCAGCCAGGCGGCACGACCAAAACGCATGTCGCGTGGCAGAGAGACGAAGGCGGGAATGCCCTGTTCGTTACTGCCGCGCACCCGGGAGGTAATACAGCCGATGCTCGGCATTTCGTTTTCATTACTCTGGCGATCACGCAGATAATACCCGGTTTGTGTCAGATGGCTGCTGGTGCGATGGCTGCCGGAATCGTGATGAATCGAGCGGATGACCGCCAGCTTATCCATCACCCGCGCCTGCTCTTTCATGAATTCACTGAACTGCACTCCCGGGACGGCCGTCTTGATGGGATTGAGCGGACCGCGGTATTCCGAGGGGGCATTGGGCTTGGGATCATAGGTTTCATGCTGCGCCGGACCGCCGGCCAGTTCCAGAAAGATGATCGCCGTATCCTGCCTTGCATGTCCTGCTTCCGCAGCCTGCGCCCGAAGGCGGAGAATATCGGGAAGAGAGACGCCCATCAGGCCGGTCAGACCTGCCTTGATGACGGACCGTCGTGAAACGCCATCACAAAATTCTGCAGTTCGCTGAGACATTCCTGCTCCTTTCCCTGGTGAGTCTGGTGGGATGGTTGCGGGGTTGGCATCATTGCCGGTAGGTGGGATGATTAAATATCTGCACTTGTGATTATATCGGAATAAGAAACATGCATCAACACTCGTTAATGTGTTGGGGCCGAATTTGCCTCCGAAAATGAGTCTGAAACCGCTTTAAGTCTGAAAGATTCGTTATCTTAACATCACCGACCGTGTTGATTTCCCGGCTATGTTTAGCCGTTTTTATCTTCACTGACACAGCGAACCAGCGTTGAGCTGATATTCACTTGACGGAGACCATCCTGAATCCATGCGAGTGTCGTTTTCGTCCCTCTCAAGTCATTTAACAAGGCCTTGGCATCCTGTAATGAAATCTGTCTGCGCTTTCTGAGTACTCGCAGCGCAGGCACAACATCGTTTTGATCGTCCAGTACTAATTGCCATTCACCTTCTTCCAGCAGAATCGCCGGTTTCAATTCTTCTGGCAGGTCACCCTGGCCATCAAATTCAATGGTCGAACCACAGGATTTGCAATTAGCGTAGCCCGACCAATACAACTCTCCCTTTATTAAATGTTGACGATAATTGACAATCTCCGTTGCGCCGCAACTGGAACAGATTTGTGTGTATTGAGCCATTGGTTAGTTATCCATACTGCCAATTCCATTAGCAATCTCAAACGAGATTCCCCTGCCTGCGTCAACTCCACCAGTTCCCCCGGCACCTGAATGCTCAGCAGATGATGCCGGCATATTTTGATATACCTTTGGATCACAAAACTATTTCTGAAAGTAAGGATGCAGATGATTATCGTCGATACAGCCAGTTCATTGTCCTGATTTACCCCAGTAGGATTTGTCTTCTTCAACCATTAATCATGCGGATTCACAATATTTCGCCAGTCCGGGTAGATCGGACGTGCCGAAGCGTTCGGGCCTCCTTTGACGGGCGGCGCGGGGGGAATATTCTTGAGGGTCTGCTGCAGCAACTGGCGGGACTGTTCTCCCAGTTTGCCTGCCTGACCGGTGGCGAGATTCTGGCTCTCGGTCAGATCCTGGGGCACATGGAAAAACCGTCCATCGTGGTACAGTTTGAAGTCGGCGGTTCGCACATATTGATCCCCGGTGAATCGTCCCCAGTAGGGCTGGTAGTGATTCAGTACCCAGGTGCGGGGTTGTCCTGTTTTCCCGTTTAACTGGGGCAAAAAGCTGCGGCCGTCGATGGGATCGTCTTTCCCGAGTTTGACATCCGCCATTGCGGCGAAGGTGGGGTAGAAGTCGGTGAAGTCGATCAGGTCATTCAGCACTGCTCCCTGTGGCGTGTGCCCTTTCCAGTACGCGACGAGCGGCACATGGGTGCCCATGTCGGTGGTCGAACCTTTGCCGCCATGAATGGTTCGACCATTCCATTGTGAGGTGATTTGCACGTTTGTGCCATTGTCGGCGGTAAACAGGATCAGCGTGTTGTCCAACTGGCCGACGTCCTCCACCTGTTTGACAATCTTGCCGACAATTTTATCGAGGTAATTGACCATCGCCACAAAGTTGGCTTTGCGGGCCTGCTTGCCTTTGGGCTGTTTGTTGGCAGCCTGTGTACGTGGTGCGTCTCCAATGGTATCGGGTGTCGGCACAAACGGATTATGAACCAGCGTCGTCGGATAATAGACAAAGAACGGCTCATCTTTGTGCCTTTTGATGAAGTCACACAGGAAGTCCGACATGATGTCCGGGCCGTATTTGTCCGCATTGTCTTTGATCGTGAGGAACCTGCCGTTCTGCTCCAGTGGCGGACTCCAGAAACGCTCGCCGCCCCCTTCTTTAATTTTGGTTTTCGTCGTCACCTGCCAGAGACAAAATTCATCGAAGCCCGCCTGGAACGGCCGCGTATTGTCGGCGTGCCCTTCCGCACCGTGATACAGTCCGTTCAACTGCCACTTACCGGCGATGGCGGTTTTGTAACCCGCGGACTGCAGCATCTGGCCGAACGTTTTCTCTTTGGGATTCAGATAACCGAAATGGGTGTAGTTGCGAAAATTGTATTTGCCCGTCATCAGCTTGACGCGGGACGGCGTGCAGAGGGGCGTGGAATAACAGTTCGTAAACCGCATTCCCTGCTGCGCCAGCCTGTCGATGTGCGGCGTTTGATAATCGTCCGCACCGTAACTGCCGAAACATTCCCAGCTGACATCATCGGCCATGATCAGGATGATGTTCGGCTTGCGGCTTTCTTGTGCGGCGGCTGCGTTGGCAAAGAAGCCTGCTGTGAATAGCAATAATAAACTGAAAACGAGTTGCTTCATTTGTTTTTCCGTTTCTTTTTCTTCCCACCATTTTTTGTGTGCTGGTCGGCTTCGAGTTCGGTCTGCTGGCCTTTGTCGCCGCAGTGTTTCATCCAGGCGTCCAGCTCTGCTTTGAGTTTGGCCTGCACGGCCGCGTACTCCGGTTTGCCGGCCAGGTTATGCCACTCGAACGGGTCTTTGTGGATGTCGTAAAGTTCAATTGCGGGGCGTTTTCTGTAGCGGCGCACTTTATCGGCAGCGTCGGCATCGGCGGCGGCTTTCGCTTCCCAGCTTTTGAACTCGGGCGATTTCATGGCGACGTTGCGAAATTCGATGTCCGGTGTGAAGTTCCAGATGTACTTGAAGTCTTTCGTACGCACGGAACGAATGCCAAACGTGGAGGAGCCATTGATGATGCCCCGCGTGGTCATTTCGCCGAACACATGGTCTTTATGCTCCTGTTTACCTGCGAACACCGGCAGCAGACTTTTCCCATCCAGCACCGGTGCAGGCGTGCCTCCCGCGGCTTCCACATACGTGGGGACCAGATCGACGTATTCAATCATGGCGTGGTTGACAGTGCCGGGTTGAATTTTGCCGGGCCAGCGGGCAATCATCGCGGATTGCAGGCCGGAATCGTAACAGGTCCACTTGGCAAACGGCATGCTGCTGCCCTGTTCGCTGACGACGATGACCAGTGTGTTGTCGCGAAACCCATGTTTGTCGAGTTGATTAAGGATGCCGCCCACTTCGTCATCGAACACGGTGATTTCCGCCAGATAGCGGGTCATGGCTTCGCGTGTTTCCGGGGTATCGACGAAGTACGGGGGCAGCTTCAACTGGCTGGCATCGTAGCGGCTTGGATCTCCCTGATCCCAGGGTGAGTGTGGTTCACGGGAGCAGAAGAAGATGCAGAATGGATCGTCGCGTCCCTGGCATTCCCGGAAAAAATGATCGGCTGCAGCCACCAGTCCCTCACCTTCCGGTTTCTCAAAGGGGAAGACGGCTTTCGGACCGACATGGCTTTTACCGCTGAGGGCCACGCGATAGCCGAGCGGTTTCAGGTAGTGCACAATGCTTTTCGTTCCGCGATTGGCCTGCGTGTGATTGGGATAGGCTCCGGTTTTCACCGGATACTGGCCGGTATAAATATTGTGCCGGGTAGGGGAGCACATGGGAGCTGCCTGAAAGCAGCGGGTGAACCGCATGCCTTCGGTTGCCAGCCGATCGATGTGCGGTGTATGTGCTTGGCCGCCGTAACAGCCGATATCGCGAAACGTACAATCGTCGGCGATGATGAAGACAAAGTTAGGCTGCTTCGCTTCTGCCTGTCGGGTCACTGCCAGACAGAGCATGGTTACAAACGCAAAGAAGGGAATCCAGCATCGACTGCGCATGATATCACTTTCCTGATGAGCGCCTCAGAGGACAGAATCGTTGATATCATGCTACCCGGTGAAGTTGTCTCTGCACAGCTATTTTCGGGGAATTCAGGTGGGGAACAAACAGGAAAAAGCGATGTAGAAAAATCAAACCAGACGAAAAGATCTGACTCACCTGGAGATCGCTGATTATGATGGCTACAGGATCGACTATAAGAGTCTGGACGGTATTATCAATCAGCTTCAGCAGATCAAAGTTCCGGACCGATCAAACTAATATCTCTGAATGCCGGAGTTTAGATCAGATTCATTGTTTTTATCCAGTACTCAATTTTCATCTCTCGGGTTGCGTTCTCTTTTTCTATAATGTGCGTCGGGTGAGATGTCTGGTTTTCGGGCAGTGTCGGACGAGCCGACGAAGGGCATCCGTTGGTTTAGTGAGTAGAGCGAGGTGGACCTTTGATGTTTCTTATTCGAGTATGTAATCTCATGATGTTGTACATTCGCATGTCAATTCCATTGATCCGATTTTCTGCAGGGGCGCGGGCGCGTCAAGGGGGGATGAATAAAATCGGGTGGCGATACGGGTTGATGTGGGCGGTTATGGGGGCGACGCCGGGGTGGGCCGGGGCGATGCCGGGGCGTTGTGTGTCGATACGCACGACATGTTTGAGCAGGCTTTTGAAAAATCGTGCGGAAACGAGCGGGTTTCATACTGCTGATTTCTGCCGTGGTTCGACTTTTTTAAGTGAAGAAATACTGGACCACGCGCGCGACTCAGTTTAGTGCTTATTTTGTTTCGCGGCGAGGCGGAGTCAAGTCGAATATTTTCAGTGGGAATAGCAGACAGGCGATGAAAAAAGATGAGAGAGGGAACTGAAATGAATTATGAACGCGGGGTACTCTCGTTAGTTGTTTGTGGTTTGATTTTGATTAGTGGTTGTCAGGATAATCAAGGCGTCAATCCACAACCTGAATCAGAAGCCAATTCGGTTCAGTCCGAGCAGTTAAAAAAAGAGATGCGACAGGAGTTTGAACGGTGTCTTAATGCTGCTGAGTCTGGGGATGCCATGGAACAAAGCAATTTAGGGGTCTTGTATGCCAATGGTGTGGGGGTCGAGCAAGATCCATTCAAAGCCATGGAGTGGTATCAAAAAGCTGCAAAGCAAGGGAATCGCGTCGGACAATATCATATAGGAACTATGTATCTTAATGGGGAAGGTGTTAAGCAGGACCACAACCAGGCGATAGAGTGGTTTCGTAAATCTGCTGAGCAAGGATTTGACGCTGCACAATTTAATATAGGAGCAATGTATCGTGACGGAGAAGGTGTAAAGCAGGATTACAGGCAAGCGCTGGAGTGGTTTCGAAAGGCTGCAGAACAGCAGAATGCCGATGCACAATACAATCTAGGATTCATGTATTATAAAGGAGAGGGTGTTAAGCAAGACTTAAAGCAATCGCTGGAGTGGTTTCTCAAATCTGCTGAACAGGGAGAAACCGATGCACAATATAATCTGGGAATCATGTATGCTAATGGAAAAGGCGTTAAGCAGGACTACAACCAAGCGGTGGCGTGGTTTCGCAAAGCTGCCAGTCAGGGACATGAATTAGCCAAAGAAACTTTATCGGAATTGGGAGAGTCTCCTTAATGAGAGGAATTTCAGGTGGATGGACAGGCTGAGTCAGTCGGCACGAAAAAAGGACTTAGAGCTGAATTGCCCTAAGTCCTTATGTTTCAAAGTGCCCAAGAGAGGACTCGAACCTCCACGGGGATTACCCCCACTAGCCCCTCAAGCTAGCGCGTCTGCCAATTCCGCCACTTGGGCTCATTTGTGACTCAAATCAGATGACCTGTACGGATGACTGAAAATGGTCTCAATGAAGAGGATTTCCCAGTATAACAATCCGGGGAGGGCCATCAAGGGAAGTGGATGGCAATCTGGGGATGAAATGACCGGGATTTCAGGAAAATGCTCCTGCAATGCGTTTAAACTTCCCCTCCCGTAAAATCTGCATTTTTTGTAAACTAAACAGACCTGATTTCAAGAGCAACGGAGGCCTGCTGCTCTGTGACGCGTTTTATTCGAACAAGGATGTCCGATGCTGTTTCTAACCCGAAAGAACGAAAAACTCCCCGTGCGCTGTCTGCTGTGGGGATTGCTCTTCCTGTTCGGCTGCTGTTTGAATCTGCCGTCCCTGTCTGCTGACACGCCTTCCCCGTCTGCAGGTTCGCCTCTGCTGGACGATGCGAATCTGCATGCCGTCCAGTTTCTGGGCAAGAATACCGGCTGGGCCGTGGGGGACCGGGGCGTGATTCGCAAGACCGAAGATGGGGGCCGCACCTGGAAGTTCGTGGCGAGTCCCGTGGATTGTCCGTTGAAGAGCATCTGCTTCCTGACAAACCAGATTGGCTGGATCGCAGGTGGAGGCACCGCGGCTTACGGGCATCTGAACCAGGGCGTGCTGCTATTCACAAAAGATGGAGGCCAGACCTGGCAGGAACTGGTGCAGAAACGTTTGCCGCGCCTGCATTACGTGCGTTTTTTCGGAATGGATGAAGGCGTGGTGATCGGCGACAGTTCGGTGCAGCATGCGACAGGTGTTTTCAAAACCACAGACGGCGGCCAGACCTGGCAGGATGTGACCGGGTACGAGTCCGCCGGTTATCGGAGTGCCGCGTTTTTTGATGTCGATACGGGACTGGTGGCCGGTTCGCAGGGACGGATGACGCTCGTCGGTGGCGGAACGGTTCTGCCTCCGCGATTTCCGCCCCAGGGATTACGCGGGCTGCAGGATGTCCAGGTTCCCATGACGGGGGCTGGCTGGATGGTCGGCGATGGCGCTCTGTTGAGAAAGACGGAGAACCGGGGGATCGTATGGGAGATGCCGGAAACGGCGCTGCCCGATCAGCTCAAAGACTTTGTTGATTTCAAAACGGTCGAAGTTCGCGGCGAACGGATCTGGGTGGCCGGTGATCCGGGATCGGTGATCTGGCATTCAGACGATCGGGGTAGAACCTGGCGGCAGCAGTGGACCGGTGAGAGTGCGCCGCTGGCTTCGATTGATTTTGTGGACGATCAGAACGGTTACGCCGTCGGTGCGCTGGGAACGATTCTTTCGACAGACGATGGCGGGCGGACTTGGCGCTCGAATCATGCGGATCCCCGTCGCGTGGCGTTCATGTGTGTGCACGCTCAGACGCAACAGGTTTCGTTTGATCTGTTGAGTAAATATGCCGGCGATCAGGGTTATCGCAGTCTGGTGGTGTTGCCGATTCGTCGGGACATGGGTTCGGAAGGACAACAGAATGCAGACCTGGATTTGCGACTGAATGAAGCAGTGACCAGTGTGGGTGGCGCAGTGGGAAGTATGGACTGGCGTTTTCCGGTGCAGATTCCCGAACTGGAACAGAACGCGGATCGCCTGATTGAGGAATGGAATCGGCACACGGAAGGTCGGTTGGCATCGGTCACGTTGAGTCGCTTTGTCGCTCAGTTGCGAACGTGGCGACCGGAAGTCGTGATTCTGGATCAGCCGGTGGGAAAGGATGCGGCTTCGACGTTGATGAAAGATGCGATGCTGCAGGCCGTGCGTTATGCCGCCGATCCCACACGCTATATTGAGCATCGAGAACAGGCGGGGCTGGGCCCGTGGAAAGTCAGGAAAGTCTATCTGCGACTGCCTGAGGGGAGTTCGGGAAACGTGTCTGTAGACGCGGACGAATATCTGCCACGACTGGGAACGACGGCTTCGACGGTCTCGGCGACCGGAAAACAGATTCTCGGAAAAGAACTGAGTTCCGATGCCGCCCGCAGTGTGTATCGACTGATTGACGTAAATGAGGGCGAGCAGGCGGCGATCAGCGGGGGAAGCCTGTTTGCCGGCATTGGTCTGGCGCCGGGTTCGGATGCCCGCCGGATGCTGAATGAAATCAATGCTGACGACGAAGAACGCAATCGCAAGCTGGCAGAGCGCCAGCGGAATATCAGGGCGATGGCAGCGAAGCTGATTGATGATCCGTTGTTTTCTGCGCAGCTGATGTCGCATTTGAAAACGATTACGCAGGGGCTTTCGCGTCGACAGGCGGCGTTGCAGTTGGAGCAACTGGCGCAGCAGTATGTGGCCAGTTATGACCTGGTGAAAGCAGAAGCCACCTACCAGGAACTGGTGGAACAGTTCCCGCGCGAGCCGGAAGCGGTGCGGGGGATGCTGTGGCTGTTCCAGCTCTGGTCGAGTGAAGAAATCGCATGGCAGCGCAATCGTGGTGTGCCTGTGGAGCGAACGCGATCGACGAGTAATCCCGCGCAGGCAGCAAGTGCGGTACAGAATGCAGCCCGGTTTTCAGAACAGCTGCCTTCCCCGTCTCTGGAGACGGTGAGACAGGTGGGCCAGATCAATACGGGGGCTCCCGAGAACGGGAGTACGCAGACATCGGAGAGCTGGAAGAAGCAGGCGCTGTCTGCGGTCCGCTGGTTCCAGAAGTTTGCACCGGCGTTTTATGAAACACCCGAAGTACAGATTCCGCTGGCATCGCTGTATCGGCTGATCGGTTCGCACGGCAAAGCGGACGACATCTTTCATAACTTCCATAAGCCGGAAGCGAATGAATCGTGGCGAAACATCGCGAAAGCAGAAAACTGGTTGCTGCATCCGGCGAGTACGCCGCCACGCCCCGTGTATCTGTGTCGCTTTACAAAAACACGACCGGTGCTGGATGGGCTGTTGTCAGACGAATGCTGGCAGGCTGCGAATGAATTGACGCTGTCTGAGAAGCCGGCCGCCGGGATGGAAAATAAAGCGGATGCCGGCGTCGATCCGTTGGACCGGGCTTTTGTGCTGCTGTCTTATGACAACGAAAATCTTTATATCGCGGCCAGTATTCCGATTAAGGAGGGCCTGGAATATCCGGCGGCTCCTGATAGTGGGCGCGGGTATGATGCGGATCTCAAACTGCAGGATCGACTGTCGCTGGCATTCGATATCGACCGGGATTACACCACGTTTTACCAGCTGGAAATTGATCATCGGGGCTGGACGAGTGATCGCTGCTGGATTGATCGCAGCTGGAATCCACGCTGGTATGTGGCCCGGGAAAAGGATCAGCAGACCTGGCGGACGGAGATCGCGATTCCCCTGTCTGAACTGGCGCCTGCGACTCGTTTGAAACGCAGCACGTGGGGGCTTTCGGTCATACGGATTCTGCCTGCGATGGGCCTGGAGGGTTGGAATCATCCGCTGACGGTGGAGCCACGACCCGATACGTTCGGTCTGATTCGTTTTGAATAGACGAAGTCTGGCCGGGAATCAAAGTGGATTTCGGTTTTGGCGGGTGGTCAACGTTTCGTTGCTGAGAGGAATGTTTTATCATGGCTCGAAGGTAATTCCGCGGAGACGTGAGCTCTGCAACGCGTTCCTTAAGCAGACAGTGATTGACAATGGGATTGATTATCGGCATGGATGAAGCTGGCTACGGTCCCAACCTGGGGCCGCTGGTGATCACTGCCAGTTTGTGGAAATTACCCGATGATCCGCGGCAGTTTGATTTCTGGTCGGCATTAGAATCGGTGATTTCACAAACCAGGCCTCGCAAGAACTCGAAGCATCTGCACGTGGCCGATTCCAAACAGGTACACTCCGCGAGTGCGGGCCTGGCGCCGCTGGAACGTTCGACGCTGCCGTTTCTGCAACTGCACAATCGGACGGAGCGACTGGCTTCGCTGGGAGAGTTATGGCGGTTACTGATTGCGTCTCCCGCCCATCTGGATGAAATACAGGGAGAACCGTGGAGTGGAGAGCGTCGGTTTGAACTGCCAGCCGTGGTCGACGTTGAGACGGTTGAGGAGTCTCAAGACTGTCTGCAGCAGGCGCTGGACTCAGCGGGCATTGAGCTGCGGGGGATCTGCTCGGAGATTGTATTACCCGCACGGTTCAATGCGTTGTGCCGCGAGTATGGCAGTAAAGGAGTGATGCTGACGCGACTGTGTATGAATCTGCTGACGCGGGTCTGGGATCGGGAGACATCTGAACCGACGTTGATTATCGGCGATAAACATGGCGGGCGGAATCGTTATGATGAATTTCTGGATGAAATTCTGGACGGGGAGATGATCTTTCGTGTGGAAGAATCGACCCAGAAGAGTGTGTATAAGATTGGCAATACGGAAGTCCGGTTTCAGACGAGGGCAGAAGAGCATTTTCCGGTGGCGGTCTCTTCAATGGTCTGCAAATACACGCGGGAAGTAATGATGGAACAGTTCAATCAATACTGGTGTCAGCATGTGACGGATCTGAAGCCGACCAAGGGGTATCCAGTGGATGCGCGTCGCTTCAAAAGTGAGATTGCAATGGCACAGGAGCGACTGGAGATTTCGGACCAGATTCTGTGGCGCGGGCAGTGAAGCGAGAAGTTAATCTTCAGCCAGAATTTGTGACTGCGGAAGAAATCGGCTGCTGGCTATCCCGACTATGAAAACAGTGGCAGCACCGACTAAAGTGTACCACGGCCAGGCGACTTCCTGTTTCATAGCGAACGCCACGTAGAGCACGACCGCGAGCCCGATAACGAAACCGAGCAGGGCGGATGCCTGTGAAGCCTGTCTGCTGAAGGTCGCCAGGAAAAAGATGCCGAGGATCAGCCCGGTGGAAATGCCGGCAATCGCCAGTACGCTGCCGACCACACTGCTGGAAATGGACTGACTGGCGATGCCGACCGCGATTTGGGCACAACCAAACAAGGCAGTGAAGATACGGCTCAGCCTGACCAGTTCGGACTGCTGTTTGTGAGTTGATGTCAGGGGCAGATAAAAATCATTCACCAGGGCGCTGGTGGTGGAACTGAGTGAACTGGAGAGCGTCGACATGGCAGCAGCGAAGACGGCGGCGAGCGTCAGCCCTTTTACTCCCACGGGCAGATGATCGATGATGAAAGAGGCGAAGACTTCGTCCGTTTTCTCGAAGGGAACCGCGGGAGGAAATGCTGAGTAGAAAGCTGCCAACGCGACGCCCAGCAGTAGAAACAATGCGAACTGTGCGAAGACGAGAAAGCCGCTGAATCCCAGTGCCCGGGCGGCCTCTTTCTGGTTCTTTGCACCGAGGTAACGCTGAATCATGAGCTGGTCGGCTCCGTGCGTCGCCATCGAGAGAAACATGCCTCCTACCAGGCCGGCCCAGAAGGTATAGCTCTTCGCGAGGTTCCAGTCGAAATCGAACATGGTGAATTTCTGGTTGGCGGCTGCGTACTGCTGATAACTGCTCCAGCCATCCGGCAGATCATTGATGATCACGGCGAACGCAAACACAGCACCGGCGATATAGATGACGAACTGCAGACAGTCGTTCCAGACTACGGATTTCATGCCCCCCAGGCAGGTGTAGACAATGGTGCCAATGCCGATGACCACCACGCAGAGAGGAAGTGGGATGCCGACCACTTTTTCCAGAACGAGAGCCGTCAGGTAGAGCCTGAGACCATCGGCGAGTGTCCGCATGACGATAAAGGTCAGGGAGGAGACCCGTTCGGTGGTGCCCCCGAATCGCTGTTTGAAGACTTCGTAAGCCGAGTAGATTTCACCCCGAAAATAGAGGGGGAGCAGAAACAGGATGACGAGGAAGCGGCCCACGATATAGCCGAGGGGGAGTTGCAGAAACTGCAGGTTACCTCCCGGCGCAAAGGCGATGCCCGGTACACTGAGAAAGGTGACGGTACTGGTTTCGGTGGCGACAATTGAACCCAGAATCGCCCACCAGGGCAGTGTTTTCCCGCCGAGCAGGTAATCGGACAGGTCTTTCTGGCGACCGCCGATCCAGGAACCGAACAGTACCACGGCTGTGAGGTACAGGAGCAGGATGATCAGATCTGTGGTTCCGATGGCGATATTCACTGCGGCGACACCTGAAATCAGGGATGGTGTGTGGAGTTGAAGAGCACGAACGAATTGTGACAACTGGTACGAACCTGATCAGAAGCGAATGATCCTGATTCAGAATCATGAGTTCTATCCTTTCAGGATTCGGGAACCCGGTTATCATAGTAACTGGCCGATTTCGTATTGGACAGGCCACGGTGATTTCAAAGTTTTGATTGCCTCCAGATCACGACCGTTAACTCAGAGTGGATTTCGACTAAATCATGTTAGAACATTTGACGACAGAGCAGCGTAATCCGGCATCAGACCAGATTGATTCGATGAACAGTCTGGAAATTGTTCAGTTGATGAATGAGGAAGATGCCAGGATCGCGGCGGCTGTGGAGCAGGAAGCGACTTCGATCGCTGCAGCCATTGATCTGATTACCGAGGCGTTTCTGCAGGGAGGTCGTCTGATATATATGGGAGCGGGAACATCGGGGCGACTGGGGGTGCTGGATGCCAGCGAGTGTCCTCCCACGTTTAACAGCCTGCCTGAACTGGTGGTGGGTTTGATCGCCGGCGGTACAGCAGCGCTGACGAATGCGATTGAAGGAGCGGAAGACCAGGGGGAGGCTGGCAGAGCCGATTTGCAGAGTGTGAGTTTCAGCAAAGCTGACGTGCTGGTAGGAATCGCCACCAGTGGGCGGACGCCTTATGTCATCGCAGGTTTGAAGTACGCGCAGAAGCTGGGTGCTCAGACGATTGCGCTGACGTGCAATCAGGAGAACCAGTTGTCCGAAGTAGCGGCGTTGACCATCTGCCCGGTGGTTGGGCCGGAAGTCGTGACTGGTTCGACGCGACTGAAAGCAGGAACCGCTACGAAAATGGTCTTGAACATGCTGACGACGGGGGCGATGGTTCGTGTGGGGAAAACATATGGGAATCTGATGGTGGATTTACGGGCCACGAATCAGAAACTGAAAGACCGTTCGGTTCGGATTCTGATGGCGTTTACCGATCTATCCCGTGAAGAGGCAGCCGCTGTGCTGGGGCAATGTGCTGGTAGATTAAAAACCGCGATTGTCCATGTCAAACGGAATGTTTCTCCCGAGGTAGCGGAAGAGCTGTTGAGCCGGGCAGAGGGGCATCTGCGACGGGTTCTGGAAGAGCGACAGTGATATGAATCTGCATTCAAAACAGCTGGTACTGGGAATCGACGGCGGGGGCTCTACAACACGGGCTGCGCTGGCGGTGGTTACGGAAACATGTGACTTTCATGTTGCCGGTCGTGGAACTGCGGGGGCATCGAATTTTAATTCCTGTGGCTGGCAGGTGGCGACGCGTCAGGTTCAGCGGGCGATTCAAAGTGCGTTTGAGTCGGCGGGAACAGAGCCGCATGCCGTCGCTGCGATCTGCCTGGGGATGTCGGGAGCGGGTCGAAGTGCTGAGCAGCAGGCGTGGTTGCGCTGGGCAGAGGAGAGCGGCATCGCAGAACAGGTAACTGTGGTGACGGATGCGGAAACCGTGCTGGCAGCAGGAACGCCGGATGGAACAGGAGTAGCGCTGATTGCCGGAACAGGATCGCTGGCGTTTGGCAAAAACGCAGCAGTTGAAAGTGCCCGCGCGGGAGGCTGGGGTTATCTGCTGGGAGACGAAGGCAGCGGCTATCAGATCGCGCTGGCGGCGCTGAAGGGGATTGCCCGCGCTGTTGATGGACGGGGACCAGAGACGAGTCTGCAAGCTGCGTTTCTGAAAGCTCTGGCTCTGAATGATCCGCGGGCATTGATCGGGTATCTGTATCATCCGGAGAGAGAAAGAAGTGAAATCGCGAGTTTGTCGCGACTGGTGTTTGCAGCAGCAGCGCAGGGAGATGTTGTGGCGCTTGATATTCTGCAGCAGGCGGTACTGGAACTGACGGAGCTGGTGCAGTCGGTGGTGACTCAATTATCTTTTTCCAGTGGTGAGTATGGGCTGGCATTGACGGGGGGCATCCTGCTGCATCAGCGCGGGTTTCGCGTTTCTTTGCTGGAATGCCTGCAGGAGCAGGAACTGGAGCCCACGGCGATTGAATGTGTGGAAGATGCGAGTCTGGGCGCGGTTCGACTGGCGATCAAGGGTTTGCAGAAGGCATGAGTCAGAGTCACTTAGTTCTGGGGAAATTCGGAGGGCAACTGCAGGTGTTTGATCGAGTAGGGGCTGCATTGCTGTTTCCAGCCGCCGTCTACTGTGATGGTAGTGCCTGTGAGGTAGCTGGCGTCATCGCTGGCCAGCATCACGATGACGCGTGCGATTTCTTCGGGTTGTGCCCAGCGCCGGAGGGGGATCATGTCTTCTGAGGCCTGCCGGATTTTCTGACTGGTCGCCTGTTGCTGGTCAGTGGCGATATCTTTCCCCATGGCGGTGTCGATGGCACCCGGATTGACACTGAGCACGCGAATTCCCGAAGGTCCATATAAGGTTGCCAGTTCGTAGGTGAGTGAGTCGAGCGCTCCTTTGGCGGCAACATATGCGGGGGCGATGCCGGCTGCCATCTGTGACTGGATGCTGGAGACATTGATGATCACGCCCCGTTGTCGGGCTTCCATATGTTCGGCGCACCAGCGCGAGAGAAAAGCGGGAGCGGTCAGACAGACACGCAGCGTTTTTTCCCAGCTGGCGAGTTCGATTTTCCGCATCGAAGTGATTTCGCGCCAGGCGGCGTTATTGACGAGGACATCGATGCGGCCCCAGTGTGAGATACATTGTTCGACGGCGGATCGGGCATAATCCAGATCGGCCAGATCGCCGAGGCAGGTCAGGAACTGTGCTCCCGTTTGTTCGATGCGGCTGGTGACAGGTTGCAGGTCGTCACCCGGCAGAGCCAGCAGTACGCAGTCGTAGCCTTGTTCTGCAAAGCGAACTGCGGTTTCGCCGCCGATGCCTCCTGCGGCGCCGGTGATCATCGCTACGGGTCGCTGATTCATGGTCTGGTCCTTTGATTCTTGACAGGGTGACAGAATTGTACGGATTTGATTAAGTGCGTTCCGTTTCCAGAATCACTGCCAGCCATTCGTTTTGTTCGACATAGGGTAAAGTGCGGAGCCCGAGAATGACCCCGGTTTGATTTGCAGAAACGGTTGTGTTCTGATCGCCGAGGACCGAGGAGATGGTTCCCAGTGCGTCGCCGGCCTGAACGCGATCCATCAGTTGTACGGCAGGTTCAAAGAAACCGGCTACGGGCGCGTTGTTGTGCAGCTGTAGATGACCGCTCTCACTGCTGTCATCTTCAATGTGGTACAGAGGTGATTTTCGTTCGATGGATACTTCCAGCATCTGCAGTTCCGCCAGCACGGAGAGACAGCCTGTGGTGTAGCCTGAAACCGCTTCCGGATTGCAGCCGCTGCCGCCCCCCCATTCGGCATAGATGGCGGGGACACCCAGATCGCGGGCAGCAGAAAGCGAGCGACCATTGAGATGCGCCGAGGTTCCCCAGACGACGGGCAGGTTGAGTGCGAGTGCCATCCTGCGCTGCATGTCCAGAATTTCAGGATTGGAATGCAGGGTGTAACCAGAGAAGGGGGCCAGGTTGGAAATGACACCTCCGGTATGCAGGTCGATCAGGTAGTCGGCTGATTGAATGAGTTGCGTTGCCTGGCTGGCGATCTGTTCTGTAATGGTTCCATCAGGCGATCCGGGAAAGGTGCGGGCCAGGTCCAGATCATCCGGGCCGGTGCGGCTGGTGCGTTCATAAGCGGGCTCATTCACGACCGGGACGAGGGTGACTTTTCCGGTCAGTTTTGATTTGTCGATGCTTGTAATCAGTTTGCGAACGGCGGCCATCGGCTCATATTCATCGCCGTGAATGCCTCCCAGGATCAGCAGGTGAGGGCCGGGCTGCTTGCCTTCAAGGATTACGGATTGAAACAGACTCTGCACTGGCATAAATGTATTCCAGGGTGGTAGGGGGAATGTGAACTCAGCTGGGGCGATCTGTTTTCCAGTCGATTTTGGCAGAGCTGCGTAATGACTGAATCGTTTTGTCCCAGAGGGAGCGCGAGAGGCTGCGATAAATTTCGCTGCGGACATCTTCCAGGCTGAACTGTCCGGGATGTTTTTTATTGAGTCTGGCGATGTGAATGCCAAACGGAGTTTGAAACGGTTCGCTGATGGCACCTTCTTCGAGCGGAAAGATGTTCTGTGTTAAGACGAGGGGCATTTTGCCGCGATAGGCGGACGGTACGAGTTTGCCGCCATCCTGTTTGCTGGGAGCAGCCGAGTATTGTGCGGCGGCTGCTGCAAAGGTCAGTTTGCCGTCCATGATCTGTTTGCGGATATCGGCCAGTTGTGCTTTGGCTTTGTCGACGGCTTCCTGGTTCGAGGGATCTTCCAGTTTCAGTAAGATATGGCTGGCTTCAATACGGGTGCCGTCCAGTTCTTCACGGTGCGTTTCGAAATACTTCTGGATTTTTTCCGGTGTGATCTGGCTGCCGGCAAAGATGTTCCATGCGAGTGGCAGTTCGATGGCAGCCCGCAGTTTTTCCGGGGGAAAGCCCAGTTCAGACAGGGTTTGATCCGGATCTCCCTCTTTTTTTCTGATGATGGATCTGATGCGGGACACATTTTGATCGAGTACCTCTGCGGGGACTGTGATTTTTTTATCAGCCAGAAAGTCCTGGATCAGTCGCTGGTTGATCAGACTTTCCAGAAGTGGTGCCGGGGCAGGATTCTGGTCGCCGGCCATTTTGCGGGAGAGCGTTGCAAAATCGAGATCTGCCTGGGTGACCGGCTGGCCGTTGACAGTGACCAGGACTTTGGTGGTGTCTTTTATTGTCGGAGCCTGGTTGGCGGCTGAAAGTGGGGCTGGTGCAGGGGAACAGACAACGAGCGCCAGCGAACTGACGATAAGAAAGGAGCGGCGAGAGATAAACATTCCAGGTTGCTTCCTGCGAAAAAACAATTCGAAATCAAAACCGGCTACGCTGGTGTATCATGGCAGATTGTAGTATCTCGAGGCTGGCTTGTCAGTCTGAATCCCGTTTGCAAAATTATGAAATTCCAAGTTGGACTCTAACAGAAAACTACCTAGACTGTGTCCAGTTATGCTGCAGCGTCTCCGGGGGCATTCGGTCCGAATAGACCAGATTGAGTGACGCTATGGTTCAATGCGCTGCGCTTTCAAATCTTGCCTGTCAGTCGCGGGCGTTCTGTCTGATATATGAAAATATCGACCGCACGCAGTTTCTGGAGCAGATCCATTTTCATTTCAATCAGAGGAGTCCAGACGATGTGGTCGATAATATTTGCCCAGGAGAAGCCTGCGAAAACAGAAGATTCGCTGCATGCCGTCACTGGAATCTGGGATACCGTCAAAGAATATCTGGCTACACAGGGAACCCAGTTAGGCATCAACATTGTTCTGTCGCTGCTGATTTTTCTGATAGGTAAGTGGATTACCAACATTCTCAGTCGCTTCTGTAACCGGTTGATGAAACAGGCGAAGGTCGATGACACGCTGGCCCGTTTTCTGTCGAACATCATCTATTCCGTACTGATGGTGATCGTAATTCTGGCAGCCATTTCCAAGCTGGGAATCAATACAAACTCCCTGGCTGCTGTACTGGCGGCTGCTGGATTTGCGATTGGCATGGCGTTTCAGGGGACGCTGGGGAATTTTGCATCGGGGGTGATGCTGATCCTGTTCAAGCCATTTCGTGTGGGAGATTATATCGAAGCAGGTGGAACGGCAGGCATTGTGGAAGAAATTCAGATCTTCTCCACATATCTGCGTACCGGGGATAATATCGCGATCGTTGTACCCAATGGCCAGATCACCGGAGGCACGATCAGGAATTTTTCAAAAAAGCCAACCAGGAGGATCGATCTGGTAATTGGTTGTGGATACGACGATGACCTGAGAGCTGTCAAATCGTTTCTGGAGGAAGTGGTGCAGGGAGACGAGCGGGTTCTGGCAGATCCTGCTCCCGTGGTTGCCGTGAGTGAACTGGGTGACAGCAGTGTGAACTTCGTGGTTCGTCCCTGGGTCAATAATGCAGATTACTGGACGACACGCTGGGATCTGACCGAACGGATCAAACTGGGCTTCGATGAACGCGGATTCAACATTCCCTATCCCACTCGTGATCTGCATGTTTATAACGAGTCCCCTGTCGCGGGTGACTGACTGGTTCTTATTTCCTGTCAGTTTGGAAAAGTAAAGTCTCATGACAGGATACTGTTGCGAGGCTTTTTTCTTTGCCAGCAAGCGGAAAACAGTCTGGTTTGCAGCGCTTGAGCAGAGCGACTGATCCTGCTGGAAGTATTTTTCGAGATCCGATCCCACTCACGCCCCTCTGGTTTCGTACTAATAAGAGGTGTGTGATTCAGTCGATTTGATCCGATCTCTCCGTTATTAAATTGGATCTCCGTTGAGATTTTTCCGATCAGAATTACTGTTTGAATTGACAGTATCTGGAATAATCGGAACATCCTTCCTTTTAATCGATCTAATTGTCCAATTTTAAGGGGGTCACCTCCACGTCTCCACTTCAGATGTGGTTTATACTTAGTTCAGAAGTCATCAGAAACAGGAACTTTTCCGCTGATTTAAATCTATAAATAGAGACGATTTCTCAATAATTCACTCTTCAAGTTACCCGGTTGATCAAATCTGGTAGATGCCAACTCAAGCAGGCCCGAGTTGACTTCTGTTTGATCAATCGGGTCTTTTTACGTCTGGACAGTACGGAAAGTCCAATCCGGTTTCATATCTGAAACCAAAGCTGAAAAATGCCTGAGATGAAAAAATGAATAGTAATGCTTTGCGGGGCATTTGTAATTATGTGAAGAATCCGTATTATATTAAGTTACAGCGACAGGACGTTTCACTTTTCTGCAGCCTTCGCTCGCCTGGCTGCACCGATCTTTTGAGGGCCTGTTCTCGCTTTTAATGATGTTCAAGTGATTTGTTGAATTAATCTGGCAACCTGTCGTTGTTAACTTCATTTCTTTCGATATACGTAGAGTGACTATGCAATCCCCACACCGACCGAGCTTACTACGAAAAATGAACGTTCGTAAGGTTCTGGAAGTTATCCAGAGCCAGGGAACATTAACACGCGCTGACGTCATGCGATGCTCAGGAATCAGTGCTCCTACCGTATCGAAAGCCGTGAGTGCTCTGCTGGACGCCGGTCTGCTGGAAGAACGGGAGACGGCTGAGTTTTCAGTAGGCCGCCCGGGCAAGTTATTACAGCTTCCCCGTTTCAGTGCCCAGGTGATTGGAGTCGTTCTGGAATGGGATTATTGCTCGGTCGTGGCATCCGGTCTGGACGGACATTTACATGAAGACAAGCTGGACCGCTTTAAGACGCCGCAGTCTTACTCAGAGCTGATTGAAATTATCTCCGGAAAGATTCTGAACCTGGTTGAGAAAGAAGAGATTCCTGCTCTGGGAGTCGGTATTACCGTGCCGGGGCTGGTGAACAGTAATGATGGTCGGATTTTTCTGGCGTCGAATCTGCACATTGTTGATGGACAGTCTCCGGCGGTCGACATTGCCAGCCGTACTGATCTGGAATGTGTACTTGTGCAGAAATCGACTTCATTGTGCCTGTCAGAGAAAACATATGGAGCAGGTCAGTCGGTAGATGATTTTATTAACCTCGATGTGACTTCAGGATTTGGAATGGGTGTGTTTACGGGTGGTCAGCTGCTGGATGGCCAGCATGGTCTGGCAGGTGAAATTGCCCATATCACAGTGGAACCCCAGGGGGGACGTGTCTGTGGTTGTGGAAATCTGGGATGTCTGGAAACCGTGGCTACTGATCTGGCATTGACGCATTATGTTTCGAAGCGAATAGGTAAGGACCTCGAATTCGAAGCGATTGCAGAACTCGTCAAGCAGGGCGAGCTTGATATCACTCCCGAATTAGACCGCACAATTGAGTTTCTGGCGATAGGTGTTGCGGCGGCGATCAATATCTTCAATCCGGCAAATATCTTTATCACTGCCCGCCTGTTCGATCTGCGTGATGACGTATTCGATAAAATGTGTAAGATTGCAAAAGGTCGCGCTTTGCAGCCTTCCTCAAGTTCCTGTGAAATTGAACGATCCAAAGGGAATAAGTATCTGGGTGCAGTCGCCGGTATCATCAACCATCTGGCAAATGCATTAGGACCCCGTCTGACTTAGCCTGCAGCAGACTGTTCCCGCTTCAACGTGGAGGGAGATCACCAGGAGATGTCATCTGCTGCCGACCAGATAACCCGCGAGTACCTTTCGGAATCGATCCATTTACTGGAAGAGTCTGTACGCAAAATAGAACACTGTCTGAAACAGCTGGATCTCAATCAGGTGTGGTGGCGACCCGAACCGGAGCTCAACAGTATTGGGAATCTGATCCTGCATATCTGCGGTAATCTGAACCAGTGGGCCATCAATGGAATCCCGGCACGACAGGCTGAGCGGCAGCGTGAGCAGGAATTCAGTCCGGACACCAGACTCTCACTGGATGAGTTACGGGGAATGCTGAATCAGACGGTCGCACAGGCAGTCGACTCCCTGCATTCGATTTCGCCTGAAACCTTACTGGAAACGCGTCAGATCCAGGGGTTCACAGTGACGGTTCTGGGAGCGATTTCTCATACGGTTCCCCATTTTGTGGGACACACCCATCAGATCATCTATCTGACCCGTCTGCAACGGGGCAAAACGTACCAGTTTGACTGGTCCCCGGATTCGCAGCAGAAACGGGTACCGCTTTAAACAGATGTCGAGACTGTGTCCAGATTTATTGCAGCGTCTACAGGGCCATTTGGACCGGGTAAAATAGATCGAAAGACGCTACGGTTAAATATGATGCGCTTTAGATCCCTGCAATTCATTTTTTCTGTTTCTCTCTGAATTTTGAAGCGGAATCACTCTGTCGAGAATCTCAACTCCAGAAGACCATGTTTGTTTTTTAGAGGCAGGGCCTGCGTTACAATATTTGAAAAGAGTCTCCGTTCCTTCCCGTTGAGATCCGTAAAGGCGTTTATGATATGTCCCGTAAAGGAAAAAAGTCTTCCAGCAGGACTGAGAAACGGGTGCCTGAAAAAACGGCTGGATCCGGACCCGCTGCAGCTGATATTCCTGAAGATCGGAATCGGCAATCTTCCCTCTTTCCGCGTGTGAGTCGTCTCCCTGTTGAGCTGAGTTTTTTATCGCTCCTGCTGCTGTGGACGTTTCTGGTAGCCTGTTTTCCTTTACGTAATATGGATATCTGGTGGCATTTGCGGACAGGACAATTGATTCTGGAACGTGGTACCGTTCCGTATTTCGACTGGTTTACTTTTATCGATTATGATCGTCCCTGGATTGATCTGCACTGGGGATTTCAGATTCTGGTGACCTGGCTTTATCGCTGGGGTGGCGTGGATTTACTGGTACTGACCAAGTCGTGCTGCCTCGCTCTGACAATAGGTGTGGCCTGGTATGCTTCTGGCAGGTCCTTGCCCGCCTGCTGGAAAGCGCTATGCTGGGTCTTACCTGTCGTCTGTCTTTCCGGTCGTTCTGTTGTTCGTCCCGAAATGTTATCACTGCTGTATCTTGCGGTCTGGATGTATGTCATCAGTCGCCTCCCCACGCATCCCAGGTTGATCTATCTGATCCCCCTCGTCACGTTGCTGTGGGTCAACAGCCATGCCTTGTTCGTACTGGGATTGGTCGTCAGTGGACTGTTTGTGACTGATTTTGTGATTCGCATTTTGGCACAGGGACGCTTTGGTATCGACCCGCCTGACGATTCGCTGTCGGTCATTATGCTGGTCAGAGCAGGCGTGTTGACGGTGATTGCCTGTTTTCTGAATCCCTATTTTGAGCAGGGGGTTTTATTTCCGCTGACCCTGTATGAAAAGTTCTCAGTCGATCAGGCATTTTATTCGGTGAGAGTCGGTGAATTTCAACGGCCGCTGGATTTCATCAGGCAGAATGGTCTGGGGAACCTGTTTCTGCTCTCGCAGGTTCTACTGGCGATATTAACTTTTTGCAGTTTCATTCCTCTCTTAAAGTCCCGGCGAGTCAACCCGTTTCGGATCTTACTTTTTATTGCCTTCACTCATCTGGCATTGAAGGCCTCACGCAATACGGCAATCTTTGCACTGATTTCGGGGATGGTCTTATGTGACAATTTATCGGACTGGTTGCGAATGACTGTGACTCGACCAACACGGGGTCAGAAAGAAACCGGTACCAGGAGATCACTGCGATTATTCGATGAATCGTTATTGAAAAACGGGAGCAGCGCTGTCGTATTGCTGTTTCTGCTGCTTAGTGTCATTACCGGTTACTGGCATGCGTGGGGAGGGGAAGGAAAAGTTCTGGGACTGGGAGAACAGGAAGCATGGTATGCGCATGCAGCATCAAAATTCGCGGGACAGCCAGGCATGCCGGATCGTGCTTTTGTTTCCAATAATGGACAGGCGGCTGTGTATATATTTCATAATGGTCCCGAGAGAAAAGTGTTTTTCGATGGCCGACTGGAAGTGAATTCTAAAGAGACATTTCAGTTGTATGAACAGTTTAAGCAACAGATGTCGTTTAACAGTTCCGGCTGGGCCTATCTGCTGGAAGACAAAGAAGGGCATCTTCCGGCGATTATCCTGGACAGCCGATATTCTCGAAACGAGATCAATGGCCTGTTAAACAATCCACAATGGCGCCTCGTCTTTGCTGATGAGACCGCCGCCGTGTTTCTCGATCAGAAGACTGCAGACCGGCTGAAATTGACTGTAGTAGATCCGACACCCCTCATTTCTCCACCAGGGATGAAAATTCTTAAAAGTAAATGAACGACAGCAGGTCTGAACCAGTGGGGTTGACTGAAATTAAACTGTCAAAATGAATTGGCGCTTGCAAAAAGGAACTGATCACAGGACATTAGATTATGTCCATTTTTACTGTAGCGTCTCCGGGTCATTTGAACCGAGTGTCATAGATTGAGAGACGCTATGGTGATAGGTGATACGCTCCAGCTTGTGTCCTGTCTGCAGACAGAAGCTTCCATGAGTCATCAGGTTTGCGGATGATGAGTTTGAATTCGGGACAGGCTCGGAAGTTCAATCAGTGTTAAACGGCCTGCATGATTCTGCATACAGGTCTCTATTCTATAATTGCTACAGGAGAAACAACATGAAACGTTTAATGGTCAGAACAAAACTGATCTATACGATTACGCTGGGGATGTTTTTGATGTCAACTGGTCTGTTGCAGGCTCAGGAGGCCCAGCAGCAGGCATACAAAACACCACTCTCAAAGCTGGAATTGAAATCAGGAGATTCCATCGTATTTCTGGGTGACAGCATTACTCACCAGTGCCTGTATACACAATATGTGGAAGACTTCTTTTACACACGCTATCCCAAAATGCGATTGAAATTTCATAATGCGGGTGTCGGCGGAGCGAAAGCCTGGGATGCGCTGGTGCGGTTTGATCGGGATGTGGCAGCTTATAAACCCAAGTACGTTACGGTACTGCTGGGGATGAATGACGGGCAGTATCAGCCATTCAATGAGGCGATCTTTCAGACTTATTACAATGACATGAAAGAGTTGATCACAAAAATTGAAGCGATCAAGGCAACACCCATTTTAATGACCCCCACGATGTTCGATGCACGGGCTGCCAGAATGGGCACGCGGAAGCGTGATCCCAGTGCTGTCGAATTATACAACTCGGTACTCGCCTATTATGGAGCCTGGTTGCGTGAAGTAGCAGCGGAATCTGGCTTTGGATTTGTCGACATGTACGGCCCTTTAAATAACATCACGATTGCTGCCCGCCAGAAAGATCCTCACTTTACGCTGATTCGTGATGCTATTCATCCCGATGAGCCAGGACAGGTTGTGATGGCAGTTGCTTTGCTCTCAGACATGAATGTGCAACGACAGGTTTCCCGGATCACGATCAGTGAGAAAGCTAATGGCGAGCCAGCGGCAGTCGTACGGGGAGGCAAGCTGACGGATCTGGTTTATGATGCAGACGGAGTTTCGTTCACCTGGCAGGCAGACAGTCTACCCTGGGTCGTGCCCCAAGATGCACAGCTGGGAGCTGAACTGACGAAGCTGGGACATCGTATGAGCCAGGAAGCATTGTCGATTCATGGCCTGCCTGCTGGACGCTATGAACTGACGATTGATGATGCAGTGGTTGGACAGTATTCGAATACTACTTTAGCACAGCATATTGAGTTACAGGGTAACTCAAAAACTCCTCAATACCAGCAGGCGATGAAAGTGGCGCTGCTGAATCAGGAACGCAATGATGGTCCTGTGAAAGCTAAACGGAACATCTGGCGGGCATTTCAACAGTTCGCCCGTAACAAACGTAAACTGGATGCAGAGGAAGGTGAAAAGAACACTCAGAAGCTGGAGGGCCTGGAGAAGCAGTTAGCCGGTCAGGAAAAAACGATCCAGGAGAGTGAAGCGGCAGCACTGGCTTTGGAAGATAAAATTTACGAAGTGAATCAGCCGGTAGCGCGGAAATATGTCTTGAAAAAAGTAGCCGCTGGTAAGAAGCAGAAATGAAGCGGCAGCGATCTGGAATAGAGTATTGAATTGAAAACAGGCAGCCGGAGAACTCTTCTTGGGCTGCCTGTTTTAATTGCTCTAATGATAGATTCCCAGCGTTTGTTTAAACCAGGAACACAAACGTCAGCAAAATCGACAATGGTAACAGCACGATACAGCTGTAAATCATATAACCGAAAAAGCTGGGCATGCGGATGTTATTCTTTTCGGCAATGGCTTTGACCATAAAGTTAGGGCCGTTTCCGATGTAAGTCATGGCACCCATGAAGACCGAACCCAGACTGATGGCGATGAGTGCAAGTTCATTGACTCCTGCAATCTCGGGTCCAGCGGTGGGAGCCGCTTTTGCTGTCTCAAAGAAGACCACATAAGTAGGGGCATTATCCAAGAAGCTGGAGAGACTGCCTGTGGCCCAGTAAAACTTCCAGGGGGCATCAATTCCCAGTGAGCCACCATACACGTTCAAGATTTGAACCGGCGCCTGCATGCAGATAAAGATCCCCACAAATAACGCAGCGACTTCCAGAATGGCATCGTAGTTGAAGGAGTTCTGCTCCCGGATGCTTTTCGGTGTGGTCAGTAATGAGATGCCTGCCAGGCCGAACATGCAGACTTCCCTGAAAAAGTGAGGCGCATGCCAGCCGTTTGTGTAAGGGACCGGTTTCGAGGGATCAAGTAAAGCCACACAGAAAATGACCAGCAGCAACCAGAGAAAGTTAAGCCCGCCTCGGAGTGCGAAGGGCTCGATGTTTTCCGGCGGTGCTTCGACCTTTTCCCGGTTTTCTTTCTTGTAACGAATTGTGTCGTAGATGAAATAAACCGCCAGCAGGCAGAGATTCATCGCCAGCCACATCGGCCACAGATTGAGTGTCCATGTAAAAGGTACGCCTCTCAAGAACCCCAGGAAAAGGGGAGGGTCGCCGATCGGCAGCAGACATCCGCCGGTATTACAGACGACAAAAATGAAAAAGATGATCGTATGAGCCACGTAATCCCGTTTTGCATTTGCTTTCAGCAGGGGGCGAATCAGCAACATGGCAGCGCCGGTCGTTCCAATGAAACTGGAAATCGCAGCCCCAATCGCGAGGATGGCGGTGTTCAGCCTGGGGCGACCTACCAGATTCCCATTGAAAGCGATTCCACCGCTGATCACATACAGGCTGAAAAGCAGGGCGATAAAGGGAATGTATTCCACCAGGATCGCATTTTTCAGAACGACTATTGCAGCCGGGATCCCGGGAGCAGAGAGTTCATGAGTGCCATGGTCGACAACGCCATGCCCGTAGATGAATGTGTAATAGAGTAGAGTGACCAGACCGAGGCTGACCGCGACCAGCAGACGGTTTTTGTTATGTTCCCACCATTCTTCCGTTTTATGGATCAGCGGCAGAAATGCGATACACAGCAGGAGCAAGGCGAACGGAATGACACTGTAGAATGCAGGGGGCTCAGCGTGAGCATGCTGCTCTGTGTGTGGCTGTTCTGTTGTGGATACTAAGTGTGTTGCATCCAGTTGCGCAGACGTATCAGCGATTAAGTTCATCTCAATCGCCCTCCATAATTTGGGGAATATTGTATGTGGGTTAAATCCGGAAAATCCATTTTCGTTTAGACAGTGTCCAGTTTTTCTGTAGTGTCTCTAAAGCCATTGGGGACGAGTATCACAGATTCAGAGACGTCAGGGTGAAATCTGATACCCTCTATCACTGTGAACACAAGCAGCCTGCTTGTTTAGGGGCGGAATTTAAAATCTGTGGATTATGGCATGATCAGGGATTGTGTACAATGTCCAAATCATCTGGAATTTCAATTCCATTTATGAATTCGCTAACAGATTTCGACGCTCATCCGCGGATATTGAACAGGGTTTCATTTCTGCCAGATATTGCCGGATCAGCTCAGCTGCCTGGCTGCTTTCCAGCAATTCCAGCGAAATTAATGTTTTCCCCAGTACGATGGGCGGTTCAACCTGCAAGGCCAGGAGATATGCCGTCTGTTCCTCTGTCAGAAATTTCTGCTGGATCGCGATTTCTCCAAATCGCAAACCCTTGAGTTGCTGCAGTTCCAGGATCTGGGAGACGTCGTTCTCGGAGAGCAGTTTCTCAGCAATGGCAAGTTCACCCATACGAGTCTGGTTCTGTTGTTTCGGGCATTTCAGCAGTGCTTTTGATATCGTGGGAATATCAAAGACTTCCTTTGTGACCAGCCAGCGACTGAATCGGCAGCGTTTGATCTGCTTATGAAGTTCCTGATCTTCTTTGCTGATAATCGAACGGACGTGAACCTGATTTCTGCCGTTTTCTTTGGACTCGTACATCGCTTCATCGGCTTCAGCAACGAGACGCTCTGCGAATCCTGTTAAATCTCTCGGAGGAATTCCAACGACTGCTCCCAGGCTGGCGGTCACGGGAACGCGGTTTCCTTCAAACTCGATGACTTCGTTTTCAATCAGTTTTCGAAGACGTTCTGCCAGGTCACGAATTCCATTCTCAGACGGGTTATTGACCATGATCACGAACTCTTCTCCACCATAGCGACAGAATACATCTGAGCGTCTGGTGGCTTCGCTGGCTACTTTGGCGACGCGCTGTAATACCAGGTCACCAAACTGATGTCCGTAAGTATCATTCAGAACTTTGAAGCGATCAATATCGGAAAAGATAATACCAATCGGTTGTGCAGCGCGAGCACAGGCATAAAGTTCCTTTTCGAAATTTTCATTGAAGTAACTGCGATTATAGGTTTTGGTCAGAGGATCATGTATGGCTTTGCTCTGGAGCTGTTTGTTTTCTGATTCCAGTTTGTTTTTCTGTTCTTCAATGACAGCCTGGCGGGCGAACGCCTGTGTGGTATCGACCTGAGCCTTCATGGTCATCTGCACTAACTGCTCGTTGGCTCTGGCCATGATTTCAAACGGGGATTCAATGTCGTCCATATTGACCGAGAAAATCTGCGCCGCTTCTTCAAAGCGTGACTGCACCTGTTCCAGAAATCCATGTGTGTCATCGTGTGGCATATTGTAAAATTCAGACGTTAAATCCTGAAGTCTCTGTAATGCCAGTCCGCTGTTAGGAGAGCAGAAGTAGTCACCAATTGCTGCAGAAGTGGCAATGATGATAATCAGGTTGAAGTCCGGATGTGAATCAAGTGCTTTCAATTCGGCCAGAGAGTCATGATGATGCTGAATCGCAGTCTGGAACTGTTCTGACAATTGCCAGCGCTCCATCATCTTGACACCCACTTCTGTGTGATTAATTCCCAGTACTGCAGATTCTACTTCAGCGGTCTCACGCTGTTCTTTTTCTGCCTGCTCCAGGACAGCTAATAAATCGACAGGTATCGATCTGAGCATGGCAAGGTGTCCGATATCCTGCAGCAGTCCGATCAGGAAACTGTCATACTTCAGGTCATTGCCTGATTTTGTTGCTAGCAGTTCTGCCGCTGCTGACTGGATGATGGACTGTTTCCAGTAAGCGTCAAATCGAGACTTGAGAGGCCCCTGTGTAATTGCTGATTCGGAAAGTGAAAAGCTCAATGCCAGTGAGGTCACTACCATCGTACCCAGCAGTGGTACAGCGCGCTCGATTCCTTTGCATTCCGATCTTAAACCAAAAAATGAAGAGTTGCTTGCTTTCAGAATTTTTGCGGTAATCGCCGGATCTGCTTTGATCGTATCAATCACTTCTTTGATGTCGGTATCCGGGTTCTTGGAAAGATCAAGCAACTTAACAGCGACGGCAGGCAAAGTAGGTAATTGATCAGAAGACCAGATTTTTTCAGGAGAAATCATTATCCGTGACCTTTGTGGAAATACACATCGATAGAGGAATAGCTGTAATATAAGATACCGATTTCAGAAGCCGGGCATTGTTACCTCATGCTGATTCCAATTCAGGCGAGATAATATTGTTGATCTTCTGGCTGGCTTTTCAGGCGTTGGATGTCACCCAGCGTTCCAGTTTGCTTTTCAGACTGTCTGGCGTAAATGGCTTCACCAGATAATCCGAAACACCAGCCTGAATTGCGGTGACAACTCTGGCACGCTCTGCCTCTGTGGTAATCATGATGACGGGAATATCTTTGTTGCGCTGACGAATTTCTTTCAGCAACTGCAAGCCGTCCATGTTAGGCATATTCCAGTCACTTAACACGATGTCGAAATTCGCGGCAACAAACAGTTCTAAAGCCTGTACGCCATCTTCAGCTTCTGTGACATCCTCAATTCCCAGTTTCGATAGACATCGTTTCTGGATTGTTCTCATTGTGCCGGAATCATCTACGAGTAACACTTTCATGGAATTAGCCTTTATCTATTTTTAATTCGATTGGTCGTTCAAATTTACGTTTTTTTAAACAGGTCGTTTAGCGATCAGAAAATCCTGCTTCGATAGAAAAAGTCCCGATCTCTGAGTCAAAAGCGATACAAATGGGAGAGACATTGGATGGATAATGAACCGTGTGTCCCTTCCCGGTAATAATGTTGGGAATACTGATGGAGGCTTCCAGGTGTTCCAGTTGTGCCTTTGCTGATCCTGCAATCATGTTTGCTAATTCACAGACAGCGTCGCAGACTTCGTCGTTGATTTCAGTTGTGGTGATTCCCACCATTCGATCCAGCACACCGATGCCGACGCTCTTGGACAGGCTTAATACGAGAGTCCCTGCTGCTCTCCCCGAAATTCCAATGACGGCACTCAATTCGTGTTGAGGGATGAGGTCCTGTTTCAGGCTTAAGCCCGTTCGTTTTGGCGTGCAACCCAACATCATTTCAAATACAGAGATGGTCGAGCTGATGATGGGATTCACAAATTCTGCGGTGAGTTCAGACTTACCGAGGGTACTGCTTGACGGCATTATCTAATTCCTGTTTCCTGAGAATCATTCAACTTCAGTGATTCAGTTCTACTGAGGGCTTTTAGAGAAGTCATGTTGTCAATGTGTTTTCGTGCCTGTTGCCCTGATTCCACAACAGAAGCCAGTCGACGAACAATGCTTCAAAAGTAAATGTGCACTTAGAACATAGATCACGAAAAAATAGATGTGCTAAAATATCAACACGATATTCCGAATAATACTTCTTCGGGCAGTTTGTAATGACCGAGTATTCCGGCTGTAAGGACTGTAATGGAGGTGAAGGCCTCACATTTAAGGCAAATCCCTCCTCAGGAAAATCAACCTTGGAAATATGGGAAAATTGACAAGAGATGAATCCATGGGAATCCCTCCCTATGCCTGTCACGCGGCCTAGAAGGTTTGTATATAAGCGTTTACGTCTTTTTGGAATAATAGAGGACAAGGAACTCCGGTATTTGTGAGGGGAATCGATCACAAACTTGAGTGAAAATGACGATCAAAGTGTAGGTAAGATACTGCAAAATCTGACAATTACTGTTGAGGTAACAATTCGATTTTGCTTACCATGAGATACTGGTTAGCGGTTTTTGACCTGCGATTCTGGTGATGGACGTCAGGTTAAGAAACTGTTATGCGTCAAATTGTCATATCTGTGAACGAAGTCAAAAAAACTGATTCAGTCCAACATTGTTACATGCTGATATATTTATATAGTTGCCCGTAAACCAAAAGGCATAACTTGTCCATGGGACAGATATCACATCAAGACTGTTTTGACTTCGCTCAAGACGTTCGTTCTACATGTCACCGATTAAATAATTTTCTAACAATTTTACAGTGTCAACATGACTATCTGAATGGATTGTCATCCAACGAGATTGAGTCGGAACTTGCAGGCGTCCTCCGGGATTTAGTTCCACCGATTGAATCCGCGACCAGCGATGTGCTCGAGCTGTCAAAGAAATGCAGAGATATTCTACAGGAGCAGAAGCACACCGAGTAACTGCAGAATTGAGATTGAATCATTAGTTAATTGATATCTTTTAATTCTCAAATCATCCGGGGGCCGACCAATATGTTAACTTCAACAGATCTGATTCGAGTTGTTTTTGTCGATGATCACATGGTACTGGTAGATGCGATTGTCTCCCGGTTTCAGCGTGATCCCGATATTGAAGTTGTAGGAACAGCAACAAATGCGGATGACGGTCTGGCATTGATTCTGGAAACAGAACCCGATGTCGTCATTCTGGATGTAGAACTACCCGGACGCGGTTCATTTGATATCGCCGAAGAGATTTCCTCTCGGCTGAAAAATACGAAAATGATCTTCCTGACGGGATATCTCTCAGACATTTTCATTGAACTGGCTTTGAGGGTTAATGCAAAAGGCTACTTACTAAAAGGGGAGCCTGTTGAATCATTGATCCATGCCATCAAAAAGGCCTCGCGTGGCGAGTACTGTTTTTCACAATCGGTCCAGGAACGGCTGGTTTTTGATCACAAGAAAGAACGCTATTCGATACAGTCGCAAAGCATGCTTACCTCGCTGACATCCCGGCAGATTGAAGTGCTCCGACATCTGGCGAGGGGGAAAAGTGTCAAAGAAGTCGCACGTTCCATGCATCTCTCGGAAAAATCGATCGACAGCCATAAATATCGAATCATGCACAAACTGGGTATTCATGATCGTGTCGAACTGTCACGGTATTCGATCCGCGAAGGTTTGATTCTGCCTTAAAGCGGCAGTGCCGATTTCACGTCTCAGGTAAGAATCGGGCCACGCTGTTCAATGGCCCGGTTTATTGATTCAAGCTGATGAACTGAGAGTTCAAAGTTCAAAGCTTCTGCGTTTTCCTGAATTTGCTCAGGGCGTTTTGCTCCGCAGAGGGCACAGGTAATCCCCGGCTGTTGAATGGTCCAGCGAACAACAATCTGAGCCACTGTTCGATTCATCTCATTGGCCAGTGCACGCAGGACTTCCAGAAAATCCTGGTTTTTCTCCCATTCCTCTCCATGGAACATGGGATACTTCTGCCGACCATCTTCCGGCGCGAACTGATGATCTCGGGCCAGCTTGCCTGCAAGCAACCCTTTCATTAAAGGCCAGTAAGCCATTATGGAGACATCGTTTTCAATGCACCATGGCAGCCGATCTTTCTCAATGTCACGCTGCAACATGTTGTAGCGTGGCTGATACGCTGAAATGGGGCAGACGTCGGCAAATTCCTGAAGCTGCTCCAGGGTAAAATTAGAGACACCAACAGACTGAATTTTGCCGGCGGCCAATAATTCCTTGAATGCTCCCGCTGATTCGCTGACTGAGATTTCAGGATCGGGGCCATGCAGATAGTAGAGTTCAACACGATCGGTATTTAACCTCTGCAGGCTTTCGTCACATTCCTGTTTGATGCGGGTCGGGGAGGCATCGCGTACCTGTTTCGTTCCCTCCCAGTGAATGCCCCCTTTGGTCGCAATCACAATCCGATCCCGTCGGTCACCTAAGGCCTGCGCAATCAGTCGTTCACTTTCTCCCTCGTAGCCATAACAATATGCGGTGTCAAAGAAATTGATTCCAGATTCAAATGCAGCCTTCAGTGTTGCCAGGCTGGCCTGTTCTGTGACATCCACGCTGGTGACACCTGAAATGGGCCAGCAACCCATGGCGATGGGGGTGATCTGAATGTCCGTATTACCAATATTTCGTAGTGGAATCATGGCTTCTTATCCTTTCTGCATTGATCAGCGGGGGACTGATATCACAGGTCGATAGTATTTCGTTTTCGAATCAATTAAAATGGGGTTCGTCACCAGTTTCCTGCAACAGTATCATATGTTTCTTTCAAAACAAATGAAGGTTCATAGCGATTATGTGTGCCCGTTTTTTTCTGTTTTCACCGGATGAAGAAATCATGCGGCTGTTTCAGCTGGTGACGTTTCCGCGGATTTCCCCCCGATACAATATTGCCCCGTCACAGCCCGTTATGGCTATTGTGCAAAACCAGCAGGAGTACCAGGTCCGGCATTTTCAGTGGGGATTCATTCCCGGCTGGTTTAAAGATCCTGCTCCCGGACAGGCAATGATCAATGCCCGTTCCGAAACCGCTTCCTCCAAACCGGCTTTTAAAAATGCGTTTCGCTATCGGCGCTGCCTGATTCCCGCCAACGGGTTCTATGAATGGAAGAGTACCGGGAACCGTTCACGGCAGGCCATGTGTGTTCGCTTGCGGGAAGAGCCTCTGTTCGCGATGGCCGGGTTATGGGAACAATGGCAGAGCCCCGATGGTACTGAGGTTGATACGTGTACTGTTTTAACCACCGCTGCCAATCCTCTGCTGGAATCAATCCATCCCCGGATGCCGGTCATATTACAGCCCGCTCAGTATGCCCGCTGGTTGAGTGCGGAGACGACACCAGTTCCTCAGTTGGAAAAACTACTGCAGACCTGCCCGGCAGAGGCAATGCAGGTTCATCCGGTAAGCTCGCAGGTCAATAAGGTATCGCATGATTCACCGGACTGTCTCACGCCGATTCAGGAGCAGAAGACATTGTTCTAAGAAGAGAATGTTTTCATTTCATTCTCGCTGATTTCTGACATTCTGTATCAAATCAATGATTCAGGCGGATCAAACAGAGTCAAAACTGGCTGCACGTCTTTGAAATGTTCAAACAGATAATCTGGTTCACAGTTTCGCAGTTCCTCCAGCGAATAGACACCCGTGGCAACCGCAATCACGTTAGCACCGATGGCACGCCCGCACGTGATGTCATTGGGGGTATCGCCGAGCACCCAGACGGAGGTCTGTTCCAGGATTTCAGTGGCGTGACGCTCTCGAATTTGTCTTAAGGCTTCGTGGGCGACGTCATCCCGGTCCACATGGTGATCTCCATAGGCGCCGAAGTCAAAATAATGGTCCAGCTCGTAGTGTGCCAGTTTTTGCTTCGCACCCTGTTCGAAGTTGCCTGTCAGCAGTCCCAGATCAACATTCGCCTGTCGGGAAAGGGAGTCCAGGATCTCTCTGATCCCCGGCAGGACCCGGCCTTGATGTTCTTTCAGCTTGTCGGCGAGCAGATTGAGGTAGCCTTGCTCGAAACGCTGCCGGTTTTCACTGGTGTTGGCAATATTGAAGTATTCAAACAGGTCTACCATGATCGAATGATCGGTACGGCCTGCTGTGGGTATGCCTTCCACTGGCGCGGAAACCTGAAATTCCTCTTCCAGCATGTGCAGGATAGATCGCTGGCCTGCACCACCGGAATCGATCAGGGTGCCATCAATATCAAACAGACAGACATGCATTTGAGTCAACATCATCAGGGTGTAGAGAACGGGAGAATCACTTCTGCATTCTACACGCGCTGGATGACTTCGGAAATGCGGTTTCTTGAAACCGGTGCCCCTTTTATCTCATGGCAGGCCCGTTTGATGACATCGGCGTCAATGGTGGACAGGTTCTGTTCGAAGCCCGCCAGTAATGCCAGGTCACAGATCTGGTTGATTTTTGCAGGAATACCCTGGCTGGCTGCCTGGATCTCCTGGTATGCGGCGGCAGAAAAGAGATCCGACTGGCAACCCGACCAGCTTAAGCGAGACGTAATGTAACTTTCTGTCGTTTCCTGATCGAAACTATCCAGTTCGATGGACAGATCGGAATTTCGCGAGAGTGTGTCTGTGGCTTTCAGGTGATCCAGCGACAGAACCAGCGATAAAGTTGGGAACTGCTGATTACCAGCATGCAGCAGACGCTCAATGGCAGGCATGCATTCGGTACGAGCCTGATCGACATGGTCCAGGAGCAGTATCTGACGTCCCTGGGTCAGTTGTAAGCCGTTCAGATAATCGGTCAACTGTCGCCAGAGTCGGGGTAGTGGTGTATCAAGTGCCGGCCCCAGTCGTAAGCTGGCACAAACCTGCCAGAGCAGTTCTTCTTCTCCCAGGCCGATCAGATCGATTAATTCACACTGATGAGGAGTTCGTTTTAACAGTTGCTGAAAGACTTTCAGAGTGAGAGTCTTCCCTGTTCCCGCTGGCCCGCTGAGGATACTGCATTTCTTCTGTTCATCTGCAACAAACAGGAGACGCGCTAAAGCTTCTTCATGGAATTCACTTTCAAAGAAGTATTCCAGATCCAGCCATTGTTTGAAGGGGGCCTGTGTCAAATTCCAGAATTCGCAATACATGATTCTTTTTATGACCTGTTTGAATATTGAGTTCGAACCTGCGTGTTCTGAATCTCTGCTCCTTGCAGAACCTACCGGAAGAGAGATACCATCCATAAAATGAAGAGTGTGCCTGTTCAGAAAACGAGTGGGGTCATCTGAAAGAACTCTTCTTATTGATAAAATCGGTCATTCGATGCTATCGGCATGACCGAACCCCGCCTGAGTTGTCTGATTTTTCTCAACTTACGTAATTTAAAGAGCTTAAAGTTTTTCTGAGCCGATCGATTCCGAGAACATTTATGCCACATCGTTTTTTTTATGACGGCCCGTTTGATACGGATCAGTTACTGCTGGATGGCAGCGAGGCGCATCATCTGCTGCATGTCCTTCGTATGCGAACTGGTGATAGTGTGCTGGTATTCAACGGGACGGGTGCGGAAGCAGAAGGGGTCATCACAAATACTTCCCGGAAATCGGTGGAAATCCAGGTGACCGCCAGACATGCAGTTCAGGCCAGCTCACAGAGACCCTTGATTCTGGCGACTGCCGTACCCAAAGGAGACCGCTTTCGCTGGCTTGTTGAGAAAGCAGCAGAGCTGGGTGTGACAAAACTGGTTCCCCTGCTGACAGAACGCAGTAGTGTTGATCCTGGCGGGAATCGATTGAAAAAATTACAACAGACAATCGTCTCTGCTGCCAAGCAGTCCGGGCAGATTCAGCTCATGGAACTGGCAGAGCTGCAGAGATGGGACGAATTCCTGTCGGCAGTCAGTCAGACAGAGTGTCGCCTGCTGATTGCTGACCCGAAGGGGAGTAGAATTGATCTGTTTAAACCGGTCAAAAATTCTGAAGCAGCGGTGGTTATTCTGATTGGACCGGAAGGAGGGTTCTCTCCTCTGGAAATCCAGACTGCACTGAATCAGGGCGCGGAAGCTGTCAGGCTGAGCGAGGGTATCTTAAGAATGGAGACGGCGGCGATTCTGTTTGCCGGACTGATTCGACTGATAGAATCCCGTGACGATGCATGAACGGCCTCGCGGTCTGCAGACGCTATTATTTAAACAGATCGCCTGAGCGCATGAAGAGAGCAAAGCTGTAAATGACGACGCCAGCGACGATCAGCGAACCGAAGTTCAACAGGTTACGTCCCGTCGACATCTTTTTGCGTGCGACGATTTGAGCAATTACCGTGACAACAGCGACGAGGGTAAACTTAAAGTAGACCATGCCTTTAATGCCCCAGCCCGCGATAAAATAATTCGCCAGCTGATTGGATTCACGAAAATTTCCAGTGACCAGCAACAGGTATGTCATAAAGACATCCAGCGCATTGACCAGAATAAAGACGCAGGTCTCGCGCTCCAGCGGTAGCTGATGATTCCAGAACGCGCGCCTTTTTGCCTTCTCAGGAGGCTTCGTTTCAGTTTCATCCATGATTGAATCTCGTATGATCTATGTCGGGACAGAAAAGCGATTGACTTCAGATCAGTTTTCGCAGTTGTTTGATATATACGGGAATCGCTTCTTTCGGTTCTTCATCCGCTTCGTATTCCAGAACGACAAAGTTTTTATAGTGCGCGTCTTTCAGGATTTTCACGATGCGCGGGATATCTGCGGGAACTTCTTTTCCACGGACTCCCATTTCCACCTTGATCTGCGCATTGATCGCCAGTGGTGCGATCTTTTTCAGATCTTCATATGGATGTTCTGTGCGGAAGTTGCCACTGTCGAAATTAATCCCGAAATGAGGAGATTGATCGATACCCTCAATGATCCGCATCATCTGCTCGGGAGTCGATGTGATGCCCCCGTGGTTTTCCAAAGCGAGGCTGACTCCTTTTTTCTCAGCGTACTTCAAAGATTCATTGATGCCTGCCTGGCACAGGCGAATGGCTTCTGCTTCCTTTCCCCCTTTGGGAACCTTACCGGCAAAAATTCGAATCACGGGAGCACCCAGAATCGCAGAATAATCAATCCATTTCCGGGTCATTTCCAGCTGTTCGTCCCGGGCGGTCCCTTTTGGCAGGCAGAAATCATTTCCAATCGCTGTACCGGAAACTTCCAGGTCCAGTGAACCGGCGAGATCACGGGTCTTTTTCAGATAATCGTCACTGACGGGATTGGGGAAGTAGTAGCTGGTCAGTTCACAACCATCCAGTTTCAGTTCGCCACAGTAGCGGACAAAGTCCTGTATGGTCATGGTGGCTGGCGTTTTTCTCTCACGGGTTTTTGGCCAGCTTTGCTGCATGTAACGGTTGAAAGAATAGGCGGCCAGACTCAACTTGAGATGCTCAGGAGTCTCTTTTTTCTGAACTCCTGCTGCCAAAGCGGTGTCTGACATCAGCGTACCTGCTGTCAGGGCAGCGAATCCCCAGGCGGAAGAAGACTTCAGGAAATCACGTCTGCTGGTTTCACCGTAACAGGGGGAATCGGAACTGACTGCCATTATGTTTACTCCGGAATGAGGGACTATCAACTCAAGTAAGTTTTCAAAACCGCTGTTTCGGGAACAGGTCTTGTGTATTTTGACAAATCAAGGCTCGTAAAGAAACCCTCGATATCAAAAACAGGCAGAATTGCAAAGTTTCTACGGATGGCTAAACTTACTCTATTACTATAGATAACACTGACAGGATTACTGTCTGTTTGTTACGATACTTGACCGGGCATTGCTGGCCCACACAGACACAAAAATCATTTTATGAGCCGGGCAATAGTGCCCATGAACGATTAGGAAGACTGGACACAATGCCTCGTTACGACGCCAAGCGGATTGAAACCAAATGGCAGACCTATTGGGATCAGCAGGAAACTTTCAAAGTCGGTGAGTTTGTTGAAGGGAAAGACAAGCTGTATGTACTCGATATGTTTCCTTATCCGTCAGGCGAAGGTTTACATGTCGGGCATCCCGAAGGGTATACGGCAACTGACATCGTCTGTCGCCACGCCCGTATGCAGGGGAAACAGGTGCTGCATCCCATGGGCTGGGACGCATTTGGCTTACCGGCAGAGCAGCATGCGATCAAAACTGGGACCCCTCCCAGAATCACAACTCAGAAGAACATAGACACCTTTCGACGTCAGTTGAAGATGTTAGGTTTCAGTTATGACTGGAGTCGCGAATTTTCGACGACGGATCCGGATTACTTTCGCTGGACGCAATGGATCTTTTTGCAGTTATTCGATTCGTGGTTTGATTCCGAATATGAATGGATCGGGCCGGATGGCAAGCAGCGTGTCGGTCGTGCCCGCCCCATCAGCGAGTTGCCGATCCCCGAAAAAGTGAAAGCGGAGGGAGAAGACGCGACCCGCCATTACCAGAATCGCCATCGATTGGCATATCAGCATGAGGCGCCCGTCAACTGGTGTCCGAAACTGGGGACGGTTTTGGCCAACGAGGAAATTATCGATGGAAAAAGTGAGCGGGGCGGACATCCCGTGGAGCGGATTCCCTTGCGGCAGTGGATGCTCCGGATTACGAAGTACGGCGATCGGTTGATTGATGGACTGGAGGGACTGGACTGGTCCGATTCTATTAAATCGTTACAGAAAAACTGGATTGGCCGCAGTGAAGGTGCAGAGGTAGATTTCTATGTGGGCGCGGGAGGATCAGACGCCGATCTGGAGCAGGGATTTACTGCCTGGAAATCCTCACGCAGCGAGACCGGATTTTCGGAGGATCCCGAAGCGGACGTCTTACGGATCTATACCACTCGTCCTGATACCCTGTTCGGTGCTACCTATATGGTACTTGCTCCCGAACACCCGTTTGTAGATCGTCTGACAACAATTGAGCAGAAGCAGGCCGTCGAAACGTATCGCAAACAGGCGACACTCAAGAGCGACCTGGATCGAACCGATCTCGCGAAAGAGAAGACAGGGGTATTTACCGGCAGTTTCGCCATCAACCCAGTCAACGGCGAGAAAATACCGGTCTGGATTGCCGATTACGTTTTGATCAGCTATGGCACGGGTGCCATCATGGCGGTTCCCGCTCACGATTTACGAGACTGGGAATTTGCCGTTGAGTTTGATTTATCCATCATCCCTGTGGTTGAACCACCAGAGAATTACGAGCCATCTAAAGACGAGCAGGCTCTGGAGGCGGAGATTGCGGGTGAAAAGAGGACTCCCTTTTCCGGCCTGGGGACCGCCATTCATTCCGGTGAATTTGATGGCATGAAAACGGCAGACTTCAAAAAAGAAATCACGGCTCGTCTGGTTGAGCAGGGGCTTGGTAAAGGGGCCGTGAATTATCGTCTTCGCGACTGGTTATTCAGCCGCCAGCATTTCTGGGGAGAACCGTTTCCCATCTGGCACGAGTTGGATGAGGACGGCAAGATAACAGGCTTGATGCGACCGGACCCGGAAGAAAGTTTACCGGTTGAGCTTCCCGAAATGAAAGAGTACAAGTCGGCCGGGACTCCCGAACCGCCGTTGTCTTCTGCGCCTGACGAATGGTTGTATAAAACAGGTACGGACGGCAAGCGGTTGTTGCGCGAAGTGAACAGCATGCCACAATGGGCGGGCTCCTGCTGGTACTATTTGAGATTTGCCGACCCCAAAAACAGTGAGCGATTTATCGATCCGGAAAACGAGAAGAACTGGTTGCCCGTCGATCTGTATATTGGTGGCGGCGAACATGCGGTTCTGCATCTACTTTACGCGCGTTTCTGGCATCAGGTACTCTTTGACCGTGGACATGTGACCTGTCCGGAACCATTCCAGAAACTCGTCAATCAAGGCATGATTTTAGGTGATGTCGAATTAACGGGCTTCCAACAGACAGATGGCACCTGGGTGTCGGCAAAGGACGTGACCGAATCTGATGAATCCGAAACCAAGTGGATTGAGAAAGCTTCGGGTAAGCCCGTGACGATCATCCGCCTGGAATCAGATCAGGTGCAGAAACAGGGTGAGGATTTTGTACTCGTCGATCAGCCCGACATCTCTGTCAACAGCCGTGCCTATAAGATGTCAAAGTCACGTGGCAACGTGATCAATCCGGACATCGTTGTAGAACAGTATGGCGCTGACGCACTGCGGATGTACGAGATGTTTATGGGGCCTCTGGAAGCAACCAAGCCCTGGAGCATGAGTGGCGTGGATGGCGTCAGTCGATTTCTGGGGCGCGTCTGGCGCTTGATCATCGATGAAAAACAGGAAGAAGTTGCCTTAAGCGACGCTGTCAGCGATGAGGCACCCGATGAAGATCAGTTGCGCATATTGCATAAGACGATTAAAGCCGTATCTGAGGATATCGAAAAGTTATCCTTCAATACCGCCATCAGTCGTATGATGGAATTTACGAATGCGATGGGACCGTTAAAAACCAGGTCCAAAGAAGTGTTGTCTGATTTCGTATTGCTGCTTTCCCCATTCGCGCCGCATATTGCAGAAGAACTCTGGAGCGTACTGGGGCACGCAGAAACTCTGGCATACCAGCCCTGGCCCGCATATGATGAAGCCCTGTTGCAGGAATCGGTCGTGGAAATCCCGGTGCAGGTGAATGGGAAATTACGATCGAAAGTTTCAGTCGCAGCAGACGCCGACCAGGCTACCATGCAGCAGACTGCGGAGCAGGATGAGACGATCGCCCAGCATCTGGAAGGAAAAACCATCGTGAAGGCGATTGTCATTCCCGGACGACTGATTAACTTTGTGGTGAAGTAACAGGGAAGGCAGGGGAGAAGCAGACGCTGCTTTACCCCTGTCTTTCTATTCTCTGGCGGGAACTATTCTTCTTCTCGTCGATAGAGGGGCTGGCTGATTCCGGTTGGATCAACAGACCAGGGGAGCCAGGCGAATGAAACTTCATTCACCATGAGATCAGACTTCCGCGGGCGGACAGGATAGGCCTCAATTTCCAGATCTTCCGGCCGAATCGGTTCTTCCAGTTCGTCGATCTCCTGCTGAAACTCAGTTTCCAGGGCAGCGTATTTTTGATGCTGGATTTCCAGAGCATCTTTCGCACGTCCAATATCATCGTGCTCCTTGGCGGCGCGTCCCACACTGCGTGCAGCAGTGGATGCTTTGCGGACGTTGGTGGCGCTGGCTACTTTTCTGCCCATGATTGCACCGAAAATCGTCGTGCCGATCGAGAGAAACGTACTCAATTTTTTTTCGCTGTACTGTGATTCTTCCCGCGCCACACGCTCTTCTGCTGTTCGAATCCGATTTTTTATGATGTCGAATCTGGAAGCATATTTAGATCTTAATTTTTCTATCTGGAGATCACGTTCCTCACGCATCAGCTGTTTGAGTCTCGCCCGAAACGCAGATTCATTTTCCTCCGGTTCGGAATACAGCTTTGGATCTGCGCTAAACCAGAGATTCAGCGGGCGCTCCTGGTAGAGGTATGTTTTCAATTCCTTTTCCCAGGATTGGTACTGTTTCGGTTTTGTGAGCAGACTGTCGACTTCTGCAAAGACGGCCTGGGAATCAGGTTCTGAATCATAGTCCAGATTACCCGGCGGGATGATTGTAGCCGCTTCCCAGACAGACTCTGGAACCGAACCGGTGACTGTCAGCAGCAGAGCCACATCCTGCCAGAGATCGACCTTGGATTTGGCATCGGCGTAGCGCAGTTTCGCAAGACCGATCAACCCCGGGCGATAGACGAGTCGACTTCCCGTCGAGGCAATCGTCGCAGCAGTAAAAACTCGCTGTTTTATTTCTGGAGGAATCAATGGCGGCTGTGACAGGTCTGGTTCTGATGTCGTGATGACCGCTGTTGCCGGAGTCGATTCGGCAATCGCCTGTTTACGTGGATCCATCAGCGTTTTGATCTGATTTCTCGTCAGTGGACCTCGCAGATAGGACAATGCCCATCTGGTCTGGAAGACAACGGGCGCATCTTCGTGCACATTGTGCAACAGGAACACCCGGCTTCCCAGGTCAGATAGAATGGCTTCCATTTCCTGTCGATGGAACTGGCTGCCGGCTGTTCCCGATGCACTTTCCAGGCCATCGAGTAAACGTGCTTTATCGCGTTCTGTCTGCAGGCGACCGATAAACCAGGTACCGGTATTCGAGAGTCCTTTATAGTCCAGGTCAACCGGATTCTGTGTCGAGAGCACCACGCCCAGACCAAAGGCACGTGCCTGTTTTAACAGGGTGAGCATGGGAGTTTTAGAAGGTGGATTCGCTGTCGGAGGGAAGTAGCCGTAAACTTCATCCATATACAGAATTGCCCGCAGGCTGGAGGTACCTGGCTGACTGCGGACCCAGGCCAGCACTTCATTGAGCAGTATTGTGACAAAAAACATACGTTCCGATTCAGACAGGTGGGCAATCGAAAGAATGGAGATACGGGGCTTACCCTGTTTTGTCATTAACAGTCGCTCAATATTTAATGCTTCCCCCTGCATCCAGGACTCAAATCCCGGAGAAGCCAGCAGGTTGTTGAGTTGCAGAGAGAGCTGAACGCGCTCTTTCGCCGGGTAAAACATATCCAGGTTGAGGAAACCGATCTTATCAAACGGGGGTGCCTGGATTTCCTGAATCAGACTGGCGATGGACAGATTGCGTTTTTCTTTCCAGGCATTGCTGAGAATATTGGAAAGCAGGATGTGCTCCCGGCTGTTGATCGGGTCAGCATTGATCTTCAGGAGGGCCAGCAGTCCCGATACTGCAGACATGATGCGGTCTCGCAGGGCATCACTGTTGTTCAAAATCGCGTCGCTCGGTGCATCAAAAGATTTCAGAACTGACAGGGGCAGCCCGGCATTACTGCCTGGTGTGTAGATTGCCATGTCGACGGCATCGCGCAGTCGGGCAATACGAGTGCCATCCTGCTGCCAGTCAGCGAGTCCTTTCTTCCAGAGATCGGCAGTCCAGCTTGCGTATTCGTCAGGTGTCTTGCCTTTGCGTACGGCTTCGCTTTCTTCAATCCAGGGGCGAAAATCAGCAGGTTTTAAATCCGGAAAATTCAGTAACAGATTTCCCAAGTCCCCCTTGGGATCAATGGCGATGACAGGAATATCATCAATGGCTGCTTCTTCCAGCAGAGAGAGACATAAGCCGGTTTTTCCACTGCCGGTCATCCCGACACACACGGCATGTGTTGTCAGATCTTTACTGTCATATAATACCAGATCTTCTTTCACCCGATTTTCAGGCAGGTCATATTCCCGTCCCAGGTAGAATGCTCCCAGCTTTTCATAGGGTTGGTCAGTCATAATTCACCGTGAATGGAGTGAAGCGATGAGTCCGTTTTCAGTCTAATGTCTGTATCGAAGACCATGGGGCGAGAATCAAAAAAGACCCGATGGTGAATTGAAAATTTTTTCAGATCAGCGTGCAATCTGAAAGTGTAGATAGAGTACCATGCTGTCTGTCTGATTTCACGTTTTGAGTCAGATTCTTCCCTAAAAAACGGGAAGCGAATTTCTGCTGGATGATTCAATTTCCGGGTTCTTCCGCCTCGGGAACAATTGAGAAGCAGGCAGAAACTTCCGTCGGAATCCGGCGGGGAGCGAGGCTTTCGTAATTCACAAACGCCCAGTTTGTTTCAGCGCGTACCAGGATCTGGGAATCAGCAGGACGGATAATCCTGTATTTTCGCAACGATTTGACTTTCTGAAGCGTGGAAATCCAGGTTTGCACAACGATTTCCTCGTTCACAAATGCGGGTTGCAGATATTCGATAAAATGACTGCGCGCAACCCAGCCGATTTTCAATTCGCGATAACGGCTTCCCGGCCAGCCATTTGCCCTGGAGTGAGCGACTGCTGCATCTTGTAACCATTTCAAATAGACTACGTTATTGACATGCCCTAATCCGTCGATTTCATCTTCAGTCACTAAATGATGGTATTCATAAATGCGATGCATGGAATTTGTATCCCCGATTATGGTATGGTATCCACTGTGAGAAATCGTGCTTGTATGGGAGCAGCACTCCGTTTCCGGGCTGCCATCTCGGAACAGTGTAATTGAATCGCATCAAAATTGAATCTGAGTTCCATGAATAACATTAATTCGCTTCCCCTGGTAATTGGTTTAGGTGAATTACTCTGGGATTGTTTTGAGGATGAGAGAAGACCAGGCGGCGCACCGGCGAATGTCGCCTTCCAGGCCAATCAGCTGGGATGCCGGGGGACCGTCGTCACACGCGTCGGACAGGATGAACTCGGGAATGAACTGCTGGAATTTCTGAAGCAGCAGGGACTGTCTGTGGATCATGTTCAGGTTGATGAATCCTTTCCCACAGGCACTGTCACCGTACAGTATTCCGATGCAAACGATCCTCAATATACCATCCATGAACAGGTTGCCTGGGACCATCTGGAATTTAATGAGGATCTGTCTGCGTTGATGCAGCAGTCCCAGGCGGTCTGCTTCGGGACTCTGGCGCAGCGGGAACCAGCTTCACGCGAAGCGATTCATCAATGCCTGGCTGCCACTACGGAAAATTGCCTGGTGGTATATGACGTGAATCTCCGCCAGGATTACTATGAACGAAGCTGGATGGAAAGCTCTCTGGCAGCTGCAAAGATGGTCAAGTTGAATCAGGACGAAGTAGATAAGCTGAGCGAAATTCTGGGATTATCAATCGACAGCCCCAGGCAGTTCGCGGATCAGATTCAGAAAGATTATCAACTGGATGCGATCTGCATTACACGTGGAGCAGAAGGATGCCTGATTTATTCTGACGGACAGGAATATGATATCCCCGGTTCTCCGGTAGAGGTTGTCGATGCCGTCGGTGCCGGCGATGCGTTTACCGCAGCTTTAATTTCAAGACGGTTACTGGGTTGGGATTGGCGGCAGGCTGCATTGTTCGCGAATCGGGTAGGTGGTCTGGTAGCAAGCCAGGCCGGCGCGATGCCTGTTCTGAAACAGGAATTTGAACAACTCAGTCAGGAAATACAAAATTCTTTATGACCGGTTTCGTCAATACTATTAACAACTTTTAATTATATAAGGATCGAAGAGATGTTACGTCTTAGTCTGTTGGTATTGAGTCTGATTGTATTGTGTTGCGTTGGCTGTTCTGGAGAAGTCCCCACTGCCAGTGATCCCGAAGTACCTCAAGCTGCTGAAGCAGGTGGAAAGGATACGCCCAGCGGTGCCGATGATTACCAGGTTCTGCTGGAGACAACCAAAGGGAATATCAAGCTGGAAGTTCATCCGGAATGGTCACCCCGGGGAGCAGAACGGTTTAAGGAACTGGTTAAGAACGGTTTTTATAACGACACTGCTTTCTTTCGTGTTATCGAGGGATTCATGGCACAGACTGGTATCAACGGAGATCCGGAACTGCATGCCAAATGGCGCGATAACAATATCATGGATGATCCCGTGGTAGAATCGAACAAACGTGGCTACGTCTCCTTTGCGAAAACAGGGATGCCCAACTCGCGGTCTACACAGTTTTTCATAAACTTCGGGGATAACTCCAATCTGGACGGAATGGGCTTTTCTCCGTTTGCGAAGGTGGTCGAAGGCATGGATGTCGTTGATTCTCTCTATAATGGATATGGAGAAGGAGCACCTCAGGGCCGTGGTCCTTATCAGGGAAAAATTGTGGATGAAGGGAATGCTTACCTGAAGAAAGAATTCCCCATGCTGGACTACATTAAAAAGGCAACCATCGTGGGCGAGCAGCCAGCTGAAACCAGTGAGAAGGCTGAAAGCAAACCAGAAACGGACAATCCGGGATCTGAAAAACCCGCTGCGAAGGAAGAAGAGAAGACCGATGCACCTGCCGCTGAAAAGAAAGAGGATGCGGCTGCGAAACCAGAGACCGAAAAACCGGCTCCGGCTACGAAAGAGTAATCGGCCCGATCAGTCGTTGACCGGCATACGCACAAAGGGAGACCGGATGCAGTCCAGCTCATCCAGCTCCCTGCTGGCGGCCTGAAAGCGGCCTTCTGTCGTGCGATGGGTCATAATCACCAGCGGTACGATTGAGTATGCTTCGTCTGGATCAACTTCCGGCGCTTCGTGCTGGACCAGGCTGGCGATGCTGATTTCATGGTCGCCTAATACGTTCGTGATGTCAGCTAAAACATGCGGGCGGTCTTCCACGTTTAAACGCAGGAAGTAGCGTCGGGAAATTTCCTCGCGGGGCATGATCTTGATGCCCTGGCGCGGGTTCCAGAGATCGAGTCGGGGAAATGTCAGAGCGGCTCTGCCAACGGCAATATCAACCACGTTGGCAACGACCGCGGAAGCCGTCGCCATCTGGCCTGCTCCCATGCCTGACAGCCAGACTTTACCGACGGCATCGCCTTCGAGGGCAATTTTATTATAGGCGTCTTCCACATGCGCCAGTGGGTTGTCATTGCGGATCAAAGTGGGCTGGGCATGCATTTCCAGCTGACCATCCAGCAGCTTGGCGACCGCCAGTAATTTGACGGTGTAACCCAACTCTGAGGCGTACTGTAAATCCGCCAGGGACAGGCTGTCGATTCCCTGTCGCAGAAACTGATCAAGATTTACTTTGATGCCCAATGCCAGCTGCACCAGAATTCCGAGTTTTTGCGCCGCATCTGTCCCATCGACGTCCATGGCCGGATCAGCTTCCGCGTAGCCGATTTCCTGGGCGCTTTTCACGGCATCAGCGTAACTTACATTGTGAGAAAACATCTCTGTCAGGATGTAATTACTGGTCCCGTTTAAAATGGCTTCGATGGAGGTGATCTGGTTTGCTGTCATCGCCTGTGTGACGGTTTCAAGCAGAGGCACCCCCCCCGCCACAGCTGCTTCAAAGCAGATACAGCGCCCCAGTTCCCGGGCGCGTTGAAACAGACTTTCTCCCTTTTCACAGAGGAGTGCTTTATTTGCGGTGACCACGTCTTTGCCGCTTTCAAGGGCGCGGAGCATGATATCATAAGCCGGGTCAATTCCCCCAATCAGCTGAATGACAACGTCGATGGATTCATCGTTGATGACAGCATCAATACTGTCAGTTAAAACATCAGGGGGCAGATCAATATTTCTTGGACGGGACAGGTCCCGGACGACGGCTTTTTTGAGATGAATGGGGCGTCCAGCCCGCGTCGTCATTTGTTCGGAACGATCCAGCAGGATTTTAGCAACACCACTGCCCACGGTACCCATACCGATAATCGCGACATTTAACGGAGAAGACGACATTCCAGATTCCCGAGTGTTTGATAAAAGTGACTGCCAAAAAAGGCCATGTTTCAGGATCGTAATATAGACGGTTCACCGGGAGAGTGGAACCATGGCCTTAAAAATCAGCTGATTTCATCAAGAGAATCGCGTGAGATTTAGCGATTTTAAGGGACATTTCATGCAGAAAGGCAATGGGAGAGAGCAAAAGCCGGAAGCAGGTAGCGGGACGGGATCAGTCACAGGCGAGAAGTTCTTTTGAGCCGACAAAATTTTTCCAGCATTCATATTTTGCCTGTTTGACCTGCTGGAGTAACACCGGATTGCGGCTGGGTTTGGCAGGCTTCTGAAACAGTTTCATACCAGCCTGTGAAGGTGTGCGGCCTCCTTTTTTCGTGTTACATCGTCTGCAGGCACTGACGATGTTTTCCCAGTTCATGCCCCCGCCATGAGAGCGGGGGATCACGTGATCCAGACTCAGCTGTTTGAGACTGAACTTTTTCTGGCAGTACTGGCAGCGATAGCTGTCTCGGATGAAAATATTGCGGCGGTTGAACTTAATAGTGTTATTGGGGATCCGGTCGTAGCGGAGCAGGCGGACCACGCGAGGCACCTGGATTTCAAAATTGACGGAGAGAACCCAGTCTTCCAGTTCATTCCGCTCATTAAATTCAGCTCGCAGCTCACTGATTTCAATCCAGGAACTGAAGTCGTAGTTCATGAAACTGCCGTCTTCCACGCTGATTACCTCTGCAATATCTTTACTGAGCAGGCAGAATGCCCTTTTTGCAGAGATCACGTGCACCGGCGAGTAAGTCTTGTTCAGTGCCAATACACTCGCCTGCATGGCACTGGAATGTGCTTTCCCGGTCGTTGCTGAAATCATATGCCGCCCATCCCCCAGATCTCTTAGCAAGGTAATGGCAATATTGAGGTACGATTAAGACTCAAGCGACTTTACAAAGAAACAAAGCATAAGAATTGCCGGGAATGATACCTTAACTGTTTCACCAGTCAATTCAAATATTCAGATTCCATGTAATATTCTGGCGCGTACCTTCCTCGCAATTATTTTACCTTGGAGGGAGCCCCCCAGGCAATAGTTTCAGGGGAATGGGCGAAATGTATACCAGAAAAAGCCGCTTCCCCTGATCAGTCGAAGCAGGAGAAGCGGCCGGAAAATTCAAATCAGTTTTTATTGCAACCAGGACAGCGGCGCGGTGGCTGGAGGCATTTTAATCAGTTTCACGCAGGAGACATCTTTGTGATTTGATACTTCAGCAATCGCAGCTTCTGGAACATCACCGTCGACATTCAAGACGGCAATTGCTTCACCACCAGGCTGATTCTGCAGGCGACCTAATGCCATATGGGCGATATTGACATTGTGATTACCCAGAACGGTGCCGATGTAACCAATCAGACCGGGGACATCGTGATGACGGTAGATCAGCAGATTGCCATCCAGGTATGCATCCAGATAGAACTCATCCAGTCGGGTCAGACGCAGGAAGTCCTGACCGAAGATCGTACCTGCTGCGGAACATTTTCCATCTTCAGTTTCGACGGTTGCCGTAATCAAAGTCGAAAGCGTCCCGACTTCCGTCGATTTGGATTCTGAAATTTCAATCCCACGTTCTTTGGCAAATACCGTTGCATTGACGATATTGATTTCTGCTTCAAAAGCATTGGACAGCAGGCCGGCTGCAAAGCTGGATGTAATCAGTTTAGTCTGTTTGTCAGCGACCTCCCCTCGATATTGAATCTGGACACTTTTCAGGCTGCCTTTAGTCTGTTGCGATAGAAACAGTCCCAGGCGGTGTCCCAGTTCGATATGCGGTTTCAGGTCAGCCATCTCGGCACCGGAAACAGGAATCATGTTGATGGCATGTCGGATTTCATTTTTGGTGAGGAAGTCAGAAATAATCTCTGCGGCTTCAAGTGCCACCATTTCCTGGGCTTCATCAGTTGAGGCGCCCAGGTGGGGAGTGGCCAGCATGTTGGGAGCGTCGATCAGACGTCGGTTTTCGGGAGGTTCCTGGGTAAATACGTCACAGGCGGCGCCGGCGACTTTTCCGGATTCCAGGGCATCTGCCAGATCGTCTTCATTGACGATACCACCGCGGGCACAGTTGATGATTCGCACGCCAGGTCGCATTGTGGCGATCCGCGCGGCGTTAATCAGGTCACGTGTTTCATCGGTCAGGGGGGTATGAACTGTCAGGAAGTCACAGTGTTTGACCAGTTCATCGACTTCTTTGTAAAGTTCGATGCCATACTCGGCGGCACGCTCTGATGACATGAAAGGATCGTACCCGATGATTTTCATTTCCAGTCCCTGGGCACGATGTGCGACGGAGAGACCGATGCGTCCCAGCCCGATAATGGCCAGCGTTTTACCAGCGACCTGGGTTCCCGTCAGTTTTTTACGTTCCCATTTTCCTTCTTTCATGGTGGCATAGGCGGGGCCGATGTTCCGGGCCAGCGCCATCATGAGGGCAATTGTCTGCTCGGCGGTACTGGTGGTATTCCCGGCCGGCGTATTCATGACGACAATCCCTTCCCGCGTAGCGGCGGCACGATCGATATTGTCGACCCCCACACCGGCGCGCACTATCGCTTTCAGCCGGGGTTGACCTTTCAGGATCTCTTCAGTGAGTTTAGTCGCGCTGCGGATGATAATACCATCTGCCGTCTTGAGTGCTTCCCGTACTTCTTCTGGTGATAAGCCGGAACGAATATCCACTTCGATTTCCGGGTTATCTTCGAGGATTTTAAGACCGGCTGGCGAAAGATTGTCCGTGATCAGGACTCGGTACATGGAACTCACTCACTTATTAAAATAAGGGAAACGGGTCAGGGAAATCACAATGATTCCCTGATGATACAGAGGTATCGTCACTTAGCATAGTTCGCCAAAAAATCGCGCCAAGGCAAACAGCACCGCAAACTCGGGAATTCCCGAAACAGAGGCCAGGTCGAGCAGCCTTGCCTCGATTTCGGCCAGGGATCCTTCTATTTATGTCTCGAAAGGGGAAAACTTTAGTTAAACAGAGTATGATAGTCTGTGCACATTCTCCCGGATTCCACAAGCATTACTATTTTTGAGAATTCATCGAAGAAGGTAGATATGAAGCGGTCTGTCATCAAAGTGCTGCTGGTCATTCTGTTGATCTTCCTACCCGTCATTCTGCACCAGGCGTACCGCTGGCTGACGGCTTTGCCGGATCAGATCACAATTGCAGCCGGTCATCCTGAAGGCCGCTATTACAGCATGGCGTTACAGCTCAAAGACCTGCTGGAACAGCAGCTTGGAACAAAGGTAAAAGTCATTCAGACGAAAGGCTCGCTGGAGAACCTTGCGTTATTAAGAAGTGGTAAAGCCGATCTGGGATTCTATCAGCCAGGGGCTGAGTATGTGCTGCAGGGATTTCAAACGGAGCAAGAAAAGAGTAAACCCCCACAGCAGGCGGTAACGGACCGCATCTGTTTCATCGCAAATCTGTATTCACAGGTTGTGCATGTGATCGTGCCTGTTAACTCCGAGATTATTAAACTGGCAGATCTGAAAGGGCATCGCATCGCTCTGGGGGAACAGGGATCTGGAGACCTTGCTGCCAGTCTGCCTCTCTTGCGGCATGCACAAATCAGTCTGGAAGAGATTACACCGGCCTACCTGTCGTATGAAGAAATTGAAGAGCAGTTCGATCAGAATCAACTGGACGCCGCCATCTTGACAGTGGGAATCGAGGCACCTGTTCTGCATGAACTGCTTGACACTGGAAAATATCGAATTCTGGAAATACCCTATATAGAGGCACTCACACGTAAGGAAACACACTTTGACGAGTATGAAATCCCGGCCGGAATGTTCCGCCGCGCAGATCCGGTTGTGCCACCACAAGACCTGCCAACGGTAGCCTGTGGCGCACACCTGCTTGCCCGAGAGTCGGTTTCCGACGAACTGGTTTCGGGAGTGACCGCCATTATTTTACATCAGGATTTTTCAAAGCAGTTACAACTGAATGAATTGATCGAGGGAGGAAATTCCTTTGTCCGGGACAGCCAGGGGTTTCCCCTGCATGTGGGGGCCGATCATATCTATAATCCCGAACTGAAGCCCTTTCTGAATTCGGAGTTTGTTGAAGTTACTGAAGGAATGCGATCGTTTATCGTATCGATGCTGATTGCGACTTACCTGCTGTGGCGTCAGATCCAGAAACGGCGTGAAAAAGCCAAAGAACATAAGCTGGACCGCTACATCAGACAGCTGCTGGCGATTGAGAAGAAGCAGATGAAACTGGATGGCAATAACCTGTCAGATGGTCCGGATTTACAGGTTCTGCTGGACGAGGTGACCATCTTAAGACAGGAGAATCTGAACCAGTTTTCTGCCCATGAATTGAATGAGGATCGTGCGACGGATGCTTTTCTTGAGATGTGCCATGCTTTAAGTGACAAAATCAATGCCAAGCTGCTGGGCTGGAAAATTGATCGGTTGGGTGAGAAAATAAACAAAAGTCCTGAATCTGACAGCTGAAACTTAATTGCATCCGGAACCGAAAAATGCTGGCGAACGCCAACCTGATCAATGGTCTGATAATCCTAGTGGTCATGATACTCTGCTATCTGTTTATATTAATTCCGTTTCTGATCTACTATGCCATTCAGCATATGAGATCGCCCCAATTGATTCTATTACCGGAAGAAGACTGGGGTGATTATCTTACGGGCAAGTGCAGGGCAGAAGCAGACTGGTCACAGACGAATCAATTTGTAGCAGTCGGCGTTTATCGCTGGCAGCAGAACTATATCATCGTCTGGGAGAATGACTCACTGGCGACATTCTTTCAGACCACACTCTCCCCCTACGGCCGATTTCATAGTTTTACGACGATCTTCGAAGAAAGTAACACGCTGATCACAGCCAACGATCGAGAAGCGTTAATCTTTCCGGCACCACCGGGGCGGTACGTCCAGTCATTCGGAGTAGAACAGACGGGCATTCTGAATGAAAAACATCAGGTGGCAATTGAGGATCTGAAACGCGTTAAGCGGCTGGAACTGGCAGAAGAGTTTCCCGAGTTTGAAGAGTCCTATCTGGCCGGTTTACGACAGCAGCACGAGTTCGTCCGCTCCGTGTTTTTCTATCCGATCCGGGGCATCTGGTGGTATCATGTGGGACGTCGAGTCAAATACAATCGACCAATCGATTTAGAGCATGTGATTTTCGAAAACTGACTGGATATGAATGCTCAGGACTCAGCAGGTTTCTGTAATACCCAGAGCCCTCGGTGAATCTTCCAGCCTTCTCTGCGTTTTTTTCGTTCAAAGCTGGTCTGGAAGTCCATATCGTGCTCAGGCAGTTTTTCTTCAGGTGCCTCACGGCTGATAAACTGGCTGGCATGATCCATCAGGTTTTTGACGCGTTCAAAGTACTCTTCTACATCGGTCCAGAAGTGCAGTTCGCCTTCATGCTTTAACGCTTTGGTGATGCGGCTGACGAATACGTCGGTAAAGATCCGTCGTTTATGATGACGTTTTTTCCACCAGGGATCGGGAAAGTAGACATGTACTTCGGAGATGGATGAATCCGGAATGAATTTATCAAATGCAATCCGGGCGTCTCCCCCCAGCATGCGGGCATTCGGCCGTTCGGCTTTGAGTAATCGGCTTGCTGCCCGTCTGCCTTCCCGATAATCTATTTCCATGCCGAGGAAGTTTTTTTCCGGGTGTTCTCCGCTGCCATTAAACAGGAACAGTCCACGGCCTGCCCCCACATCCAGGACGACGGGATGATCATTCCCAAAGAAACGATCCCACTCGAAAGGGCCTTCCAGATCCTCAAGTGTCTGAAAGTAAGGGCGAAGATCTCGGGTTGGTTTGGGACGCGACATGATTTAAAGGGTGATGCTTTCAGGTGGATAACTTACATAATATTTGCTGCACACACTGTAGAATAGATATCCTGAGCTGTAAATTATCACGAGAGCCTCGAAGTTTGTTTTTTGGAGATCCAGATGTTTTCCGAATATTTGATGCAGGCGGCGATTCAGGTCAAGTCAGCACTGGTACAGAATAACCAGAAACTGGTGTTGGCAGAAAGTTGTACTGGCGGTCTGGTGGCTACGCTGATGACCAGCATCCCGGGGATTTCAGAACACTTTTGTGGCTCTGCCGTGGTCTACCGCTGGGATACAAAAATGAAATGGCTGGGAGTTCAAAGGCAGACGCTGGATGAATATACGGACGTCAGTGTTGAAACTGCTCGTGAAATGGCATTGGGTGTGTTGAATCAGACCCCGGAAGCGACATTGTCCGCCTCGATTACGGGACATCTGGGGCCCGACGCTCCTGTACTCCAGGATGGGATTATCTGTATCGGTCTGGCACGAATCCTTGGCGACGGGCCTCAAATGAGGTCGGAATTGATCTCTGCTGAAAGTTATCAATGCGACGAAATACTGGCCGAACTGGACTTGGGATCGGATTCCAGGCACCCATTGACGTTCAGGCAGCAACGACAGATTGCCGCTGCTCATCAACTTCTGACTTTGATTGCTTCAGCCGGTGTACAGTAAATTCCGTCTCAAACCGAGACAGGGAACACTTTTAGGTTCATGATTAATGAACCAGTAGTCGGGCCGTGTGATTTCGCGGTTGCATATCCGGAATAATCGTCAAGCTTTAGCTTTCCGGAACAGGTCTCTTGGTTTTGCCACGTGTTGCAACCGCTTCGTCCGGCACGATCTTCGTTATGAGTACGATATTCTGTACTTCCCTTTGCATCGACACAACTTGAATAACCGAACTATTCACTAGGCCGTGAGTGGTCGTTCAATGCATTTCATCAATTACAATCGATCCAACCAGAACCGAATCTGGCAATAGATCGAATTGAGTATCTTGAAGAGAACATCTCTCAAAGTTCTCCCGTCATTGAATTCACAAGTCGGCAATAGCAAATTTATCGCTCTCGACTCTACTTTTTAGAGGATATCAAAATGAAGCGCTGCAGTATTTGGGCCGCAGTTCTTTCAGCGTCTGTCGCTGTTCCATTTGCAGGCTGTTCACACATGCCCACAGCCATGCTCCCTTCCTCCGCCAGGGAAAAAGTTCTGGACAGCAAAATGGCCGTTGCGCAGGATCTGGAACACAAAAAAGAATTGGAAAAGGCTAAGAAAACCTATGAATCCATTCATAAGGCAGATCCGGATCGGGCACTGGCATGCCACCGACTGGCGATCGTCAGCTACCGACTGGGTGAGCGTGACGAATCGCTGGAGTACTTTGAAAAAGCAAAAGAGCTCACGCCCGAAAATGCAGAATTATTGAGCGATTACGGGTATGCACTTTACAAAATGAAAAAATATCCTGAAGCCGAAGATGTGTTGAGAAAATCGGTTTCATTGAGCCCCAAGAGCGAACGTGCCACAACCCGCCTGGCAACAGTACTGGGAAGCCAGGGGAAAATGCAGGAGAGTTATACTCAGCTCTGCAAAATCAGTTCGCCTGCTGAAGCGCATGAAATTATCGCTCATCTGCATGCAGAGCGTGGCGAAAAACAACTGGCTCTTACTCACTATCAAAAGTCTCTGGCGATGAGCCAGAGAGATGCCAGTGGGCGGGGATCGATCAAACAGGGGTCGAAAGAATTTGAACAGAACCAGAAGTTATTGAAGCGTGTTGAACAGAACATTGCACAACTGTCTGCTGATCCTGCTCTGAAATCCTCCCCCGATACGAGGATGGTGAGCCATTCACAGAAATCGCAGACCAAACCGGAGATGCAGACGGCCGGTCTGGAAAAAGACATGTTTCGAAAGGTAAATCGTACTAATACGACAAAGCCAGAAGTGAAATCTCAAGAATCCCAGCCAAAAACCGAAGTCGCAGAAGTTAAGGATTCTCCGTTCCGGGCGATCCGGGATCGATTCCTCAAAGATAATGATGCGTCCTCTGGTGAAAACCCGTTCCTGGCTGACCCGATGCTGGCAGAATCTGCTTTCGACGAACCAGAGGTTGAAGTCGCCTCGACAAAACCCGAGCAAAAGCAGGTTGTCGAAGTTGAAAAAATCATGGCTGAGGTCCAAAGCCAGCCCGAACCACAGGAGAATGTCAGTTTCAGAAAGCTGACGGATGAAGATGTTAACCGACTGAAAGGCGCTGCTGCAATCGAGAAAAAAACCGTAGCTGTAGCTGCTGCAACAGAGCAGGTTGCTAAAGTTGCGTCACCAGAGCAGAACCAGACCAAAACGAAACGTTCCGCATTTGAACTGATGCGTGAACTGCAGAACGAACTGATCTCCGACTTTACTCCACCACAGCAGGAATCACCTGCTCCCCAGCCGGAGTATCGCCTGGTACAGCAGACAGAACCTCAGTATGAGGAAAGAAATCCGTTTGAAAATGCCAGTCATACGACCACTGTCACATCCCCGTTTGAGGGATCTGAGGTAACACGAATCGGTAAATGGAATCCACTTGATCCCGATTCGATCAAGACTGCTGAATCCGGTAAAATCAATACCTTGTCACAACAGATCGAAAGCCGTCCTGTTACACAAAACCAGAAGCTGGTGGTCCAGACCGCAAGCGTCAGTCAGCCCAAAAAGCAGGATCTCATTCAACCGAACACCGCGGAAGCGTTATGTCCCGATGCTCAGGGTGAAGTGTTAAGCCTGGTGAGAGAACTGAACTCAAATCAGGTACCAGAACTGAAACAGGCTATCCAGAGACTGGGGGCAATGGAAGCTGAAGCTGCTGCTGCAGTGCCAGCTCTGCGATCTTTGTCTCTGCACGAGAACATGGGAGTCCGTATCCAGTGTGCATTCTCCTTGTGGAAGATCGCCGGAAATACGGATGACTCGGTGCCGACTCTGATGGATGCCATGAATTCGTCCGTCGAAAGCGATCGCTCCTTTGCGGCAGCAGTACTGGCTCAGATCGGGGTTCACTCACAGGAACTGACTCCCATCCTGGTACGGTCTCTGTCGGACAATAACGAGTATGTTCGTCTGCATACGGCAGAATTGCTGGCCCGCGACTCAGAGTGGAAATATCAGGCGAACAAAACGCTTGCCGATTGCCTGCTGTCAAAAGATGTGAATATCCGCTGGCTGGCCAGTTACAGTCTGGCAGATCTCAAGCCGGAAGATGATCATGTGATTGCTGTCCTGAGCATCGCTTTACAGGATAAAGCCAGCCAGGTACGTGCAGGTGCTGCTTACGCCCTGGGAGAGATCGGACCTTACGCCCATAAATCGATTCCGGAACTGCAGAAAGCTCGCTTCGATACCAATTCCGAAGTGCGAACTGCAGCCAAGAATGCCTTGAGCCGAGTACGCCGGGTGACTCCACCTTCCGCGAACTGAAAAATTCTGATTGATCGTTTCACTACGGCTTCAAACCTGGATGTTCAGGATTGAAGCCGTTTTTTTATTGAGTCAGACTCAGCATCAATAGCGGTTCTGGAGAATGTCCGCGCCGGTATTTACGGTCTGATACGGATAGCTCTGATCAGAGTCGTTCAGGGCTTCACGCTGAGGAATATTGGACTGGGAGTCTTTTGAAAGATGACGTTCCAGCCGTCCTTCCAACGCTTCCTCTTTCTGTTCCATTTCCTGCTTTCGCAACTTTCGTTCACGTGTAGCAGCCAGCGTGCCCAGACCAAAATAAGAAATCAGGCCAAACACCCCCATCATCAGAAAGGTACTGTCAGCAGGAATGGATGAAGTGGTTCCCGTGGCCATACCGAGTACAAAGATGCTGATAATCAGGATCGAAGTATGGCTCAGTAAAGGGCGTGTGCCTGTTTCTGCGGCTGATCTTTTTCTAGAATGCGTCATAGGAGAAGTCGGTCTCGGGATGATTCGAAGTGGGGGATCGATACAAGCTGGGCCTTCACGACTGGCCCCGTTCCCTTGAGCAATCTGGATCTGCTCATCTAAACTTAGTTCGATTCTTTGTACGGGTCAAAAAAAAGAGAGCATTTCCTCCCTTTTTTGTAAAATGAAGTTGATTGACAACCGATTTTCAGTGAGTTTGGATTGCACATCCCGTCTGGCCGTTAGAATCGCTACAAAAATAATATCTGTTTCAGGAGTTGAGAGCGTCTGTGAAAATTGCTTTGGCACAATTGAACCCGACTGTCGGCGATCTGTCCGGCAACTGTCAGAAAATTCTGGAAACAGTAAATCGCGCAGTTCCATCTGACGTCGATCTGGTTCTCTTCCCGGAACTGATTCTCTGTGGCTATCCACCTAAGGACATTTTACTCCGAGAGGGTTTTATCGAAGCCTGTGATCGTGCCCTCGACATGCTGGCAGCACAGTTGAATCCCGAGATCGGTGTAATCATTGGTCATCCCACAGGGCGAGATCTCCCTGCAGGACGAATCGCGAATGCGGCCAGCCTACTGTTTCAGGGGAAAATCGAATCACAAATTCATAAATTGCTGCTTCCCAATTACGATGTCTTTGATGAGCAACGCTATTTTCGTCACGCAGATCTCAGGCAGATCAAACCGGTTCTATTCCAGGGGCTGAAATTAGGTCTGCATATTTGTGAGGATGCCTGGTGGGGGCAACCAGATACTTTCTATCACAATCAGCCCTTTGAATTACCGGATCCAGTCAAAATACTCGCGGAAGCCGGCTCAGATTTACTGATCAATATCTCCGCCAGTCCCTTCGAGATTGATAAACGAAGTCGTCGACATCAAATTATTGATGCGCATCGGAGTCGCTACTCGATTCCCTATCTGTTTGTGAATCAGGTGGGTGGGAATGACGATCTCGTATTTGATGGTCATAGTTTTGTATTAGATGCTTCCGGCGGTCTGGTATTACAGATGCCCGGCTTTCGAGAAGACATCCAGTATTATGAGACAGACCAGACCCTTGAGAGAGACTCTCCGGACATCCGTTCTATATCCCGTGAAGAACAACTGTTCGATGCCCTGGTTCTGGGGCTGCGGGACTATATGCAGAAGTGTGGATTTACAGATTGTGTCCTGGGGCTGTCTGGTGGAATCGACAGCGCTCTGGCCTGTGCAATTGCGGCAGAAGCAATCGGACCAGAACGCGTACACGCACTGCTGCTCCCCAGTCGATACAGCAGCGATCACAGTGTCGCTGACTCACTGGCACTGGTAGAAAACCTGGGTCTTGATCACGAGACGATCCCCATTGATTCAGTCCATCTCGCTTTTGAGAATCTGCCGGTGATCGGCGAAGACTTAAAACTTGAGCCTACCGGCCTGGCGGACCAGAATTTACAGGCACGCATCAGGGGAGCAAGTGTGATGGTCCGCAGCAATCAACATGGCTGGATGGCATTGGCGACAGGTAACAAAAGCGAACTGGCGATGGGCTATTGTACGTTGTACGGGGATATGGCGGGCGGATTTGCTGTGCTGAGCGATGTTTTTAAATGTGACGTTTATCGCGTAGCAAAGTATGTGAATCAAAGAGCGGGGAGAGTCGTGATACCGGAAAACATACTCGAAAAAGCTCCCAGTGCCGAGTTGGCCCCGAATCAGGTTGACCAGGATTCGCTGCCACCGTATGAGTTACTGGATGGAATTTTGAAAGGGCTGATTGAGGACGAGCGCTCGGTGAAGAGCCTGGCGCAGGAGTTTCCTCTGGAGACCGTCCTCTGGGTGGCAGGTCGCCTGGACCGCAATGAATTCAAACGGCGGCAGATGCCTCCGGGCATTAAGCTCTCTGCCCGTGCCTTCGGTTCCGGACGCCGCATGCCGATGGCTGCCCGGTTCCAGTGGAATGATGAATAACAATATTGACAGATCTGATGACACCCTGACTCCTGCTGTGGGAATAAACAATGAAAAACTATCTCTGGATTGTGACCACGCTTCTGTTATTCGTCTGCAGCTGTCATCAAGGCCAGGCAGCCGACTCTCATCATCTGCCCTCCGCTTCACCGGAATCGGTGGGCATGGACCCCGGGCGGCTGGCGTTGATCGACTTTGTCGTTCAACAAGGACTGGAACGTGATTCCATGCCCGGAGCCGTCGTACTGGTGGGATATCAGGGGAAAGTCGTCTTTCTGAAAGCGTACGGTGATCGACAGCTTCAGCCGGAAGAAGTAGCGATGACCACGGACACGGTGTTCGATCTGGCATCCCTTACCAAACCGATTGCGACAGCAACGAGTATCATGCAACTGATCGAGCAGGGCAAAGTTCAGCTCAGCGATCCAGTTTCCAAATATATTCCTGAATTTGCTTCGAATGGAAAGCAGGATATTACGGTTTATCAGCTGTTAACTCATCAGGGTGGATTGATTCCCGATAATTCCATCAAGGATTACCAGGAGGGCCCGGAAAAGGCGATGCAGCGTATTTATGATCTGAAGTTATACTACGAACCGGGAACCCGCTTTGCTTATACCGACGTTGGATTTATTCTGCTGGGCGATATTGTCAAACGCGTCACTGGACAGTCGGTGCATGAATACTCGCAGAAACATATTTTTCAGCCATTGGGAATGACCGAAACAGGGTATCTTCCGGCAGCGGAATTGAAGAAGCGTGCCGCGACCACTCAACAGCGTGAAGGACGCTGGATGCAGGGGGAAGTTCACGATCCACGAGCCTACAAACTGGATGGTGTCGCGGGACATGCTGGCCTGTTTTCGACCGCCGAGGATCTGGCCATTTATGCGCAAGCCCTGCTGAATCAGGGACGTTCTGGGAATACACAAATCCTGAAACCGACGACCGTCGAATTGATGACCAGAGGCTACCAGGTTGTTGATATCATGCGCGGACTGGGCTGGGATGTGCTTTCGGGTTATTCTTCCAATCGTGGTGATCTCTTTTCCCGACAGGCATTTGGCCACGGGGGTTTTACGGGAACGTCACTCTGGATCGATCCGGCGCAGGATTTGTTTGTGATTTTCCTGAGTAACCGGGTTCACCCCGATGGCAAAGGTTCTGTTAATTCGCTGGCAGGCCGTATCGGTACCATCGCAGCCGCCGCTATTAAGAATCAATCGATTGGTGGAGTGAAAGTGCCCTCGAAAGCAAGTCTGGAGGTACTGACCGGGATTGATGTTTTAAAGCGGGAACAGTTCAAAGTATTGAATGGAATGCGAATCGGGCTGATTACGAATCACACGGGACTGACACGCGAAGGAGAGAGCACGGTTCAGGTTCTCAATAACGCGCCGCAAGTGGATTTGAAAACGCTCTTCAGCCCCGAACATGGCTTCGCCGGCAAACTGGATGTCTCAAAGATAGGAGACAGCACCGATCAAAAAACGGGACTGAAAATCTTCAGCCTGTATGGCAAGACTCGAACACCGACGCCGGAGAGCCTGCAGGATCTGGATGCGCTCGTGTTTGACATTCAGGATATTGGTGCCCGATTTTATACCTATATTTCGACGATGGGAAATGCCATGCGGGCCGCAAAGCAGCAGGGAATTCGCTTTATCGTGCTGGATCGTCCGAATCCAATCAATGGAATCGATTTCTCCGGACCGGTTCTGGATGAAGGTTCGCAGTCCTTTGTCGGCTATCATCGCATCCCCGTACGTCATGGCATGACTGCGGGAGAACTGGCGCGCCTGTTTAATACAGAGATGAATATCGGTGCTGATCTGCAGGTCATTCCCATGCAGAACTGGAAGCGCGAAATGTACTACGATGAAACCGGTTTGACCTGGGTTAACCCCTCGCCCAATATGCGGAGTCTGAACGAAGCAGTACTGTATCCCGGGATCGGTCTGCTGGAGACGACGAATCTGTCAGTCGGGCGTGGGACGGATACTCCCTTTGAATGGATTGGTGCTCCCTGGCTCGACGGAATGCAACTGGCCCGGGAATTGAATCGCTCGGGACTGCCGGGAGTACGATTCGTACCCGTTCAATTCACGCCGGTATCCAGCAAGTTTGCTAATGAATTATGTAGCGGCGTGAATTTCATTGTAACCGATCGATGGCGGTTTCAGTCAGTAGAGACCGGTCTGGAGATAGCCTGCCAGCTACGTGCGCTGCATCCGGAGCAATGGGAAACGAAATCCTATAATCGCCTGTTGGGGAATCAGAGCGTATTTGACGCCATCGTCGCCGGCGAATCGGTGTTGCAAATTCAGGCACTCTATCAACAGGACCTGGCTGAATTCGGGTTTCGCCGTGCAAAATATCTGTTGTATTGAGCGGGCCGATCCTGTTTATGTATCCAATGCCTGTTTACCATTCACTGGTGTCGTAGATGTCCTCTTTAGGTCCGATGATCTGGGAATCGTATCCTTCTACAAGCTCCTGATCTTTATTCGGATAATCCAGCTGATGGAGCACGTACCTCAGGCAATTGATTCGTGCGCGTTTTTTATCATCTGATCGGATCACAGTCCAGGGACATGCTTTTGTATCAGTCGCCATGAACATCGCATTTTGTGCGTTGGTATATTCATCCCAGAGTCCCAGACTTTTAACATCAATCGGACTGAGTTTCCACTGCTTCAATTTATCGGATTCGCGTGCTTTGAACCGCCGAAACTGTTCTTCACGACTGACGGAAAACCAGAGTTTGAACAGGTGAATTCCCGAGTTCACCAGCATGTTTTCCAGTTGAGGCACTTCGCGCAGAAATGTGTGGTGCTCTGCGGGACGACAAAATCCCATGACCGGCTCGACGACTCCCCGGTTATACCAGGAGCGATCAAAAAAGACGATTTCACCTCGGGTGGGCAGGTGTTCGATATAACGTTGAAAATACCACTGCCCCTGTTCTTTCTCATTTGGTTTCGGTAAAGCGACGACCCGGGCACCGCGCGGGTTGAGGTGTTCCATAAAACGTTTAATGGTACCTCCTTTGCCGGCAGCATCGCGTCCTTCAAACAACAGTACCAGTCGCTCACCATTCAACTGGACCCAGCGCTGCAGTTTCAGCAGTTCAATTTGAAGGCGGGTGATTTCACGTTCATATTTTTTGCGATTCATTTTGGTGGGATAAGGGTAATGCTTACAGAGTATCTGCCCCTTCTCGGCCGACTTGACTTTTTTCTGAATCTCATCTGGGACAATATCACTGGGAAGTTTCAGGTGGTGCGTGACTGGTAAAAGCGAAGCGTCCTGTGACTTCTTATCTGACTTGGAACCCATGGAATGACCTGTGTTTGAGTAATTGGAACCAGTAATGAAATGCATAATCAACGGGATCAAGAGTCTTCATTATGAAGTTCTGATGAGAAAAAAGAAGGCCTTTCGGGAGAGCTCTCAATCCATGTTCATTCAAATGGAGTAGCCTGTTTTCGTAAATGCTATGTTAGAAAAGACTTGCGCTGAATGTTATCCGAATGCTTCCTAACTTCATAACGTAATTCAAACGGGACCTGCCTGGGAAGGATCTCAACTTCCTCTTGCAGCAAAACAGCCTTTTTTTTAGTCTTCACGCCACATTTCTTAAGTTCTTGCCCCGATTCCTATTTCACGATGCAACTGCCGACCTTCTGAACTATCGCAATTCCGTGACGTCACAGGTCGTCCCGTCTGTTTTCTCAGGAAAGTAAAGCCAATATGTGGAGATCGATTCTCATCACAGGCATGTTCGCTGTAGTGTGCGGCACAGGAGACTGTTTCTGCTTCGCGCAGGAATTCCGAATGCGCACCACGATTTATCAACATCAGCAGGAAACTGATCCGATCATCGTTTCCCGCAGTGTTTCGATTTTCCATGCAGAAAAAGTTTATGATCATGTAGATGGATTAGGTGAAGTGACGATCTTTGATCCGATCCAGAAAAAACTGATTTTATTAAACGAATCCCGGATGTTGAAAACGGTGATCAATTTTGACGAAATCAAACATCTGTTGAATGTGGCGCGGCATCAGACTCAGGAATATATTCACGACCAGATTAAACGAGAAGAATCGACGGGAAGAGAAATTGCTTCCCGGCTGAAATTTCAGCTGGATCCGATTTTTGAGACTCAGTTCGACAGTAATAAAAATCAGTTGTCACTGGAAAGTAAACTGATCAATTACCGTGTGCAGTGTGTTGCCCCTGATCAGCAGGCATCAGTTGAGAATTATCTCCGATTCGCTGACTGGATGGCGCGACTCAATTATGTTCTCCATCCCTATACACTGCCGCCTGCATCGCGCATTGCATTGAATGAAGAGCTCAGGACCAGAAAACTGATTCCCATTGAAGTCGAATTACACACACGTCTGGAAGAGAAACTGCACCTGAGAGCTGAGCACAAAATTCACTGGAAACTGGATCATAAAGATCGTGGCCTGATCCATCACTGGGAAACACTTCGCAAGAATAAAGAAGTGAATACCATCACAGTTCAGGAGTATCTCAGAAATCAGTTTGTCAATTTAAGAAAGTGATTCTGGTTTGCGTGTTTGAATGAAACGAGAACACGCGGGATACTATTTGCCGATCACAGGAATGGTTGCCGGTGGTTCATACCATTCGATTTTCTCTTCCAGCAGACGGGAGAGTCGGGTGAGATTCTGATTGAGATAATCAATCAGCGCCTGGTCTTTGTGTGGCTTCCAGTCGTATTGTAATAATTCCTGATACGCTTCTTCCGGAGTTTTCTTCTGCACCAGCATGCGATAGGCGGCAATCACACCACCGGTTCGCTGGGCACCAGCCGCACAATGGACTAAAACCGGTTTACCTGCTTTCTCACAGCGCATGATCTCTGCGACTGCTTCAGCATAATCTTCAACGTCGCCTGTACCATCACCGATCAGGTACAGAACCTGATGGTCAATGTGCAGCTTTTTTGCAGTTTCCACTTCGGTTTTCAGATAAGGTTTCTGCAGGTCGCTGCCGTTAAGTGCGATGACTTTTTCAATCTTATTTTCACTGAGTACGGGTTCGATCAGGTAGCTGGAGATCTGACCGCTACGATAGATTTTGCCCGGTTCCACGACTCCAAAGCGTTTCGCCACTACCCGGTCTTCCAGAAGCTCTTCCCAGATCAGAACCCCTGTCGCAATGCACGCGCAGAGTATCAATGCCAGCTTCAGGAGCTTTCGAGAGAGGGGTTGCTGAACAGCAGGTTCAGTAGCGACGTCCTTGTCCGTAGTCTTCATCTTCAGCCTCTACAATATATAACTTGACTTTTAAAATCAGGAAAACAGGGTTCTCCCCTATGTCACGCATTGTAGTGGAAGAGATCAAATTATGAACAGAGGAAAATCCTGAACAAGCTTGAAGATCAGGCAGCTTCGAATGGGCTGGCATTTGCACTGGGGAAATATTTACACATCAGAATTCCCAGCTCATAGAGCAGAATCAGAGGCAGCATCATCAGGATCATACTCATCGGGTCAGCCGGTGTCATGAGCATGGAAATAATGGCAATGATCAAGATGGCCATGCGCCGTTTTTCATGGTAGTCCTGCAGACTGAATACGGAGATGCGTTCCAGAAACAGCATCACCAGTGGCAGCTGGAAACTGAGGCCGAACATCACGGGCAGCGTAATCGCAAAACTGATCCATTCAGACAGGCGGATCTGAGGATTGACTCCCAGCAGTTTATTGAAGCCCAGCAAAAAGTTGAGGACGAAAGGAAAGACAGCATAAAAGCAGAACAGCGCACCACCCAGAAACAGAAAAATACTCATGGGCAGGTAGATGTAGACGTATTTGCGTTCATGGGGATACAGGCCAGCCGCGACGAACAGCCAGATCTGATAGATAACCCAGGGGCTGGCAAAAACCAGTCCCGCAACAAATGAAACCTTCAGGTAAATCGTCGTAAATGCTTCCTGTACCGCCAGGGTCACCGGTTCAGCCATTGTTTCTTCCAGGCTGTCGATTCGATACTGATAATCGCGAAGAATTTTCTGCAGCGCTTTGGTTTCCGCAGTCTGTGGCTGTTTACTGTTCAGGCTGGCAATCAGCTCCTCTATGCTTGCGGACTGATTGGCATCTGGATTATCCGGATCCGCTTCCACTTCATGTGGTAATTTATCAAGATTGTATTCTCTTAATGCGGAGTCGATCGGAGCCCGGACCACGGCAACAATTTTGTGACCGATGAATAATGCCCCGACAACACAAATGGCAAGACCAATTAACGCTTTCCATAAATGAACGCGAAGGGCTTCGAGGTGATCCCCAAAGCTCATGGTAGATTCATCAAATAGATCGTGAGACTGTGGTTTCATCTGACTTTGCATTCTGGAGAGACCAATACCAAACAGCATCACCACGATCTGCGTTTCACGGGATGAGCGGTAACGGCATCAGTAAAATGAGCGGGTACTGTTCAGAACAAATGGAATAATGTAACTGGCTCCTGGGAAATTCACTAGGATTGCAGAAAGTGAATCAGGAGTACCCACTCCATTTGCCCGCTGGATGAGCAGGAGGGAAGAGCGGTGATGACTTATACTATTGTAAACAACCAGATCGGGCTGTCAACCAGAGGTATTCCGGAGATCCAGAAATCAGGGAGTTGCAGGTTCTGCAGGACCCGCTTCCATGGCAGGGTCAACGGGGGCTTCCGCGGCGGCGGGTTGAGCTTCCTCCTCAACAATAATCCCATTGTGAGCCATGCCCAGATAGAGAAGATTGCCCGAGATAAGAAATATGGTCCAGGTCATCATCACGTTTCCCATTTCTTTGTCGTCTTCTGCGTACGCCCAGCCCTTAACATACGCATACAAAGAAATGAATAAACCGAGTAAACATTGGCCGATACTATCTCGCTGGTTGATTTTGACCAGTGTCGTCCCAAAACAACCGAGAATGGTTAAGGAATTAATACCCAGAAGTACATACAGCAGCATCTCCGGCATCATGGGAACGAGGAAGTACAATGCTGCTCCCAGTCCGGCTCCGCCTCCCACTCCTGCTGTTGCCAGCTTCCAGCGGGCTGTCGCGGGGCCGGTCTTTTCCCGTTCTGCTTTAGAAACGTATTTGACTTCGTCCGCTTTGGTAATCAGGTTCAAGTCAGGCTTGCAATGTACAGCTAGTAAACCATTGACCCTTGCATTGTAAATTAATGTCGGGGCATAGAACATACAGGCCACTATCCACAGGATTGAAGGTACGATCAGAACTGATGGGTCAAGCTCTGCAGGAGTTTTCCCTGTGAACGGACCTTCTACGAAATCCTTAATCTTATTTTCCTCTGCATATTCCTTTGCACCGTTATCTCTGGCAATCGATGAGTTGTAGCGGACATTCGAGAAAAATGTATTTAAATCGTTACCGGACATGACACCTACTGCTGCCAGGCAGCCCAGCGCCGGAAGCGTCGTGACGATAAACACAAAGCACCAGAAGAACGCAGGCTTGAACAATTTCAGAAATGTTTTTACCAGTTTGTGCATCAGCCAGCCGGGGGTGGAGTCAACCACTGTCATATGGGGGATCGCCAGCGGGAACATCAGGAAAGTCGGGATGAATCCGATGGCAATGAGAATAGCGCCGGTGGGAACTGAACCATTTGAGATGAGATAAAAACCCATGGAACCCAAGATGGCCTGGGCAGGTAAACTGAACAGGATGATCCAGAAAATGAATTTGATTCCCAGTGCAGAACACAGGAAAAAGTCGAAATTGATTCGTTTCAATTTGTCTTTTTTCTGCAATGCATACCGGACAACTTCTGTCTGAATAAACCAGATCCAGCCGGGAATTGCCATGATTGAGACGAAGGCGATGAATCCCCAGAATGCGCGGGGAGGAGTTCGGTGACACCACATCATCATAAAGACTGAACAGTAAAACAACGTACTTGCGATGGCAGAGTAAATGAAAGTCTTGACTGCCAGTCCTTTATGATTTCCCAGAAATTTAGAAGCATCACCCCAGGATTTTGAATAAAAGTCTTCAATGGCAGGACCTTTGCGCCTGCGTTTCCGACGCGTCGCCTCACTCATGCGTCCTGTGCTGAGATCAACTCCGCAGTTAGCACATTCAATATCTTCTTCCCCGACATCATACCCACAGCGGGGGCAGATTTTCGCTGCCTTATCTTCGATCTTATCAATATCCAGGGTGGCCAGAAAATCATCGGTATCAGCGGGTTTGCTGGAACTGCTGCGTGTCTTGTTTGTCTTTGCCGCTGTGACTTTGACGGGCGCGCCGCATTCTTTACAACGTACTCGTTTACCTTCAGCTTCGTCTCTGACGGAAAAGGTAGTGTTACATTCTTTGCAGCGAACCTTGATAGGCATGTAAGACCTTTGAGATGTCTGGTGAGAATCCTCGAAATCAATTCCAGTCGACCTGCCCCTGAAAGGTTTTTTTATCCGGTTTCGGATCTGGGGATGTTACTAAGTCTGGCCGACTCTTTGTTTTCCAATTATCAGCAGAGCAAGGGGCATTTCGCAAGTGGACAGTGACTGAATTTCAAATGCTGATGATTTATCGTCGGGAATCCGTTCGAGTTTAATTCAACAAGGGATCGTATTGTTTTACCTTCAGCAGCCTCTGCATTTCGAACAATCGAGAACGCGTCTTCTGTTCCAGAGACAATCGGCGGCTCCTGCTGAAAAACGCCAGGGCTCGATCCAGGCAACGCGTTGCCCGACAGAAGCGGCCGGCAATCCAGAATAATTCACCCAGATGGACCAGATCCTGACCCATCTGGGTGAGATTATCTGTCTGTCTGTGGAGCACGTATGCTTTTCTGAGGCAGGAAATTGCAGAAACAGGATTTCCCTGAAGGCCTTTAACGATGCCCAGGTTTCCCCAGTCCGCTGCCTGGGAGTCCGCATCGCCATACAGGATCTCGCGTGAAAGTGATATGTTCAGTAGTTGTTCGGCCAGAGCGTAATCTTCCTGCTGAATCGCGTCATTGGCGCGACCTGTCAGATCACAGGCCGAGTCGTCCGAAAGGTGTTCCAGCTCTGCATGCAGGCTTTGATGATTTGTTGAACGTAGATCGCCCCAGGCAATGGAGTATTGCTGAAATTGTGCGGCTAACTCAAAGAAACTCAGGTTACGATACGCGACTGCCAGGTTATGGCAGGCGACGGATCTCAACCGATTGTTCCCCTGCTGTTGTGCTTCATCAAGTACAATCGAGAATTCTTCAATCGATTCCACGTGGGAGCCTGTTTCCAGCAGGAATTGTCCCAGATACAGGCTGCGTTCCCAGCGGGATGCTTTGTACTCGTTCGAGAAAAAAAGGGCTCGGGCTTCCTGAGGTTTTCCCTTTGATACCAGCAGTCGGGCGCGTTGAGTCAGTTGCATCAAAATGTCCGATGCTGCTGTTCTCGATGTAGGGGGCAATGAATCTGACACTGCAAACTCCTCTCGTATTTCTAATTCTGGTGATTGTAGAAATCTGAAACGAGAGAGAGTGTGTGTGAGATGAGTGCATTTGAGGGCGAGGATCCCTCTCACCTGAAGGAGAGATCCAGGCAAAAACTTTTTAGTAGCTTTATCGATATTACCTGTTTTGCCGATTGTGTCAATTGTAAAATAAATAATATCGAAACTGTTTGGAAAAATGCCAGTTTCTTAGTTTTCAGGGCTCATGGCTAATCAGGCGGGAAATGACAGGTTGCCTGAGATAGCCCGAACTCTCATGGGCATGTTCAATAATGGATTGTTAGATCATGTAGTCAGTCATCTCAATGAAGATCCAGATACCGAGCCTGCTGCCATAATGGCAGCAGGAATTCGGGTGTAATAGACTGTCCGGCAGGATTCTCAGAGGGCAGGATTTGGTTGCAAAAATTGTAACCGCCTGTCATTAAGAGTCTTATGGATTATTCTCTAAATAGGCACGGCTTTCGCAGCTAGGATTAGGACACTCCTGTCTGCACCTGCAGATATGAGTTGGCCATGTGTTGTTGTGGGATGGCAAAACCGCCACCACAGATCATAAATATATCCGATGTGAAGACATTCGAGTCAAAATTAAAATCTAGGAGATCCCAATGGCGAAGAAGGCTGCCAAAGCAAGTAAAGGCGCCCGGATTGTCCCTCTTGGTGACAAAGTCGTTCTGAAAAGAGAAGTTGCAGAGTCAACCACAGCAGGGGGGATTGTTCTTCCTGACAGTGCACAGGATAAGCCACAACGTGGTGAAGTGGTCGCCGTGGGAGATGGACACGTCAAATCTGATGGAACAAAACTTCCATTAACCGTCAAGGAAGGGGACCGTGTCATTTTCAGTCCTTATGGTGGGGACGAAATCAAAATTGGCGGAGAAGAGTATCTGTTGCTCCGCGAAAGTGACATTTTGGCAACTTACTAAGCTGCCCCTGTTTTAGTTATTAGCGGTAATCGCTCCCGATTCAGGTGAGCTGGTTACTCTTCCTTTCAAATTTCATACTGCGTACATGGAGAGATAGTGAAATGGCAAAGATGATTGCCTTCGATCAGGAAGCTCAAGAAGCGATGCGGCGCGGCATCAGTAAGCTGGCGCGAGCAGTTCGAGTCACGCTGGGTCCCAAAGGGCGTAACGTTATTCTTGAAAAAAGCTTTGGTTCCCCTACCGTAACGAAAGACGGTGTATCTGTCGCCCGTGAAATCGAACTGCCTGACAAGTTCGAAGACATGGGAGCCCGTATGGTGCGTGAAGTTGCCAGCAAAACTTCTGACATTGCCGGCGATGGAACCACCACTGCCACCATTATGGCAGAAGCTATTTACAACGAAGGTCTGAAATCGGTCGTGGCCGGTGTCAGCCCGATTGCCATGAAACGCGGCATGGATAAGGCCGTCGAAGACATTGTGGACAAGCTCCACAAGATGTCGATCGAATGCAAGAACAAAAAAGCGATTTCTCAGGTTGGTAAAGTCGCCTCCAATGGTGATGAAGAAATCGGCAAAATTCTTGCCGATGCCATGGAACAGGTTGGAAAAGACGGCGTGATTACCGTTGAAGAAGGCCAGAGCCTGCAGACCAGCTTTGAAGTCGTTGAAGGGATGCAGTTTGATCGCGGCTATCTGTCGCCTTACTTCGTTACCGATCCTCAGAGCATGTCCTGCGATCTGGAAGATGCTTACGTTCTGGTCCACGAAAAGAAGATTTCGAACATTAAAGACCTGGTTCCCGTGCTGGAAAAAGTCGTTAATGCCGGTAAACCACTGCTGATCATTGCTGAAGACATCGAAGGCGAAGCACTGTCGACGCTTGTGATCAACAAGCTGCGTGGTACTTTCCGTTGCTGTGCCGTGAAGGCACCTGGTTATGGCGATCGCCGTAAAGCAATGTTGCAGGATATCGCCATCATGGTGGGCGGCCAGGCGATCTTTGAAGATCTGGGGATTCAACTGGAAAACCTGCAGTTATCTGATCTGGGAACCGCTAAGAAGGTCTCCGTTGATAAAGACAACGCCACGATCATCGAAGGTGGCGGAAAGCCGGGCGAAATCAAATCCCGAATTGAACAGATCCGTCGTGAACTCGAAAATTCAACCAGCGATTACGACAAAGAAAAGCTGGAAGAACGGATCGCGAAGCTTTCCGGTGGTGTAGCCCAGATCAATGTGGGTGCTGCTACTGAAAGTGAAATGAAAGAAAAGAAAGCCCGCGTGGAAGATGCTCTGCATGCTGTCCGTGCTGCTGTTGCTGAAGGCATCCTGCCCGGCGGTGGTGTGGCCTTACTGCGATGTTCTGCTGCCTGCAAGCCTACCGGTCTTTCTCAGGAAGAAAAAGTGGGATACGAGATCATTCTGCGAGCCTGTCGTTCACCTCTGACATCCATTGCCAATAATGCCGGCGATGATGGCAGTGTCGTCTGCGAAAAGGTTTCGGAACTGGAAGGAAACATGGGCTACAATGCCGCAACTTCCAAGTACGAAGATCTGGTCAAAAGCGGAATCATTGACCCGACCCGTGTGACACGGTCTGCTTTGCAGAATTCGGCCAGTGTTTCGACCCTGCTGCTGACCAGCGATGCCCTGATCGCTGAAAAGGGCAAGGATGACCATGGCGACGACGATCTGCACTAAGCTCAGATTTCGTCCCGTTTTATAATAGATTGAAAGCACCCGACAGGAGACTGTCGGGTGCTTTTCGTATTCTTGATGGTCCAGGCGGCTCCGGCTCGCGAAGAGTTTATGGCGGTCCGGGTGGTTTTTCGTCCGGGTTTCAACAGTCCGGCGTCAGAATGTTAGAATGTGCGCATTGCGGACAGCAACTGATATTAGTACCATTTGCATCAATCCCGAGTTCCGTCAAATCATTGTTTACTCCTTCATTTCCAGAAGATTGGTAGAGTTTCGTGGCAAGAGAAAAAGTAGTTTTGGCATACAGTGGTGGCCTGGATACTTCAGTCGCCGTCAAGTGGATCAATGAAAAATACAACATGGACGTGATCACTTATACCTGTGATCTCGGCCAGGGTCGCGATGTGGATGGAATCAAGGAAAAAGCGATCAAAACCGGTGCTGTTGAAGCCGTCATTGAAGACACAAAAAACATGTTTGTGGACTTCTTTGTCTGGCCTTCTCTGATGACGGGGACAATGTATGAAGGAAAATACCCGCTGGCAACGGCGCTGGGACGTCCTCTGATTGCTCATCGTATGGTGGAAGTCGCCAAGGAGCACGGTGCGACGGCAGTAGCACACGGCTGTACCGGCAAAGGAAATGACCAGGTTCGATTTGATGTATCGTTTCAGACACTGGCGCCCCATTTGAAAATTATTGCACCGGTGCGTGAATGGAAATGGACACGTACTGAAGAATTACAGTACGCCAAAGAGCATGGCATCGAAGTGGAAGCCACGAAGGAAAGCATTTTCAGCATCGACCAGAACTTATGGGGACGATCTGTAGAAGCAGGTGTCCTGGAAGATCCCTGGGTCGCCCCGCCTAAAGAAGCCTATAAGTGGACGGTTTCTCCCCAGGATGCTCCCAACCAGCCCGTGGAAGTCACAATCGAATTTGAGCAGGGACGGCCAATTGCCATCGATGGAAAAGAGATGGACGGCGCTGATCTGATTCTGCACCTGAATAAGATCGGTGGCGAAAACGGCGTCGGTCGCATCGATCATGTTGAGAACCGTCTGGTAGGGATCAAAAGCCGCGAAATTTATGAAGCGCCTGCTGCTGTGATTCTGCATAATGCCCACCGTGAACTGGAATACCTCACACTGAGCAGGCAGGCTCTGCGGTTTAAGACTTATGTCAGCCAGACCTGCAGCGACATCATTTATGATGGCCTGTGGTATAGTTCCTTCCACCAGGACCTGATGGGCTTTGTCGAAAAGAATCAGCGGTTTGTCTCAGGCACCGTGCGGGTTTCGCTGTATAAAGGAAATCATACAGTGACCGGTTTGAAAAGTGAGCACAGTCTTTACAGTCCTGAGCTGGCAACCTACGAAGAGGGTGACCAGTTCCCTCATGAAACCGCACTGGGTTTCATCAGGATCCATGGGCTGGCTCAGCAGACCCAGGCACGTCAACAGTTATTGAAAGGGGAGCCCAGCTCCAAGCCAACCCGGATTATGCCCCCCAGTCAATCTGACAAATCCTGATAGAACTGGTTACAGACGCTCGTCAACCTGTATTGGATCTCATACGTAGATTGCTATCATCTGCAATGAGAAATGATTCGGGCCAACTTTAACACATGTGGTCGCATGATGGATCAAACGACACAGAAAGGACGGACCATCGCAATCGGTGATATTCACGGTTGTGATGTTGCGCTGGGGATGATTTTATATCACCTCGAATTAACCCGGGAGGATACGTTTATTTGCCTGGGCGATGCGGTTGACCGGGGACCTGGTACCAAACATGTGATTGAGATTTTGCTGGATCTCAAAGCCACCTGCAAGCTGATTATGATCAAAGGCAATCATGAAGAGATGATGCTGGATGGCCTGCAGGGGGGGCACTGGGAATCAATCTGGCTGCAGCATGGCGGTAAAGAAGCAATCAACTCCTACGGGGGACGCTACGATCTCATCCCTGAAGAGCATCGTATTTTTATGGCAACTGCCCTGGATTATTACGAGACGGACACGGACATTTTTGTCCATGCAACGGCTGTTCCCGGCACTCCCCTGGAAGACCTGACAAAACAGGAACTCCGCTGGGACCGGATCACAGGTGAAGAAGAACCGGATCCTTCCGGGCGTCGCATCATCTGCGGGCATACAGCACAGAAATCAGGAAAACCACTGGTATTTGATGGCTGGGCCTGTCTGGATACCGCTGCTTATCGGGGAAACTATCTGACCGCGATCGACGTGCATACCAATGAGCTGTTTCAGGCCAAACAGTCAGGAAAATATCGGGATGGCAAAACCCTCGAACGTTATCTTATCAAGTAACTCTGGTCATGCAGCAGAATGCTGTCTGCGTTCATGCAATAAGCCGATCAGTTTGTCAGGTGCATGACCACCATCTTTTCTTCGCTCATTTCCTGAATGGCATATTTAGGGCCTTCTTTGCCTGTGCCGCTGTGTTTTAATCCTCCGTAGGGCATGGCATCAGCCCGCCACTGGCTGGACCAGTTGATGTGCAGATTTCCGCTTTCCACTTCCCGGGCAAATTTCATGGCCCGATCAATATCCTGTGTAAAGATCCCGGCTGCCAGCCCGTAGGTCGTATTGTTGGCCATTTGAATCGCATGCTCGATATCATCAAAGTAAGACAGCGCTACTGCCGGGCCGAAGATTTCATCTTTTTCGACCTGCATCTCCGGGCTGGTATTGTCCAGAATCGTCGGGGCATAGATGGACCCCTGGCGTGTTCCCCCTGTGACCAGCCGCGCTCCCTGACTGATTGCTTCATTGACCCATTGTTCGACACGGGTGGCATCTGTTTCACGAACCATGGGGCCGATTTTTGTTGACTCTTCCAACTGGTTACCGGTGTGCAGGACATCGACTTTTGATTTCAACAGATCTACAAAATCCGACTTGATCGCAGAAGAGGTCAGGATGCGCTGGGCAGAGATGCAGACCTGGCCGGCGTTGGCATACCCGGCCATACTGACTGCGGTCGCCGCCTTTTCCAGGTCGGCATCATCCATGATAATCACCGGGCTGTTGCTGCCGAGTTCCATGGTGACTTTCTTCAATCCTGCCATTTCGCAAATTTTCGTTCCCACCTCATAACTGCCTGTAAAGCTGATTTTGCGAATTCGGGAATCCGTACAAATGGCGCGACCAATTTCCCCACCCGGGCCGGTAATACAGGCGATTGCTTCTTTAGGCAAACCGGCTTCCAGTAGCAGCTCTGTCAACTTGAGGGCCGACAAGGGAGTGTCGCTGGCCGGCTTGATGAGAATGGCGTTCCCCGCGGCAATGGCAGGGCCCACTTTGTGGCAGACGAGATTTAAAGGGAAATTGAAAGGAGTAATGGCAGCGACAATTCCACAGGGGACACGTAGAGTAAATCCGAGCTTGTTCTGTCCTCCGGCGTTCCCTTCAAGGGGAATCATTTCCCCCGTCATGCGGCGGGCTTCTTCTCCTGAAAGACGAATCACTTCCGCGCTGCGAATTGCTTCGACCTGGCTCTCGGCCAGAATTTTACCTTCCTCGAGACTGATGGTCCGTGCGAAATCATCTTTCCGCTCCAGCATCAATTCAGACGCTTTCTGCAGAATCTGGCTGCGATCATATGCGGTCATGGATTTCATGATGCGGGCTCCCTGTTCCAGGACCGAAACCGCTTTCAACACATCAGCGCCGCTTCCCCTCGGGATCGTGTCAATCACCGACTGGTCAAAGGGGTTGATCACGTTGATTGTTTGAGAGGTTTCCTGCCATTGTCCTGCGCAAAACATTTTCATATTGATCAATCCTTCATGGGATGGGGGAGTCGCAATTTTCACAAAATCCAGACAATTTCAGAATAGACGTGCCAGCAGATTCTGGCAACCCAGCCAGACAGCGGATTTCATTCCTGAAGCAACGAAATATCGCTAAGTAGCATATGGGGAAAGTCTTATGTCTGCCGTATCGAAATAGATATTGATCTTGGCAGAAATCCGCAGTTCTGTTAGAAAACGTCTGTTTCTCAGGGGGGCGTTCTGTCTCCCGGTTCCTTTCTCTCAATCATCTGCCGTGGCGATCACATCGCGGCAGTGAATTGCCTTCGACAATTTTTCCTTCTATCAGGTGGATATGATCATGGCCAACCTTCGATGTGTGGCGCCGTGGATGGTATGCAGTATCGCAATTTTTCTTGCAGGCTCTGGTTGTGAAACGCTGCCGGAGTGGGATTCTGAAACGATGCCCGCGACCCACCAGGCGGAAAAACGGATCAATCGGGCAGAAGAATACCGTACACGGTTTCAAACAAAGCGAGATCCCAAAGCTTTGAACTGGATTCTCAAGAACCGTCTGTACTCGGGTATGTCCCGGAACAGCGTGGAAAAAGAGATCGGCGAAGAAGGGGAATTTCAGGAAGCTTCCAAGTGGCTTAAAGCTACTGGCGGAACGTTTCGCACATCAGACGAAGCATATCGCTGGGGACCCGACGAAAGTGGTCGCAGTGTCTACCTGATCTTCAGGGATGATGTTCTGGTCAACTTTGATCCCAAAGACTTTGATCTGGAATAGGCTCAGTCGTTACTGTATCTGTACCAGGTCTTTTTCTTTTTCACGATTCAGCCTCAGTTGTCCGCAGGCAGCATCGATATCATCGCCCTTGCGTTTCCGAACCGTTACATTGACGCCCCCTTTCGCGAGTGTCATGAAAAAACGGTCCACGGCTTCCGTTGTCGGGGTCTGATACCCTGTCTCCTGAACTCCATTGGCGGGGATCAGATTCACATGGGCATTGCGATGTTTCAGCAGGCAGGCCAGTTCATGTGCCTGAGCGGGACTGTCGTTAACTCCTGCCAGCAGAATATATTCAAAAGTAACACGTCTGCCGGTCGTCACATAATAATAGTCGGTGGCATCAAGAATCTTTTGAATACCGATTTTGTTGTTAGTGGGAACAATCTGATCTCGCAGTGTGTCATTGGGGGCGTGCAGCGAAACGGCGAGGATGTAAGATTTGTTGACGTCTGCCAGTTCGCGGATTTTGACGGGCAGGCCTACTGTTGAGACCGTAATTTTACGGGCTCCGATGCCCATTCCGCCTTTATGATTCAAAGTATCAAGCGCGGGGATCAGGGCTGACAGGTTCGCCAGCGGTTCACCGATTCCCATGACGACGATATTTGAAATGCGTTCTTCTTCCCCGATTACCCGATCCAGTCTTAAAATCTGTTCCAGGATTTCACCCATCGTCAGATTTCGGGTTAAGCCCAGCAGCCCGCTGGCACAGAAGACGCAGCCCATGGCACAGCCCACCTGGGTACTGATGCAAACCGTATTTCGTTTTGGTTCACGCATCAGAACACATTCGACGTGATGTCCGTCATGCAGTTCGAGCAGGAGCTTTTCCGTACGATCTCGGGAGGTCTGATGTTTCACAATACGGGTCGAGAAGAGCCGATAGTTTTCTTTGAGTAGATCACGAAACTTCTTGGAAATATCGTGCATTGCATCAAAGTCATTCACGCGTTTAGTGAAGATCCAACGACGGATCTGGTCTGCGCGATACGAGGAAGATCCATGCTCAATACACCATTCCGCGAGCTGATCCCGGGTTAAATCGGTAATCAGAGGGAGCATTGAGGCTTCTGATGCAGAAGTCTGTGGAATCTCATTTTCAGAAGGCAGCATTATGAAGCTCAAAAACGTGGGGTTCGCAGTCAATCCAAATCGCGGCGAACAGGTTTTGCAAATCATTCCGAGTCGGAATAAAAAAGCCCGAAATCTTGTTCAGGCTCACAGGTCTCTGTGGTTATCATACTCGAGGCCAGACCAGATGACTACTATTTCCGTGCGTACTTTTCTGATTCCGACAGAGCGAACGTGATCAGCCAGGTTGTTTTACGGTACATCCGTCTCTTCGGGAGGAGCAGGAAAGCTGACCACAGTCCCTTTTTTCTTTTGTGGGCTCATTGGTTTGTCGTCGGTTTCCAGATCGAACGAGAGTGCAGGAATCGGGGGAGGAGAGCTCGGCATTGCTGGCAAGTCAGGTGTAGACAGGTCCGGGATTGCCAGTGTGGGCAGTTTCGGTGCGGACTGTGCCTGTAACGGCTGTTGTTCTGAAATGAGTTGTGGTTGAGGACTGCTTTCTGATAACTGTGGTGTTTCAGGAGGGCGAGCAGGAGTCTGCCGCACAATTCGTCGCCCATCATCTTCTATGGCATTCCCGTTAAACGCGATCTTCTGTCCCTGGATTTCTGCACCCACGATGCGATAGTGCTGTCCGGGAGGCGCTTTCAGGGCACTGATCAGATTTCCGGAGTCCGGCTGATTTCGGTCGTGTGGTGCGGAAGAGAGCATGAGTTCCAGGCTGGATCCATCGGGATATTTCAAACGCAGCTTAGGCTGGGAATAGGCCACGTTTGTATTTCCAAAAGGGTTTCCAAACTCCGCCACGCGCTCAAACCGTGCTTGAACTTCATTATTTCCGGCTGCCATTCGCGGACGGGTATAGGTTTTATTTGCCATTACTAATTCTGCATTCGACATATGCAAATGCCAGTTCCCTGTTGAAGCAATCACAAGGTCATCTGCTCCGAAATGGAGTTGAGGGTAAACGTACAGAGAAGATGCGATTTGAGACGCTGCCACCGGGGGCATTCTCTCGGCTCCCAGGAACATGGCACATTGGATCAATGTGGGTACAGGAACAGCCTGTACGATTTTGGGCTGATTCAATTGTGCCATCATTTTCGTTTTGTCATTCGTGGCATAATACAGAGAGAGTAACGCGACTGAACTCTGGTTTGTCTCCAAGTCCACATCCAGGTTACGCAGAATGGCCTCTTCTGCTTCGTCATGTTGCTGGTACTTCTGCAGAATCCGAGAGCAGAGCAGGTTCGCTTCCCAGACATCGCTGGAGTAGGTCTGCGATTTGAGCGCCATTTTGGCTGCATCCGGTTGTCCCAGGTAATCACGGATTCCGGCGAGATTCGCTGTTCCCGACGCCAGCATATCATCACGACGAAAATATCCGTCACCCAGATTTGCGAGTTCGGTATAAGTATGAGAGGCGGCAAAGAGCTGTCCCTGAGCCTGCTGGGTGCGCGCCACGTAATACCAGTAGGGTGGATAATGACTCATGAAGCGTTCCAGGCGCTTTAAAATTCGCAGACGAACACGCGGGTTCTGTTCCTGCATTGCCTGGTCCAGAGTCTCCAGATCGTCGTCTCGAATCAACCAGTCATCGGGGATGTTTTTTTCCTGTGCCAGTTTCCAGAACGTATCCAGAAACAGGGTGGAGCGGGAAATGACCGCTTCCATACGTTGTTTGTCTACTTTCCAGACATCCAGGTCTTTCTGGGCTTCCACATTGCGATAATCCCACCAGCTGTTGGCTCCATTTCGGATCGCGCTGCCGAATTGCATCGTCAACACATCGGTTGTCAAAGCCAGGGCATTGGTGGCGACTTTCTGGCGGGCGTGATACTTGTGCTTATTTTTGAAGTATTCCCGTTCCTGTTCTGCAATCTGGACCTGACCAATTTCGTCCAGAACGGCAGAGTAGAGTTGGACGACTTTTTCGTCTCCAATTCCGTTCAGATTCAAATTGTTCAGAATCTTTTCCCGCTCTTCATACATGACTTCTTTGGTGCCCGATTTCTTGATGCGATAGAAAGAGGCACGGCAGTAATTGAGCGCAATGGCTGTCTTACTGGCAGTCGGGTCAGGTTCTTTTCGGGTTTCCTCGGCATGTAACAGAACCAGAGCGGGGCCGCTGAGAATCAAGGCCATCAGCAATCGAATTGTTATGCTTCGAAATAGAGTCGGCATATGATCTCCTTAACTGCCGATCAGTGTCAGTATTATGGCAGGAGTTTGGTAAATGTCGCGGATGCTTTGCACATCAATGCAGGAAATTAATTTCATCTCCTTAAATCTACACGACGATTAGCGCACCAGTGGGATTTACCGACCATTTTTAATGATTTTTCGAGTGGTACAACGACTGGCTTTCCGATTGTGTAAAATAGGTTGAGTCTGGTGCCTGTTGCGACGGGGGAGCGTTCACTTCAGATTGCGGGCAGCCATAAAAAAATCTCACTGACTTCGGTGTGAAATCAGTGAGATCAAGTATGAGGCAGGGTTCTTTTTTCAGGCCGCTTTGGAAACGCGCGGAGTTTCTGAATAAAGTGTAGGGAATTGTTGTGAAGAAAGTCGGCCCAGGCTTACGGCGATTCCACGAACGACCGTTTCCTGTTGAACTTCCGTCAATTCCGAGAAAATCGGCAGAGCCAGACATTCACTGGTGACCAGTTCGGTCTGAGGCAGATCTCCGGGCTTGCAGCCGAGATATTCAAAACATTGCTGCAAATGAAGTGGGCGAGGGTAATAAATCGCACAACCAATATGCTTTTCACGCAGATCCTGGAGTACTTTATCCCGTTGTCCCCCTTTCACACGCACGCTGTACTGGTTGTATACGTGGCGTCGATCAGGGAGAACTGTGGGAGGTTCGATACAGTCCAGCAGCTGGTAATGTCGAAATAAGGCATTGTAGCGTCTGGCGTTTTCCTGACGTTCCTTCGTCCACTTATCAAGGTGACGCAGTTTGACACGCAGAACCGCAGCCTGCAATGCATCCAGGCGGCTGTTAATTCCAATTTCGGCATGCTGGTAACCACCCAGGTCGCCATGTACCCGCAAGCGTCTGATACGTGTTGCCAGATCCGGATCGTCAGTTGTTACTAAACCACCATCGCCGGCTCCCCCCAGGTTTTTAGTGGGGAAGAAACTGAAGCAGCCCACGGTACCAAGAACACCAGCGCGTCGACCACGGTATTCAGCGCCAATCGCTTGAGCAGCATCCTCGATGACAGGAATTCCATTGCGAACGGCGTTTCTCCAGATGGGCTCCATATCGGCGCATTGCCCGAAAATATGGACCGGCATAATGGCTTTCGTCCGCTCGGTGATTTTACTTTCAATCGATTCCGGACACAGATTGAAGCTGACAGGATCAATATCTGCAAACACCGGTGTGGCACCGACGCGGGCAATACAACTGCCCGTGGCAAAAAATGTAAAGGGGCTGGTAATGACCTCATCACCAGGGCCGATTTCCAAAGCCATCAGTGCCAGCAGTAACGCATCGGTTCCCGAGGCGACCCCGATGGCATTTCGGGAATCACAATATTCTGCAATATCGGACTCAAACTCGGCAACTTCGTCACCCAGTACGAAAGCCTGATCATCGAAGACTTTCAGGACGGCTTCCTGAACCTCCGATTTGATTCTCTGATATTGTGCGACAAGATTGATGAAGGGGACTGGGGTGGGGGTATTGTTTGTCATTCAGCGACTCCATTCGCTATGGGAATCCGGGGGGTTCCGTGCACAAAAACCGGTAAAATTGGTAGTTTTGAGAGATTTGGTACACCAAATTATCGGGTTAGACAATGAGAGATCGACTGTCTTGAGGGGGTTTCCATCCTGGAATTCTCAATAGCAAATCGAAATTTCGTTGGTAGATTATGTCGAGAACCGGTTTGTGTCAATATGTGTCGAACTGAAAACAAAAGCGACTGCTCCGGGGGCATTCCAGGGACTGAAAACGGGCTCAGGCAGTGAATTCGGCAATCAGCCAATGATTGGTCTGAGGATTGCCGATAGTAGTAGCATACCCAGGATTTACAGCGATTTTTGCTGTCTTGACACGTGTTTTTGCGGGATCTACGATGAAACGAGAGTTCGAGGTTGAAACCAGATTCCCAAATCGACTATATAACACTAAATACCTGTCTCGCTGATCCCTGAATAAAGCTGTTTCAGCAGAACTGGTAGTTTTTTGATAGCAGAAGCCTATAATCTCTGAGAAGGCTTCGAACAGTTTATTGCCTAATCATTCAGAGCAAAGTCCAGAAAGGAAAACTCATGGCACACGTGGTTACAGAGGCTTGCTTCAATTGCAAATATACAGATTGTGTCGTGGTTTGCCCCGTAGAATGTTTCTACGAAGGGGAATCAATGGTATACATCAATCCCGATGAGTGCATCGATTGTGAAGCCTGCGTGCCTGAATGCCCGGTTGAGGCGATTTTTCATGAGGACAATCTTCCAGAAAAATGGCAGGAATATACTCAAATCAATGCTGAAAAATCACAGGAACTCCCGGTGATCACCGAAAAGAAAGAGCCCCTGGCTGATTCGTGATCCGGTTCAAATTTTGAAAACAAAAAAACTCCCCATTACTGGTTCAGTAGTGGGGAGTTTTCGATTAATTGATGACATTGAGTCGCTGTCCCAGTTCACGTAATACTTCGATGTCACTTTCGGGTCTGCTGGGACTGTTTGGGTGGGTTTTGTTCGTTTTAATCCAGCCCCGCAAATGCAGGAACTGTGCTGCCGAGTGCTTGTAAGCAGGAGAAGGACTCCTGAAGGTGAAATAACCCAGGTATTGCAGTTGATCATTCAATTCATAAAAAGCCGGGTCACCGGCCGCCCACAGGGCATCGCGTCTGGCAAACAGATCGGGGGCAAAGGTACTCAATCCAAGCAGGTAATCGCTGCCATACTGGATCATATCAATGCCAAAGTCGTTGCCTGTAAAAACTTTGAAATCAGGACGTTTTGCATCGCGCAACTGCAGGCGTTCCCATTCGGGTTCCCGATGAAAAGAGGAATGCTTGGCTCCTATACATTGCGGAATTTCCATGAGTGCTTCGTAGGTAGCCAGATCGTAAACGGAGCCGAACGGTGCCAGGTCCCGCGTTAATTCAAAGCCGATAAAGCGGTCAGAGTTCGCGGCGATCGTCTGGTACGCGGCGACGATCTGATCCGGAGACTGCTCTACCAGCCCAAAGGACTGGAAGATGACCGGAATACCACCATGGGACTGAATCAGATCAATTTTTCTCTGGTAACCTGCCGCGTCAAATTCAGCCCCTGGTTGATCGGAAACAAAGGCTCCTGCGACAAAAGAACCGCCATTCAGAGTCTGCTGTGTCACTTTCAGGACTTCAATAAAGGTCGGTTCATCAATCAGGTTGACATAACCGGTATCCATATTCACAGCGGGAGTGATCCCGACCTCGGCAGTTCTCGAAATATGAGCAGAAAGGGAATCGCGGTCGATTTCACCTGATTCCAGATAGGGGAGCAGGACTGCAGAGATCCCGGTGATTTTTCTTCTTGGCTTGATCATGCTGACAGGATCATAGACGGCGGGAGGTGCTGCTTCTGGCATTTGGGTGTTCCTTGCTATATATTGAACAGATTGTATTCGGTCGTCAATAATTGACTGTCAGGATACCAAATTGACGCTCAATCTTGGAGGCAATCATGATTTTTCTGCGCAGAGAAATTTATGGATTATTTTTCGTACTTTGTTTTCTGGTTTTGCCAGGCCAAACCCTGTCTGCTGCGGAGAAGCAAAGCCCCAATATCCTGTTTCTATTTACCGATGATCAACGCGCTGACACGATCCATGCCTTGGGGAACCCCCTGATCAAGACCCCCAATCTGGATGAGCTGGTTCATAGTGGTTTTGTCTTTAACAATGCTTATTGTCTGGGAAGTAATTCCGGCGCAGTCTGTGTCTGCAGTCGAAATATGCTGCTCAGCGGTCGAACCTACTTTCGCTGGACCGGCCGCTACGCTTCCGCTGAAAAACCGAATTTTCCCGATTCCATGAAAACCGCCGGTTACTACACCTACCATCATGGTAAAAAAGGGAATACGGCAGCGGAAATCCATAAACGGTTTGACCATTCGAAATACCTGAATGATTCCCAGGCCCGTCTGCTGGGGCAGCCTGGTAAAGAAATTGTCGATAACGCGATTGAGTTTCTGCAGAAAAAGAACGACCAGCCCTTTTTCATGTACCTGGCGTTTGCCTGTCCACACGATCCGCGGGTTGCCGATCAGGAATATAGGGATCTGTATCAACGCGAGGAGATTCCCTTACCCCCCAATTATCTGCCTCTGCATCCCTTTAATAACGGAGAGCAGGTGGTGCGCGATGAGCTGCTGGCGGGCTTCCCTCGGAGCAAAGCAGAAATTCGAAAACACCTCCACGATTATTATGCAGATATTACAGGACTGGATCGTCATATTGGTCGACTATTAAAAGCCTTGAAAGACAAAGGTGACTATGAAAATACGATCATCATATTTTCTTCCGATCACGGGCTGGCCGTTGGCAGTCATGGTTTGATGGGTAAACAGAGTCTGTATGAACATAGCATGAAGTCGCCTCTGATATTTTCGGGACCGGGGATTCCCCATGGTCGGAGTGACGCGCTGGTTTACCTGTATGATATCTTTCCCACGGTTTGTGAAATGGTCGGAACTGACATTCCGCAGGGACTGGATGCGGTCAGCATGTGGCCTGTGATCGAAGGCAAGAAAACTCAAATCAGGGAGACTCTGTTTACCGCTTATAAAGATGTGCAACGCTCAGTCCGCGATGAGCGCTGGAAACTGATTACCTATCCGCAAATCAATAAGTCACAGCTGTTTGATCTACAGAATGACCCTCAGGAAATGAAAGATTTATCTGGGCAGTCTGCCTGTCAGCCTCATTCAGATCGTTTATGGATGGCGCTGAAAGACTGGCAGAAAAAAACAGGCGATACAAGTCCGCTGGTATCAAATACTCCACAGGATGCTGGTTTTAAAGCACCCACCTCAGAGGAACTTGAGAAATTGAAACAGGACTGGCAGCCGAAGCAGAAAAAAACGAAACAGCAACCCTCTCATAAGAAACAATAACGATATGGTATCAGAAGATCGGCCACCGATTCGATTGGATCAGTTTTTAAAATTTCAGGCGGCAGTGGGAACTGGTGGGCATGCCAAAGTGGTCATCCAGGGAGGAGAAGTCACTGTAAACGGCGTGGTTGAAACACGACGACGCAAACAACTCTCCCCCGGAGACATTGTGGCGTATGCCGGAGAAGAGTGGTGTGTGGAATTAATAGACGAGAATTGATTATCTTGCGCTGCTGCGGTGGAGATTCAAGATTCCCCCGATGACAATCACACAGCTCATCAACAGTAGATAATCAGTCGCTGTTGCGTTCTGCCAGGCATTCAGCAGATAATCCATCCAGCCATCGATCCAGAGTTCCATCGAACGTCCCCCCGTTACTGGCCCGCAACAATCTGTAAACTACGTAATTCTACACCCTGTGTGGCTGAGTGCCTGATTGAGTTAATAAAAACGCACTTCAGAATATTGATGGTTGCGTTTTAGAAACGGGGAAGCCTGCGCAGCGATTCGATATGCTGCTTGATTTCTTCCAGATACTGACTGGCAGGTGTCAGTTTATTCAACTGTATCAGTGTTTTTTCCGCATCTGAGGTTTGCGCATAAAACAATTGACTCTGGATGAGTAACCTGAGTATCTCTGGCTGGTTCGGAATCAAGACATTTGCCCGTTCCAGCAGACTGAGTGCTTTGCCGGGAACGCCCGATTCCTCGTACCAGCTGACCAGTGTCAATACGTCCTGTAGAGATTCCGAGCTGAGATGTTCCTGTTTTGCATCATCTGTTATTTGGGGAATTTTTAGCAGGCGCTCGATCACTTCTTCCAGTTGGAGCATGTGCAAAGTCTGAGAAGCTTCTGCTTCTCCTGAGGCGATGGCATGGTTTAACTGCTGTTTGGCTTCCTGTTTACGACCTTCCGCGAGATAGATTTTTGCCAGCAGATAGTGTCGCTTGCCTGCTGAGCCGGGATAAGCGGATGACTGCTTGAGTGCCTTCACGAGAGTCTGTTCTGCTGTGGTGATTTCAGAGAAACGCAGATAATTCTCAGCCAGTTGCAGATCGACCTGATCGCTTTGAACTGCAGGCTGCTCGTCCTGGGCTCCCGATTGATAACTGGCTTCCAGCGTGTCATGTGCCAGGTTGATTCCTCTGACGAGATCGCGACGGAGCATCTTCTGGTCCGGCATCGAAAATGCCCGTTCAAACTCCCGAATGGATTTCTGATATTGCTTCGTTTTGATATAAGACCAGGCCAGCAGGTTGGTCAGTCTGACATCCGTGATCTGTTGCTGCTCCAGGTTGCCGACGTAGTCGATCAATTCATCATAGTGAGCGGTGGCAAACAGTTGTTGTGCATAGGCAACCTGAAACGCCAGGCGATGAGGAAACTTTTCAATCGCCGCTCTTGCCAGTTTGAGAGAGTCATCCGGGTGCCAGTATTGATTTCGTATCGTGCCACTGCGGTTCGGTTCCAGCTTGAGAATCATGACCCCCTGTTCGTCATATACCGGTGTCATACGATAGACGAGGTCCTGGTCAAGGAGATGCCAGGGAAACGCGGAGACCGTCTCTCGGCTGAATGTAACGAGGTAATCAGCGGGCAATTTCTGAATCTCTTTGTGTAGCTGTTCTGCATTAGTAATTTCAAAAAAGTTCAGCTTTTGAAAGCGATGTCCCGTGGTCGCGATATCCGCGCGTCGTGTAATCAGTCGGGCAGAGGGAGCCGTATTTTCCCTGATCCATGTACCGGCCGCAGTCCAGTTGCTGAACTGATTGGGTGGTAATTGATCTTTGTAAAAGTTCTGCGGATCCCGAATCATTTTCAGATTGGCATCAATCAATGCGCTGTCCGTTTTCAACTGCCAGCCAGTCAGTAACAGCAGTAAAAGAGCGCAGGCCGCGAACAGAATTTTGCGAAACAGGGGACGGGATACTTGGAAGTGATTTGAAAAAGCGCCCCAGCCTGCAGGCAGAAAAGCGAGTACGACAGGCAGCAGTGGCAGGGTAAACCGCTGTTGCATCCACGGCCAGAGAGAAAGAATTCCCAGGCTGAAGATCAGGTACCAGAGTGCGACGGTTCCCCCTTGCCGGCGGCTTTTGATCATCCCGTAACATGAGAGTGCAAGTATCATCGCGCCGAGCAACAGGTAGACCCCGACTGGTCCCGGCAAAATCGCGTTTTCATCAAGGATCATACGAGAATAGCGAGGCATTGCTCCCGGCATATCAGGAAACAGTTTCTGGCAAAAACTGTCGAAGTGCGTCTGGCTACGTTGCAGAATATTGATCACGGTTCCGATAACGCCCTGTGCTTTCAATTCCTGCAGGGCAACAGAAGTATAACCACTTTTCTCCAATGCAGAGTTGCGGAACATCCAGAAACCAGTTGCCAGCAGCGAACAGGCCACTCCGATCAGCCACCACCAGCGGGCTTTGCGAGCAATCGCCCAGATCCCAACAGCAAGAACCAGTGCTATGCCGATCGTTCGTAAAAACGGAAGAAAAATCAGCAGACAGGTGAAACATGCCAGATGCCATTTACCGGGAGATTCTGTCTGAACAGCCAGTAAATACAGAATCGCCAGAGAGCAGGCCATGAATGGTATTTCACTCATGACGAGCGTAGAGAAGAACAGGGTGTAGGGATTGATGGCGATCATCCCGGCGATCAGAATTGCAGGCCAGTAATAAAGATCCGGGTTGGACTTGAATGAGCCTTTTTCTGATTTGTGGAGTTGCAGGACATAGAGATATAAGAGCGTCAGCATGGCAAGACCTGACAGCCAGACAGTGGCTTTGGCCCCGATGACATTATAGGGGGCAATTAACGCTGCCGGGGATAACAGCAGCGACATTCCTGGAGGGCGATGGGCATAGAGAGGTTCGCCAGGTGTATCGATTTCACGATACCCCGTACCGTTGACAAGTGATTTCGCCATGATGACATAGCGGGCACTGTCAGGTGTATAGAAATAGAGTTGGTTCCAGCGCGCGATCACTATGCCTGAAAACAGAATCAGCAGAAGCAGAACGCTGATCAGATGGGATCGTGTAGAAGACTGAGACAGACCTTTCATCAATGGAATCAACTTGTGTAAAAGGGAGAAGTGGATGAGATACAACCAACGGAGACTACGAGATCAGCAATTGTTATACCTTTTAGCGTCAGTTGAGATCTGCTCGCCTTGTTTCAATACTGAATTTGAGCATCAGTCCGGTACTGCCGATTAGAGGTGCCTGAAAAGCGAGGATTGCCGATCAAAGAGGGGGAAGTAACCGGTTTTGAGAACCGTTGACATTTGAGGGCCGTTGATATCTCACCACGTTGTTGCATTTTTGCATCATTTCAGAATCCTGCTCTGAATTTCCTCTGCCGTTGCAATTTCATGCCAATTGTTTCACAATTCGAGGCGCGTAGCGCGATCTATTCACGGATTGGTCAGGGCTGCTTTTTGATCTGTTTCGATTCATTCCCGTTTATTAGTTTATAACAGGTGTTTCTCATGGATGACCAACATTTTCGCTCGCTCATAAAATCACTGCAGACCGTTGCTGAAACAGAAGCTCTGGTCAGTTTTCTGGAAGAACAGGGGACGTTTTCGTTTCCGGCTTTGGAGAATGGACTGTTTCCAGCGGCCATAGCGCATGAGTCAACCGGGTATCAGAGTATCTGGGTTCGAGATAATATTCATGTTGCACATGCTTTAAACGCAGTTGGAAAGTCTGGACCAGCCTGTAAAGCCATCTCGACATTGACGGAGTATTTTACCAGGCACCGGGATCGGTTTGATCAAATTATCTCCGGACAGGCCAGCCCCGCTGAAGTCATGAAACGCCCTCACATTCGCTTTGATGGGAATACGCTCGGCGAGATTGATGAGAAATGGGCGCATGCGCAAAATGACGCTTTGGGTTATTACGTCTGGTTTTATTGTTTGCTGCTATCCCAGGGCAAGCTGGAACCGGTTTCAGGTACGCTGGAATTACTGGCAGCCTTTGTGCGATATTTCGAATCGATCCGTTACTGGGAAGATGCAGACAGTGGTCACTGGGAAGAGACACGGAAAATTGAAGCTTCCAGTATCGGCACCGTGGTCAGTGGATTGAAGATGCTGAAACGTTATCTGGACCAGTCTGAACGCTGGAATCAGTTTCGTTATGCAGGGGTACCCGTTACTGATGATTCCGTTGACTTACTGATTCAACAGGGGCAGGCTGCCCTGGATGAAATCCTGCCGGCAGAATGTATTCAGGAAGATCCCCTGCTGGCACGAAAGTATGATGGTGCGCTGCTGTTTCTGATTTTCCCGCTCGGCCTGGTACAGGGAGAAATGGCGGAGAAGATTATGGAAGATGTTCGATCCCATTTAATGGGCGAGTATGGAATCCGTCGTTACCTGGGCGATTCTTACTGGTGTGCCGACTACAAAGATATGCTGGGTGAAGAGGATCGCACCGTCGACTTCAGCGATGATCAATCGAGTCGAGATAAACTGTTGAAACCCGGACAGGAAGCGCAATGGTGCATTTTCGATTCCGTGTTGTCGGTGATTTACGGTCAGAGGTTTCTACAGTCAGAAAAAACAGAGGATTTTGAAAAGCAACGTTTTCACCTGGATCGCTCCCTCGGTCAACTCACCACCAGTGAATCTGTATTCGGGCCTTATAAATGTCCTGAATCATATTACCTGGAAAAAGGCAGATATGTTCCCAATGACATTACTCCCCTGTTGTGGACACAGGGCAATCTGATGATGGCCCTGCAGCAATGGAAACAGACACTGAAGACCCGCATTCAATAAGAGAGGCGAGTTTGTCCTAAGACAGGAGTTGGTGAATCAGACGGGTATAAACCGACTGGTTCGATTCTTTTAATGCTTCGGCTGCCTGCTGTAAAATCCGGATCTGACGTGGTGTGACAGGAACAGGTGTGTTTTTTTCTGGAACTGCTGGAATCAGTTTTTTCATGAGTTGCTCCAGCAGGGTGTCGATTCCTGATTTCGTGATTGATGAGACAGAGATCGCAGCGTGGGGGAGTGGCTGTTTCCAGCTTTGCGGAAGATCCGATTTGTGTGCGACTATGATTGATTCGGGCCATTGGGAGACGAGTCTCAGGTCATGTGCCTGTTCAGGCTGACTGACATCAATCAGAATCAGGTTACAATCTGCAGAACGCATCATCTGTTCTGCGCGCCGGATACCCGTTGATTCGAGCACATCGGCCTGTTCGCGAATCCCTGCTGTATCGGAGAACTGGATAGGCCAGCCTTCAAGGGCTGTGGTAGCAGTGAGGACATCCCGGGTCGTGCCTGCTTCATTGAATACGATCGATCGTTCATAACCCAGGATTGCATTGATCAGACTTGATTTGCCAACATTAGGACGTCCCGCAAGAACAACACACCAGGGAGAGGTCAGGTGAAGTCCGAATTGTTCCCAGTCCAGCAGGTTCTGAATTTGTGACTGGTAGTAATCCAGATCAAAGGGTTGATCAGCAACAGGCAGAAGGGCTTCAAACGCTGATTTCAGGACCCCTTCAGACTGACGCAGCAATATTTCTGCCGTGCGAAATGTGGTCGCCGCAGTGAGCCTGTCCTGAAGTTCGAAGTCTAATTCTGTTTTGGTCGATTTCACCAGTTGTTCCCATGAATTTCGTGGGCAACCCCGTGCTTCCAGATCAGAAAGTATCCGCTCTACAGCAGCCAGGCCCCCGTGACAGTGGATGTCGACGGTATATTCATCCAGGCGGCAGATCACCAGATCTTCATTGCTGGTTTGTCCCCAGAGGCCATATACGATTCGATTCAATGGTTGCGCTGCGAGCGATTTTTGATTGGCTGCGTTGAAGCAGGCATTGATGGCGGCTGCTATTGAATTCAATTCGCCTTTCACGCGTATTGTCGCAACGGCCCCTCGTCCGCGAGGCGTTAACAGCGTCGCGGAACAGGAAACCGGCTCATGATTTTCAATCGACTGAGGCATGTTGAATTACCTGATCCCGCTGATTTCTTGTGCCACGATCGCCAGTCCCTGCAGTGTTAATAATGGTTCAAACCGCACTAATTCATCAAGATGCGGCGCGAGTAATGAGGAACCGCCCCCCGTGAGCAGAACCAATGGTGGTTCCGGGCAGGTTTTGAAAAGCGAATGATTTTGAAGCTGGTGAATCAGTTCCCGAACTGCCCCCAGTTGACCCCAGAATAAGCCACTGCGAATTGCATTGGTCGTATGTTTTCCGAGTACTACTGGTTCCTGCTGGCGCAGGTCAGATACCGGAATCAGTGGTAATAGAGCCGTGTAATCATGGAGCGATTTTGCGGAAAGTTCAAATCCCGGTAGAATGGATCCCCCTGCAAAATGACCCTCAGATGAGACGACGTCCACAGTGGTCGCAGTTCCGGTATCGACAATAATGGCACCCTGATCTGTATCGCGTAAGGTATTGGCGGCGACGGCGTTTAACAAACGGTCAATTCCCACTTTACGTGGCTCGTCTACATCAATGGTCAATGGAAAATCTTCTGTATTGAGGACTTCGATCGGTGGGGGAAACGAAGTCAATGACCAGTCCGTGACGATTTTTTTAATTCCTCGAGGATTCGAACCAGCGACGACACTCTGGCAGTGCTCAAGGGGCTGATCGCCGGACCAGTTTTGAATCTGAGTCCAGGGAACCGGTTCTTCCAGAGGTGCCGAGAAAGCATGTTCAACCAAAGGAAGCTGCCTGCAGGCTTTGACAGGAAACTCAGTTTGCAGCAGCACAAACTTGATTCGACTGTTACCGACATCAATGGCCAGTTGTTTGAGCGAATGCGCCATGAGATTACTTATAACGAATGAGGAATTCCTGAGTGATTGTATTCTGTGAGACCGAAACAGGGTGGTGATGAATCCCACTAAAACATGTTATCCTGGGTACTTCGATATTCAGTCCGGACTGTTATGCAGACAGGTTAGAACAACGTTCGATCATTCTCGTTCTCATCGGAATCTTTTCCGGCGGAACTGCTTTTACGACGACCTGTTTTGGAAGGCCCTTTCGTATCGATCGATGCCGTACTGTCGAATTCTTCCAGTACAGGGTTTCCATTTTCATCAACGCGCGTCAGGATCTCAATTTTCTGCTCGGCTGATTCCAGGGACTTGTAACACGAACGAAGCAGTTTCACCCCACGTTCAAAGTGTTCCATTGATTCTTCGAGACCGGCGGTCCCTTCTTCCAGAGTCGATACAATTTCCTGTAATTCTGCCAGTGATTCCTCGAAAAGGGGCGTTTCTGACTGTGCTGATTTTTTCTTTGCCATGTCTAATATCTTTAAATATCAAAATGTTGGACTGGTTGAGTTAAGTAGCAGGAGGTCATTCGGAGCCCTCCTGGATTTCCTGAATCCGGCTTACCACGGTGCCATCGGACAGGCGAGTGTGAAGTACTTCACCAGACTTCACCTGGTTGATCGATTTTACAATATTCAATTCTGCAGGTTCGCCTGCTGACTCCTTACGGGTGATACTGTATCCCCGGTTCAGTACCTTCAGGGGGCTCAAAGCATCTAAGGCAGAGGCCAGATGTCTGGTTTCAGTTTGACAACGAGTGATCATATCACGCGTGCTGCGTTTCAACCTGCGATCCAGTTCATCGACCTGTGTAGCACGCTGGTGAACCATATCGAGAGGACGGGTTAAAGCGGGACGGGCGGCAATCGCATCGAGCTGCATGCGAACCTGCCGCGCTCGTTGTTTCAGATTTGTGACGAGTTGACTCTGCCAGTGTGTCAAAGTCGCCAGAACATCTGATTGCAGCGGAACGGAGAGTTCGGCAGCTTCACTGGGGGTTAAAGCGCGACGATCCGCGACCAGATCTGCGATGCTGATGTCTATTTCATGCCCGACAGCGCTGATGACGGGAATGGGACAGGCAAAAATAGCACGGGCCACCACTTCCTCGTTAAATGCCCACAGATCTTCCAGGCTGCCTCCCCCGCGTCCTGTGATGATCGTTTCTACCTGGGGAATACGGGCAGCCAGTTCGATTCCTGCCGCGATCTGTTCTGCGGCTCCTTCGCCCTGAACTGCCACAGGTACGATTACGAGATCAGTGGCTTTCCAGCGTCTCGTAATCACCTGGAGCATGTCGCGTACCGCTGCACTGGTGGGGCTGGTGACGAGGGCAATTTTTCGCGGGAACCGGGGAATCGGTTGTTTATGTTCGGGGTTAAACAGGCCTTCTGCAGCCAGTTTTTCCTGCATCTGTCGAAACGCCAATTCCAGCGCCCCCACTCCCTGGGGAAGCAGTTGTTCGATATTCAGCTGATAGGTGCCGCGCGCCTGATAAACCTCGATAGGGCCGGCAGCCACGACTTCCATGCCATCCTCAATCTGAAATTTCAACCGTGAGGCAGTGCGCTTCCAGATGACGGCCCTTAACTGGGCAGCGTCATCCTTCAATGTCAGATAGATATGACCGGAACTGGCCATTGTGCAATTGGAAATTTCTCCGACGACCCATGCATAAGGAAAGTTTGCTTCTACCAGATTTTTTATCTGACGAGTCGTTTGGGTAACGGAAAGAATTTCAGGTTCTGCAAGAGACATAAGTAATCGATCAATTTACGAAATCAGGGTAGCAGTGAATTCAGATAGGAAATGCCAGTGCGGCAATCTTCTATTTTGTTTTCACCTTGAGTACGGTCCACGGTGAGCCATCCCTGGTAACCGGTCTCCATTACCAGTGGCAGGAAGTGATCCCACACGACCATACCCTTGCCCAGCGCGACCTCGGAGCCTTCGCCATCCATTTCACGAATGGCATCACGCAGTCGGTATGATTTGATCCAGGTATACAGTTCTCGGATCGTCGCTTCCGGGTCCTGGCGTGAATAAATCATTTCTGCCGTATCAAAGTCGATGCCAATAAAGCCGTTCGTGACGCGCGAGACCAGTTCACGCATCACGGCAGACGAGTTCTTTTCACAGGCGAGACAGAGGTCAGTACCAACATGAGAAGCGTGTCGTGCCAGATCATTCAGTACTTCGCAGATCATGGGAAAATGACCTGTGTCCGTTGACTGAATCATTCCGGGATGAATGATCAGGTGGGGGGCCTTCAGTCTCCAGGCGAACTCCAATGCCGATTTGATTTGTGAGACGCGCTCGTCGAGAAATTCCGGATCCACCAGTGTCCGCCGGGCCGGTAGTCGGAGTGATGCAACCGACAGGTTAAATTCTTCCAGCAGTTTGCGAAACTGTCGTTCTCCGGAAGCGCCGAATGAAGCAGGTGAAATTTCATTTTGCACATCGAGTTGTACTCCGCGCGATCCGATCTGGGCGGCTGTTTTAATAGCGCGTTTGATGGGCTGACCAAAATGGCGGGTCGCGACTGCGAGTTTGAAGCGTGACATTATTTTCCTTAAATCAATGCTGTTTGCAGGCATTTTAACTGTGTGGAATAACTGCGGCAATCGGATTGACTGGCAAAGTTTATCTAACTGTCTCTGAAAAGAGAATGATATCCCCGCGTTATCAGATCAGGATCCGGAAAATGAGCTTTCCCAGGCTGTTCCTGATTGAGATTCGATCAAAAAATGGTCGATCTTGTTTAAAGAGAAACAATACTGTTCGGAAACCTTCCATGATACTGTCATCGCTTGCAACCTGCTACCTTGCCTTACTGGCCGGTTTACCCGTTGAGGGTAATCTCGTGGAAGATACGTTGCCCGTGCTGTCCTATTCGTTTGAAACGAGTCAGGATCAGGACTTCGACGATCTGCCAGATGACTGGTCAAGAAGGAAGGGGCCCGGGTATCCACAATATGTCAATGTGAGCATTGACCGGAACCTGGGGCATACAGGCCAGCAGAGCCTCCACTTCGGTGTGAACGGCGGGCATGCCACCATTTATTCTCCACCGGAAAAAATCGACGCCGACCATGCCTATGTATTTCGTGGATATATTAAAACGCAGAAACTTGTACATGATGCTGCGTTGATATCCATTTCATTTCTGGATCATAAAAGACAACGCGTTCAGCATTTCGTCAGCCAGCCTGTATCAGGAACGCATAAGGACTGGGTCGAAGTGACGCTGGGCCCGTTGACTCCCCAGGCCAATGTGCGGTTCATTGTTCTTGGTTGTCATCTGGCGCATAACGATCAAAAAGATATTTCCGGGGATGCCTGGTTTGATGATCTGTGGGTGGGCAGCTTACCGCAACTGGATATCTTAAATAATTACCATCGCCATTTTGTGGATCGTTCTGCAGAAATCCGGGTCAGCAGTCGCATCAGCGGCTTGAATCCCGACAACCAATATCGGCTGGATCTGGAACTGGTAGACAATACGAATCGACACATTGCCGATTCCTCGCTGGCCCTGGTTACCAATCCGGAGAGTCTCAAAGCCGTTGAGAATAGCCGGTTACTCGATGGAAATAATCATACGGAAGTCTGGCGTTTGCAGCCTATGGAATATGGGTTTTATGAAGTCAGATCCAGACTGGTCAGGGATCAGAAATCCATCCTGGAAAAGAAAACCACCTTTGCAGTGATTGATCTGGTCACTCCCAGATCCACGGGAGAATTCGGCTGGACCATCACCGAAGAAGATGAAGATTTGCCTGTGAATGAACTGCCGGATATCGCAGCACAGGCGGGGATCAACTGGATCAAGTATCCGCTCTGGAGTGTAATGGAATCCGCTGACATCCATCGCACGAGTCGCGTTGCAGAAATGCTGGACCAGTTTGGCAATCGGGGAATCACTCCTGTGGGACTGTTGAATCATCCACCGAAAAAATTACGTTCCCAGTTCGCGAAAGACTGGCTGGGGGTGAGCGGGATATTTACGATGCCTGCGAGTTTCTGGTCTCCTTCGCTGGAGGAAGTTTTTGCGCGATACACTTCTCTGGTGAATTACTGGCAGCTGGGAGGCGATGATGACAACAGCTTCATCGGACTGCAAAATCTCGACGAAACTCTAAAGAAGGTAAAGCAGCAGCTGGATTTAATCGGTCGAGATACTCATGTCGGCATCCACTGGGACTGGAAGACTCCCCTGCCGACAGACAGCATGCCTCAGAGTTTTGTATCGATTAATAACCAGGAACGGCTTTCCGTGGAGGAGCTGTCGCGTGAACTCCAGAATGCCCGCCTGACCCCGGGGGGCAGCCCACGCTGGGTTACATTAACTCCACTGCCAAAAAATGGATACACTCCGGAAGAGCGGAGCATTGATCTTGCCAAGCGCATGGTGACGGCAAAATATCTGGGTGCAGATGCGATCTTTGCCAGCTCCGTATTCCACGAGCAGTACGGTTTACTCAATCGAAACGGTTCACCGACCTTATTGTTTCTGCCCTGGCGAACGGTTGCGATTGCTCTGCAGGGAGCACGGTATCAGGGGGCCTTTAATATGCCCAATAAGAGCACCAATCATGTTTTCATACGAGATGATGAGGCAATCGTTGTTGTCTGGAATGACGAACCAACCGAAGAGGTGATGTATCTGGGCGAAGATGTGGTCGCCACGGATGTCTGGGGCAGACGCATTAACCTGGAACGCGATTCCACCACCCATCGTCATACTTTACCCGTCAGTTCTTCTCCCCTGATATTGCGGAAGTGTAATCAGCAGATCGCCAACTGGAGGCTGGCGGCTCAATTTGAAATCGGAAAGTCAAGAAGTGAGTATGGAGGTCATGCAGATGCAGTGCTCGGGAAAAATACATTCCTGCAGAGTGTGCGGGGAAAAGCAGTCTTAAACGTACCCCGGGGCTGGGAAGTAGAACCACAGGAATGGGTCTTCGATACCGGTGCAGGAGAAAATTTCCGCCTGCAAACGTTTATGACTTTGCCTTCGAACGCCAGCCTGGGCAGAAAAGATGTTTCCATTGATTTTGATATTTTTGCAGAACGCAAATATTCGATTCGAGTCCACCGGTCCTACCATGTAGGATTAGGGGATATTATGGTGCAGGTCACTGATAAAAAGCTTGAAGGAAATGTACTGGAAATCGAGCAGATTATAGTCAATAACACCTCACCCCTGGAGACACTTCAGTTTCGCTGCAGTCTGTTCATACCTAATATGAAACGAATGCAACGGTTTATCACCGAACTGAAACAGGGGCAGGATCGGAAGCTGTATTACATTCCTGATGCTAATGCGCTCAAAGGAAAAGAACTCTGGCTGAGAGCCGAACAGGTCAATGGACGGCGGATCCTCAATTACCGCTGGACAGTGGGGGAGGACTGGGACAAACCTGATGCGATCTCCAGAAAACAGAGAAGAGCAGAAGATACGACACGAGTTCGCTAAGGAAACAGCTTGGTTTCAGGCAGCAGAAAGATCTTCATCTTCCTCTTCACCGTTGTCTTCAACAACTCCTGCGGACTCTGTCACTTCGCTGACTTCTTCTACGGCAGGTTCCAGTTCGGTTTCTTCTTCGCTGGTTTCTGATGTTTTCTTTGATGGTTCCGGCCTGGTACGAAGTGCTTCTCCCATGGGTAAATCATCCAGATTTTTCAATCCAAAGATTTCCAGGAATTTGCGTGTCGACTCATACAAAAAAGGGCGCCCGAGAGAGTCATCTTTACCACCAATTCTTACCAGCCCACGGTCCATCAACTGCTTTAACATTTCAGCACTCTGGACTCCCCGGATTGATTCAATGTCGGCTCGCGTGATGGGTTGTCGATATACGACGATCGCCAGCGTTTCCATGGCAGGTGCAGAAAGCTTCAATGCCGCCTGTCTCTGGTGCAGTTTATTGAGCCAGAACGAAAATTGTGGCTGCGTCATCATCTGGTAACCAGTGGCCACCCGTTTGATGTGGAACGCGGAGTGTGTCGCTTCCAGTGCCGCATTGAGCTGATCGATCAGTTCTTTGGCCTCACTGGCATTGGCGAGTGTTGCCAGTTGTGCAATTTTTCTCGTTGAGAGTGCGCTATCTGCTACAAACAGCACTGCTTCCACTTTAGCCATCTTCACTGTTCGCCGGGTTTCTACTTCTGGACCGGAGTGAAACTGAAGCTGATCATTCTGTGCCGAGCGGATTAAAAAATTCCAGCGAAACGCATTCGCTGATGACTGGCGGGCAATCGAGGTCAGACGGGCAGACGCTGCAACCGTTCTGTCAATGGAACCAGTATGATACGAAGAGGAGTGAAGCATTGATGGTCTACCGAACCGTAAAGTTTTGAGTGTAAGTCGCGACTTTCTGGCTGATTTCATCTTCCACAGTCAGTTTCATGATATGTGGTCCCAGAGAAATATTTCTCGGGATTTCAAACTTATAGCTGTGAAAATAATCTTTTCGGACATTACGGCAGAGATCTTCAGTTGTGTCGAAGGGGATCTCTGCCACCAGGTCGCCGTTACTCCCTGCTTTAAAGATTTGAATTTTCGATTTGAGCAGTGTACGGTACATGCCATCGGCAGTCAGTTCGCTGGTGAAGTTTTCAATTTCCGAATACACAAGCACCGGTCGTCCTGGTGTGTACTCATCCCGTTCAAAGCGTTCATAACTTCCGAAGCTGTTAATTTTGTGGCAGAAGGCAACATTTTTCAGCGAGAGATTGGCTTTTTCCTGCAGTCTCGCTGTAGCCTGCCTCAGTTGTGTCACGGTCTGAGTTGCCCTGTCAGCCTGGTTAGGAATGGCTTCCTGGTCAAAATAGTTTGCGACTGCCCAGAACGTCTGTTGCCAGAACTCCTGATCGGCAGGATCAATTCCCGGGATTGCCTCCAGTGCGCGTTCGTGCTGGTTGGCCATCAGGTACAACATGCGAAGATATACATGGCGTTCAATATAATGCTGTTTTTCTGCCGGAGTAGAACCTGGTTGTAGCTGAGATATTTCTGCTTCGGCAACTGAGATCAACTGCTGTAACTGATCAGTGGGTGACAGGCTTGAGGGATTTGTGTCAGTATAACCAGTCGGCGTAGTCAGTTCGGCTGTTTGTGGTATTGCCGGCTGCATGGGCAAATTTGTTGAGGGTAATGTTTGTGGAATATTTTCTTGCGGGCCATTGATCGCCGTACTGGTGCGCGAGATTCCACTCTGTAAAGCGGACGTTCCTTGCTGAAACGCTGTAGACAAACGATTCTTTAATGTACCAACCACAGGAATATGGTTGAGTCCCTGGCTGATTGTCTGCGAAGTGGAATAAGCCTGGGGTTGAGTGGGGGCAATGGCTGGCATCCCGTTTTCAGGATGAGGACCGATGCCTTCCAGTTTACCGAATTGAACCGGATTGGATGGCATCACCGGCTGGTTTTCGTCAGGTGAAATCTGGCCTGGGACCGGCAGTTGCTGAGCATTGGCCTGGATCACAGGCGATTCAGAAACACCTGGTTCACTATGTCCCAGTCCGGGGAGAGAAACCTGTGAAATGGAAGCAGTGTCACTTTTCGCAAGCTGCTCCTGCTGCATACTGTTTACCATTCGCCGTGTACGGAGAATGTTTTTAATCATCTCAGGATCGACGCCTTTGAAACTGCTCAGATATTGTTTACGTTCCTGAGGAGTTGCATCTTTCAATTCATCATGAATGTAGGCGAGTAATTCTGCGTTATGTGTTGTGACTTTGACAGGGAGCTCGGCCTCGGCTGCCATTTTTTTTGTGTCTGACTCGGTTTCTTCAGATTTCTCAGCGGTCGCGACTGCTTCCTCTGTTTCTTCTGGCTGCTTGTTTTTGGGTTTTGCTGCAGTAGATTTTCCCCACTTCCAGGGCGCAGTGGGAGCTCTCCAGGCCATTGTCTGTTTGCCTGGTGCTGAACTGCAGCCATTGAGTGAGAATAAGATGAAAACAGCAGGGAGAACCATGCTGAGCCGGAAATACTTCATTTCGTTGCCCGGATCATTGGGGTAAAGGGCTCAATTAATGGAGGAGCACTATACTTGTGCCAAACATTGAATCAGGTGAAGGGGGTTGGAGAATCAGACTGATACTGATTCCGTAACGAGTATCTGAAATGACAGGACACGCGTTTTATGAAAAATCATGAAATGAAGCAAGATCGATTCAAGTTCCAATGGCATTGAACCGGGAGAATGGTTCTGCCGGGCTCAATTAGCTCTTGAAATGACAAGGGAAATAGTTGAAACACTATTTGTAAGTGCTATTGCAGCAGTTGGTTATATAAATCTGGTGCTGGTGGTCAGGAACGTATCTATCCTTGCCGGAAAGAAAGATATTCAGGAATTCTGCGCAAAGCAGCTGGCAAATCAGACGCTCAATTTTGTCTGCGGTTCAAAAACAGGTTCAGATTGATGGCAGAACTACAATCAGAAGCCTCGGGTTCAGGGTAACTCCCAGTTGCTGTCAAATAATTCCGCCCAGACGGTTTGATTCTTAAATGTTCCGTCTTTCTGTTTTTGAAATTGAATGACGGCAATATCACCCAGTTTGGGGAAGAGCCAGGAGTTTGAAGCCAGAAAATCTCTCTCATGCATTGTATGGCCTGAGTTGATTACGACATACCGGGAAGGGTTTAACGGGTTGGGATAGATCAAGGCAATGCCATGATTTTGTGTGTCATATTTTTTGCCATTGACCGTTATTTGATCTGCGGTCCATTCGACTGGCAGGTCTTGAAGTACTTTTGTGATCATTGCATTTGATCCCGGGTCGCCGAACAGGATCAGATTTTTATCCTGGATCACTTGATCGGAGACTTCAGTGTCTTTGATCACAGGCACTTCAGCTCTCAGCCATTTGTCAAACTCTTTCTCAAAGAGAGACAAGACAGAAGTTGACCACTCATTCTGTTGCGGGGTCAGCGGTGTGCCAGTTCCTTTGACGCAAACGAAGGGCAGGGTAAAAGCATCATCAATCGGGCCTTGCAGATTCTGGCGTTTTCTCAAGTTGGGGTTTTCGATGAACGACTTCGAATCTTCATACTTCAAAACGTCCCAGCCATTATTGCCTTTTATGAAATAGACCTGTGGCAGCAGTCCATTGGCGGCTGATTCGAGTGGCAGCAGATTTCCATCCAGATCCACCCGGGGGGCAATGTTTCGAGCGATGGAAAGCGCAGCCACATTTTCCGTCGTCAGAATCAGGTTGCCGGATTCTTCATCCACGCCGCCTTCGACCAGGGTTGGCTCGTACATTTCATCAAGCTCTTCGATTCTTACCCATTCACATTCATTAAACTTGGGTGTGTAGGTGATAAATCGAATCTGTTTTTTACCAGGCCAGGCAGGTCGCCCTGCTTTTGAGTGTTCTAAGAGTTTGGCCAGGAAATCCTGATAAGCGGGCATGCGAGACTGGTGGCCCGCATCGGGGCTGATATACAGGTGGATGTCAATTTCTTCTGATTTTGCTTTCTCAACCATTCTGGTGCTGGAAACCAGTTGTTTATCTTTTCCGCCGCCATAAGTCACAACAGGTACATTTGCGGCATTGAGGGCATAATCAATCGAATCGTAAATATGCAGTGTCTTATCCTGGTAATGGGGGAGCTTGTCTTTGTGGTTCTGGTATTGATAAAAGTCGACAAAGCCTGCACCAGGGCCAACGCCGCACCACAGTGAAGGATAATGCAGGCCCAGGTGCCAGGTTCCCGCTCCGCCCATGGAAAAGCCACGCAGCGTGATACGCTGTTTGTCGATCAGGTATCGACGCTTGACGTCTGCAATGGCTTCGTGGACGTCAACTTCGCCACTCCAACGCCAGCCATTATCAGTTCTCCCGAAGGGATCCAGGTGCAGCCAGTCATGATCTTTACGGGGACCTTTTCCATTGGGATGGGCAATGAAAAAGACCTCATTGCGTTTGCCGCCACGGCCATGAAGTTCCACATGGAGTGGCCAGCGATGACTGGTTTTTTCGTGATAATCCGCGGGAAACGTTAAGGCATACGGCTGTACGGAACCATCGATTTTGGAATAGTAACCAAAGATGACAGTTCCAGTCTGCTCAGTCCATTCCGGCTTTCCTGCTTTGAGTTGTTCTGCTCTTTGCTGGCCTGTTTTCAAAACCTGGAACGTATCTTTGACATATTGAGGTTTATAAAACTCCTGATGTCGGAGAATCCATTCTGCCGCCTTGGCGTACACTTCGACATCCGCCAGGAGTTCCTGTTTGATTTCCGGTTGTGTTTTCAGTTCGCTGATCTGTTTCTGTAGTTCTTTGAGCTGTTTCTCAAGCTGGGCCTGATCTTCAGCGCCGGGGGATTGAGCGTGTAGTCTGCCGGGATTAGAGAACAGGGAGGTCCAGAAAATCAGTATGAAAATAACAGGAGCAATGCGGAGGCAATTCATCTTTAAACCCTGCAATGTAAGGGGAACGAGCTCATGTCTGGAAAGCGGTTCCAGACTGACAGGCTGTTTATTGTATATTGGCTATGGAAAAACCTTAACCAGAGGAATTCAGTTCACGGAGCGGTTTCATTTCCGATGTGAACCAGACCCGCATTTACAGTATCACGGATTAAAGGGCCAGGCAAGAGGTACAATGATCACAGTCATCAGCCAGACGATCAAAGTTAAGGGGCCTCCAATGCGAAGGTAGTCGGCGTATTTATACCCGCCGGGACCAAAAACCATCAGGTTGGTCTGATAACCGATCGGAGTTGCAAAGCAGGCCGCTGCGGAGATGATGATCGTAATCACGAAGGGCATTACATCTACATTCAAAGTCGCAGCAGCAGCAACTGCAATCGGGAAAATCAGGGTGGCAGTCGCTTTTGCCGTGATCAGATTGGTGAGAACCAGTGTGATCAGTGAAAGGATCGCCAGGACAATCAGCGGGCTGTTATTGGCCATACCCGTAAAACTGGAGGCAATTAAAACGGCAGCTCCCGAGTTCTCGATTGCCCGCCCGATGCCCAGTCCAGCCGCGATTGTGATCAGTACTCCCCAGTCAATCGATCGCTTGGCTTCGGTGGCGCTGCAACAGCGGGTGGCAGTCATCAGCCCGGCGGCAACCATGGCAGCGACAATCATCTTGATGTTAAAGATCGCAACCATCAGAATCATCGCCAGTAAGATCGTGCGGGCAATCCAGGCACGTTCATGACGCGGAGGAGTGGAGTCTTCTACCTGGCTGACGAGAAAGAATTCACGGGAATTTCTCTGCTGATCGATAAAGGAAGGATGTGCCTCTATCAACAGAGTATCACCGCGCTGGAGTTCAATGTCGCCGATTTTTTTATTGATTCGTTGACCATTCCGGGCCACGGCAATGACAGCAGCATTGTAATTAGAGCGAAATTTAGCGGTGCGAATCGACATGTTGATAAATCGAAAGCTGTCGGAAACCACGGCTTCAATCAGGCAACGCTCGGACCGGGGGCCTGAGAGTTTAAACAGCTGGTCGGTTGCCGGTTTGAGACCCGGGATTTTCTGGAGATCGATGACTGATTCCACGATTCCCACGAACACCAGCTGGTCATTGGCGGCCAGTCGTTCGTTGGAGGAAACAGCGGCAATGACATCATCCTTGCGGTCGATTTCCATCAGATACATTCCCGGCAGATGTCGCAGCCCCGCCTGTTCGATCGTTTTGCCAATCAGGGGACAACCGGGTTCGACAATCATTTCCACGGTGTATTCCCGCGGGTCATCCATGGGCGTGATGGCTGGTTTGCGTTCAGGCAGGAGCCAGCGGGCAAACACCAGCAGGTAGAGCAGGCCCACGATCATCACAGGAATACCCACCCAGGCAATTTCAAACATGGATAAACCGGGACGGTGAGCCTGACGCTGCAGCAATCCATCGACCACGAGTGTGGTACTGGTTCCGACCAGTGTGCACAGCCCTCCTAAAATTGCCGCGTAGCTTAACGGCAGCATCAGGTGTGATACGGAAATCCGCATTTTCTTGGCCCAGTCTGAAATAATGGGCATCATCATGGCGACGACAGGAGTATTATTGAGAAAGGCGCTCAGTACTGCGGAAGGCAGCATCACGCGCGCCTGCGCATCGGTCAGGGATTTGGGACGACCCAGCAGTTGTTGCCCCGTGAAGGCAAATCCTCCTGTCTGTCGGATGCCTTCGCTGACAACAAATAAAAATGCCACCGCAATCAAGCCTTCATTTGCAAAACCGGCGATGGCTTCTTCTGCCTGGATCACCCCCGTGACGACCAGAATGGTGAGCCCCCCCATCAGGATGGTGTCGGCACCGGCACGCAGAAACGTCAGTGAGCAGATCACTCCACCCAGAACCAGAAACGTAACTACAATATGCCAGTCCATGTGGGTCAATAATTCATAATCAAAAGATGAATCAAACTAAGTGTGACTATTGACTGATTCCCAGTTCGTTCAGAGTCTGGATCAGTTTCGGGTGTAACAGACCATTGGTAACGATCACGCCCTGATTATTGGACAGTTCATAACCTTGATTAAATTCGAGTGGTTTTCCATGGATGTCCGACACGGTACCACCTGCTTCCTCGACCAGTAATACGCCAGCGGCATGATCCCAGATTTTTTCACGATAGCCGGCTCTTGTTGGCAGCCGCATGTAGATGTCTGCTTCTCCCTGTCCCACGATGGCGTACTTTGCCTGACTGTCGAGTCGTCTGGGATCTTTTTCGATGCCCAGTTGTTCTGCAATCTGCTGTGAATGACCATGCGAGCTATGGCCCGATTCGACGGACTCACAAAAACGAGATTCGGAGAAGTCTGGTGTCTTCGTAACGTGGATGGGAACCGAAGCCTGAGAGTTGTTCTGTTCCAGCGGCATAGCGAATGAGCCTTGGCCTGCGACTGCGTAGTAAATCGTTCCCGTGACGGTTCCCTCTGCCGGACAGGGGAGGTTAGGGCAACCTAATACTCCCAGGACAATTTTTCCCTCAACAATCAGAGCGAGCGAAACGGCATATTGTTCTTTGCGCAGAAAACCTTTCGTGCCATCAATCGGATCCAGGGTCCAGAAACGATCGCTATATGTTTTTGCTCCCCCATGGTCGATCCAGGAACAGACATGTGCTGGCGTGGTGTCAGGAACACCTGCTGCGTTCAGTTCAGAAACGATCTTTTCCAGAAATTCCCGGTTTTCAGATTCTTTCAGTTCAGCGGCATCTTCTTCTCCGATCACCGGATCTGCAGGAAATGCCTGGAGTAATTCTCGACAGATGACAGCCTGGCTGCTGAAGTCAGCGATTGTAACCGGGCTTTTATCTTTCTTTTCCAGAACTTCATCTGTGATCGCTGATTGAACAGAACGGCAAATCAGAGAAGCCTGTTTGACGGCTGCGAGGGCTGTTTTTAATTCGCTCTCATATGGTTTCGTCATGTTTCGTGCGATTCTTCGATCTGTAAACTAATCATTTTCGGAGTCCCAGAAAGCTCCATGCCGATCTACCTGGTTTCATCGTCAGCAGGTCTTACAGCGGGAGTGACACGGGTTGATTTTTTTCGCAGCTTAATGCGACTGCTTCTGTGAATTCCATATATTTTACACCAGATGCAAAATCGGTATGATGTACGATTTCTTCGCCGCGAATCGCTCCGATAAATTCTGCTTCGACACGCCAACCACCCTGGTCTGCCTCGGGAACCTGAATCGCTTTTAATTCCGGTTCTCCCATGTGACCGACAAAAATTTTCTCTTCCGGCGTGAAGTGAACCTTAATCGTGCCATGGCTGCCATACAGGTGAATCTGCAGTCCCGGCCCAAACAGGATCGAACCACTGAGGTGATACATGACATTGGCTCCGCCCTGCAGTCTGGATACGATCTGCAGACTGTCGGGGATCGTCACATCAGCATTCCCCGGCCCTTTGGTTGAAGGCCGTTGCGGTTCAAATATCGAGCATTGTGCGAAGACTTGCTCTGCAGGGGGAACCCAGCGACTGAGAGTTTCGTGCAGAATCCCCATCGTGAGGACGTTGTTCCCGCTGATTTCTTTGTCCTGACGCCAATGCAATTTTTTGCTGTAGTCCCAGAATGAATCGTCGGCTCCCAGCACAACCACTTCCCGCAAATCTCCCAGATATTTCTGAGTGATCAACTTAATGACTTCCGGATTGTATTTGAGGCCGAACGGGCTGGGGACAATCTGGGCGATCAGATCAGGTCTTGCCTGGGATACCTTGAGCATCTGCTTTGCTTCGGCCAGATTTCGTGCCATTCTGGCTTCTGTCAGAACATGCTTGCCGGCTTCCAGGGCCATGCAGGTGATTTCGCAGTGCAGGTCCGGCCAGGTCCCGATCATCACGGCGTCAATTTCCGGATCTGACACCAGTTCTTTCCAATGTGAGTAAGTTTGAGGGATCGCATATTTGCGAGCCACTTTCTCGGTCGAAGCGGGAGTCGAGTTGACAACCCCCACAATTTCGACATCCTCAATCGCTTGAAATCCTGGAATATGGCGGGTTTTTGTATTGGCTCCTGCCCCCACAATTCCGATACGGATCGTTTTTTTACCCATTAGCTTACGTAGTCCCGATGATCCAAGATGCGTGTTTTGAATTGAAAATAATCAGCTGGCCACAATCACAATGATACCGGTGGCCTGCCTGTTTCAACGTATCCGACGATTCTAACGAGCTGAATTCTGGAGGACCATTCACACAAAACAAACAATTAAAGGTTCCCCAAATTCTAAGAGGAAAGTCGTTGTTTTGTGCCTGATATTACACGAAATCGCAATTGGACACTGTCGGTATGTGTACTATGCTGCTGATTTCTGCTGTGACGCCGGTTCGATCTTATTCAAGATCGCGATCGCAGCCTGTGCTGATGCTCCGGGGATGACAGTCTCATCATAAAGTGAAGAGAGTTTGTGTCGGGCTCTTTCGAGGGAGAGCGGAGTTCTGAGCCAGTCGCTGAGGATGGTGTTGATTTTCGCCAAATCCTTGACCGCCGATCCCACGGAAGGGAATTCAGGCATGAGTTCTCTGTCCGCGATCAAGTTCGGCAGAGACATATACTTACAGGTGATAAGCAGGTGCGCCATGAAGTACATGCCCCAATGGCTGCGATAGATGACAACGGCAGGAGTCTTTCTCGCCAGTAACTCGAGGCTGACCGAGCCTGATACCATCAGGCAGCAATCAGCAGATTCGATAATCTCGGAGGTCTTTTTGAGATAGAGCCGAATGGGCAGGTGACTGAGTTTTGCTTCCTCAATAAACTGGCTGCAGAGATCAAGGTGTGCTTCCCGGTAGCAGGCGACAGGAAATGTCACTTGCGGAAACTGATCAGCGAGCTGGCTTATAATCTGCAGCATGAAAGGAAAGTTCCGCGTGACTTCGCCGGTGCGCGAGCCAGGTAGAACTCCGACCTTTTTTTCTGATTGCGCAAGTTCGCTCAAGGTGCTGCTGTCCAGCTTTTTTGACGCAACTTCATCAAAGAACGGGTGTCCGATGTAGTCTACTTTGACTCCCCTGTTTTCATACCAGGCTTTTTCAAACTTCAGTCCGGAGAGGACATAATCTACGTTTTTACGAACACGGCGAATGCGCCACGGTGCCCATGCCCAGAGTTGGGGGGGGAGATAATAAAATACCGGAATGCCCAGTGCTTTTGCTTTCCTGGCAATCCACCAGTTGAAACCGGGAAAATCGACCAGAATGACAGCGTCGGGACGGTGAGACTCCAGGTAGGCGCCTGCCTGCCGGATCAGTTGAATGAACTTAAAAATCAGCGGTATGACATTGAAAATACCCATGACCGCATAATCAGTCAGTCTGACTTCCACGTGACAGCCAGCTGCCTGCATTTCGGGACCTCCAAATGCTGAAAAAGTAGCCTCCGGATTCCGTTTGCGAATTTCTTCAATCAGGTGTGCTGTATGCTGATCGCCACTGGGCTCGCCGACAGAAAAAAACAGGTGCATCAAAGTATCCTCTTCCAGTACTTGAATCAATTCGCGTCGAGGATCCTGCTCGGCACAATTCATGAAGACGGGGTCAGGGCAACAGCGGGTCTCCGCAGGCAGAGCAGGGGGCTGTTTCCTCCCCTGAACCTCGTAAAGTTATGCTCAATAAAGCTTTTTGGTCAACCCCGATTTTTCGCAGGTTTTATCGGGAAGGGGTTGGAAATGAAAACAGCTCCCTGAAAATAAATTCAGGGAGCTGTTTAATATGATCAGTGTGATGTCGAACTCAGTTGCTTTCTGAAAAACAGTCTCAGTCCACTCGCATAAGGGTTAACCTTCTGCAGTTGCGGTCTCTGTTTCTTCAGCAGCTTCCGATTCAACAATTTCCAGTCCAGGTACGGTGATCGTTTTGATCTGGACGGTAGTATATTTCTGGCGGTGACCGGTATGTCGGCGAGAATTCTTTCGGCGTCGGAACTTTTGAATTTCGAGCTTTTCACCCTTCAGTTCTGCTAAAACCACTTCTGCTTCCACAGAGGCGCCTTCAATGGTGGGAGTTCCAATAGAACTGGATCCACCGCCGTTGGCCAACAGAACGCTTTCAAAAGTAATGGGATCGCCTGCTTTTGCTGTAGCTCGGTAGTCGATTGTCAGGGTGTCGCCTTCCTGAATCGTATACTGACGGCTGCCATCTTCGATTACTACAAACATCCTCAAACCTTCTTTTCTTCTTACACTTTGATCAATAATTTGCTGAAGACGGATTGAGAAATCAAATTCAATCCGGTTTGTATTCAGAATCAATCGCGCAATGCCATTGATAGTATCTGGTTAAGCACGCATGCTCTACTGCGGCGATTCGCTGGAATGTACCTGCCTGGCGCAGAAACTCTTCCATTCACACGAATAGCGAGCAGGGCATTGTAAAGTGTCACTTTTGAAATTTCGAGTCAGAAACCCCTAGAAATTTACTTCATTTCCAATATCGTCATAACATCGCGCCATTAAATGCTCCGGCTCTACATCTGTACGAGCGTTTATAATGATTGAAGTCTGGGCGGTTTCTTCCAGCTGGGTAATGTCTTTTCGTCGCTTGTTATTGAGATAGTTGGCGACGTTTTCGTGTACATTCAGTACCAGCCGTGAAATATTTTTCTTATTCACAGTGGTCATCAGGGTTCGCATGACTTCAATCGCCATACTTTCCGCAGTTTTTACCTGGCCGGTTCCCCGGCAGGAAGGACAGTCTTCGTACATGCTTCTTCGCAGGGAAGGCCGAATACGCTGACGTGTCATCTCGATCAGGCCAAAGGGGCTGATGCGTAAAACTTTGGTGCGGGCGCGATCCCGTTTGACGAGTTCTCTTAACCTGCGTTCCACGGAACGACGATGTTTCTCTTCCCGCATATCGATGAAGTCGATCACGATCACACCGCCGAGGTCGCGCAATCTGATCTGGCGACTAATCTCTTCTGCCGCCTTCATATTTACTTTGAACGCGGTTTTTTCCGCATTGTCATCTGCTCGATAGTTTCCACTGTTCACGTCGATGGCGACTAAAGCTTCCGTCTGGTCGATGACAATCGAACCGCCCCCCTTCATGGGAACATGTCGATTCTGGATGCTGCAGATTTCATCGTCCAGTTTACTGTTATAGAAGATGGGGTCGTTGCCCGTGTAGTGTTTGACCCGATTGACGTGCTTGGGAAGCACGACCTTCATGAAGTCTCGGGCTCTCTGATAAGCCGTCGGTTCATCAATGTAGAGCGTATCGATTTCACTGTTATAGATGTCTCGAATTGTGCGGATCATCATATCGCTCTCGGAATAAATCTCGACGGGAGCGGGTAGTTTTTTAATCCGACCAACAATGGTTCCCCAGAGTCGCAGCAGATAGTTTAAGTCCCGCTTGAGGTCATCAGCGGTTCTGTCAATTCCGGCTGTACGTACGATAAATCCAAGACCCGGTGGGGGAGCCAGTTCAGTCAGAATGGTTCTCAGTTCTTTGCGTACATCTTCGTCAGCGATTTTGCGGCTGATACCAACCCGTTGCAGTCCGGGCATAATGACCAGGTAGCGTCCCGGGATACTGATGTAGGTTGAAAGGGTCGGGCCTTTGTTGCCCAGGCCTTCCTTGATGACCTGCACCAGGACTTCGCTGCCTCGTTTCAGGATTTCCTGAATAGGAGGTTTGTTGGCAACACTGCGTTCGTTAACGCGGCGGCCTTTTGGATTGCGACCGCGACCTGATTTGCCGTCACCTTGTTCAGTCAGATGTTTGTAGTATTGATGCTCAATATCGCTGACATGCAGGAAGCCGTTGCGGCCTACGCCGAAGTCCACAAACGCAGCCTGAATGCTGGGTTCGATATTAACAACTCTTCCCTTGTAGATATTTCCTACCAGGTTTTCGAGGCTGTTTCGTTCTACATAAAGTTCTTCGAGAATGCCGTCTTCAACGATAGCAATTCGACTTTCCTCCGGTTGGAGGACATTAATCAGCATTTCCTTTTTCATGGAATACCCTTTGTCGTGTTTCACGACGAAAACTGTATTCCTCATCAGCCACGGGGGAGGCGGACCTGCTACGCATTGAATGAATCAGTGCGATAGTAGAATCGGCCAGTTGCCTGTCGAGTTGCTGGAAGAATCCAGCGAAGGCAGACCTCAATGCATGAATTGCGCAGTGACGGAATAAATCCCGTGGAACACAATCAAAGAGAGGCTTCGTGATGCGGCTGCTGAGCCGAATCATTTCCCTTGTGAAGCCATAAAAGGTCCGGAGCAGAATATCATCTGTCTGGTCTCTGACAGCAGTTTGCAGATTCGAATCAGGCAGGCTGCAGTATTGCAGGTCATGCCAGTCGGATATTGATAACTGATGTGATGGTGAGACCAGAACTGCGATCTGGCGGGAACTTTGCCGGCTCTGAAACCGTGTTGCGAAAGCTGCAGCATAACCCTTTAAGGCGGCAATGGCCGTCTTTTGAATGATTTCCCGGGGGTAGTCTGATGGTTTGCTCATGCTGTCATTGAAAGCAGAAACGGGACGCAGGTAATCTCTTCAGTCTGATTTAAGATATCAGACTGAGTGCTGAGACTATCCGTTGTGGTAGCGTGTTCTACTCATACATTTTTCGGATTCAGGGTCAGGAAACGATGTGGTAATACATTTCGTCTTGATGGAATTTGTTGTACGCAATCCACTCACCACCGAGGTGAGCTGGATGGCCGCTGGCTGAGTTTTTGAATAACAGTTTCAGACAACGGCAAGTTGTAAACGTATAAATGGGGTGAGAGATGCCGGCGTTCAGGCAGGCATCCATCAGGAATCTGTTGCTTACTGACAAGCTGGCTTTTTCAGAGAACCGGCTGTGACTGACAGTTGGCAGTCACAGTGGCATTTCTTCATCAAACAGGTCAGGGCAGATTTTGTACAGTTCTCCTCTTAAATAACTTTCTACGTCCCGGGCGACATCGATGGTCATGGCGTGTGCCGCAATTTCCTCTGCCCGGGCGATTGTCAGGTGTCTGATTACTTCTTTTACTTCCGGTATCGCCAGTGGAGTGGCGCTGATCGACCTGATTCCCAAACCTGCAAGCAGGGGGATCGACTTCAGGTCAGAACTCATCTGGCCACAGACTGTCACCGGAATATTTTTTTTGTTTGCTGCCTCTACAATCATTTTAATCAGCCTTAAAATCGAAGGATCTGATGAATTGTAGAGTGGTGAGACCGCGGGGTCAGAGCGGTCAACTGCTAGAGTATACTGAATTAAGTCATTTGTCCCAATGGAAAAAAAGTCAACTTCTTCCGCAAACTCTTCTGCCAGCAGGGCGGCGGCAGGTACTTCGACCATCATCCCGATCGGGATATTGGAGTTAAATTCCACTCCCCGCTCTTCCAGGTCTTCCAGTACGTCTCCCACGATCATTTTGGCTTGCCGCCATTCCAGCAAGGTGGAAATCAGGGGAAACATGATTCTGACATCCCCATGCACGGCAGCCCGGAAAATAGCCCTGAGCTGTGTTTTAAACAGGGGTAAATCCCGCAGGCTCAGTCGTACACTTCTCAACCCCAGTGCGGGATTCATGCCTTCTTTCGCCAGATGTCGATATCCCCTGGGGATCTTATCGGCTCCCAAATCGAGTGTTCTGATGACAATGGGCCGATTTTTGGCGGCCTGAACGACTCGGCAGTAAGCATCGTAGTGGACTTCTTCCGTCGGTTCGGTATTTGACTGAAGGTAGAGAAATTCGGTGCGGTAGAGTCCAATTCCGTCAGCACCCCGTTCTGTGCAGTGTTCGACTTCATTGGGAAACTCGATATTTCCCATCACATGAATTCGGGTGCCATCTTTGGTTTCCGAGCGAATTTTTCGGCGTGAAGCCAGCCGGGCGGCCATCGATCGCTGTCGTTCGCCGGTATCCTTGTATTTCGCGAGGGTTTCCTCGTCGGGGTCGATAATGACTTCGCCATTGTTGCCATCAACAATGACCATATCTCCGCCGGAAATGTCAGATAGAAACTCACCCAGACCAACGACCGCCGGTATTTCCAGTGCACCTGCCAGGATGGAAGTATGGCTTGTTCGACCACCGACTTCTGTCGCAAAGCCGAGAACAAATTCCTTGGCCAGTCCTGCTGTTTCACTGGGAGTGAGATTGTTGGCGAGGACGATAATGGGGGTGGTGAGGTTGGAAAGTTCTTCGCGTTTCTCTCCCAGCAGTTGTTTGAGCAGGCGTTTCTCGAGATCGATGATATCGCTGGCCCGTTCTGCCAGGTAGTTATCGCCCAGGTGCTGAACCAGCTTGGTGTACCGTCGAAATACCCGACTGGAAGCATGCTCTGGCGAATAGCACTTTTCGCGGATGAGGGTTTCAATCTCCTCCCGCAGGCGGGGGGAACTGACCATCTGTAAATGAGCAGCAAAAATGGCCCCGTATTGTTCGCCTAATTTATCGGAGGCCAGTCTTTCATTTTCTGCGATTTCTTCACAGACGGCATCCAGCGCTGATTGCAGGCGGGCGATTTCCGTGTCGATGGCGTTGACGCTGACGAACTGACGTGGGATGCGAAAGTCCTCCGCACCCAGAATGAGTGCGGGGCCGAAATTGACTCCCGGAGAAACAGCGATTCCACGTTTAACAAGCATTCAATCAGAGCCTAATATGGCGCTTTCAACAGACAGGCAACTGGCGGAGTACCACGCAGTCGAAGTGTACGGGGGTTATTCTGGCAGATCAGTCAGTTCTTCGAATTTCTTGTATCCTGACTCAAAAAATTGAACCATTTCTTCCATCATTTTGCTGGCGTCATCACCATTTGCTTCCAGGACAAGCTGAGTTTCGGGAAGGGCTTTCAGCTCAAGCAGGTCATAAACCTCCTTGGCGTTTCCTGTCTGGTCTCCGTTCGAAATCTTAAAATCGCAAGTATAATCACGGGCGATCCGTACTATTTCTGAAATAGGGCGAAGATGGAGTCCCTGTTTCATTTTGACAGTCACAATCTGACGGCAAACAGATTCTTGCATAGCACTAACTGATAACTACTCATGCAACCTGAAAACAAATTACTCTCGAAGAGAAAATGACCGCTGCTTTCAGTGAGATTTCGTAATTACCCCTTTCCACTTAGTTCGACCAACCAGGAGCCACAGCGAAGCATGTGTTCTGAATCTCAGAAACAGGTTAACTCAGACAGGAATAGTCAGCCTTTTCGAACAGGGTTTTCCCTGACAACACCACACTGACCTTAATCCAGTTGATTACTGTCAGCCTCATTCAGCAATTCTACAATGTCGTCCACACTTTTGGACTGGCGTAAAAACTTACAGAAGTTTTGATTTCTCAGGTGGCGGGAAATGTTTTCCAATCCCCGTAAATGATCGCCCGGACGATCCAGAGGTGAAATCAGCAGAAACAGAATGTAGACGTCTTCTCCATCCAGGCTGGCGAAATCAACGCCTTCGGAGGACAAGGCAACTGCTGCTGTCAAATTTTCTACCGAGGAATGCTTGGTATGGGGAACGGCGACACCATTTCCAATTCCCGTTGATCCCAGCTCTTCGCGCTTGAGAATGGCTGAGACGATACCTTCTTCGTCATCTGCTGAAATGCTGCCGGCATTCTTCAGGCCAGCAACCATTGTGCGGATCGCTTCTTCTTTGGTAGTGACATTCAATTCCGGAATGATCGCGTCCGAAACCACGAAGTCTGTTAACTTCATGTATTCTTTCCTTCTAACTAACTACATCTGCAAAAAATCAGTGTTTGCGGTCGTTACGCAAAACTAATGTGTGAATCATGACACGCAGTGTTGATTGAAACTCAATGTTCACATCGCGGGTCACACTATTAAATATTGTAAGCGAGTTCTTCCAAACACTCAGTAAAAAACATGCTGAGCTCTGGAAATTAATCTGATTCAGATTCGGCTTCCTCTTCGGCTTCCGCTTCTGCCAGCCCATTCTCCGCAATTTCGTTCATGGGAAGATCGCGGCGATGATCCTGAATTTTCTGTTTATATTTTTTGATCTGTTGTTCCATTTTGCTCAAGGCAGACTGGAAGTTTGGTTTCACTTCGTCTCCTTCAGCGTGAGCAACAAAATTATGTTTATGTTCTGCATCAACAAGAATTTCGACCCGGTTCTGGTTTTCACCCTGGTCGATCGTGATCTGGATTGCAGTGACACGCTCAAAATACGTCAGCAACTTCTCAGACTTTGTTGTAATATAATCTCGCAGGCTATCTGAAACGCTACCATGCCGACAAGTAATCTCAACTTGCACTGACTGTTCTCCTGTAAAAAAACTATCCACGTTGTGTATACGTATGTGAGTTGATCCGGGTGTCGTAATTGGTGATGCTAACAGATTCTAGCTGGCCGGGTCCAGATATACCAGTCACTAATTCGCAAGCTTAAGCTGCAAATGTCAGGACCTTTTCCACAGCTGATGCTTCAGATATAATCCCATTATTCAGGAATGAGGATTCGTTTGTTTAGATGGTCGTGGGCGAGAGCAGGGGTCGCCACAATCAAAAATGGAATGTTTTTGTCAAAGCCGGCTGAAATCAGGCGTTTTAAGGAGTCTCTCGACTCAGGTTTGCAATCGGTATTCAATAATGGCAGTTTTAACCGAAACTCTGTCTCTGCAGGTGACCCGGGGTGAAATCAGCTGAGAGGCTGAAATCTGGGTATTGGTTCGATATCCTGAGAGTGCTCCCCTGGAATTCTGTTATACTCATGCCAGATGGTATCTGAAATCAGGGTTCGCAATCTTGATTAGGTGCTGTGCTGGTAAATCTCAGTTCAACGGTGAGGTAAAAGTAGTTTATGCCTACTTACGTATATGAAGTCGTGCTTCCGGATGGTTCCGCCGGAGAACGGTTTGAAGTGATACAGAGAATGAGTGATCCGATCCTGACAACTCATCCTGAAACAGGTGAGCCTGTCCGTAAGGTCATTACGGCTGCCTATTTTTCAGGTAAATGGTCGGATGCTGAAGCAAAACGGACCTTGAATGATGATAAGCGCCTGGGAGAACTTGGTTTTACCAAATATGTAAAATCATCAAAGGGGACTTATGAAAAAAGAGCCGGTGACGGTCCGGACCTGATTTCTTCAGATTAATAATCTCGGAGAATGAGACCAACGACGCGGGACAACGATTTTCGACCTGCAGAGAGAAGCCGTGATTGACGAGGAGCAAATTGTTATGAAATCACAAATTCAGCATATCATCATGGGGTTGCTGCTGACTCCGGGCATGATCTTCTCGGTTCATGCTGAAGATCCCGCGAAGCCGCCTGTGGAAAAACCACTCTATTCCCAGACTCAGTGTGAGGGGACTTATCCCCATCATCTGCAGGGACTCTGTGTTGATGGCTTGGGAAATATTTTCTGGAGCTTCACCACCGAACTGGTCAAAACCAATTCTGCAGGGAAAGTCCTGGTAAAAATACCCGTGGGAAATCACCATGGTGATCTCTGTTACCATGAAGGCAAAGTTTTCGTGGCCGTGAATTTCGGAGATTTCAATAATCCCAAGGGAAAAGCGGATTCCTGGGTGTATGTCTATGATGCAGAAAAGCTGTTGCTGATCGCCAAACATCAGACTCCCGAAGTTACTTTTGGAGCAGGAGGAATTGCCTGTCACGCCGGGAAATATATCGTGGTGGGAGGCTTACCTGAAGGCGTCGACGAAAATTATCTCTATGAATATGATTCCAGTTTTAAATTCATCAAGAAGCATGTATTGAAAAGCGGCTATACCTTGATGGGAATCCAGACGGCAGCCTATGCGGAAAACCAGTGGTGGTTTGGTTGCTATGGTTCCAAACTTCTCAAGGCAGATATGAATTTCAATTTTACAGCGAAATATGATCAGGACTGCGCTTTAGGAATCGATCAGGTCAACGAGAATATGTTGTTGATCGGTCGCAATACGAAAAACGATAAGCGATACACGGGAGAAGCGGTTCTGGCAGTTCCTGATGCAGACAAGGGGTTCGTTATCAGGAAATAGTCGAACGGGTCCGGGCACATTGTTGGAGTGATGCCCAACCCTCAATTTCCAGCTTGCCAAAGCACTATCGGTTTCCACCACCTCCCTGAAGATTGGATGCTGCCAGCCCGAACAGGGCACCTTCCAACAGGTGTCTTTCAATGAATGCCCCAATCGCTTCTGATTTGGTATATTGCAGGATCACGTAGTCGCCGGGCTGAATTAAGATACGCTGGCTGGGAGTACGCACGGCTTCGTAGAGATCCACTTTGATCGGCAGCTGTGTTCCATTGGGCAACTGTCTCAGGATGATGGCATTACTCGCACTGATGGTGACATCCTGATTCAAAGCAGAGGGGCCCCCTGCCGACTTGCTGTTTCCGCTGTTTCCGGATGCCTGTGCAATGGAAATGGCACCCAGAATGTCCAGGTCGTAATCGCGGGGCAAAGTGTATTGCCCGCCACCCAGCAGACCGCCGGTATAAAATATTTCCGTATCTCGTGATTCAATAAATACCACATCGCCATCATGCAGAATAATATCATCGCGTGTGAGATGGACCTGTTCTCCCGGACTCAGGCGAATGGGAATTTTGATGATTCCCGAGCGTTGCATGGTGGAGTCGTTCATGATGGTCGGTGCCATGTAATCACCCGGGTAAAAACTCCCTTCACTGGAATACAGAGGCTGTCCGACTTCAAAATCCGGGTCTTCGGGGGTTGGCGAATAGTGGGGGATCGGCGTGTAGGAATCGGATACCTGCTGAATCTTCTGGTCTGAATCCGAGTTGTCAGATGTATGAGTGCCGGTCTGGATGGGTGGGGGACAGACTGGCTGATTCATCCCATGCGCCCCTCCGCGAATAATATAGATGGAGTTTTCTGCGTCCAGTCCCGGCAGTCCTCCCGTTTCCGCGAGTGCATGCAGCACGTCATTATTATAAGCCGGCAGATTGATTACCCGCCCTGTACCCCGCTTTGATCTTCCGACGTTCAGATTCCCGATGGTCGTACCCACGATATCGTTGGAGTTTTCCTGGCGGATTACAAGGACTCGGTAGGACCGGGGTTTTTGCAGACTGATGAGGATGCGGTCGCGGCCTTCCCGCAGGATGCTTTTTTCAGTGGTATATTTGCGACGAATCGTTTCTTCCAGTTGAGTCAGTGTCAAGCCGCGGGCAAAGACGGTACCGATCAGTGGCAGGGAAATCGTACCATCTTCACGAATCGGAATCGGGTAACCCAGAGAGGGGGCAACCTCCTGTGTCTGCGGGAAGTGAACGGGGGGAACATCTTTAAACTGGCCAAGCACGCCTTCAATATAAACCCCCAGTACATCGCCTGAATCTAACAGATATTGTTTGGGAGCAGGTTGCCGCAGCAGGGAGAGATCGATGGTTTCTTTTCCTGATCGAGTTTCCCCTTTGTACTCAGTCGGCAGGTATTGAGCGGGAACACCTTTCAGAGGATGAATCGCAGCGCAACCATTGAATAATAATGAGAACCAGAAAACACAAAAGATGTGCCACTTAACTGCGTGTGTTGGTTTTCGATACTGTTGCATCCTGGTCGAACCTTTTAATTCAACTGCTGCGTTTTTGATTTCTAACGACATACTGTCGGTCATTTCCTTACTCAGATTTCTGTGAAACAAGTTTCATGTTTCCCTGAAAAATCGCGTCTCATCTTCGGGATCGATAGTCAGGCAGTGTCTCAGTGGTAGAAAAATTCATCCGGTTCGAGTAATTGATTTGATCAATCTGTTGCCCATTTCGATCTGCTGCTGAAGTGGGCATTTCAGGCAGAGGGGTGTAAGGATACGACTGCAGTGTAAAAGGGCTCGGAGGTGGATCATCATTGATATAAGCTGGTACATCAGGCTGTTGGGTAGCAGAAGTTTCAGGTTGCACCGCCGGTGCTTTAATCACGGGAGGCAGCCTGGGTGCTGTGACCGGTGGTTGTGGTTGTTTATGTAACTCTGGTTGAGGTAGAACCGGTTTTGCCGGCGCCGCATCTCCCGGCAGCGCCGGAGGTGGTGGTAAGGGTTGATGGTGCTGGGGGTGAGTCTGTTGTGGCTGTCGGGGTTGATTGACAGATGGTTTCGGCAATTTCAGTTCATGGGGTTCCGGTCGTGGCGGGGGATTAATAATGGAAGCCGGAGGAACTGATTGAGTTTCTGGATGAGCCGGCGGGATTGGTTCAGTTGGATAGACAGTGCCCGCGTCCCACTGTTTATAAGCCGGCTGGTTGTGACCGGCGAGAGAATAGGGAGTGGCGATTTCATCGTATTCATATCGACCTCCCGCCAGTGCATGCTCTGCCCCCAGTTTATAACCGGTGAACCATTCCTGGATTTCCAGATAGCCTTCGGGAGTTCGGTAATGCGCGGCCCAGTACTCCTCGGGGGGGACGGGAGGCACTTGTCCGGATTCACCCAGTGCGATATCAACATAGGCTTCCTGATATCCTTTTCGGAATGCCTTTGAAGGTTTGTCTTTACAATTGCAGGAAATCTCTTTGAGGGATTCTTTCGCACACTTTTTGGCCGCGTGTTTGACTACCAGTTTGTCGAGATGCGCCTGGTACCCGTCAAATGAGTGGTACGGATGGGGAGAACATTTATCTTTATGAAACAAAAAGCATTTCTTCACCCGGTTATATGCGGGAGAACAGATTCCGTACTCTTCACCGTCAGTATGTGCGCATCCGGTTAAGCCGGTCAGAATCAAAATCAGAAACGTAAAAAAAACGTTCCGGGATTTAATTCGGAAGACTGTCTGAAATGATTGTTTGATCAATGATTTTAAAGCCACTTGGGAGACCGCCATGCGCAGATTAATTGTTAATCGATACGCTTGGTTTATCGGATTCCTGTTATTCCGCTGTGCACGGTTTTTCGTATCTTGCGGATTATCCGGGGCTGTATGACAGATAAAATCGTTGGAAGTTCAAGAGTTGCCTCAGTCCGCGTATTCCGAAAATCTTGACTGGATTGCCCGGCTTCTGCTGGAGAGGGATGCTGCGAAGCATGTCCGGTATCAACCGGCAGGTTCTGCCGTTGGAAAGAGGACGAATCATTCGGCTGCGAAGTAATCTTTCAGCAGACGAAAAACACGTCCCGCCCGCTGTTGAAAGACCTCAGGTTGTTTAATCCATCCCAGCGGAGTGATTCGAGTTGCGATTTCTACCTGAGAAGATGTCTGTCGCCTGTTGCTGGATGATTTTTTAGTAGACGATCCGAATACGACTTCGATTTCGACTGGTTTACGATCATCTGTTTTACCCCAGAACGGAAGTAATCCAGCCTTGCCCAGGCGCATCACCGCCCGGTTCGTACTGACTTCAGTCAATCGTGCCTGGTTGTCGTTTACGAAACCACCCAGTTTATAGACAATGAAGTCTGAGGAGATCAGTGCGTTGAATGTACTTTCGAATTTCATTCCGTCTGAATCTGATTTTTCCGGCAATGCATCCGGAATGATCTCACCCGTCTTGAGTTGTTCGCAGGTCAGTGCGCGAACCTTATTTCGCCCTGTTTCTTTCGCCTGATACAAGGCGGAATCAGCACGGTGAAACAGGCTTTCCAGAGAATCACCTGGCTCATACTGAGCCACGCCGAATGAGGCTGAAACTCTGATATTAGGCTGGTTCTCCATTTTCAGGTTTGAGACAGCCAGGCGCAGGCGTTCTGCTTTTTTAACGGCATGTTCCAGGGCGGTCTCAGGGCAGAGAATGACGAACTCTTCGCCGCCATACCGGCCGACCAGTTCACCCGAGTAGGTTTCATGCTGGAACAGACGCGCCAGTTCTACCAGGACTTCATCGCCTGTCGGGTGGCCATAACTGTCGTTGATGTCTTTGAAATGATCCGCGTCAATAAAGATCAGACTCAAGGGTTCCGGATTCTGTTCTTTCTGAATTCTGGAAAGCATGATCGCCAGTTGAGTTTCCAGTTCACCTCGGTTGGCAACCGACGTTAATGCATCCAGGCTGGCTGCCAGTTTGAGATCGTTGTATTCTTTCGGACGTTTGAGGCTTCGCGACAGGTCCCTGAAGATTTCAGTCACGCCCAGCAGGCGACCATCGTCACCAAACATCGGCACTGACTGGACTTCAATGTTGATCAGTCGACCCCCCGGTCGCTCGAGCATGAATTCCGTGGTCATGGGCTTGCCATTGGCAATGACCCGGTTCATCGAACATTCGGCTGATGTCAGGTTTGTGCCTTCCCTGTTGGTGAGAGGCAGGCTGGTGCTGCTCCATGATTCTCCCAGCATATTAATGGCACGCAGGTCTGCCAGTTTTTCCAGACCGGGACTGAAAACAACAAACTCCAGATCCGAATTCACGATATAAAAACCATCGTACAGACTTTCAATCTGAAACAGGTATGAAAAAATATTACTGATCAGGTTCGCTTCCAGCGCTTCCCGTTCTGTAAATTCTTTCGGCTGAAACAGTCGGTTGACCTCCAGTAAGGCATCATGAAAGGCCTGTTGTTCATTCTGTTCCCAGCGTGAAAGTGCGCAGACAATATTTCCGTCGAACTGCGTTCCCGCCGCTTCCATGAGAATGGACATGATTTCTTCATGTTTTTTCCCCGCGCGATAGACCTGGTCTGTCGCCAGCGAATCGTAAGCATCGGCAATTGCGAGAATCCGGGCACCCTGGTTGACTTCGCTGCCGATGAACTGGTAACCGTTGGTGGCCCCACTGAAGTGATAGCGGGTCTGCGAGAGGATCGTTAATACTTCATGATCGGTACGGCAAGCCTGCAGGACATCAATCCCGATGTTGTGGTAATGCGACATCAGCTCGATTTCTTCCGATGTCAATTTACCTGGCTTGAAGATGATGTGATCCGGGACGCCGATTTTTCCAATATCGTGTAACAGGGCTGCCACTTCGAGTCGTTTCAGGTGGATTCCTTCCCAGCCCAGATTTGTAGCGATACCCTTAGCCAGAAAAGCAACACGTCTTGAGTGACAAAGCGTGGAAGCATCCCGGGCCTGTAGTGCAGACAGGAGATTACGAAGGTGTTTCCGGGAAATTACCTGATCGATCAGGTCGCTGCTGTCGGACCCGAGGGTGTATTCTTCAAAGTTTTCCGATAGCGAGATCAGCTGTCTGAGAATCTTGGACGAGCCCATGTTATAGCTCCCGTGCACCGAGGCTGAACTCGGCGTGGGATTATTCGATGCTATGAGGGGGCTGTTCATCTTGCGACCTTTGGTATATCGAGCAGAGCTCTAACACAATTTGTTCTGATAAAAACGCATGTGCCTTGCATATCACGAAAAAATCTCTGTTTGCAATATCTGTGTTTCATAACGGAAGGGAGATCACTACTGCAGTTCTTTGCTTCTGCATTTGTTTCACCAGTCAGTTTTAAAACGGAGACATGGCAGATTGTACTGGATTCAGATATTGATGTCTGTTTTAAGTCGAAATGACATTGTAGATATACATCAATTGGATTCAGTTAAATTAAAGCTAGGTTGCGAAAGCAGGATGTCAAATTGCAACATGCCTGTGGAGGGATCAACTGCCCCGTGAATGCGCAGGAAATCCGAGTGAAGCAATCGTCAGGAAATGCGGGATTGAAGCAGTCGTGGCATCTGTATGGATTGTGATGCGCGGAGGGCCACGAAGTCATCAATGTTTATCGATTATAGGCTGCAGTCGCCGCATTCGCCCGGGACTGAACGACCAGCCCCAGCGAATGATATTCATCCTGCGGGATCCGCTCTGCAGGTCCTGTGATCGTAAACGCGGCGATTCCAATTCCATTTCGGTCCAGGATGGGTGCTGCGATACAGCGGATTCCCACCAGCCCTTCTTCGTGATCGATGGCATAACCCCGTTGACGAATCAGATCCAGTTCGTTCAGAAATGCGCGCTTTGACGTGATGGTGTGCTGTGTAAATCGCTTAAAGTGCAGACGGTTGACCAGGTCATCGCGTTCATTGTCTGGCAGAAAGGCAGCGATCGCCTTGCCCGGCGCGCAGCTGTAACACGGGGCGCGGGCGCCGATCTCAGCAGAATATTTAAATGCATGTCGCGCCAGCATCTGTTCCAGGATGACGATCTCTCTGTCAATCAAACAGCAGAACTGAGTCGTTTCACCGGTCGTGTCTCGCAGTTCTCTCATCGGCCCAATGACACATTCCATTAGTGGGCGGTCCTGGACCGTCGGCGGAATCAACTGCAGAAATCGATTTGTCAGATAATACTTTTTAGTAGTGACATCCCGTGATAAATAGCCGAGTTCTTCCAGAGCTTTTCCAATTCGCAATAAAGAAGCCTGGGGGATGGTCAGTTCTTCGCTGAGTTCGCTGAGTGTGCAGCCATGCGAATGTCGGGCGAGGTATTCCAGAAGTGCGATTCCCCGCTGCAGGCTGGGTGAGGCAGTGGCTTCTGATTTACGTTTTGTATCGGGAATGCTCATTGTTGTTGACTTCATATATGAAATAAGTTTCAATAGTGAAATATGATATTGCTCTCCGGGGAGCGTGTCAACCTCCGCAGCCGGGCAGCCGGTATTCAATTGCCTCACAAGACTCATTGGAACGACAGCAGAAAGAATTTTGCCATGCGTGCAGGTGGTCCGGGATGGAGTCTGATTATTTTGTCAGTATTTATCGTACTGAGCCTATCAGTGAGGTCTCACGCGGCGGACCCGTTTCAAAATGCAGAGACGGCAGGTGCTGAGTTTGACCGTGTGATGGCACCCTTGATTGCGGCGCACTGTCTGGACTGTCATGCCGGCCTGGATCCCCGTGCCGGTTTTGATTTTTCCAATCGAAAGTCAGCGTTTCAGGGTGGTGAAAGCGGGCCGGCACTTCAGACGGGAAAGCTGGAAGAAAGCCTGTTGTGGCAATATATCGAATCCGATGCCATGCCACCTGAGCATCCCCTGACAGCCAGGCAGAAACAGCTGTTCAAATTGTGGATTTCCGCTGGTGCCCCGTGGGGCACTGATCAGATCGATGCCTTCAGTAAAACCACTGAGAAGCGGGGCGGCTATGACTGGTGGTCTCTGCAGCCTCTACAGAATCCGGTTATTCCCTCTCTGCCCGATGATGGCTGGGGACAAAATACGATCGATGCGTTTATCTTAAGCAAGTTGCAGGAGCAGGGCCTTCAGCCTCAACCCGTGGCTGATCGTCGAACCCTGATTCGACGTCTTTCCTATTCAGTAACCGGCTTGCCTCCCGAGCCGGAAGAAGTGGATGCCTTCCTGGAAAATGAGTCGCCAGATGCGTATTCGCAACTGGTTGATCGCCTGCTTGCTTCACCTCACTATGGAGAGCATTGGGCTCGTCACTGGCTGGATGTGGTCCGGTTTGGCGAGAGCAACGGCTTTGAGAGAGACCAGCCTCGTTTGAACGCCTGGCATTATCGGGACTGGGTGATTGAGGCACTGAACCAGGATCTGCCTTATAATCGATTTGTGAAATTACAACTGGCGGGTGATCTGCTGGAGCCAGATAATCCACAGGCGATCAAGGCAACCGGATTCCTGGTGGCAGGCCCGCATGATGTCGTAATTCCCGTCAGTAAAACAATGCGGGCGACGATGAAACAGGATGAACTGGAAGACATGGTCGGCGTTGTCGGTCAGACGTTTTTAGGATTAACTGTCAACTGTGCCCGTTGCCACGATCATAAATTCGATCCGATCAGCCAGAAGGAATACTATCAGTTTGCAGCGGCACTCTCCGGTGTGGCCCATGGGGAACGGGGTCTGCCCGATCCCGTTTATGAAAATGCTCAGCGGGAACTGACGCAGACAAAAAAGACTCTCAATGAAACTCAGAAGGCTTTGCTGGAATTAGAGACCGTTGCGCGCCAGAGAATACTTGCTTCACGTGTAGCAGAGGGAAAGACAGAGTCTGCTGGTGTATTGACGTCACCCATAGCAGCCTGGGATTTTCGGAAGAGCACACAGGACCTTGTGGGTGGTTTACAGGGAACGTTACATGGTTCCGCCAGGCAGACCGGGGAAGGGCTGTTGCTGGATGGAGATCAAGCCTATCTGAAAACGGAACCCCTCAAACAGGAGTTGACTGAAAAAACTCTGGAAGCCTGGGTTCAACTGGCAAATCTGAATCAGCGGGGAGGCGGCATTCTGAGTGTGCAGACTGGGGATGGCACCATCTTTGATGCGATTGTATTCGGAGAACAGCAGCCGGGGCACTGGCTGGCTGGCAGCGATCACTTTAATCGTACGAAATCATTCCAGGGTCAGCCGGAACAGGAGGCGAATGAAAGGGAAGTTCAGATTGCCATTGTGTATGCTGCGGACGGCAGGGTCACCGCCTGGCGAAATGGAAAACCATATGGAAAGTCTTATCGGTCAAGTGGCCTGCAATCGTTTCCTGCAGGAAAAACGGAGGTGCTCTTTGGTTTGCGTCATGGCTCACCTGCTGGAAATCGACTTTTGAAGGGGCTGATCACGAAAGCGCGTTTATATGACCGGGCCTTGACTGCGGCAGAAATTCAGGAGTCTGCAACAGGCGAAGGGACCTTTTTCTCAGAGGCAGAACTGCTTGCAGTACTGTCTCCCGTAGAGCAGGCAAAACGAAACACATTGCAACGGGAACGAACTGAGTTGCAAAGCAGAATGAAGCAACTGCAGTCGGTTGAGCCGAAAAAAGCTTATGCGGCACTTTCCCGGAAACCGCCTGAAATGCATTTGCTGAAGCGAGGCAGTGTCACTGCGCCAGCCGGTATTGTGAGCCCTGGAGGCTTACAGGCCATTCAGGGGGTCGACGGAGACCTGGGGCTGGCGGCAGACAGCTCGGACCATGATCGCAGAATCCGGTTTGCAGACTGGGTAACCAGTGCGAAGAACCCGCTGTTTGCCCGGGTGATCGTTAATCGAGTCTGGCATTATCATTTTGGGCGGGGGCTTGTAAATACTCCCAACGACTTCGGATTTAATGGAGGCGACTGCAGTCATCCGGAATTGCTGGACTGGCTGGCGCGCCAGCTGATTCAGAAAAACTGGAGTCTGAAATCATTGCACCGTCTGATTCTGCTCTCTGCCGCCTATCAGCAGTCAGCTCAACTCGACCTGGATGCGTTGAGTGTCGATGCCGACAACCAGTGGTTGTGGCGCAAGAGTCCGCAGAGAATTGAAGCAGAGTCGATTCGCGATTCCATTTTAAAAGTATCAGGACAGCTGAATGCCCAGGTCGGGGGTCGGGGATACCAGGATGTGAAGTCCTATTTTTTCAAAGGGACGCAGTTTTATGAGCCGCTGGATCCGGTCGGCAGAGAGTTTAATCGTCGATCGATCTATCGATTTTCTGCAAGAGGCGGACGGCATCCTTTGCTGGAGACGTTCGATTGTCCCGATCCCTCGACTACCACACCGGACCGTGCCTCAACGACAACGCCCCTCCAGGCACTTTCGCTGATGAACACTTCTTTTGTTTTAAGAATGTCAGATCATCTTGCTGAACGCATTCAGCAGCGCGTCGGTACCGGACAGGAGAAACAGGTTGAAGAGCTGTTCTTACTGGCTTATCAGCGTCAACCGCAGCCTGCAGAGTTGTCAACAGCATGCGAGTTTTGCGAGCAACACGGACTCTCCGCATTATGCCGGGTGATACTCAACAGCAATGAATTTTTATATGTGAATTGAGAGCAGGATGTCATTTCAGAAACAAGAACACTCCGTAACTGACGCTGGTTGCGAATCGATGTCGCGTCGTGAATTCTTTTCCTGGGCGCGCTCTGGTCTGGCGGGAACGGCCGTCATGGATTTGCTGTTGCATCAGAAACCGGTTCCCGCTGCAGAAGCGTCCCGGGAGGCATCAACGGCACCTCATTTTCCGCCTCGGGTCAAACGGGTGGTCCATATCTGCCTGATCGGAGGCCTGAGCCATCTGGACTCCTTTGACTATAAACCTGCGCTGAAAGACCTGCACGGCAAAACGATGCCTGCTGATAAAACTCCCGAAACCTTTTTCGGTAAAGTCGGCCTGTTGCGTAAAAACGATTTTGAATTCCGCCAGCGCGGGGAAAGCGGTCTGTGGATTTCCGATCTGTTTCCTCACATCGCGGCCCAGGCAGATGAGCTCACGCTGTTGCGGTCCATGAAAGCAGATTCCGCCAATCACACTCCCGCCACCTTCCAGGAAAATACGGGATTCCGTTTGAATGGGTTTCCGGTCCTGGGATCCTGGCTTTCCTATGGGCTGGGATGTGAAACCGATGAGCTGCCTTCGTTTGTGGTGCTGCCTGACGTACGCGGTTACCCCGCTGCAGGAACGATTAACTGGTCGAATGGCTTCTTACCCGCTCTGCACCAGGGGGTGCCTTTTCAATCTCAGGGGCCAGCGATACGCGATCTGTTCCCTGAACGAAACATCTCGAAAACAACGGAACAAGCCAGTCGGCGGTTATTAAACCAGTTCAACCAGGGCCACCTGGAGCGGATGGGCTCGAACAGCGATCTGGAAGCACGAATTCGCAGCCATGAACTGGCCGCCAAAATGCAGCTGGCGGTACCCCGGGTTACTGATTTGACCACTGAAACTTCTGCCACCCAGTCACTGTACGGTTTTGATTCCGAAGTCACAGCTCCGTTTGCACGTAACTGTCTGCTGGCGCGACGCTTACTTGAACAGGGGGTTCGTTTTGTGCAATTGTTTTCGGGAGGCCCGTTTGGATCACCGCGGATCAACTGGGACGGCCATGAAAACGTGAAAGGCAATCATTTACGTGAAGCAGCCCGCATCGATCAGCCCATCGCGGGTTTGTTACAGGATTTGAGGCAGCGGGGCATGCTGGATGATACACTGGTTCTATTTTCCACGGAGTTTGGCAGGACACCGTTTACGCAGTCTGCTTCTGATCAGGTTGGTACCGGCCGTGATCACAATATGAATGGTTTTTCAGTCTGGATGGCAGGCGGCGGGCTTAAGCATGGAGCCAGTTATGGAGCGACTGACGAATTTGGCTGGAAAGCTGTTGAAAAACCGATTGCCTGGCATGACTATCATGCCACCGTGCTCCATTTACTGGGGATCGACCATACCCGTCTCACCTGGTATCACAACGGGATTGAACGCCGCCTGACGAATGTGCATGGCGAAGTGATTCATGAGATTCTTGCCTGAAATTCATTTGAATTTGTTGTTTCCAGGCAGAACACCCTGAATTTTCAAGAAGATATTTTGTGTGTGTAGACGAATCGACTAGAATGGCTATAGTGTGTTTTCTTAATCGGCATCAAAGGGGCGCTTACTTCTGTCTGATTGAATGGAACGTCCTGTCTAAAAAATTAATGAAATGAATACTTTACAGAACCCTCGAAGCAAGTCCGACACCAGACGGGTACTGATCATCGGCGGTGGTTTCGCCGGATTGAATGCGGCACTGGAACTGGGGGGAGTAGCCGGAGTGGAAGTCACCCTGGTGGATCGCCATAACTATCACCTGTTTCAACCGCTGCTCTATCAGGTGGCGATGGCCGGGCTCAGCCCCGCAGATATTGCCACCCCCATTCGCAGCTTGCTTTCCGCTTATCGCAATACCAGTGTTTTACTGGGGGAAGCGGAGTCGATCGATCTTCCCGGACAAAAAGTCAAATTCGATTTCGGCGAACTGGAGTTCGACTACCTGGTACTGGCCTGTGGTGCGACACACAGCTATTTCGGTCATAATGAGTGGGAAAAATATGCTCCCGGCCTGAAGACAATCTCACAGGCAACAGAAATCCGAAAACGGGTCCTGTCTGCCTTCGAGCATGCGGAACGCGTAACCGATCAGGATGAGCAAAAGAAGTATCTGACTTACGTGATCGTGGGGGGAGGCCCTACCGGGGTGGAACTGGCAGGTGCCATCGGGGAGATGAGCCGCTTTACGCTCTCACGGGATTTTCGACGAATCAATCCCAGTCATACCCGCGTCATTTTAGTGGAAGCAGGCCCCAGAATCTTGCCCATGTTTTCCGAGCAGCAGTCAAACCGGGCGGCCCGTGATCTGGAGAAGCTGGGAGTTCAGATCTGGACCTCATCTGTGGTAACGAATATCAATGCCGAGGGAGTGGAACTAGGGGATGAGCGAATCCGGGCTGCCACGGTGTTGTGGGCGGCAGGAGTTGAGGCTTCCGAACTCGGACAGGCAGGAGGCATGCACGTCGATAATCGTGGCCGGGTGCTTGTCGAACCGGATTTGAGCCTGGAAGGACATCCGAATGTATTTGTGGCCGGCGACCAGGCCAGTTATACCCATCAGACAGGCAGCCCACTGCCGGGAACTGCTCCCGTTGCCTTGCAGCAGGGGCGATTCATCGGGAAAACGATTCGCAATGAAGTCAAAGGCAAGCCGCGCAGCAAGTTCCATTTCCGGGACAAAGGTCAGATGGCTACCATTGGACGCAGTCGCGCCATTGTCGAAATGGGGCGGTTCAAGCTGGCTGGTTTTTTTGCCTGGGTCGTCTGGCTGGTCGTGCACGTGTTTTATCTCACCGGCTTTAAAAACCGGGTACTGGTGGTGATGCAGTGGGCCTGGTCCTATCTCAGTTTCAGGCGGGGCGCCCGATTGATTGTTGACCGGGGCTGGGTTCCTGCTGATGAACAGGATTCGGCAACAGAAACCGAAGAAGAGGAAGTTCCTGTACCTTCAGAGCATTAATGAATACAGGCTTCCGGGCCTGGAATGTCTGACGCTGGGGGGGGAAGCCGGATCTTCCTCAGTTGGTGAGTTCTTCGGGAGGAATAGGACTGCCGTGGGGATCCTGGTCCGTCTCGTTCGTATCCTCATTCAACTTTTCACGTAACTGGCGATCGGTAAAGTGTTCCAGTCGTTCGGCCTGTCTGTGAATGGTTTCTGTCGACATGCCCGCGTGTTCGACCAGGTAGTGTTCCCAGAGACGATGTGAACGAACCAGTTGACGTTCCCGATCACGGCCCGCTTCAGTCAATTCAAATTGACCATCTGATCCAGCAATCTGGTTCTGGTGTGTCAGGTAATAGAGTGTGAGACGGGTGGGCCAGGCGCGGGAGAATAGAATCTCGCGCAAATAGCCGGCATCCGGTTTAAGGTCCGGGTCACGTTCTTCAATACGATACATGAGCGCGATGATGTCTTCTGCCAGTATTTTCCAGGCCAGGAACTGCCTTCGAACAAAAATGACCAGAATTCCATGCCGAGGGCCGGACAGGGCAGCCAGAACAAACAGCAGACCCGCGGCGACGGCCATCATCCCGGCGGTAGAAGTACTGCCATAACCGAACCAGTGTGGAACGGTTATGGCGCTGATGTGTCCCGTGATGGCAGCGATGACAGCCAGTATCACACTGATAACAATCATGCGTCCCAGGCGATCGGTAAGCATGTAGGCGGCAGCGGGGGGAACCACAAACATTGCCACAACGAGAATATTGCCCACTGTTTCAAAACTGGCGACGGCCGTGATCGCGACCAGTGTCATGAGCGTGTAATGGATCAGTGTGGCGTTAAATCCCGTGGTCGTTGCGAGAGCCGGGTCGAATGAACTGAGTTTGAGTTCCTTGAAAAAGCAAATCACAAACAACAGGTTGATTAACAGAACAATCGAGAGCACGGCGACAACCCGGGGGATTTCCCAGCCGGCAATCAGAACCGTATCGAGGGGAGTCAGTTCAATTGCACCGTAGAGTACGCAGCCCGGATCCAGGTCAACATGGTCCGCAGCCTGCACAATCATGACCAGACCCAGCGCAAACAGTGATGTGAAAACCACTCCCATGGCAGCGCCTTCGTCCACTTTTCCGAAGCTGCGAATCCACTCTGTGAACAGGGCTGTTAAAATTCCCGCGATGACCGCACCGACAAACATGGGCAGACTGCTGCGGCTGTCACTGATGAAAAACGCGGCAGCAAGACCGGGCAGGATGGCGTGCGTAATCGCATCACCCAGCATACTCATTTTTCTCAAGACCAGAAAATTTCCCAGCAGGGCTGTTGCGACAGAACAGAGAATTCCCGCGACAATGATCCAGCCATCCAGATACCAGTTCCACTGGCTCAATGCTTCTCGAATGACATTCATGAACCAGGCCTCCCGGATTGAGAGACCGATGAATCCGTGTTTCCCGGATCGATCTCCAGCGTGTGAGGGCTGGCTAAAATATCGGAGGACGCCTGTTGAATCAGTAACGCTTCCAGCTCAGCAATGACTTCCGGTTCCAGGACATGTTCGATGGCATCGGCGTCCCGATCGACCTTACTCGACGCCACGTCGGCATAGGTGATGAGGTACAGTTCCCAGAGTCGATGCTCGTGAACGACCCGTGCGGCTTCGGTCAGACCCAGGGGTGTCAATCGTATCTGATCACCGGAAACGGTCTCAATTAAGTCATTCTGTTCGGCACGCCGGATGATTTTGTGGAGTGCTGTTGGCGACCAGCTGCGCATCTGGTAGAGGGCAGTGACGGGCACCGGTTTGATCTGTTTTTCTGCCAGCATGCGATGCGCTTCCAAGTATTCATAGATGCTGCGCAACAGGTGTTGTCGATTGACTTTAGTATTCAGTTGATAGCGTCTGACTTTGCGGATCAGAATGCCCCGGGGAATTCCAAAAACCATGCTGACCAGAAACATGCTGGTTGCCACCAGTACAATCATCGCACCGGAAGGCAGGTTGGGGAAAATCGCGCTCATGGCAGAGCCTATCATTCCACTGAGCGCTCCGAGGACTGTAGCGACGAGCGAGAGGTAAAAGATCTTTTCTGTCCAGAAGCGGGCTGCCGCGGGGGGAATCACCAGGAGTGAAATCATCAGAATCAGACCAACCGCCTGGAGACCAATGATCGTCACTACCACAACCAGTCCCATCAGAATCATATCGAGAAAGACAACGGGGAAGCCCCGTGAGTGCGCAAAGCCTTCGTCAAAACAGAGTAGTGTGAGTTCCTTATACAGGAAGATAGAGATCAGCATACAGGTCAGACCCGCGCTGCCAATCAGCCAGGCATCGCTGGCGACCATTGATGCGGTCTTACCGTAAATAAAAGATTCGAGTCCGGCTGCGTGACCCGTCTGCATCTGCTGGACAATTCCCAGTAATGCGACTCCCGCTCCAAAAAAAACACTGAGCACAATTCCCAGGGCGGCGTCTTCTTTTAAACGGGTTAAATTACGAATCAGCAGAATGGATGCGATCCCCAGCAATCCGCTGATGGCAGCTCCCGACAGCAGCACAGGCAGGGTTTTGCCATTCATGCCCAGTGATGTCGCGAGAATAAAAGCCAGTGCTATGCCGGGCAGGGTGGCATGGCTTAAAGCGTCCCCCATCAGGGCTCGTTTTCTCAGCAGGGCAAAACTGCCGATCATGCCGGCGGACATGCCCAGTAATGTCGTGCCCAGAATGACGATGCGCGTGTTATAGTCCTCTAAAAAGAAAACCCGTCTCCAGTCTTTCCATTCAGGAAGGGAAATGCTGCGGTCTGTAATGGATTCCTGGGAAATAGAGGGCTCGGCTGCGAGCAGCGCAGGCGCAGGACAGAGACTCAGCAGCAGAACTATCATGGCAAACAGTCTCATAAAGACTGCTCCCGGCGACGCATGGTCTCGGTTGCTTCTTCCAGCAGAGTCAGTCTGCCGCCATAGGTTTTCTGCAGATTTTCAGGCGTGAAAACATCTGCGGTCAAACCATGATCGATCACCCGCATATTCAGCAGGATGACATAGTCAAAATATTCCGGTACGGTCTGGAGGTCATGATGGATCACCAGCGCCGTTTTACCGGACTCTTTCATTTCCTGCAGGATCTGGACGATTGCTTTTTCTGTAGCGGCATCCACGGCTGCGAAGGGTTCATCCATCAGGTATAAATCAGCATTCTGCACCAGGGCGCGGGCCAGGAAGGTCCGCTGTTGCTGTCCCCCTGAGAGCTGGCTGATCTGGCGGCGGGCATAGTCGGCGATTCCCACACGCTCCAGTGCTTCCATGGCACGAACTTTATGTTTTTTGCGAACAGGCAGACACCAGCCAATTTCTTTATAGAGTCCCATTGTCACCACATCCAGGGCGTCCACGGGAAAATCCCAGTCGACACTTTCCCGCTGGGGAACGTAACCCACACGGTGTCGATTTTTCTGATACGACTTGCCAAAGATCTGAACCCGTCCGGATGCTTTCGGTATCAGATCCATGACGGCTTTCAGCAGTGTGCTTTTCCCTGCGCCATTGGGGCCAATGATCCCAATCAGCTTACCCGGCGGGATATCAAAGCTGACGTCCCAGATCACAGGCTTGCGATGATATGCCACTGTCAGATCATAGACCGAGAGGGGGATCGCAGCGTTTGAAGTATCGTTTTGCCGGTCGGGGGAAACACTGTTGCTGGTATTCATAAGATCGAAACGATTTCATTGAATGTATGCTGGATATAAGAGTCAGATAAATACGGTCAGGATGTGAGGGGGTTGAGTCACGGGGTGAGTTTGCCCTGCATTCCTTTTTCAGGGGCGGTGCCGCCGAGCGCTCTGGCAACGATCGTGAAATTATGATCCAGCATGCCCATGTAACTCCCTTCGTAGCTGCCTGCTTCTCCCATGGCATCAGAGAACAATTCGCCGCCAATAATAATCTCATGACCTTGCGCTTTCGCACCATCGATCAACGCTGTGATATTCTTTTTAGAGACACTGCTTTCCACAAAGACAGCTTTGACATCTTTCGCGACCAGTAAATCAACCAGTTCGTTGATCCGTTTCAGACCGGCTTCTGATTCTGTAGAAATCCCCTGAACTCCCAGCACTTCCAGTCCATAAGCCCGGCCAAAATAATTGAAGGCATCATGCGAGGTGATTAAAATTCGACTGTTCTGCGGTATGGACTGAATCACTTTCAATCCATACTCATGCAGCGTATTGAGTTGCTGTTTGTAGTCGTCAGCATTCTTCTGATAGTCAGCGGCGTGCCTGGGGTCATACCGGCTCAAAGCGTCTTTCACCGCATCAACACAGAGTGACCAGGTGGCGACATCCATCCAGACGTGGGGGTCGTAATGACCGTTGAAATCGTCCGGTTCCAGTAAGGTTTTCTGGTCGATCAACTCCGTGACTGCAAAGACAGGTTTGTTGCGAGCGACCTTGATCAGGGTGTCCGCCATTTTTCCTTCCAGCATCAGTCCAGAATAAAAGACCATGTCGGAATTCATGATTGTCTGCACATCATCACGGCTGGCTTTATGCATGTGGGGGTCGACCCCCGAACCCATAATTTGTGTGACGGCCACATATTCTCGTCCTACATTTTTCACCAGATCTGCGACCATCCCCACGGTTGCGGCTACCGGAATCGGATATTTTAACTGCTTGTCTGACTGCTGATCAGAGGATTCTTCAGGAACCGAATCCTGCCTGGACTGGCAGCCTGCCAGTATGCCTAACATCAGGCTGAATGCGAGAAGCTTTCGCATTGATGATCTCCTGGTAGAGAATGTGTGTACAATGAATGTTAAATGTAGCCTAGGCTACATTTGGTTTTATTTTAGCAGAGTCCATGATGGTGTCAACACCAGCGGTGATTGTTGTACTCAGGGTTTCAAGTGGCGATCAAAGAAGCCGATCACGGCAGGTCTGAGATCCTGCTGGCTGGGTTGCAGATGGAAACTGTGCGGAGCACCTTCAATAATCAACAGCTCAGAGGGGAGATTCTCTTTCTGGAGTGCTGACTGCAGAACTTCTGACTGTTCCACGGGGACGGTTGTATCCTTTGTTCCATGTAAGATCAGGAAGGGGGGATCGTCTTTTGTGAGGTGTGAAACGGCCGAAGCCTGTTGGCTGAGTTCTTTCTCCTCTTTGGTGAAGGAGTCCAGCAGATCGCGTGATTTTGCCAGGGTCATCAGGTCATGTGCGCCATACATGGGGACGACGGCCTGAATTTTCGTAGAAAAATCGGTATAGGGACCTTCCGGATCGAGTTGAGGATCATCGCCGGTCACCGCCAGCATGGCGACCAGATGTCCTCCCGCTGACCCGCCAATGGCGCCGATATGGTCAGGATTAATCTGATACTGCCTGGCGTGCTTTCTTAAATAACGGACCGCGGTTTTACAGTCCTGCAGATTGCCCGGCCAGACCTGCTTGAGATTCTCTGTAAATTTAGAGTGCCGTCTGGCGAGTTGATAATTAATACTGGCGCAGACGTAGCCGGCTTTGGCCAGATTATTTCCGATGTTCAACTCGCGGCGGGCTGCTTTATCACCGCCGTGCCAGCCTCCGCCGTGAATGATCACGACAGCCGGATAAGGGCCGCTTTGAAATTGAGGATCGGGCAGATACAGGTCCAGTTTTTCGCTGCGTCCATCGCCCAGATAATCGAGATCTTTTTTGATCTGGACCTGGGACAACTCCTGTTTCACACGTTCGCTGGGATCCAGGAATTTTACTTTATCTTTTCCGGCCAGCGCGACCAGGTCTTTGATATCAAACTGCTGCAGTAATCCAAAGCAGAAGAGTTCCGGTGCCTGATTGACAGATTGATCCTGTTCAATCACTTCTTTTAACGAACCCAGAGAGCCTTGTAGTTCAACGCCGGAGAAGACCTGCGGATCGATGGCGGCTGCTATGAGAGTGAACAGGCTGCTGCGGGGGCCGACAGACTGAATTTTGACGGAAGTCTGTTTTTTCTGATCACGTAACCAGTGTGCAATCGAAGTTAACTGGCTGGCCTGGATTCCCAGGGGGCGCTCTCCCACTGCGGCGACCAGCAGTCCGTACAGAAAGTCACGTTGACTGATTTTCGATTCGCCAAAGTAAAAGGGATCGACGGCCAGCACCGTTTCTCCCTGTGACAGTAACTTCTGAACCTGTTCTGCCAGACTTTTGCGACCTGCATCTGCTACGAGGATTGTCGTGGATTCCGAAGGGCCGTTGGAGAATTCTACTGCGGGGACGGTCCAGCTTTTGTCGATTTTCAGTTTCCAGAATGTGACTTGAGTTTTGCCTGTTGTTGTCTGGCTGGATTGTGTGGCCTTAAGTGGAGACTCTGCGGGCTCGAAGTGCACGACCTGTTTGAGTGCAGCGCGCTGTTTTTCCGGAGTGGATTTCGTACGCCGGGGCAGATTCTGGCAGAGCTTGAGAGCCAGTGTATGGAAGTCGGCATTATTTTCAGGTAGTTCGACTTTGAGTTCCTCTGCTGATTTGAGTTCGGCGTTACATTCGATTTCCTTGACCGGTAAGGGATTGCCCGGTTCCGAAAAATGAGCCGACAGCATGCGATAGAGGGCTTCGCGATTGTCCTGGAGGAAATTATGATCGCCGGGATCGTCGTTGACGTGTTTCTGCAGATTGTTTTCTTTGTCATAGAGTTTAAAGATCGGGAAGGCTGCCTTTAAAAGCGGGGGTTGTGCATAACCCGATTCAAAGCAGCAGTTGTCTTTGGAGTTGTTGGTGAGCAGGGTGGGACGGGGAGCCCGCATTGCGGTCAAATGGGTGTAGTCAGCATAGACGGCCAGGTCATTGGGGGTCTGTTCGGAATCCCCCAGATCTTTTGTGTGATCAACGCGTGTCAGGAAGCTGGAATAGCCGGCGACCGGGTTGGAAAGCGTCACTCGTTCATCCAGCGAACTGATGAAAATGGTCTGCCAGCCACCGCCTGAAAGGCCGGCCACCGCGACACGATTCGGATCAGCATGGGGGTGCGATAAGAGGACATCCAGGCCCCGTTTCATGGACAGATAAAAAGGGGCCAGGCCGCTTGTACCACACAAGTCGAGCTGGTTCATTTTATAATGTGTAAAACCGGAAGCATTGAGCTGCCCCATGCCCAGCCATTCGATGTTGATCGCCAGCATGCCCCGCTTCGCCTGGTTGATACAGCGGACCTGCTTGTAGTCAGCCGCTTTTCCGTTGCGGTCATGACCATTCACATTCATGACGACAGGAACTTTTCCTGTCAACTTGTGGGGAACATATAATACCGCGGGCACCCAGAGGCCGGGCAGTGCTTCAAAGCGTAACTTCTGGATTTTATACTCGGGGCCGCCCTCGATTGTTTCGAGCCAGACGACTTTCAGTTTAGCGTCCCGCCATTTTTCGGCTTCTCCACGAAAAACCACTTTATTCAGAACGTTGCTGCGGACTTGCGAAATATATTTTTCCCATTCCTCAACGCTGCTGATTTCCGGCATGCCGGGAACACGCGGCGCAATGAAGGCCTGCACTTCTTTCCAGGGAAGATCTTTTTCCAGCACCGGCTGAGATAACAGACTTTTCAGATCGGGTTCAGCCGCCTGTGAGAGGGTGAGCCCCGTTAGAAACAGGCACGAGAGCAAAAGAATGGTACGGACTGGCAGGGTAAGCATGGTTGTCTCTCCCGGTGGATGCAGGCGGGTATGATTCAAAGCTGTTTTCTGGTGCTGACATGACTCCAGAGATTCGACTTGGAACGGGGGCACGGAACAGACCTCAGGTTACCCCGGTCCCATTTTACTCTGAAGGCATCCTTTTATTTTGAGAGATGGATACAGTCAGCACAAGTTGGATCATAAAATTAAAGAATGTCTGGTGATAAAAACCGAGCTTCAGCATCCCGTTCGAGAGAGTTATCCTTTGCCGAGTTCTATGGAGCGGTTTGTTGCCGCGCTGACTGCGTTCATCAGGCTGTTTCTTAATCCGCCGGCTTCCAGCGCGTGAATTCCCGCGATCGTGGTTCCTCCGGGGCTGGTCACCGCGTCTTTGAGAGTGCCGGGATGTTCGCCTGTCTGCAGGACCATTTCAGCGGCCCCTTTCACAGTCTGGGCAGCCAGTTGTGTGGCGATGTGACGTGGCAGCCCCACGCGGACTCCACCATCGCTGAGGGCTTCAATCACCTGGTAGATATAGGCAGGGCCGCTGCCTGACAGGCCGGTGACCGCGTCAAGTTGAGACTCGGGAACTTCAAAAGCGATCCCGACCGTCGAAAGTAATGTCTCCACCAGCTGCGCATCTTCTGTCGATGCCTGTCCGCCACGCGCAAAAGCAGAGGCACCCTGTTTGACCAGGCAGGGGGTGTTGGGCATTACACGGATCATGCGAGTGGATTTTCCCAGGGTATCCAGAAACAGAGCAAGTGGGCAGCCGGCCGCGATGGAAATCAGGAGGTGCTGGGTGGTCACAGCTGATTTGATTTCCCGAAGCACGTCGGGAATCTGCTGGGGTTTGACCGAGAGAATGATGATCTCTGACTGTTCCAGGACCAGCTGATTCGAGGAAACTGACCGTGCGCCGGTCTCCTGGACGAACTTCTGCCTGGCAGCTTCATAAGTGTCGCTGGCACAGACATGGTCTTTTGTTGTGAATCCAGAGGAAATTAGTCCTCCTGCCAGAGCGGTTGCCATACGACCAGATCCGATGAAGCCGACCCGGGAGAGACTCTGTTCTGTCATGCTGTTACTGCTTTCTGCTGCCTGTAGTTATGGTGATCACCTGCGGCAGGACGCCAAATTTGGTCTGTCCTTGGATTTTCAAGTGGATATTCCCTGATTGAGGGGGCATAAACTGCTAGAATAAGATAATGTATGCCAAGTTACGTACGGAATTGTAACACCTGTAGTCAGAATGTGCACGAGAGCGCGTTCTCTGAATGATTTACCATAGTGTGAGCTGATTGCGAGATGAAGACTGCTGGCTATAATAAGTTGGACAATGCAACCGGAAATGAAAGCCAAACGATAATGTCTGACTTGATTCCACCCCCAATCCGTGTGGGGGCGGTCTCCTATCTCAACTCGAAGCCTTTGATTGAAGATCTGGAAGCGCTCGCCGAAAATACTGAACTGATGTTGGATTATCCCAGTCTGCTGGCGGATGATCTGGCTGCCGGGCGTATCGATGTGGGTTTGATTCCTTCGATTGAAGTGATCCGCAGTTCTGAATATGAAATCATATCCAATGCCTGTGTGGCCACCCAGGGTCCGGTTTTGAGTGTTAAAATGTATAGCAGAGTGCCTCTGGGGCAGATTAAAAGGCTTGCGCTGGATATGGGTTCGCGAACGAGCGCGACACTGGTTCGGATTATGCTGGCAGAGCAATATGGCGTTTATCCGGAAGTCGAGCCGCTGCCCATCGAGAAGACGATCGAAGCCAGTACGGCTGATGCCATTTTATTAATCGGGGATCGTGCCATCCACACCCCGGAGACAAGCTTTGCAGCGACCTGGGATCTGGGAGAAGAATGGTTACGCTGGACGGGTCTTCCGTTTGTATTTGCCATGTGGGCCGTTCGACGCGATCAGGAAACGGGTTCGCTGGAATCGGCGCTGTGTCAGGCGCGGGATAAAGGCGTGTCGCTGCTGGATGAAATTGCCCGCCGGGAAGCCCCGAAGCTGGGCATTGACGAATCGGTAGCCAGAAGCTATCTGAAAAATAATCTGAGTTTTTATCTGGGGCCCGCGGAACGTTGCGGGTTACGTTTGTTTCAAGAATTAGCTATTAAAACGGGACTTGCGCCCGAGGGGGTTCCTCTTGTCTTCCGAAATTGCATCTCTGCTGGATAAAGCGGTCGCCGGCGAACGACTGAACCGAGAAGAGGGACTCAAGCTGATGGAGTCTCACGATCTGGTTGCGCTGGGTCGTGCGGCAAATGAAGTCACAAAACGTCTGCATCCGGAACCATATCGCACTTACAACATTGATCGGAATATTAACTATTCCAATTCCTGTACGGCGGTCTGTGATTTTTGTGCCTTTTATCGCAATCCCAAATCTCCCGAAGTCTATGTACTCAAACCCGAGCAGTTGTATCAGAAGATTGAAGAGACGATCGAACTGGGCGGCGATCAGATCCTCCTGCAGGGGGGGCTGCATCCCACGCTGAAACTGGAATGGTATGAGGATCTGCTGCGCGATCTGCGCGAACGCTATCCCACCATTAATGTCCACGGTTTCAGCCCTCCTGAAATTCATCACTTCACAAAAGTCAATAAGCTCTCGCTGCGTCAGGTGCTCGAACGGCTTAAGGCTGCTGGCCTGGGAAGCGTACCCGGCGGCGGGGGAGAGATTCTCGTCGATCGTGTGCGGAAAGAGATCACACGAGGCAAAGTCCTGACCGATGAATGGCTCGACGTGAATCGTGTCTGGCATGAACTGGGGGGCATCTCCAGTGCTACGATGATGTTCGGCCATATCGAAACACTGGCAGAACGCATCGAACATCTGGATCGTCTGCGTGAACTTCAAGATGAAACGCATGGCTTTTCTGCTTTCATCTGCTGGACACTTCAGCCGGATCATACGGACATGGATTATGTTCCTCCAGCGGGGGCGTTTGAGTATTTAAAGACACAGGCCGTGAGTCGACTGTACCTGGATAACTTCCAGAATATTCAGTCATCCTGGGTCACCCAGGGAGAAAAAACCGGTCAGATGGCACTCTTTTTTGGTGCCAATGATATGGGCAGCCTGATGATCGAAGAAAATGTGGTTTCCCAGGCCGGGACCACCCATCATCTGACTGTTGAGACGATTCGACGCTGTATCACCGAATCGGGTTATATTCCTCGGCAGCGGAATGTCTTTTATGACTATATCGATGATCCCGATTCCAGCGGTCCTGCCAAAGGAGCAGGTCACGTTCCTCTGCCCGTGCTCAACTGACAGAAAATTGATCATACACTCAGCTCAGGTCAGCCGATTCGCGGTGATAGGCTATGCTTACCTGTAATAATAACGTATAAGTAAGCCTCTCTACTCGGTTGATTGGCGCGATGCTGATCGTCTGATTTACGCGGGCATTTGGGATAATGGACGGATATGATTCACGTCGAAGGTCTGAGCAAAAGTTTCGATGATTTGCGTCGTGGCAGTATTGTCGCGCTCGACTCGGTGAGCTTTGATGTTCAGGCGGGAGAAATCTTCGGCTTACTGGGACCTAATGGAGCCGGCAAGACGACCTGCCTGCGGATGCTGAGTACGGTACTGCAGCCGACGGGCGGAACGGCAATTGTCGCCGGCTACAATGTCGCGACCCATCCCCAGGATGTGCGTGGGCAGATTGGATTCATGTCCTGCAACACCGGTATCTATGATCGGATGACTGCCTGGGAGATGGTAGAATACTTTGGTCGACTCTACGGCATCGAGGAGCAGGAACTCCAGGAGAGGCTGGATCGCATTTTCACCACTCTGCAGATGCAGGACATCAGGGATATGCTCGGTTCCAAAATGTCGACCGGCATGAAGCAGAAAGTCTCCATTGCCCGCACGATCATTCATGACCCACCCGTGCTGATCTTCGACGAACCCACAACAGGACTTGATGTTCTGGTCGCGCGTGCCGTCTTGAAAACAATAGAAGCGTTGCGCGAGGAGGGCAAGTGCATTATTTTTTCGACTCATATCATGCGGGAAGTTGAAAAGTTATGTGATCGCGTCGCGGTGATTTACAAAGGAAAAATTCTGGCGATCGGTAGTATCCCGGAACTGGAAGAACAATATCACGAGTCGGATATGGAAGAGTTGTTCTTCAGTTTAATTCAACAGCATGAAGACCAGCTGGCGATGAAGGCTCAATAATTCAGATGATACAGTGGAAGAACATCAAGCTGATTTTAATGCGTGAACTGCGCGACCAGATGCGCGACCGCCGCACCCTGTTTATGGTGGCAGTCCTCCCGCTGCTGCTCTACCCGGCGATGGGGATCGGCATGGTGCAGATGACCGTGTTGTTTTCCGAACAACCCCGGACTGTAGTCTTGCTTGGTGCCGATGAATTGCCAAAACAGCCTCAGTTACTGGACGGGGATCAGTTTGTTTCCAACTGGTTTACGATTCCCTCAGATGCGGACAAACTGCGCGTTATTACGGACAGCCAACCTGAGAACACTGATTCTGAGTCTACAGATACTGAAACCAATTCCGAACGTGAAGAGATTCTGAAGCAGGCCCATCAGCTGGAGCTGGAACTGAAACAGCATCAGAGTCTGCTGGACGAATGGGACAAGTTGAAAGGCAAGGAAGACAGTAGCGAAGCTGAGCTGCTGCTCCATGAAATTACTGAAACCAAGGAACGGCTGAGTAAACAGTTTGCGGAAAGCAAGATCCAGGTTCTGATTATTATACCAAAGGGACTTTCAAAAGAACTGGAGCAAGTCAGTGCGAAGCTGGCGCTTCACGAGCCAATAGACTTTGATCCCGCAGTTTCGTCCAGGCCATTGATTCTGAGAAACAGAGCCGATGAGAAATCGAAACTGGCCTTTATCCGGGTTCAGGAAGCGATGGATGCGTGGGAAAAAGCGATTTTACGTGCCCGGCTGAATCGAGCCAGGCTTCCTGTTTCTTTACCAACGCCAATCAATCCGGAAGTGATCGATCTGGCGCAGGATGATCAGCTGGCAGCGAATCTCTGGAGTAAACTTTTTCCCGCCCTGTTGATTATCATGGCAGCTACAGGTGCCTTTTATCCGGCGATTGACCTGGGAGCGGGTGAGAAAGAACGGGGCACGATGGAAACGCTGTTAATCTCACCTGCGAAGCGAACAGAAATCGTACTGGGTAAGTTTTTAACAGTGTTGGTTTTCAGTGTGTCGACGGCGTTGTTGAATCTGGCCAGTATGGGATTTACCGGCAAACATATGGTCAATGTGGCGGGAACGGGGGCGCTTTCCAGAATGGGGGATCTGTCGTTTCCTTCGTTTTCGGCCCTGTTCTGGATTGTGGTACTGCTGATTCCCCTGGCAGCGCTCTTCAGCGCCTTGTGTCTGTCGCTGGCCACGTTTGCCCGCAGCAGCAAGGAAGGGCAGTACTATCTGACACCGTTATTGATGGTCACGATCGGCCTGACCGTCTTCTGTTTATCGCCGGCAGTGGAGATCAATCCCTTTTACAGTCTGATGCCGGTGGTCGGCGTTGCCCTGCTGTTGAAGGGGATGTTGTTATCGACGGTCAACGCGGGCATTTTGTACGTGTATGCGATTCCGGTCCTGATTACGAGTATCGGATATAGTCTGCTGGCACTCTGGTGGGCCATCGACCAGTTTCAACGTGAGGATGTCTTATTCCGCGAGGCCGAACGCTTCGAGGTTGGTCTCTGGCTGAAGCACCTGATGCGTACCAAGGATTCACTGCCCAGTTTTGCCGAGGCGGGTTTCTGTTTTGTGATCATCATGCTTCTGCAGTTTGCTGTCATGAATACCATGCGAGACGCCATCCAGATGGCGACCACGGCAGAGCGTCCCACGCGAATGATGCAGCTGCTGATGATCCAGCAACTGGCGATCATTGCGACGCCGGCGCTGATGATGGGTATTATGCTGACGACGAGCATGCGAAAGACGTTTCGTCTCTATCTGCCTCGCTTCAGTTTCTGGATCGTGGCGACGATCCTGGCGTTTGCCCTGCATCCCCTGTCGCAGGAACTGGTTTCCAGTTTACGGTGGTTCTTCCCGGCTTTGCCGAAGGGAACCGTTGCCGTCCTGCAGGATATGTCAGATCCCAATCAGTCGATCTGGCTGATTTTACTGGCGTTTGCCCTGGCACCTGCAGTCTGTGAAGAGCTGGCATTTCGAGGTTTCATTTTAAGTGGCTTTGGTCGACGTGGTCGTGCCTGGCTGGCGATTATCCTGTCCAGCCTCACCTTCGGCGCCATGCATATGATTCCCCAGCAGGTGTTTAATGCGACCCTGGTTGGTCTGGCACTGGGTATGATTGCGGTTCACAGTCGCAGTCTGTTTCCGGGGATTGCCTTTCATTTTATCTATAACGCCCTTTCAATCTACCGTGGTCGAGTACCTGAAAAATGGGTTCCCGAACATGGTCTGCAGTATTTTGTCAGTATGGGACCGGAGGGCCTGCGTTATTCCTGGCCTCTGCTGCTGATTTGTGCCGTGTTAGCGATTGCACTGCTGCGATGGGTGACACTGCAGTCCAGGACTGCTCCCGGTGAGCAGACAGAGTCGTTGACGTTGTCTGCCTTTGACCGCCGGCTCACAGATTCCACAAATTAGCTTTAATCTGATATCATCTGATCTGGTCGTGATTTCACCTGCCATCATCGTTTATTAGACAAAGTGATATTTTGGAACGTCAGATCTTAGCAGCGCGCTGGGTATTTCCCGTTGAGGGACCTCCACTGGAACGGGCCATCGTTGAAGTGGAAGGCTCCCGGATTGCCGCCGTGTACCAGGGAGAACATCCCCGGGCAGTCGATCTGGGCAATACTGCTCTGATCCCCGGACTGGTGAATACGCACACTCACCTGGAATTCAGTCAGCTGGAATCTCCGCTGGGACCCACAAAGCCGTTTGCCGCGTGGATTCGCTCGATCATGAAATCGCGGTTCACCTGTACTGTTCCCGCAGGTCAGAGGATCCAACAGGGAATCGAGGAGAGTTTGAAAGCCGGGACGACCTGCCTGGGAGAAATCGCAACCAGTTCAGAGAGTTTGCAGCTGTTGTCTGCAGATGACAGGAAACCCTCTGCGGTCGTTTTCCGCGAATGTCTGGGTTTCACACCAGATCGGATTGAAAAGCAGCAACAGATTGCAGCAGATTATCTGCAGCTGGGAACGGATCTCGAGTTGAGTGATGCCGTGGGCCTGGGAATCAGCCCGCATGCGCCTTACAGTGTGAATCCCGATTTATATCTGAATCTGGTTCAACAGGCGCGTGATCAGGGCGTGCCCGCCGCCGTGCATCTTGCGGAGACAGAAGATGAACTGGAATTTTTGACTCAGAAATCGGGTCCCTTTGTAGATCTGTTAGCTGAGCTGGGGCTCTGGGATCCGCAGATATTGCGAGACGGGATGCGCCTGTATGATTACCTCGCACCACTGGCGGAACTCACATCTGCGCTGGCCGTCCATGGAAATTATTTTGGTGATGCCGAGATCGAATTTCTGAAGCAGGCCCCGCAGATTTCTGTTGTTTACTGCCCGCGTACCCATCATTATTTTGGCCATCGCCCCCATCCCTGGTTGACTTTGATCAGTCAGGGAATCAATGTGGCACTGGGGACGGACAGTCGGGCTTCCAATCCTGACCTCAGCCTCTGGAAAGAACTGCAGTTTCTCCGTGAACAGTTTCCCAATGTCTCGACAGATCTCATTCTGGAGTGTGGCACTTTAGCGGGCGCCCGTGCACTGGAGCTGTCAGACCGACTGGGATCGCTGACTGTCGGGAAACGAGCAGATCTGGCTCTGATCCGCCTGACTGATGACCTGGTTTCCGATACGGGAGGAGCGCATTTGTTGAATTCCCGGTCCTATGTTTCAAGAGTCATGTTGAATGGCGTCTGGATCAATTGATTTCAGCAGAAATACCGTTACCCTATTATCACCAGTCGGCGCATTTTATGTAGTAGTCAAGGGGGCCAACCCCTTATTAGAAACATCCGGGTTCGGTGATGCGCGAAACCGACCTGAAGCTCAACTGTTGCAGGTGAAATTCTCAATTGTTGTTGGGGAACCCATTCATGGAAAAAACAATGTCAATCGAATTTGGTCAATCTGTGGCACAACAGTTGTTTACTGTTTCTGATGAAGAATTTTTGCAGTCGGTACAATGGAAATCAAAGCCGACGGGCGATTTGATGAAGGGCGCACAGTCAGGTGAATTGGGCCGGTTCTGTAAGGGACTGGCATCCACCCTGAAATCCATTGGCAAACAGAAGCGATCAGGAAAGCTGTCTGCTGAAATGCCGTGGTCTACGCTCTGGTCGGTTGAGTCGGTAGATGAAACCTGTCGCACTTCGGATTTGATCAGCCTGATTGGTTCCGCGAGAAAATTGCTGGCTCGGCCCAAAAAGAAATCAAAGACTGCGAAACGCAAAGAGACTCCTGAATTGAGCTGGGATGAAATCAGTCGCCTGCTGGTCGGCTGGATTGATCAGATTTCCGCCTCCGATCCCTTACAGCCTTTTGAATTGTTGCTGTTGATCGAAATGCTGGAAAATCTGGGTACTCGCCTGGCACCGGCTGCGCTCATCAGTGTCTGGCGGGCCTGCCTGTTTTCTACGGTGACGCTTTGTTTCAAGCTTGAAGAAACTGACTTCTCAGGGATACCCGAAGATCAGGTCGCACTGATTTCGGGAGAAGTTCCCTGGCGTGCCGGATTATTCTTCTCGGAGATTTCCGGGGCAAAGAATTTCCGTCAACTGGGTCAGCAGAATTTACGAGACAGTTTTTTCGATCGCACTGATAACGATGGAACTCCGCACGCGGATTTCTTTCCCCGACTGGATTACTGGTTGATTACCTTGACCAGGGCGACTTATGCAGGCCAGGTCTGGGGCAAAAAATTATGGGATCAGGAAGCCCTGGATCGTTTCCAGTTATCGGTTGAGAAAATCACAGCAGCCTGCGATGCCAGTGGTCAGATTGCGCTGTGCCCCACGCATACAGTTTCGCATCTGGAATTACTGTCAGCAGCAACCAGTATTGCAGGACTGCCGTCCCGAAGTGCAGAGCGATTATATTTAAAATCGCTGCAGAGAGAAAAAAAGCGCTCCGGGTTTTTCATTCAGTCAGAAGAATGTGCTTCGACCCAGTCAGACTGGGCTGCCTATGCTTTGATGAGAAATTACTGGTCTGATACATCCAATCTGCTGGTGGTGAACTGGAACGGGGAACTCCCGGTCGTCAGCCTGACGGCAATGGGAAAATTACTGTTGCAGGGAACCTGGGAATTTTCATTGACAGTCAACGGCGAAAATCTGACGGGCGATGGTGAATGGAGTTGTGTCTGCTGGAATTCAGATGAAGATGCGGACTACCTCGAATTACAGATGGACCTGGATTCCGGTTTTCGGCTGGAGCGTCAGCTGTTGCTTCCCCGCAACCAGCACTTTGCTTTTCTTTCAGATATTGTGACCGGGACCGAAGCTGCCAACATTGAATATCGATCGATACTGCCGGTCTCTCCCGAATTGACGGGCAGTGTAGACAGCGAAACACATGAAATGATGCTCAAAACCAAAGGACTGACGGCACGGATCTTTCCGATCGGCTTATCCCAGGAGCGGGATTTCTTTCAGCCGGGCAGCCTGACTTTTAATGAACAGCATCAACTGATTTTGCAGCAGCAGGTTTCGGAAGCATCGGCACTGTATGTCCCACTGGTGATCGACTGGGAACCCGATCTGAAGCGCAAAGCGGCAGACTGGTCTCGACTGACCGTGAGTGAAGCAGGGAAGATTTCTCCGCGGGATGAAGCAGCCGGACATCGATTACGGATCGGAACACATCAGTTACTGGTGTATCGCAGTCTGAAAAAAGCGGACCAGGCACGGGCCGTGCTGGGCCATCATACCAGTTACGAATCTGTGATCGGTCGCTTTGATACTAATGGTGATTTAAATCCGCTCCTGTTTGTAGAGTAATACCAGCCAAACGAGGCGATTCTTTGCTTTCTGAAATGTCTGGGGGGTACTCAGGGCGGCCCGGATTTCTTACAATGAGAATCAGAGAGTGTCTCGTTAAACTCTGGCGTCTCCAGGGGTATGGGGACCGGGTGTAAGAGATTGAGAGAGGCTTTATTTGCATGCGAGGTACTCTCGGATCAGCCTGTCTGTATAACGTTACGTCTAAATTTTATGAGTCAGGCTGTCGGGTACTGAACTAACTGTAAGTGGATTGAATTCCGCCCGTTTTAGTGTGATCATGTTATCAGGCTGGATCAAACACTGTTTGCCGGCCTGCGATCATAGAGTTTGTGTCGAACAGATCACTCGAGAGTATAATCAGAAGAATCGCATCACTAATCTGAAACGATCAAGGACAAGAGAATTATCATGTCAGCAGACGCCTTTGCCGCTTTGGAAGAATTACAGCAGCAGTCACCGCAAGCCGTTTTGGATCGATTGGTTGAAACTCTGACTACGCAGAAAAATTATCATCGACTGTTTGATGCCCTGTTAATGCAAAAGAAACTGGCGCTGGGCATGGGTCTGTTGAAGCCAACCAGTTTTGACAATGTACCGGAAGCTAAAAAGAAAGAGTTCGAGGAAGCATATATCGATGCGGCCCGTCAAGTCGGTAAGTTATTCCTGGAAGAGAAAAAGTATTCCGATGCCTGGTTATACTTCCAGACCATTCAGGAGCCCGAGCCGGTTGCAGACGCCTTGAAGAAAATCAATCCGCGCACGGTACCGGAAGAGAAAGTGGAAGAGCTGATCCAGGTTTGTGTTTATGAAGGGGCGAATCCGGAAAAAGGATTTGAGCTTATGTTGCAGGTCAACGGCATCTGTAACACGATCACCGTATTTGACCAGATGAATGCACAGCTGAGCCCGGAGGGGCGACAAAAGGTTGCCTGCCTGCTGGTTGACCAGTTGTATGCAGATCTCGTTCACTCTCTGCAATATCAGGTACAACAGAAAGTTCCCATAGCTCCTCCCACAGACAATCTGCGGGAACTGATGGCGGGACGGGACTGGATGTTTGAATCCGGCAGTTATCATATCGATGTTTCGCATTTAAATTCGGTGGTTCGTTTTGCCCGCCTGCTGCCTGACAATGATCCTCATCTGTCAAAAGTGATTGAATTGTGTGAATATGGATCCCGGTTAGACAGCCAGTTTCAGTATCCGGGAGAGACTCCGTTTGAAGACTTTTATCCGGCACATATGCACTTTTTCAAATCCCTCGTGGGAGATGAAAATGATCAGAAAATGGGGATTGCCTATTTCGAAAACAAACTGGAGCAGGAACCGGATGAAGACGACAAGCAGATGATTGCATATGCAATGATTGATCTTCTGACGCGATTGGGACGAAATGACCGGGCCATCGAACTGGCGGAAACCTATCTGAGTCAGTTTGAAGATCCCAATACCTTTTCCTTCACTGATCTGTGCCTCAAAACAGACCATCTGGATGTCCTGCAGCGAGTGGCACGTGGTAAAGGAGACCTGGTCACCTTTGCCGGGGCGTTACTGGATTCACAGGCTGAAACACAGCCGCAGGAATCCTGATCGATAGATCTGAAACCGAGCCTTCCGCATGTCCCACCTGCCTCATAACCGTGCTGCCTGGAATCGACTGGCGGAAGTTCGCAGTCAGTTTACCAAAGTCGCGACCGATGAAGAGTGTCGAGCACCCTTACAGACACTTGATTCACGGGGCTGGCTGCCTGAATCTGTCACTGGCAAACACGTGCTGTGCCTGGCGTCGGGAGGTGGCTGGCAGTCGATCCTGTATGCATCTGCGGGGGCGCAGGTCACCGTCGTTGATCTCAGTAATAAAATGCTGCAGCTGGACGAACAGGAAGCCCACAGGCGAGGCCTGCAGGTAAAAATCGTTGAAGCATCCATGGATGATCTGTCTGATTTGCGGGATGCGCAATTTGATATTGTGCATCAGCCTGTGAGTACCTGTTATGTTCCCGATGTGGAAGAAGTCTACCGGGAAGTGGCGCGCGTACTGCGTCCGGGAGGGCTCTATATCAGCCAGCATAAAACTCCCACGAGTCTGCAGATTACCAGTCGAAATCAACAGCATGAATACGTTGTCGGTCTGGAGTATTATCAGCAGGGGGCACTGCCGAAAACGGATGACCGGTCTTACCGGGAAGACGGTGCGACCGAATACCTGCACCGCTGGGATCAACTGGTGGGGGGCTTGTGTCGTCAGGGGTTTGTGATTGAAGATCTGCGCGAGCCGGTACGCGCGGATCCGAGCGCACCGGTGGGCCATTTTCGTCATCGGGGTCGCTTTGTCGCACCCTATGTTCGCATCAAAGCGCGACGCATCGAACAGCAGTCACAGGCAGACGTGCCGGCGGCGATCTGGGTTCCCTGATCTATTCTGCGTCATAATGAATGAGTGAGTAGACATCACAGCCATTCATTTTTTTGCGTCCGTTGAGGAATGCGAGTTCGATCAGAAAGGCACAACTGACGACTTCCGCCTGTGAGTGATTTGCCAGTTCGATACAGGCGGAGATTGTCCCTCCCGTTGCCAGCAGGTCATCCACAATCACCACCCGGTCATCAGAGTGAATCGAATCGGTATGCATCTCAAGAGAATCAGAACCGTATTCCAGTTCGTAGTGGAAGGCTTTTGTTTCAAAGGGAAGTTTTCCGGGCTTCCTAATGGGGATGAAGCGGGCTCCCAGCGCAAGTGCCAGGGGGGCTGCGAAGATAAAACCGCGCGCTTCCGCGGCAAGCACAGCAGTGATCTGTTTATCGCGATAGTAATCAGTCAGACGGTCAATGACTGCCTGAAACGCTGTGGGCTCAGCGAGCAGGGGCGTGATATCTCGAAACAGGATTCCCGGTTTGGGAAAATCGGGGATTTCACGAATATAGTTTTTCAAGTCGAGTTTTTCATTCATTATTTGTGTTCTCTTTCTGAGAGTCTGTTTCCGAAAGTGCAGCCTGTTTGAGTTGGGGAAGCGTCTCGAGTTTTTGCCTGGCTTTCCTCACCATATCCTGGGCAACTTCTGCCTGGTCCTGTTCATAGAGTATGATCAATGCTTTCCACACACGAGCAGCTTCCTCAAATTTCTGCTCTTTAACGAGGTTGTCCGCATTGGCCATGGATTGCGTGAGCATGATAAAGCGTTCTGCGGTTCGAGAAGAGTTATTCTGCAGCTCATTCAGCATTTGCCGGGCGAGATCTCGCATTTCATCCTGCCTGCTGTTGTCGCTGTCATCTGAATTCTGGTTGAGTATGTCAACGAGTGCAGAGAGTATAATCTCCGCCTGCGCCATATTGCCTGTTTCCAGATAATGTTGTGCCAGCAGCATAAACCTCTGGGCTTCATTTTGCGGGCCGGTACGTGATCTGCGTTTTGCGGTCATGCCTGCCCGGGAACGGATTTCGTAGACTTTAATTCTTTCCAGAAGTGGCTGGACCTCAGTTTCCCATTGCTCCGGATCCGACTCCAGGAGTGGTAACAGAAATTTATCTCGTGCCGTATACCATTCCGGGCTTTCGGGCTGCTGTAATATTTGACGCCCCTGTGTGAACATCTCCTGGGGAGTGAGTTCACGCTCCTGAAACCAGAAATAACCGCCGGCAATCAGGAGTACCAGAATCCCCAGCAGCACGTAGGTATTGTCTAAGAGCTGGCTCAGTTTTGAACCAGTGCTCTCTGATTCCAGCTGCGCCCGCATCAGGCCCTGCATTAAAGTGCCTGCCCCGGCTTCAGGCTCTGCTCCCGAATGTACCATGGTCGGAGTCACAGAGGCATCGCCCGTTCCTGAGAGTGCATAGGTGTCTTCAGAAGTCGACATCTCATATTTGTTGATCACATCCTGCAGGCGGCGGGAGAGAACGTAGGCATCCGAATATCGTTTCTGGGGCTCTTTTTCGAGCAGCTTACAGACAATTTCTTCCAGCCAGATGGGGAGATCATCTACGTATCTGCCGGGTTTATCAAACTGGCCGTACTTCTGTTTCTGAATGATGGCCAGCATGGTTTTCCCACTGAAGGGAGGTCTGCCGGTGAGCATGACATACATCACCGCACCCAGGGAATACAGATCGCTTTGCCTGGTAACACGTTTGCCTTCTGCCTGTTCCGGTGACATGTACTCAGCGGTGCCGATAATCCCTCCGGTCACGGTCAGCTTTTCCGTCGCGAACAATTGTGCGACGCCGAAGTCAGCCAGCTTGACAGTATCATCGTCTTTGAGAATCAGGTTGGAAGGTTTGAGGTCCCGGTGAATGATGCCGGCGTCATGCGAGGCTTTGAGCGCGGAACAGATCTGAATTGAGATGTTGACGACGGTTTTCCAGTCGATGCGTTTTTCGCGTCGGAGTCGATTGGTTAAAGTTTCGCCATCAATATACTCCATGACATAGTAGTAAATCTCGTTTTCGACGCCGCTGTCATAAAATTCGATGACATACGGATTATGCATTTTTTTTAATGCTTCGATTTCACGATGAAAGCGTTCTACAAAGCCGGGCTCGCGTGCCAGTGCGCTGGGGAGAATTTTGATAGCGACCAGTTGATCGGTGTGGATGTTCGTTGCCAGGTATACCGAACCCATTCCACCGGCGCCGATTTTTTTTCCGATCAAATATTCGCCTAGCCTGTCCGGGGCGGATTCATGTTCGTGGGTATTCAAAGTCGTTGCTCGATATTGAAGTGAACCAGTGGCCGCTGGTTCGAGTCGTTCTGTAAATGAAAAACAAGAGTTACTTGTACAGTGTCTGAAGTGCAGTAGAAGTCTATAATCTCAGGAAGCATTTTGTAAGGTTAGTGCTTCGTCAAGCTGGAAATTGAGGGTTGGGGGTGTTGATCACCTGCTCCGTTGTCGCGATCTCGTGATATCTATCAACCCAAAATTAATAATGACACTCTATTACTTTATTTCTTTCTATTATGGTTGAATCCATGTCTGATGCAAGAACGAAGGCGGTTCTGTTAATTGCCCATGGCAGTCGACGAGACGAAGCGAATCAGGATCTGGTGAAACTGGCGGCCATGTTGCGCGAACGCTGCCAGTACGCTGTGGTTGAACATGCTTACCTCGAACTGGCTGAACCTGACATTCCAGCAGGAGCCGCCCGCTGTGTGCAGGCTGGCGCTGAGGAAGTATTGATGCTGCCTTATTTTCTCTCAGCGGGAGTCCATGTTCAGAACGACCTGGAAGAATTTCGGAATGAATTCAGCCAGGCTTATCCTGAAACCCGGTTTCAGCTCTGTGAACACCTGGGATTGCATCCTCTGATGCTGGAGATCGTCCTGGATCGATTGCAGGGCGCAGCTGATCAGAGTACCAAATAAAACAGGACGCTCCGAAGAACGCCCTGTTTCTCGCAATGAAAAATCAGCTTAGAGTGTGTCCAGTTTTACTGTAGCATCTTCAAGGCCATTTGGGCCGAGTATCATAGATCGAGAGACGCTATGGTTCAATCTGATTCGCTCTGGATATTAGTTGGTTTTCGTTTCAGAAATCTTACCGAAGGCTTTGAAGGTGATTGGTTCACCCCGTCCGGCGATGGTCACGGTGAATTCTTCTGAATAGTCACCTGGTTTGTTCGGTGGAACAATTGTCAGTGGCAGCACGTGAATGGGCTGGGTTGTTTTAGGCATCCGAATTTTGAATGCTTCGTCGTTGGACTCACATTCAATTTTATTGATCTCGAATGGCTTCTTACCACGCAGTACCACGTTGACTGTCTTTTCCTGACCTGGAATCATCATACCCAGTGAAACCACCTGGGGTGTGATGGTGATGTCGGATTCCACTTTTGCTTCTACCAGCAGAGGCACAGTGGTGAAATTGACATCGTTGGTTTGCAGCATGACCTGTTCGCGGATTGGTCCCAGTGGTGTTTCGGGCGCCAGTGTCAGAACCAGGTTGTAGTTAACCCGTCCGCCACCACGGGCTGTTTCAACAGCTTTGACGGTCAGAGAAGGGTCTTTGGATTGAATCGCGGTAATCGCCCAGTCATCCCGGCCAGCATACGCGAGTGCGACTGTGGTTTCAGCACCTTTGCCGACTTCCACAGAACCGAAGTTCGCAGAACCGGGAGTGAAGACCACGTCTGTTCTGATGTAAGCCGTGATCGGAATCCGAACTTCTGCATACTGTGGTGCGTCGATGGTGATAATGACGTTGGAATCTTTACGTCGTTGAAAACGGGCGGTATCCATTTTGACCTGGATATAGCCTTCTTCGCCGCTCTCCAGGATGTTCTTGGAAGGTTCGGCTGCCGAACAGCCACACGTGGTGCGGACATTGGAAATGTGCACGGGACTGGGGTAGATATTTTTAATTTTCAGACGGAATTGAGCATCTGACCCGCGGGCAATGACCCCGAAATCGATCTTGTCTTTGTCGAACATTTTCTCAGCCCATTCCTGACCGAATGAACTTGAGGTACTCAGCATTAACAGACAGGCACTCAAAAAACCAAATCGGAAACTGCTCTTACTTAACATTATTGAATCTCACTTCTGCAAAAAAAGAATTAACTTCGATGTATTAATTAAGTCGAGGCACTGAGATTGGTTGATTAGGCAGGAACGTTTACCGACTATCAGCACACCACTTTACATCGTCTAGTGCAGAATCCATTCACAGAGACGTTTCACACTTCTTGTAAAATCGGGCTTTCACAACGGTTACATTTTTCAAAAGTCTCGAAAATGCAATCATTTATCAAACCTGAATCAGGTTGCCAGCATTATACTGAGTTTATGTGTCCGAGATCAAATTTGATATTCAGAACGTCAGATATATTGGCTTGTGTGACAAATACATCAGTCGGCATCGACACTTTGGTCATGGCAATTTAGTTCTCATTAGTTGAAAAGTCAATGTTGTCTGTTCCCGGTCACTACTGCTATCCCCAGGCGGAGCATACGGTGTAATCCAACCTGTTATCTTCGCTCTGACTGGCTTTATTATGATGTCGCAACCAGTTTCTATAACTGGGTTTGGGGGAATACTGCGTCTGCCTGGTTTATTCAGTGTAACAGGTGAAAATTCATTCAAACGGATTGTTTTACCAGCAGTAACCGTCCGATTTTGACATGCTTGTCCAGGCGGACTGATGCGGATTTCTTTCCGGTTCGACAGGACGCTTCGAGCTGTTCAACTCAATTCCCCCAACTTCGACTTTCTGCGATTTCTATCCGGCGCTTTTATGGGGGCGTGATACGCTTTGGCTAAGAGTGTCTTTCCCGTGAAAGCATTCTGGCAAATACACAAAGCTGACAGCCGGGCAACTGAGTTTGCCTGGTTGAATGATAAGGAAGACAGGAGTTCTTTCATTATCAGACTGGTTTGATTTTCGTTTTGAAAAACAACTGGTTCGTTTCACACATAAGAGAGTGCTTTAGATTTCTGAGACAATGTTGATGAGAAATTCACCGGTCGCACAGTTCTGAAGAGAACATGAAGCCGGTCTCATTATTACAGGGAGCAACGGGTTAATATGAAAAAGAAATTGACTGCCCGGGCAGGTCTTACCGGAATATTGATTCTGAGTCTGATCTGCCTGGCGATACCAGGCCAGCTGGAAGCTGGACATAAATGCGGACATGGTCACTGTAAAGGAGGCGGGCTGTCACTGTTTCATTCAGGAAAGTGTTGCAGTCCCTGGAAGCTGGGCCATAAACATAAATGTAAACCAGGCTGCGGGGGAGGTTCCTGTGGCAGTGGATCACTTGTCGATCAATACTATCAGGGAGCCGTCTATGGTATGGGAAACAGTTCGCGCGGCGGTTGCCAGTCGTGCCAGTCTGGAAGTGATATTGCTGATTTTGATGGGCTGCCAGCCGGTGATCTGTCGCCGCAACCAGACTTGCAGATGATGCCAGTGCAGTCGCCGCCGATGCGTCCCCGGATTCTGCACTACCCGGGAACAATGGGCACCGCTTACATGCGTCCCACCCGGATGATGCCCGCCGATGGTCCGGAAGGTCATCCACGGGATGCGGGGCTGGATGTGTATGCACCCGGGGCTACCGATATTCGCGTCGTCGCTTTGAATCGACAGCGGGATGAGATGATCGGATATCGGAGCCCTGAGAACGAAGATATCTGGGAATTTGTGACGAAGCGTCCCCTGATTCCCGGTATTCAACACGTCTACCAGGTGTATGCGATTTATCCTGAAACGGGTCGTGTTCCCCAGACGCAACGCGTCAGGCTGATCATGGGACGAATTGTAGAAGTAAGCTATAAGAAGTACGAATCAGGTCAGACGAGACCTCATTGAGAGTGTATTTATTTCTGAGAGAATATTTGGTCCTCTTACTGTGAGGCCCGAATATTCAAGTAAAACCACGCCCTGTTGAGAGCAGGATAGTAGATTGTGTTACTGAGTCTGGCTGCTGATTAGCCAGATGGTAACGACTCGGCTATCATGTTTTGAGCAGGGCGTGTTCTTTGTATTGGCACCGCCGACGACTTATTTCACATGACATAGATGCAGGCAGGCTGATTCGTGGACGAAGTGGAATATTTGAGGGTCATCTCGGGCCAGCGACAGGACTGGTGCGCCCGTCTGCTTTATCTCCCCGGTCTGCGGTGCTTGAGTCTCTTATATCGAGTTGGAGTGGGCGTTCGTAATCGGATGTTCGACTGGCGGCTTCGAACTGTCAGAACCGTCGCTGTGCCTGTGGTCAGTCTCGGAAACCTGACCACGGGAGGTACCGGAAAGACTCCCTTTGTCGCCTGGCTCACCCAGTGGTTTCTAAATCGTGAAACACAGGTTGCACTCCTGAGCCGCGGATATCGGGCGTTGCCTGGTGAAGTGAATGATGAAAAACTGTTGCTGGATCGACTCTGTCCCGGCGTGCCTCATTATCAGAATCCGGACCGTTGTGCATCCGCTGAAAAGGCCCTCCATGAAGGGGCACAGGTTCTGATTCTGGATGATGGGTTTCAGCATCGGAAACTGGGACGAACTTTGGATCTGGTGTTAGTCGATGCGGTTTGTCCCTGGGGACACGGCTATCTTCTTCCGCGGGGACTGCTGCGCGAGCCCCCCGCTTCGCTCCGACGCGCGGACTTCGTCATTCTGACTCGCGTCGATCAATGCCCTGATGCAGAACTTGCGCAGTTGAACCAGGCGTTGATCAAATTCGTACCCGCGGACCGCATTGCCAGTGCAACGTTTCAACCGCAGTCATTGATCAATGTAGCCAATGAGAGGCTCTCCCTGGATTCCGTCAGGGGCAAGCGTGTCTGGGCATTCTGCGCGATTGGAAATCCCGCCGGTTTTCGACTCACACTGGAACAGGCGGGATTTGATGTGGCGGAGCTGCAGATCTTCGCGGATCATCATCATTATACACATGAGGAGCTTCAGGAAATTGGAAACCGGGCCCGGCAGGCGAACGTTGATCTGATTCTCACGACCTGTAAGGATCTGGTTAAAACAAGTGAACCTATGTTTTATGGCGTTCCGGTCTGGGGGCTTGAAATCGGTGTTGAGATCCGCGACGGCAAAGAGTTGCTGGAGCAGTTATTGCAGGGTCTTGCTCTTTAAATGTCTTTCGCAGGGTGAGATGTTTTATTCGGAGCCGATTTCAGAACCGTTTTTTGGGCTCTAATTCCCGGCAGTCACAGCATATTGGCAGCTTTTGATCCTGAAAATTGATGTAATCCTGTTTCATAGATACTTGATTTTGGTAGTTTGTTGTGTCATCCTGAAGAGGTAGATCAAATACACACAGAGCGGGTGTTTTGTAGAGAATACGGATCTCGCTTGACTTGTTACCTTCCTACAGTGCGGCTTTCCCGGTTTGAAGCAACAGCGTCAACACGGTTTTCCGTGCTCCTTCCCCACGATGTTCAGTACAATCATATTCAATAGACGAGGAATTTTAATTATGCGAAAGTTGAATCCTAACCAGATATTTTTAGCGGCTCTTCTGATTTCTGGTTTCTTTTTCCTCTCACCTGCAGCAGTTTCTGCAGCTGGCTGGGGTTCGGTAACAGGCCGGTTTGTCTATGATGGTGAGGCTCCCAAGCGAACCGTACAGCGTGAAAAAGGCGATCCTGCTGTCAAAGATCCGGCAGTCTGTGCTGCCTCAGATCATTTGAATAACGATCTGGTCGTCAATCCCGATAACAAGGGAATTGCAAATGTCTTCATGTATATGAGACGCGCCAAAGAAATTCATCCTGATTTGAAAGAATCGAAAGAGAAGACCGTCGTGTTCGATCAGAAAGGCTGTACTTTCGAGCCACACGCACTGATTGTACGCACCGATCAGAAAGTGATCGTCAAGTCAAATGATCCCGTCGCTCACAACACTCATACATTTCCGATCAAAAACCAGGCCGTGAACTTTATTCTGGCTCCCAATGATCGTGAAGGCAAAGAAGTTGAAAACGTCATTCCCGAAATTCTGCCGATGCAGGTAAAGTGCGATATCCACCCCTGGATGACCGCTTACTGGTTTGTTGTAGATCATCCTTATGCCGTTGTCTCTGACGAGGATGGAAAATTTACGATTGAAAATCTGCCCGAAGGAAAAAATGAATTTCGTATCTGGCAGGAAAAAGCGGGTTACCTGGATCGTAAATTTACTGTGAACATCAAGGCGGGTGAAACAGTGGATCTGGGTGAAGTGAAATTCAAACCAGCCCAGTTTTAATGGAAATCAGAACTCTCTGAATTTGAGAAGTTTCAGATCAGGACACGTCTACCCGGGCGTGTCCTTTTTAATGCCTGTTACCTGTGCCTGTCATTTGTGGTTGTAAAGGGCGAGGAATTCAGAACCATGCAAATACTTCGCGGTTGCATCGCTCTTTTTGTATGGGGCGCGTTCACTTTCTCCACTGAAATCATGCTGGCGCAACCGGAACCGCAGGTTATATCGTCCCGCTTTCGAGAGTCGGTCTCACTGGATGTAAATAATACGGTGCTCAAGAAAATGGGCTCCGTCCGCGATTATCTTTCCGAACAGCAATGGGAAGATGCGGTGAAAATTCTCATTCAGATCTCTGATGAGTATGGCGATTCGCTCTATCCCGAAGCACCCGGGCGATATTTACGTGTCTCTGAATACTGTCAGAATCTGCTGGCCGGCTTTCCTCCTGAAGCGATTGCCATTTATCGAGAAAAAGTCGACCCCCGCGCAAAACGCTGGTATGAAGAAGCGTTAGCCGGCTCAGGCAGGCAACCCCTGGTCAACATCACCGAACAGGCATTGATGAGCAGTTACGGGGATGATGCTCTGAACCTGCTGGGAGAGATGGCCTGGGAAGAGGGGCAACTGGCTGAAGCACGCTCCCTCTGGCGTAAGCTGATTCCGCGGACGGCTTCTGATTCTCCCGTGTATGATACCGGACTGTTTCATTACCCCGATACGGATTTACCGGTTCCCGAAATTCTGGCTCGCCTGATTCTGGTCAGTTTTTTTCAAGGAAATTTCAGTCAGGCTGATTTTGAGCAGGGTCAGTTCCGCAAAAAGTATCCGCAGGCCACCGGCAGACTCGCTGGGAAAGAGGGTAACCTCTCAGACTTGCTGGCAGAGATTCTCGCTGACCCCAGTCGCGTTTCACTGCCTGATAACCGCAGCGAACTGAAAACTTTTGCCGGACATCAGACGCGTAATTTCAAAGCAGCGCAGCCACCGGAGATCGGCGCTGTTGACTGGTCTTTCCCGGTCCCCCTGGTCTGGAGTCAGGAATTTACAGCAAAACCGGCTTTTGGATTTCGTGTTCCTCCCGGACTGTTTCCCGTGGTGCACCAGGAGCATGTCTTCTTCAATGACGCCGAGCGTATCTATGGCTTGAACTGGAAAACAGGATTACCCGCCTGGTCCCAGGATCCCCAGTCCAGTCCGATCTTGTATCCTTCTGCCAGCCATCGAGTAAGCAGACTGCCGTTCCGGCCGGTCGTCGGCGTGCCCCGCTATACTTCTACGATTGCAGGAGGCCGCCTGTATGCGCGGATGGGATCGCCGGTCACGTCCGTTGCCAAAGACGAACGGTTGGGGCTGTTTTCTGATCTGGTCTGCCTGGATCTCGACCAGGGGCAGGGCAAGCTGTTATGGAAAATTTCATCCGCCCAGCTGCGAGAGCAGAACTTTGTCTGGTCGTTTGAAGGGGCACCAGTCGTTTCAGGCAACCGGTTGTACGTGGTATTGCATCGGGGGTTTCCGGAAGTGCAGACGAATGTCGCCTGTTTCTCCGCGGATACAGGTGAAATGATCTGGAATCAGAAAGTCTGCCTGGCATTAAGAAGTATTGAGGAAGGCGTCAATTATATCAGCCATCTATTGCTGACTCTGGGTGAAGATCAGCTGTATCTATCAACTGATATGGGAGCAATTGCTTCTCTGAATACCGTGAATGGAAAATTGAACTGGCTGGTGACATACCCTTCCCAGGATAAAACGGACAAAGAGGAATTGAGTAATCATATGAAAACAGGGCTGGTCCCCTGTCTCTATGATCGCGGGATTCTGTTTGCTGCGCCGCAGGATTCATCGCAACTGATGGCCTTCGATGCAGAATCCGGATTACTGCTCTGGCAGCGTCCCTGGCCGGAGCAGATTCGAAACCTGTTGGGAGCCACCCAGTCCACACTGGTTGTCAGTGGAGACCGATTGTTTGGGCTCGATCGTGCTACAGGCAGGATCAACTGGAAAACCGGTTATCATGACCCGGAAGGTTTTGGTTATGGCAGAGGAATTTTAGCCGGCGATTATACCTACTGGCCTTTGAGAGAAGAGATTCTTGTTGTTCATACAGAGCAGGGATACCTGAAGCGAAAGATCTCTCTGCGGAAGCGGTATGGTGCGACAGGCGGCAATCTGGTGATCGCCGGGAATCAACTGCTGATCGCCTCGCCGCGAAGATTGACGGCATTCGGAACTGATGGCCAGATCCCGGCAAATGAGTCGAAAAAAATATCTGCGTTAAGTATTAAATAAAATGTGTCCTGTTTTACGATTGCGTCCCGAGGGGGAGTGGGAACGATTCACTCCGTTCGGGAGATGCTCTGGTTCAATCTAATGCGTTCAAAAGTGCTGTTTACAAAACATGATTTTATTCTTTTTAGACAAGGTGAATGACATGAAGTATTCGTATCGTGAATTACTCGGTTCGATGTTAAGTGTGGCCTGTATCTGTGGACTGACTGCGAATGCCTTCGGTCAGGTCAATGCCCCTCCCGGCAAACTGGAAGTGGGTGACAGTGCGCCCGCGTTTACGGCGAAAGATGACCAGGGTAAAGGCTGGAAATCAACGGACTATGTGGGCAAGAAAATCCTGGTCGTTTATTTCTATCCGGCTGATTTAACCGGAGGCTGTACCAAGCAGGCGTGTGGTTTTCGTGATGATATGAAAAAACTGCAGGGCGAAGATGTGGAAGTGATTGGCGTCAGTGGAGATTCTGTTCGCAATCATCAGATCTTCAAAAAAGAGTATGATCTGAATTTCACTCTGCTGGCTGATGAAGATGGCGGCGTAGCCAAAAAGTTTGGTGTGCCTTTGAAAGAGGGCGGTTCGATCAAACGTACCATCGATGGTAAGGAAGAAACCTTAACCCGCGGTGTCACAGCGGCACGCTGGACTTTTGTGATTGACAAAAATGGCAAAATTGTCATGAAAAACACCAAAGTCAAAGCGGCCGATGACAGTAAAGCAATTCTGGAAGTAGTTGATCAACTGAAATCGTAAACACGATTTTGGCTGAAAAGTAAGCAAAAACCCTCTAATTCAGGCGACTGACTCACCCGCAAAAATCCTCTTTCGTACTCGACAGCTAATGTGCCGGCGGCGTACAATTGAGACTGCGGGTGAGGTCGTTTCTGCCTGCCAGCCTGTGTTCAGGTTTATTGTCGTCTCTCAAGGAATAGCGGGGCCGTGTAAAATCTGCCGTGTAGATTGATCGAGAGAAGCTGCGATAAACTGTGCTGCCCTCTCGTGTGAAAGGAATTGAGTTGTGCCTGTGGTCCGTGTTGCCAGAATGCTGTCGGCTGTCACTTTCGGTTTCTTATATTGTGTCGTATGTGTGACAGGGTGTGGAAATTCCGGACAGGTGACTGGTTCACAGGACGATCACTCAGCAACAGTGGCCGCCTCCAGCGCAGAGGAAATCGAAACAGAAGATTCTGAGAATAATTCAGATCAGAAGAATACGGAACGGGTGACCTATCAGTCAGGCATGGAAATTGGCGCGATTCCGCTCCCCTTTGAAGTCTCTGATGTGACCGGTCCCAATAAGGGAAAAACATTGTGTTACCGCTGCCTGTATGGGGAGCGGCCTGTGGTGGGAGTGTTTGTCAGAGAACTCGATGAATCGACGACAAAACTGATTCAGGAACTGGATGCTGAAGTCGACGCGCATCAGGACGAGAAACTGGCTGCCTTCGTTGTGATGTTGACTGAGACACCCGCTGAAGTGAAGCCGAACCTGGAAAAAATCGCTGCGAAGTATCACATTCAGCATGTGCCGTTAACCGTTTATGAGGGGGCAACAGGCCCGCCCGGGTATAATGTGAAGCAGGACGCCAGCGTCAATGTGATGATGTGGGAAGGCGTTGTCAAAGCAAACCGGGCCTATCAGGCAGGACAGTTAAAACCGGAAGAAATCAAAGAAGTCATTGCAGATACAAAATTAATCATTCACTAACGCAGAGGCTGCGTTCCTCAAGCAGGACGACAGGTTTCGATGCCCGCCTGAAACCGGTCTTATTTTTAATTCAGAATTACGGAAAGTAGAACTCCTTCATTTGCCTATGGTTTCTCAAATATTCTCATTCCGACTTTCCAGAAGTAGCCTTCATTACATTGCTGTACTGACGATGGTTCTGCTGCAATGTCTTGTGTTCCAGGCGAATTGTCTTGCGCAGCCTATGCGGAATGATGGTCCTGCCTATGGAATTATGGAAGGGGATCCGCATGCGCTGTTTCCCACCAGTCGTGAGTATTCAAAAAGTTTTCAGGATGCAAAGCAGTTGCTCAGCGAGCAAAAGTATCCGGTTGCGGTACCGGAGCTGCAGTCCATTCTGGACGCCCCCGAAGATTACCTGAAGAGTGATTCGACCACTGGTTTTGAGAGCCTGAAAGAAGCTGCGCACCAGTTGATTGCCACGCTTCCTGATGCCGGCAGGCGTTATTACAGTCTGCAATATGGCCCCACTGCCGAACAGATGCTGCAACAGGCAGAGGCCCTGGATGATAACAGTCTGCTGCGCGAAATTGTTCGTCGTTATTTCTTTACCAAGGCAGGTGCAGAGGCGGCTTATGCACTGGGGGGATATTACTTCGAACGGGGAGATTTCCTCGCAGCTACAGAAATCTGGGAAATGCTCAGTACCCAGCATGAACTGGCTCTCTCCAAAGAACCGCATCTGACATTTAAACTGGCCGTGGCCTGGTATCATCTCGGCAACATGGGAAAATGCCGCCAGGCACTGATGCAGTTCTCGCGCCTCATGGACAAGCCTGTTTACGAGTTTCCCAATGGTACCAGGGTTCCACTGTTTACGGCGGATGAAAATCCAGTGGAGTGGTTATCTCGTCTGACAGGCAGACTGGATCTGCAGGTTGCGCGGGAACAGGATAACTGGACCATGTATCGAGGCAGTCCTGCCCGGACGGCCTCTGCGGAATTTGTAGTCCCTTCTGCCAAACCCCTCTGGGAGTTCTCCACGATTCAGGAGCCCTTTCTGCAACTGCTGAAAGACCCTCCTCCTGTCGAGGATATGTTGCAAAAACTGGGAGAGCATCGCCGAAAGAATCAGGCAGGCGTTTTACCGGCCGCCAGTCCTGTTGTGATTCGAGATCAGGTGATTTTCAGAACACATCGCAATCTGAAATCGGTATCGTTGAAGACGGGCCAGTTAAACTGGGAGACGACCGTTTCGGATGCGTTATACCAGGAATTACTCAAAGATCCTCAAAACGAAGATGAAGAATTTTTAGGCACTCCACAAACGCCACTGGAAAAATATCTGACCCAGCGCGCCTGGCAGGATTACACGGCCGGGCATTTAAGCACTGATGGAAAGCTGGTCTACTGTGTGGAAAATGTAGGATTCATTGCCGGCTTTTATCATTTCAGCCGGCTTGACCGTGAGCATGTTCTCGTGCCCAATTCCTTTAACCGGCTGATGGCATTTGAAGCAGATACCGGCAAATTTGTATGGGAACTGGGCGGCCCCCGTCTGCAGAATCCGATTAACTTCTCCGGCCATTATTTTCTGGGAGCTCCCTTACCACTGGATGGGAAATTGTATTGCCTGGCAGAGGAAGGCCGTGAATTTCGTCTGCTGGTTCTGGATGCCGCTACAGGGCAGACAATCTGGACTCAGTCATTGTATCGCAGCGACAATCCCATAGCCCGCGATTATACCACAGATCGGCGCACCCTGGATCATATTCGCCGCAGGATGGGATTGAGTCCCTCCGCCGCGCATGGGGTGCTGGTCTGCCCCACGGGTTCGGGTTGCACGATCGGCATTGATCTCATTCAACGTAAGCTGCTCTGGAGGCACGTTGATACCGGCGGTAAAGAGATTTCCATGTTTGCCGCTTTTGCCCGCGATTCCAATGATAACCAGGAAGGCTGGGCTGAGTTCACTCCCGTGATTGTCGGGAACCGTGTACTGATTGAATCCAGAAAGTCACAGACACTGCAATGCCTGGATCTGTTCGACGGGCGCTTGATCTGGTCTCGTCCCCGAGGTAATAACCTGTTTATCGCCGCGGTGCATGAAGGGAATATTCTACTTGTCGGAAATGATCAGATTGAAGCATTGAAGCTGAGCGATGGTTCTCTTGCCTGGCCGAAACCACAGCGCATCGGGGCACCCAGCGGCCGCGGGATTGTGGTCAAGAACACCTATTATCAGCCAGTTGAGACCGGAGAAATCTTAAGTATCCGCCTGGATGATGGACTGGTGCTGGCCAGGACCCGCGTGGAAACGGAAGCATTGATCGGGAACCTGGCAGCAGCGGGAGGCATGCTGGTCTCGCAGAATGAAACTGAAGTGGTCGGCTTCCCGTCGGTCACCGCAATCGAGGAGCAGATCCGACTAGCGAGCCAGTCTACACGTCCTGAAGACCAGGCGATTGCCCAGTTGCTGAAGGGAGAGTTGAAACTGTTTGCCGGGGACGTCACCCAGGCGATGCATTTCATCGAGAGGTCACTCCAGATCAATCCGACACTGCGTGCCCGGCGACTGTATGCAGATATCTATCTGGAAAACCTGGATCATGATTTTATACCGAATGAAAAACAGATTTCCCAGATGCAAAAGCTGCTGGTAGACGATGTCCAGCAAAAGAGATTTTATCAGATCCTGGCAGTGAACTATCAGCGGCGTGGAAATTTACAGGAAGCACTTCAGAATTATATCAAACTGTCTGAGCTGAAAGGCCTGTTGGAATCAGAAGCTGTCAAAGGGGGCGGATTTGTCCGCACCGACCGCTGGATAAGGGCTCAGTTAGATCTGCTGACTCTGCGGGCGTCTGAGGAAGATCGGAAACAGATCGCGGAATTCTTCACCCGATATTATTCACAGAAGCTGGTCGACGCCGATCGTGCCGCCCTCGAACGATTTCTGCAATGTTGTGGAAATCTGCCTGAAACTCAGCAGGCACGCATGGCGCTGATTGCCAGGCTGGAGCAGGAGATCGATTCGGCCCCGGCAGCAAAGCAGGCTTATCTGCAGAGCTCAATGATGCGGCACCTGGAGCGGCTTCGTTCGTCGAAGAAGTCTGTGGTCGCGGCTTATGCGACAGCAAAACTGACAGAGATTTATCTCACTGCCCGGCGTCAGACCCAGGCTGGGGAATATATTGAGGAGCTGCGCACCCGCTGGCCGGACGTGGTCTGCATGGATGGGAAAACCGCGTCACAACTGGCCGAACAGTGGGAATCACAGCTGGAGTCCACACAGTCAAAACAGGCATCACCCTGGCAGGGAAAGACGGTTCAGGTTTACCGGGGAGAGCAGGACAAGGGGCAGAACACTTCACTGACCGTTGAGATCGTCGGCCTTTCCAATGCCTTGTTCAATAATTATCGTCTGGAAGTCGGGCCTGCGAAAGAATGGCTCCTGGCTTACGATGGTCAGGGGCAACTGCAATGGTCCTTCTCGCTTCTCAAAGCCGAGATTGAAGTACCACAACAATCCTTCTTTTCCGCGCGGGTGTTTCAGCAATATCTCGTGGTCGATTTTGGTTCAGAGTTTTTTGTACTGGATACCTTGAATCGCGATTCAGAAGACCGGCCCGTGTTGTTGTGGAAACAGACTCTCATGGCCGGGCCCCCCAGTGTTCGTGATTATATTACGATTGAACGTACCGGGGTGGCACCTGTGTTACGCGAATATGTTACGCGAAATGCGGATCGGGAATTACTGGGGCGAATCGGAACGATCAATGAAGATTTCATCTGTTATCAGATCGGTTCGGAACTGATCGCCGCAGATCTGTTGACGGGGGAAGTCATCTGGAAACGACAGGGAATCGGCATCAGCAGCCGGCACTATGGCGATGCAGAACATGTGATCGTCATAGCGGGGCAGGTGCAATCCGAGCAGTGGTATGAGGTCTTAAGCAGTCAGAACGGGGATGTGATCAATACGTTCAAGCTGAAGGAGGGGGAGGCGCCGATCTTTGCATTTGAACGCTACCTGCTCACGCTGACGATCGAAGAAGATAAATCCCGACTCCTGCATCTGAAGGACCTGGTGAAAAATGAGGAAATCTGGAACACGTCACTGAGCGAGTCTTCCATTTATACGCTGGGACAGGATTATGAAATTGTCATGATGCATCCGGACGGCACGATTGCTGTTCTGGATTTAATGACGGGCGAACAGAAATTTGAAGTCAAAGGGCAGCCTGCGTCCAAGATGCTCAATCTGCTGGTGCTGAAGAATTCACGGCAATACCTGGTATTTGTCAGTCTGCCTTATGTCGCTAAGAGCAGAGTGACATTTCGCTCGCTGAGCCTGACTTCATTTCTCTTCAGTGGAATGGCCTATTCCATTGATCGCCAGACGGGAGAATTAATGTGGTCGCTGCCGGTGGATGCCCAGGGGATTGATTTCTCCCAGTTTCTGGATTTACCCGTGATGACCTTTGGCATTCGCAGAGTCAGCGGAGTGGCTTCTGCCGATGGTACGCAGGTTGATCTACAGGTTGTCGACCTGCGGAACGGCGATGTGGTACTCAAGGAAACGACGACCAGTAACCGCCTGCGGATCTGGACTGTTCCCGATCTTGAGCAACAGGACATTCTGATCGAACCGTTTCAGATCCGCCTGAGTTTTGAAGAACCTCCGCTTACGGCAAAAAAACCGTAGCTGGTTGGACGTCAGCCCGCTGATGATGTCTTAGATCGCATCACATTTAACCATAGCGTCTCTCAATCTAATCTACTCGGGCCAAATGGCCCTGGAGACGCTACAGTAAAACTGGATACAGTCTTAGTACTGATCCTGGTCGTCATCGTCGTCGTCGTAATCCAGGTCATCAAAATCATCATCGTCATCATCACGGTCCGGATGTAGCGGGTTATCCGGGGCAAAAAAGAAATCGCCCAGTCCCATCGGCATCATATTTCCGCCCAGGTTCTGTGTGCGTTTTTCAGACAGCGATTCAAGATCCAGGGCATCTTCACCCAGGCAGGCCTTGAGTGCTTCCAGCCAGAGGACATCTTTACTGAGGGGATGATCTTTATCCTGGGCGGCACGTTTTAGAGCCAGCCGCAGGACGTTGATGCCGTCACGACTGGAAAAGTCGAGTTTCAGACTGTGCGACTGCTGCAGAAAGTCCACGGTCAGGTCGAGCATGTGTTCGTCTGCAAAGGGGAGATGATAGTGGAGAATCATCTTTTCATCTTCCCGATTGGGATGCTCCAGCGTGATGCTGGGCTGCAGGCGGCTTAGAATATAGTCGGGGATTTCGAAGGTGGATTCGTCTTCGTTCATCGTGACAGCACAGCGGAATTCAGGATGTGCGGGAATGGTTACACCGGCCACGATGGATTCCACGTAGCGGCGGTGATCCAGCAGCGGTGCCAGGCTGGCCCATGATTTTTCATTCATGCGGTTGCCCTCATCCAGCACGCAGATCCCTCCACGAATCATGGCGGTTACCAGGGGGGAAGCATGGTACGCAATCTTGCCACTCTCTGCCAGCACGGGGGTGACCAGCAGATCTTCCGGTCGGGTATCAGCCGTGCATTGATAGATGTAAAGCTCCTGGTTTCGGGTGCGTGCACCTGCAATCGCCAGGGACGTTTTTCCAATCCCGGGAGTCCCCACCAGGCGCGGCGTCAGGGGCATGTCTTTTTCATCAATCACCAGCCAGCAGGCCAGGAGTTGCTTGAGCGCTTCGTGTTGACCAATCCAGTCACTGGTGGTCTGGTCGGCTCGTCCCAGGTGCAGCCCAACCCCGTCAATTTCCTCTCTGCGCGACATTTGATTAATTTCTATTGTTTGGACAGTCAGTATTGTTGGTGAAGCTGATACAGAAGCTGAATTCCTGTTGGAAAGAATCAGCTCTGATTATAGGCGTCTCAGGTCGTTTCTGATAAGTCTGGTCTTCCTTCTCTTCTGAGATGATTGACAAATTCGAAGTCCGAATTTCGCAAAGTATTTTTGAAGAATTCTTTAAGTGCTTGCCTTGGAAGAAGATATCGCCGCTAAAGCTTAGTGAACCAGTAGGTGATCAGTGGGAATGTTTTTGAGAAACCGTTTTCCGGTTGGTAGAATAAACATCTTTCCCGCACATGAAACCAATGACGCAGTCGCGTTAATACATATCTGAAGTGAGCACGCACGTCCTCAGCAGTTTGGAAAACATTTCTTTCGCAGTGTGTCTCATTTATCTTGTGTTTCTAAACGCCAATTTAGAAGGAGGGAGGAGCGATGGATAAACCAATTCTCGCTAAGGATATTATGGTCACAAAGTTGATCACGTTAACTCCGGATATGGATGTTCTGGAAGCAATCGGGATGCTGCTGAATCATCGGATTTCAGGCGCACCTGTGATAGATGCCGAGCATCGGATTCTCGGTGTGTTTTCTGAAAAATGCTGCATGGATGTGCTGATTAAAGCCAGCTATGAGCAACTGCCTTCGTCGCAGATCTTTCCGTTCATGGATACCGAGGCCCGTTGTATATCGGAAGACATGGATCTGTTGACCATCGCCCAGATCTTTCTCAGCACTCCCACCCGCAGGTTACCTGTAGTGAGTGAGGATCGCACGCTGCTGGGTCAGATCAGTCGTCGTGATCTGCTGCAGGCGGGAAATAAAAGTCTGCAGTTTCGTACCAATCTCCCGCAGGAGAAAAATCTGCTGTATTTGAGCGGAATTATGAATCGCGAAGAATCGCCAATTTCATGAACCGTTACCGATAGTGATGGGGATCGACCCTGGATGAATGACTGAGAAAAGCCAGCTGGACCTGATTCAGCTGGTTTTTCTCGTTCCTGAGGTTTGATTTTAGCAGCCTGTCAACTAAAATCAGTGCCGCTTCCGCTTCCAGGCAGAGAACAGGCCAGTCGTCTGAATCAGCTCTCGCAGCGGCGTTTCCACGATATAATTGAATAATTGACGAATCTACTCAGGTAAAGCTATCTATTTGAAGGACTTGCAGCATGGACCAGGCAGAAATTTTACTCGACGCGGAAGAGAGAATGGACAAAGCGGTTCACGTGTTCCAGGGGCAATTGCAGGGTATTCGAACAGGACGCGCCACTCCGGGCCTGGTCGATTCCGTCCGTGTAGACTATTACGGCTCCCCGACCCCTTTAAAGCAGATGGCCAATGTCAGCGTGCCGGAACCACAACAGATTCTGATCCGCCCTTTCGACGCCGGCATGGTGGGAGAAATTGCCAAAGCGATTACCGCCAGTGATATGGGCCTGGCTCCCAACACGGATGGGCGTGTGGTGCGATTGAATATTCCGCCCCTGTCTACAGAACGACGGCGGCAGATGGTATCCCGGGTCAAAGAACTGGCTGAAGAAGCCCGGATTTCCATCAGAAACATTCGCCGAGATGCCAACAAGCACGCGGATCAGTCAGAAAAAGACAAAGTGATGGGGGAAGATGAACGTGACGATACCAAAGACCAGGTTCAGGAACTGACCAAAAAATTCGAAGGTAAAGTCAACAGCATGGCCGATGCGAAAGAAAAAGATGTGATGGACGAGTAGTCTGCAGAACATCCAGTTTCGCTGGCATCAATGTCGAATCATTCAGGATGACTTCAGGTTGGCTTGAGGGCATCGTTTTCAATACACAACATTCAACCTCTGTAAGATAAGAGACTGGTTCAAGTTTCCATGGCTAAGAAGACAATCGAGAACGTAGACGTTGCAGGTAAAACCGTTTTAATGCGAGTGGATTTCAATGTCCCCTTGAATGATGAACTCAAGATTACCGATGATCGCCGGGTGCGGATGGCGCTGCCTTCCATCAAGTCGGTGATTGACCGGGGAGGCCGATTGATCCTTATGAGCCATCTCGGTCGTCCGACGGGAGAAGCCAGTGATTCCAAATACAGCCTGAAACCTACAGCAGGCTGCCTGGCTGAACTGCTGGGACAGGATGTGGCCTTCGCGACCGATACCGTCGGTGAAGATGCCAAAGCGAAAGTCGACGCGCTGCAGGACGGCCAGGTGCTGATCCTGGAAAACCTGCGGTTCAACGCCGGGGAGAAAAAAGGGGACGCTGCTTTCGCCGGCGAACTGGCTGCTTTCGCCGATGTTTACTGTAACGATGCCTTTGGAACCTGCCATCGAACCGACGCTTCCATGGTAGCCGTTCCTGAAGCGATGGCGGGAAAACCCAAAGTGGTCGGCTTCCTGGTCGCCAAGGAAATTCAATATCTGACCGATGTGATTGCCAGTCCCGAGCGACCCTTTGTGGCGATTCTGGGAGGGGCCAAAGTTTCCGACAAGATTAAAGTCATCGATAACCTGCTGGGAATCTGCGATAAAGTTCTGATTGGCGGCGCGATGGCTTACACGTTTGCACTGGCGCAAGGCGGGAAAGTCGGCGACAGCCTGGTGGAGAAAGACAAAGTCGATCTCGCGAATGAGTTAATCGCCAAAGGCGGCGATAAGCTGATGCTGCCGGTTGACACTCACTGTGGTGATGACTTCAACAGCAACTGTAATAAGCAGGTTGTCAAAGCGGGAGAGATTCCCGATGGTTTTGAGGGTCTGGATATCGGTCCCGAGACCGCAAAAATCTATGCCGAAACCGTCAAGTCGGCGAAAACGGTTGTCTGGAATGGTCCGATGGGCGTCTTTGAAATGACCCCGTTTGACGCCGGAACCAAAGCGGTCGCCCAGGCGATCGCGGACAGTGATTCGACCAGTATCATCGGCGGGGGAGACAGTGCCGCCGCAGTTCAACAGCTGGGATTTGCCGACCAGGTCTCGCATGTCAGCACCGGCGGTGGTGCCAGTCTGGCCATGCTGGAAGGTCAGGAATTCGCCGCCGTCAATCTGCTGGACGAAGCCTGATTCTGTACTTTGTCCGCATTTATGAACTATACACAAAACACAGTCTGTTCGTTAACGGGCTGTGTTTTTGTTTTGGGGGAAGGAGATGCTCGAAATCCGTGAGCAAACAGGTTAAAATGAATGTAATGTTTCCCTTCAGGAGGGACTGTGTACTAGCCTGATAAAAATCAGGGGTGCCACTGTCGGCTTGCCCGACAGTGTGAATTGTGTAGAGACATTCAATGAGAACAGTCTCCGTAACGGGATGATTTGAGTATTGGTTGCCGAGAAGGATTCGGCACTGTTGGACCAGCCAACAGTGGCACCCTCGGTTAATCAAATCAACTCTGTGATTTTAGTATTTATATGAGCTGAGAAAGACTGTCGGCAGTTGCCAACTGAAGCATCCATTCGTTGATCGAGTTACCTGTCTGGGTGCCACTGTCGGCTTGCCCGACAGTGTGAATTGTGTAGAGACATTCAATGCGAATAGTCTCTGAAACGGGATGATTTGAGTATTGGCACCCTCCGTCTTTCGATTTTTAATCAGCTTCCTTGGCACATGAATTCAAGTTCTGTTTGACTATGGGGGAAGTGAGATGAGCGCGGCGTTATTAGATGCAAAACAGGTTGCTGCGTTTCAGAAAGATGGATTTCTGATTGTGGATTCGCTCTTCAGTCAGGAAGAAGTGACTTTGTTAGGTCAGATTGGTCGAGCTGATCTGGCCATGCAGCAGGCGACCTTCAGTCGAGCCGATGGGGAAGGGGGCTCGGTCAAACTGAATGTCGAGAATGAACTGCACGATGATATCTATGGTGCAATCGCCTCCTGCCGACGCGTCGTGGACCGCATGGAGGCGTTGCTGGGAGATGAAGTCTACCACTACCATCACAAGATGATTCAGAAAGAAGCGAAGGTGGGCGGGGCGTGGGCCTGGCATCAGGATTACGGCTACTGGTACAACAACGGCTGTCTCTCCCCGGATATGGGCAGTTGCATGATCGCCGTGGATCGTGCGACGGTCGAAAACGGCTGCCTGCAGGTACTGCGGGGAAGTCATCTGCTGGGGCGCATCGATCATGGAAAAGTAGGCGACCAGACGGGCGCCGATCCGGAACGGGTTCAGGCAGCACTTGAGCGGCTGGAATTGTTTTACTGTACCTTGAAGCCGGGATCTGCCATCTTTTTTCATTCCAATCTGCTGCATCGTTCTGATCAGAATAAGAGCGAACATCCGCGGTGGGGTTTTATCTGCTGTTACAATACGCGTCATAACAATCCCTATAAAGAATCGCGGCATCCCCGTTATACCCCGCTGCAAAAACGGGACGACGCTGATGTTCTGAGCGCAGGACGCACTCAATGGGAACAGATGCAGGCTCATCCCTCGCTCTGAAAAACGATCGGCTTTTGAGAAAATTATGGGAGATGCAACGGGGGTCACAGCCGAGGATCAGAGCAGGCAGTCTGCTGCCATCAAGCAGATGGCTTACGAGTGTGGCTTCGACCTGGCAGGCCTGGCACCGGCGATCACTCCTGCAGGCTATCACCACTTTCTGGAATGGTTGAATCAGGGCTATGCGGGTGAGATGAATTATCTCGAACGCCGCAAAGACGCTTACCAGCACCCCGCACATGTGATGAGTTCCGTCCGCAGCGTAATGATGTTAACGCTGAATTACCGGACCGAAGATCCGCCGCCAGTCTCGGGAACGGAAGCGCGGGTCTCGCGTTATGCCTGGGGCAGTACGGACTACCATAAAGTGATCCGGAAAAAACTCAAGCAACTCTCCCGTCTGATTCGCGAGCAGTTTCCCGATTGTGAAACGCGGGGCGTCGTTGACACGGCTCCCTTACTCGAACGGGATTTCGCACAGCTGGCCGGCCTGGGGTGGATCGGGAAAAATACATTGCTGCTCAATAAGACAGAGGGGAGCTGGTTTTTTCTGGCAGGGCTGCTGCTGAGCGATGAACTGGATTACGATGAGCCCCATCATTCTTCGCATTGCGGCACCTGCACACGTTGCCTGGATGCCTGTCCCACCGATGCCTTTGTGGAAGGCGGAGTTCTGGATGCGCGGAAGTGTATTTCTTACCTGACCATTGAACTACGCGATCAGCCGATCCCAAGCGAATTACGACCCGGTTTGCAGGACTGGGCGTTTGGCTGCGATGTCTGCCAGGATGTCTGCCCGTGGAATCGCAAAACGCCGCTGAGCCGTGAAATTGCGTTTCAACCCGTGGAATCGTATTCCCCCCTGGATGCCTGTGAATTATTGACACTGGATGACGCGCAGTTTCAGGAACGATTTCAGAGTACCCCGATGTCGCGCTCGGGACGGGCGGGTTTATTACGCAATGCAGCCATCGTGCTGGGCAACCGGGGAGATCAAAGTGCCGTGCCCGTTTTGAAAAGAGTACTCAGTGACACAGAGCCTTTAATCCGGGGCGCGGCAGCCTGGGCCCTGGGACAGCTGGGAGAAACGGAGACGCTGGACTCGCTGGCAGCACAATTGTCAGTCGAACGGGAATCGAGTGTCAGGCTGGAACTGCAACAGGCGATTACCAGCATTAAAGCGTCAGGTAAATAAACTGAAAAATGACGGGGGAAAGTGTCAGGCGCTAATGGAAAAAACAGGGGGCGTCGATTACGATCATCAGAAGCAGCCGTGTCCAGTCACACGGACAGATACAATCTATAGCAAAGAGAACGGGAGTCAGAGATGGGCGATCAACTACTCATAGGCGTGAATGGAGCCGCTGGTCGAATGGGGCAGCGCGTGGCAGTTCTGGTCTATCAGGATCCGGATTTGAAGCTGGGAGCCGCACTGGAATCAGAAAATTCACCGGCGCTCGGCAAAGATGCTGGCGAAGTCGCAGGCATCGGCCCCATCGGGATCGAGATTCAGTCAGAGTTGACGGATCGTGTGGATGTGATCATCGACTTCTCCTTGCCAGCCGGTCTGATCAAAATTGCCGGTATCTGCGCCGAACGACAGATTGGCCTGGTCGCCGCGACCACGGGGCTGACACCCGAGCAGCGGAATGAAGTCCTCACCGCTTCACAGACCACGCCCCTGATTCTGGCCCCCAATATGAGCCTGGCAGTGAACCTGATGATGAAACTGGTTCGTGAAGCCTCGCACTCACTGAAAAATTCGCCGGGGGGAGTCGATGTGGAAATCATCGAACGTCACCATCGATTCAAAGAAGATGCTCCCAGTGGAACCGCATTGCACTTCGGTGAAATCGTGGCTGATGAAATGGGCCAGACGGACCACGTTCATGGCCGGGAAGGGCGCCCGGGACCGCGACCCATCTGCGAGATTGGCTACCATGCGTTGCGCACGGGCGATAATGTCGGCGAGCATACCATTGTCTTCGGCATGATGGGGGAAACGATTGACCTCACCGTGCGTGGGCATACCCGCGACAGCTATGTGTATGGTGCATTGGCTGCTGCAAAATACCTGGTGACTCAAAAGCCTGGCCTCTACACCATGGCGGATGTACTCGGGTTAAATTAGCCTGTAACCCGGTTTCCCGTAGTCGCTCCAGGGGCATGTAAGACAGACATCATTGAACAGTGCCGCTCTGGTAAAGTGTGTGCGCAGCAGTCACTCATTCTGCCAGGGCTTCCTGTTTTACCAAGTCCGTGAAATGGTCAAGAGCCCTACACCCCGCAACCGATACAAGAAGAGCGCTGACTGCGTCTCTATAGAGCAGGTAACGAAGGAACCGGTGATTTGATTACTGGTTCTGATACTCAGGAATCGGGTATTTATCTGTCAATAATCAGGTTATTCAGCTCTCGAAGGAACGAGTGATGAGTTGGCTTAAGTCCATCAATTATAAGCATTTTCTGCAATTAATATCGAAAAGATATGCGACGTCTGCGCCCCGTTTTCTGTTCCGCTGGAATCAGACGACTAAGGTCTTTACAGGACTGCTGGCGAGCGTCTTCACCATGATGGCGTTGTTGTCGTTTTTCGGTTCACTGGAAGACCCGAAAGAAGAACCGGCTCAATCGCTGGCGCCTGTTCTCGGAGCCAGTGATGAACTCTCCATGGAGTTTGGTCTGGACGCGAAATTGCCTTTGCAGGCCCCGGCCCTGGCAGAACCAGACGCGCAGAGCACGGGTCAGCAGGAGTCACTGATTCAAACGGTCTCAGTCGATCAGGCTCCCCTCGCCGGGACAGATCAGGCTTCCGTTTTCCATGCCCTGGGACAGCAGTCGGGAAATCCTCACGGGCATATTCAGCAGGTTGGCGGAGATCATCCGATCTATGTGTCCCCCAGAAGGTCACCGGGAAATCAGCCCGTTTTACAGGATACAGAAGCGGCAGCCTGGCTGACAGGGGAAATCGAAACGCTGGAGTAATCGTCGGTAAACCAAATACATTATCTACTCTTAATCAATCAATTAAGTGTCAGTAAACACTCCGACACTGAAACATACGCGGGAATCAGAGTTTATGTATCAGACCTACTGGAATCTGAAAAGTGGTCCCTTTGAAGAAAAGATGGACGCTTCTTTTTTTTACGACAGCAATCCGCATCAGGCTGGCTTGTTAAAGCTGGAATATCTGATTGAAAACTGCAAGGGTGCCGGTCTGCTGGTAGGCGGTTCAGGAGTCGGAAAGTCTTATCTCTGTCATGTGCTGAAAAGTCAGCTGGATGAGATTCATCAGCCATTCGTGCATCTCGTGTTTCCCCAGTTGTCGCCGATCGAACTGATTTCGTACCTGGCAGTCGAACTGGGAGCGGAAGAAGCCGGGATTGAACCGATGGTTCCAGGCAAAGACCGGATCGTCCGGGCCCTGCATCGACAGTTGCAGATATTGTGTGAACAGGGTTACAAGCCGGTGATAGTCATCGACGAAGCGCATCTGATTGTCGATCAGCGGATCTTCGAAACATTGCATCAGCTGCTCAACTTTCAGCAGACTTCCGATATCGACTTCACACTGCTGCTGGTGGGCGACCAGTTACTGCTCAGCCATCTGCAGCGCTCGTCACAACTGGATAATCGGATTGCCGTGCGTTGTCTTCTGAAATCGTTTTCCGAAGAAGAAACGCAGAGCTACGTGGAACATCGACTGCAGGTCGCAGGCCGTTCTGAACCGGTCTTTGAACCAGAGGCATTCCAGACACTGTTCGAGCTGACACAGGGAAACCCGCGCAAGATTAATCGACTCTGCGACCTGGGTCTGCTGGTCGGTTACGCCGATGAACTCTCCCTGATTACTCCGGACGTCCTGGAAGCCGTCGCCGAAGAACTGGTGACATCGATCCCGGATTAGAAAAAGGTGTCTGCAAACACTTTACCGCTCAGTTTTTGTCGGACAATAACTTTGCCGTCTTTGTTTTATTCCTGCAGAGAGCATACGTTTCAGCTGTCTCTCCATCGCTGCAGACATGCTGAGGATTGGCACCTTTTTTGAGAAGCAGTTTTACAATTTCATAGCTCTGATCATCATCTAATGAATTTGATAAAGCACACAACTCAAGTGGTGTTGTATCATCGACATCAAATTGATTCAGATCAGCACCGTAGGAAATCAACAACGTTATGGCCTCATAATGTCCATATAAAATTGCCAAATGGAGCGCTGAGAAACCCTGATGTAGATTATTTATCTCCTGAGTGCATGATTTGAGGAGCTCACTCAAAGTGGATATTTCACCTTCACGTGCTGCAATTGCGATACGAGAGGCTCGGCGGACTTTTTTCCTGTCATCAATCAATTCATATTGAATCAAGGCATCTGTATCGGCTTTTAAATATATTTGTTTGCCATCCAGATCTAACTCAAACCCATCCTCTCCCACACCATCGTCAAGCTGAGCGACAGTAAATTCCTTTAATTTCTCCACCATCTCGTCGCTGAAGTTTTCTGGAACTGTATATGTAACTTCAAAGCCACTTCTATCATCCTCAATCCAACATCGGATAACTCCACCTGTGACTCCCAGATCTGCTAATTCGGAATCCAGGTAATCGGCTAACCTCTCTTCCGTAACTTCCGATTGATTTAAAGTCAGTAATGCTCTCTTGCCTGATTCTGATTCGTTAGAAATTTCTGCAAGCAGATAAAATGTCAAACGCATGTGATGACAACCTCATAATTTAATGCAACCAAAATGCAATTAAGTTATTAATCTTCGACTGCAATTGCGATCTTTCCTTGAACACCGTTATTGGAACTCTCCAGCCGGGTATGGGCGAGCGGAATGTCGGCAAGCGAATAGACGGCGCCTACGTGTGGCTGCAGTTGACCGCGCTCTATCAATGCGCTCAACTCATCAAGCTTGCCGCGGTTTTGTCTAGTGAAAACGAAGTGATAACTCGCGTTCTTACCCCAGGCCTGAATGACGTTTTGTGGCTGTGCAATGTCCACGATCGAGACAACGCGGCCCAGTTGCGCGAGCGTGTCGGGGCTGCGCGTCAATGTGTTGCCGCCGATGGTGTCGAATACGACATCGACTCCGCGGCCACCCGTTTCCCGCATAATCGCGTCGACATAATCCTCCTGTTTGTAGTCGATGAGCACATCGGCCCCCAAACTGCGTGCGAACTCAAAGTTTGCTTCGCGCACGGTCGTAAACACCCTCGCTCCCATGGCTTTTGCGAGCTGGATCGCCACATGACCGACGCCTCCCGCGCCGCCGTGTACCAGAATGCTTTCCCCCACTCTTAGCGCCGCACGGACGACCAGTGCTTCCCACGCAGTCCCACCAACCAGGGTCAGGCTTGCCGCCTCAAGATGGCTCAACGAAGCAGGTTTTTTTCCGATAATGCTTTCGGCGGCAACGTGGTACTCGGCATAACTTCCTGGCCCGTCAAATATTTGCGGGGTGTACCAGACTTCGTCTCCGGGAGAGAAGGTGGTCACACCCGGCCCGACTTCTTCGACAACGCCAGATACGTCGTGTCCGGTAATGGCCGGCAGTTGCACCAGGTCCGGATAATCGCCACGTCGGACCTGGAAATCCAACGGATTGATAGAGGTGGCATGTACCCGGACCAGGACCTCGCCAGAGTGCGGCACGGGCGTGGGTACGTCACAAAGTTCGAACGATTCCGGGCCGCCAAATGATTTCAGTACGATCGCTTTCATTGCAATCCTCATTTCTATAAACGTGTATATCGGGAATTGCCGTTATATGTGATAAAAAATTACGGTTCTTTCCGTATGATCTCGGCAAGAGCGCTGATGGTTAATTGAAAGGTCAAGCCACGTTAACCAGATATACTTGCGAACTTCCTCGGGAAGTTGTTTTACCATGTTGAACTGCTCAAAACTTAGCGTCTTCGTTCCGTGCCGCGGCCAGTCTCTTGTCAATTTGCGAATCCCGCTCGATCTCAGCGATCAATTCACCAGGATGGATGTGTGCTTCGTTGGGACCTGAAAAAGGTGTCAGGAAACAGAAAAGGTGCCATTCGGCCCAGACACTTTTTTGGCTTCCGATCCTATCGCATGAATGGAATCATCACTGCATCTCTTAGACATATTGCGCCATTATGCTCATAGAAATCTCCTCCTGCCTCAAGAATCTGTATCAATGGTTCATAAACACTTACCTCGTTCGGTTTTAATCCTAAATCCATTGAATGCAATTCTAGTAAATACCAGTAACAAATATGTTTAGTCGTTGGGGCATAATCTTTTTTATTGCTTAGAAATGCTTCGAGTCTCTCTTTGACATCTGTTGCTAATTCAATTTCAAAATTTCCAGATACATTGAAAATGGGTGTGTCGTGAGTAATTCGTCGAATTACACGTAAATATTCTTTCACACAAATGGCATATTGTCGTGCTAAATCATAATTAAATTCAGCAGAAATTGCTTCTAACCGAGAAATACCACGGGCAAGTGCGTTCATTGTTCTCATCCTGAAAAATCTTTCCACCTCTGAAGCTGTCTTTCATTCATTTTACCTGTCCAGGAAAATAAAAGGTTCCTGACACGAATGGCACTGCCGCTGATTTTTTGAGATGTAGCTGCGCAACGATCCCTTAGTGACGCTGTCACGTGTTTAATTTTTTGATTATTTGCCAGTTCGCTGGAAATTGAGTTTGGCAAAACCTCTCCTGGCATTATGCTGCGTTCTGGCAAGGCCTTCCCTGGGTTGTTCTGGGAAAGATATTTGACCAGGGAAGGTCCTATGCCATTTATATCAAATTCCCGTTTGAATGCTGCATCATTTTCCATTTTCAAACGCTCAATGCTGCAAGATGATTCACTCCCGCTGACAGATGTGATCGATGATCAGCGCTGGCAGCAGGTGTTTGACAAACACGATATCCATTTTGGTTCCGACCAGGACGCCGTCTACACACCCGCGATCACTCTCTGGGCGCTGCTCTCTCAGGTATTTTATTGTCAAGAGCATCGCAGCTGTAAAGCTGCCGTCATCCGTGTTGCCAGTTTATGGGTGGCGCTGGGCCGACGTGTCTGCAGCACCAATACGGGTGCTTATTGTCGGGCGCGACTCAAACTTTCCTTCACTGCGATCCGCGAAATTGTCCAGCAAATTGCAGCCGATGCCGAAGCCGCCTGCGAGCAGAACTGTGTCCAGACCAGAGAACAGTCGGCTGACCGTCTGAGCCCTCCCGCCGTGGCCGATGCGAAGTCGCAAGGTATCAGCGGTCGCATCCTGCTAGTCGATGGCTGCACCATCACCACGGCCGACACTCCTGAGAATCAGCGGGCCTATCCGCAGAACCCGGTTCAGAAACCGGGGCTCGGGTTCCCCGTGCTACGCTGCGTTTCTCTGATCTCGATGACCACCGGACTGCTGGTCGATCTGGTGAGCGGGTCTTACAGTGGTAAAGGCAGTGGTGAAACGGTCCTGCTCTGGCAAATGCTCGATGTACTCCGACCGGGAGATACACTGGTTGCGGATTCGTATTACTGCACGTACTGGCTGGTGGGTGCGTGCCGTGCGCGGGGCGTTCAAATACTGATGAAGAATCATCACCTGCGTGACGATCATCCCCAAAATGCACGGCGGTTGAGCAAACGGGAGAGACTGGTGACGTGGTCACGTCCTCCCGTCTGTCCTGACTGGATGAGTAAAGCTGAATATTGGCAACAGCCGGAGACACTGACCGTGCGCCTGGTTGATGTGCAAGTCAGCCAACCGGGATCTCGTGCCAAAACATTTACGATCGCTACCACGATTACAGATCGGAAAGCATGCCCGGCACACTGGATCGCCGCCGTGTATCAGAGCCGCTGGCTGATCGAACTGGATATTCGCAGCATCAAGTGTTCTCTGGGCATGGATATCCTGCGTGCGAAAACGCCTGCCATGGTGCTCACCGAACTCTGGTCGTGCCTGCTGGCGTACAATCTGATTCGGTTGAAGATGCTGCAGAGTGGCATGGCAACAGGCCGTGATCCGCGCTCACTTTCTTTTACCACCACGCAGCAGCTGCTGGGGACAAACTGGTTGCCAGGGATCGTTACCGGCATCTGCGCTGAGTTAGCCGCACTCGGACAGCAGGTTCCCTGCAGCGAACGTGTGGGACAACGCGCCGGGCGCGTAGAGCCTAGAGCCAATAAACGCCGCCCTAAAGTGCTGGCTTTGCTGAAGGTGCCCCGGTCTCATCATAAAATGCAGAGGGCACTAGTATGAACCTAAACCATTACACCACAACAGGCAGTGCCATTCGTGTCAGATACCAATCCATTAATCACGATTGCCGGGCGGTGACGCATTACGAACGGAACAGAAAAGGAGAGTCCGGCCGTCTGCAGTTATGTCTCCACCCAGGTCAAAATTCCGAGAATTAATGACGGGACCAGATTCTTTTCGATTTACCATTTCCAGTCGCATGAAGCAGGTTGGCAGCCGATGCCTGCAGGGAAGGGCGGAAAGGTTGTGTTCCGCAGAAACCTCAGGTTCCTGCAACGTGACATCAGTGATTTCTACCTCGTTTTGATCTGGTAGTGAATCACTCAACGATGTACATTGTTCGCCGCGATTCTTGAGCGAATCACACGGCTGGCGATTACACCGACGCAGGTTAAACAACATGAAGCTGAAGTGGATCAATTAATTGAAAACGGGGTTTCTCTCGCGGAAAGTCTACACAGAAACAGTATTGGTCGCAGAATAATAATTTGCTCGACAGCGCTTCTCGGATTTCAACAAGAGAATGACAGCAGAAGTGGAAAAAATCACTTCGTTTTAGACATGAGAAACAGCAATTGTTACAATCCATGCCTTGAGTGGCTCCTATCCGACCTACTATGTGAAATCTTAGATTAACTTATGACGATCTGCGGGATCAAACCCATATCAATCATTAATTGGAAAATCCATGTGACCGCAATGGGAGAGCAAAATGCTCTTATTCGCTTAATCAGCTAGTGACGATTGGGGAAACATGTTCATGACTGGAGGAAGATAGTGACTATTCGTAATACCTCCATGTCTCCGAATTGGTCCATTGAGCAATTGAACCAGTGGTTCAAGGTTCGAACGGCAACTATTGCGGCTGCATATGCAATTTCAGGCATTCTCTGGATCTTATTTTCGGATAGAATTCTGATCGCCGTTGTGTCTGATCCCTCGCGGGTTGCTCTTTTAGGAACCTACAAAGGCATTGCGTTTGTTACAGTGACGACTTTACTGTTGGTCATTCTCCTGAACAGAACTTTTAAAATTGCCAGTCAGGCTTATCGCGCTCTCAGTGAAGTTAAAGAGGCGTTACGGAATGAAAAAATATTTGCTGACACGATGATCGAGTCCATGCCGGGGATCATTTATTTCTACGACTCCGCGGGTTTATTCCTGCGCTGGAACAAAAACTTCGAGACTGTTTCCGGCTATTCTGACAGCGAGATCCTACATCTGCATCCTCGGGATTTTTTCCATGGGAACGATATTTTGCGAGTCGAAGAACGCATTCAGGAAGTATTTGCGCATGGAGAATCTTTTCTGGAAGCAAGATTTATCGACAAACAGGGGACAGCAACCCCGTATTTTTTCACTGGCAGTCGCGTACTTTATAAAGGCAAACTGTGCCTGGTAGGCATGGGAATTGATATTTCCGATCGGAAACAGGCAGAAATCCAACTGGCCAGAAGCGAGCATAAGTATCGAGAACTGGTCGAACAGGCCAACAGTATTATTCTGCGTTGGGATCGAAGCGGTCGAATTCAGTTTATGAATCGTTTCGGGTGCGAATTTTTCGGATACTCCTATGGCGAAATTGTCGGTCAGAATGTGATGGGGACGATCGTGCCCTCCACGGAAAGTAATGGACGTGATTTGAGTTTACTGATCGAAGAAATCTGCAATTCTCCAGAGACACACGAACACCTGGTCAATGAGAATATATGCCGCAACGGGAAACGTGTTTTGATCGATTGGACGAACCGGGTTCAACATAACGATCATGATAATGTCACCGAGATTCTGAGTATTGGAACTGACATTACGGACCGCAGGCGAATCGAGGTGGAACGGCAAATGCGAGAGCAGGCCGAGGCTGCCGACCAGGTTAAATCGGCATTTCTGGCGACAATGTCTCACGAATTGCGGACCCCGTTGAATTCCATCATCGGGTTCACAGGAATCATTCTCCAAGAGATGGCAGGTCCTCTCAATCAGGAGCAGCAAAAGCAACTCACCATGGTTCAAGACAGCGCCCGTCATTTACTGGCACTCGTCAACGATGTTCTGGATATTTCAAAAATCGAAGCAGGACAACTCGAAGTCTGTCAGGAATTTTTCGATATTCGTCAGTCGATCGAAAATGTGCTCAAAATCATGCGTCCCCAGATCGATAACCAGAACCTGACCCTGCAGACTCACCTTCCACCCGAGTTGAACCAGTTAAAAAGTGACCGACGACGCTTTGAGCAAATTCTGTTGAATCTGTTGAGTAATGCCGTCAAATACACTGAGCAGGGGGAAATTCAGCTTGAAGCCGTTATCCTCTACGACAATTCCCGGACAGAATCTGCGAAAGAAATCTTACAGATCAAGGTCTCTGACACCGGAATTGGAATTAAACAGGAGGACCTGGAATACGTGTTTGAACCATTCCGGCAGATTGATTCGGGAACTTCGCGAAAACATGATGGAACCGGTCTGGGACTGGCAATTTGCAGGCGCCTGGTTGAACTGATGGGGGGAGCGATTGACATCGAAAGTCAATGGGGTTATGGCAGCACTTTAACCGTGAAATTACCACTTACTCCTGCGGAGAAAATATGAAGTCACGTCTGCTGATCATTGAAGACAACCCCAATAATCGTTACCTGGTAACCTTTCTGCTGACGAAAGGTGGGCATGAAGTATTTGAAGCCGAAACCGGATCAAGTGGATTAGACATGGCCATCAAAATCAAACCGGATTTGATACTCCTTGATATCCAACTGCCCGAGATGGATGGATATTCTGTGATGCGTCACTTAAAACAGCATCCACAATTGAAATCGATTCCTATTGTGGCCGTCACATCCTATGCGATGCCTGGTGATCGGCAGAAGTGTCTGGATGCGGGAGCAGAAGGATATATTGAAAAACCGATTGACCCCAGTTCATTCGTTTTCGAGGTCGAGCAATTTCTTGAAGCATCAGACAAAGGGGGCCGGTGATGAGTCATATTTTAATTGTTGATGACGATGAAAGAAATCTTTATTTTCTCAGAGTCATACTGCAAGGAAGTGGTCATCAGGTCGAAGAAGCAAAAAACGGCCAGGAGGCGCTCACCTGTGCTGAGCAGAACACTCCCGACCTGATCATTTCTGATCTCCTCATGCCTCAGATGGATGGTTATGAACTGCTCCGTAAGTGGAAATCCCGGAAACAACTGCACTCCATTCCATTCTTTGTTTACACGGCAACCTACACAACTACAGAGGATGAACAACTGGCACTTGAACTCGGTGCCGACGCTTTTCTGATCAAACCAGCTGAGCCTGACCTGCTTAAAGCAAGAATTGATGAACTTCTCTCCCCAGATTTTCCCGAGACGAAACAGCTAAAAAAACAGTCAATCAACAGCCCAAAAATACTGGAACAATATTCCAGTGTCTTAGTCCACAAGCTGAATGAAAAGGTCCAGCAGTTATCGCAGGCCAACCACTCCCTCGAACAGCTACTGGAGCAGCATCGAGAAACCGAAGCGTCGCTTCGTGAAAGTGAAGCACGCTACCGGGGACTGTTCAATTCGGTTACCGATCCCCTGTTTGTTTACGACAGGGAAACGCTTCGCTATCTGGCAGTCAACGATGCTGCAGTCGATTCTTACGGGTACACCCGCGAAGAGTTTTTGACGATGACAATCGAAGAAATTCGGCTTGCCGAGGAAATCGCGCGTCTTAAAGAGATGCTGGCTAAATCAGGAACTGGCAAAGAACAACGAGGAATCTGGAAACATCAGCGTAAGTCGGGTGAAATATTTGAAGTCGAGATCTTTGCGTATGGATTGGAGTTCGCAGGACGTCCCGCCTGCCTGATCCAGGCTAGAGATCTGTCAGAGCAACGTCAGGCAGAAGCTAAAGCAACCCAGACATCAGAATTGTTACAGGCCGTTGTCAATGGTGTCAATGATGCTGTCTTCGTCAAGAATCGCGAAGGACGATATCTGCTGTTCAATCAGGCCGCGGCAAAATTCGTCGGCAAACCGATACAGGAAGTTATCGGAAAGGACGATACGGAAGTCTTTCCTGTACCAGATGCACAGCGAATTATGGAAAATGATCGCAAAGTCATGGAGTCGAACGAACTCCAGACGATCGAAGAAATTTTGGTAACATCCGAAGGTTCAAGAACATTTAGTGCCCACAAAGTTCCTTATCGTGACCAGTACGGCAATGTCATCGGTACCATTGGAATCTCACGAGATGTCACTGAACAACGCGAAGCAGAACTGGCCAGACGAGAAACCCAGGAGCGATTCCGACAACTCGCCGAGAATATTGAAGAAGTCTTCTGGCTGAGTGTTCCCAGCACTTCCGAGATACTCTACATCAGTCCCAGCTTTGAACGGATCTGGGGATATCCCTGTCATGAGCTATATGAAAATCCCAATTTGTGGCTGGAAACGATTCATCCGGACGACCTGCCTCGAATTCAGCAGGTTATACAAAATGAAGCCCTTACAGGGTACAATGTCGAATACCGCATCATCCGTCCCGATGAATCGATCCACTGGATTTCTGACAAGGCGTTTCCCATCCGAGATCAACAAGGCAATGTATTCCGGGTCGCCGGGGTTGCTCAAGATATCACGGAGCGTAAAGAAGCCAATATAGCTCTCGAAGCCAATGAAGCGAGATTTCGACTACTCACCAAAGCGACCAACGATGCCATTTGGGATTGGGACCTGAAAACTCAATCGTTGTGGTGGGGGGATGGCTTTGAGACCCTCTTTGGATTTTCTCGTGACGATGTCGAGCCGACGATCGAATCGTGGTACAACCGAATCCATTCAGATGACAGAGCCTGGGTCATCGATCAAGTCCATCAGGCCATCGAGTCGGGTGTTGAATCCTGGGAAGGAGAGTATCGATTCCTCCGCAAAGATGGCTCCTATGCCTATGTGCTTGACCGCGGGCATGTGTTGCACGATGAAAACGGAGTCGCAATCCGTATGATCGGTGGCATGATGGACTTGACGGAACGAAAACTGGCCCAGGAAACACTTCATCTGCGTGATCGGGCCATTCAGGCGGTTTCACAGGGAATTCTGATAACAGACGCCAGTGATCCTGATAATACGATCGTCTTCGCCAGCAAGGGTTTTGAACTGATTACGGGATACACGGCACAGGAAGTCCTTGGCACGAATTGCCGCTTCCTTCAGGGAGCCAGAACGAATCCGGAAACCGTAACGCAAATCCGTAATGCGATTCGTGATCGCCGCAAGTGTGATGTCGAGATCTTAAACTATCGAAAAGATGGCACGGCTTTCTGGAATCAACTTTCGATATCCCCTGTTTATTCTCCCGAAGGAAAGTTGTCCCACTTTGTGGGTATTCAAACCGATGTCACGGCCCGGAAAAATCTGGAAGAACAGTTTCATCAGGCCCAGAAAATGGAAGCTGTCGGGAAACTAGCTGGGGGAATTGCTCACGATTTCAACAATCTGCTCACCATTATCAACAGTTACAGCGAAATGCTTCTCGACGATCTAGGAGAGGATTTCCCGTTACGGGAATGGATTTCGCATATCCTGGATGCAGGTGATAAGGCGGCAGGACTCACGAAGCAGTTATTGACTTTCAGTCGGCAACATGTCATCGAACCCAAACTGATCGACCTGAACGAACTGATCCGCGGCACGGAAAATATGCTGCGCAGGTTGATTGGTGAAGATATTCTGCTTCAAGTCTCCCTGGAACGCAGACTAGATCAAGTGAAAATGGACCCCAGTCACCTCGAGCAGGTGCTACTCAATCTGGCAGTGAACGCCCGCGATGCCATGCCTCGTGGCGGAACACTCTCAATTGCCACCTGCATGATGGATCTGGACGAGACTTATTGTCAGCTCATCCCGAATCTCCAGCCAGGCCGCTTTGTTCTACTTACCATGAGCGATAGCGGTTCGGGTATTCCTGAGGATGTTAAACCTAAAATTTTTGAGCCGTTTTTTACAACGAAAGATGTCGGTAAGGGATCTGGGTTGGGACTTTCAACAGTCCATGGCATAGTGAAGCAAACTGGTGGAACTATAACCGTTTACAGTGAGATAGAGCAGGGAACGACATTCAAAGTCTATCTGCCGGCTACGATAACGTCTGGTGCTGAATATGATCCAAAAGCAACAACACTTTCAGTTTCTCGCGGCACAGAAACGATTCTGATCGCAGAAGATGAAGAAGCGGTCAGAACGCTTACCGCTCAGATTCTGAATAACTACGGGTACACAATTCACCTGGCGACCAATGGCAAAGAAGCGCTCGAATTCATGCAAATCAAGGGAGATGCCGTCGATCTGCTCATCTCTGATGTCGTGATGCCTCATCTGAGCGGGCGCGAACTGGCTGAGAAAGTTCATCAGATCCACCCCGATTGCAAAATTCTGTTCATGTCAGGCTACACCGACGACGCGGTGATTCGACATGGCGTCTTAGCAACAGAGTTCACCTTCCTCCAGAAACCATTCTCACCATTGAAGCTGGCACAAAAAGTCCGCCACATGCTCGATCAGAAATGACCAGACGATCATACGGTCGGCAACAGAGTTGCGGCCTTCATCCTTTCACCTGCTTTCTCAGGAAGACCCTGCCTGTCAGTAATGACCACGGCATTGATTGTTTTTTCCATGACCTGTTTCAGGGTTCGGATGCTGATTGAATTATCAGAGGTTAATTTCATGAATGGATGTGATCACCTTCCTTGATCTGGCTGACAATCGCTTCCAGTTCGTCAGAAGATAAAGGCGGGGTGCGTAGAATTTCGGTCATCTGATTGGTTTTTTCAATGGCGGTCAGAAAGACATCCTGCGCTTCCATTCTTCCTTTCTGGTAATACTCGGCTAACAGCTGATTTACTCTCAGGATACGCTGAGGGACAGGTTGGTCACACATTTCCGCGAAGGCTTCTGCAACCCGCATACAACGTACCAGCCCCTGTGTCATGATGGGCAGATTCAAGTCGTTCGCATCCCTGTGATGTGCATACACGGGCTGCACGATGGAGTACGGGAAACCCCAGGATTGCAGAACCGCTGCCGAGACCATGCCATGATCCGTATTGGTAACCAGATTTTCGGAGGTGATGAACTGCAATGTGGGAATCGTGCGAACT
>PAJV01000025.1 GCA_002706765.1 Gimesia sp.
ACAGTGTCATGCCGACTGCTGCCAACGTTGTTTACTTGAAAATGAAAGGTGCTCTGATTGTGATGCGGAAGAAGAACTCGAAGAAACAGAGGAAGAATTTCAGGAAACCCATGTTTCAGCAGCAAACCCGGCTACCGCAACTGCGGTTCAGCCCGACTGCCTGGGCGAAACTGTTGTACCTGCGTGATTATGGAGACACCGAAGTCGGAGGCTTCGGGATTACTACTGAGGACGATCTGCTGCTGGTACAGGACCTGCAGCTTGTGGAGCAGACCTGCTCGTTGGCTCATGTGGCCTTCGATGATGAGGCGGTGGCCAACTTCTTTGACGACCAGGTGGACGCGGGCCTCCGTCCAGAACAGTTTGGGCGGATCTGGATTCATACACATCCCGGCGACTGTCCGTTACCCAGCCAGATCGATGAAAAAACCTTTAGCCGTGTGTTTGGTCGATCCGACTGGGCCGTGATGTTCATCCTGGCGCGGCAAGGACGAACATATGCTCGATTAAAATTTAATGTGGGACCCACGGCCGAATACGAAATCCCAGTCAAACGGGATTACTCTCACGCATTTGCGGGTTGTGATCCAGAACGTTGGGATGATGAATATTTAACGCACGTGCATCCGCAACATAAAAGTCGCCTGTTCCAGTCTGAGTTTGAACGGGCCGCAGACTATGACTGGGAAGAGGACTGGCTCTTTGCTGAATACGGATTGAAAGGAGAACAAATTTGAACACTTTAAATATGACTACGGATCGTTTCCAGAGACAGAGTGATTTGATCCCGGCGGAACGGCTTTCCCAGCTGACGGCAACCGTCATCGGGGTGGGAGCGATTGGTCGTCAGGTCGCCCTGCAACTGGCGGCCATTGGGACGCCGCGGATACAGTTGATTGATTTTGATATTGTTGAGTTAACGAATATTACGACTCAGGGATATCAGGTGCACGATCTGGGGCGAACTAAAGTAGAAGCAACAGCCAAGGCTATTCAGGAACTGGATGATTCAATTCAGGTGACGACGCATAACGACCGCTATCGAGCAACAATACCTATCGGTGAAGCAGTTTTCTGCTGTGTTGATTCCATTTCAGCACGATCTGCAATCTGGCGGTCCGTCAGCAAAAAATGTGAATTCTGGACAGACGGCAGAATGTTGGGCGAAATCATTCGGGTCCTGGCAGTTTCGTCTACTAATGACTTTGGTCGGTATTCAGAAACATTGTTCTCACAGGCTGAGGCTCAAACTGGCAGCTGTACGTCTCGCAGTACAATTTATGCAGCGAGCATTGCTGCTGGAATAATGATTCACCAGTTTACGCGTTGGCTGCGAGGCATTCCCGTTGACTTTGATTCGACCTTCAATCTGCTTGCTGGTGAAGTTACTGTAAAATGAAAACACTGAAGTATAATATTTTCAGCATTACAAATTTGAAATGCGATTTTATAGCGGGTCACCAGTAGTGGTGGCCCGCTACCCCTTTCTTTACCTATCAGAGAAGTGACCGAATACTTAGCAAGTCAGAGCTAATTTTCTGAAAGATTTGACATCCTGGACTCCAGACCACATATTAAAAACTTTCCTATCTCAACAATTGGCAATTAAAATCCCTACTCAGAAACTGCTATGAAAAAAGTATCATCTTCTAATCTGGTTGCATAAAAGGTTAAATCTACGGGATCACAGGCACTGGTTGTCTCATGCCAGGGAATAGCCTGGTTAAAATCAGATGACAGAGAGAGAGGTTCATCCATACATGAAAGACTACTGGAAGTAGCATTACATTCCAGCCGTCTGCCTGGATCATCCTGCCGATATTTTGAAATCTAAAACGAGGATGGCGACGTACCAAATTGCCTTTGCTTCACGCTAGGCTGAATCGGACACTCCGGTGACCGAAGTGCCCGCAAGCTCAAAATCCTGATTAGTATATCAAGTTCTGGATCCAGTTAAGGGGACACGTCAGAAACGCATTCAGAGACGTCCAATCAAACATGCTATTCGAAGCATAAAGTCAATTTATTTCTTCAACTACTTGGAATCGATTTCATTTACAATGGAAGCGATTCCAGCCAGTGCGTATTCGGCCAAGTGGTTAACCAGGGAAGGAGCATCTTTTTGTGCAAAACCGAGGTTGGGGAACATTTCTTGGAGAGAAGGGCGATCACAAATAAGTAACATAAAACACGGACCTATGATACTTAAACATCCACGTTCCACTGCGGGATGATTCACTGGTAATCCCATCAATTCGCTAACAATGCCTTTAAGAATAAAAATCCTTTCGATTCTCTCTTTTCCTTTGAAGGATGCAGTAACGGAAGTGGGATGGACAAGTTCTCGACTAATGACGCGTAATACCCAAGAGGAAGAAATCGGGCTGGTTAGAGCTTGGACAAAAATCCCCACGAACCCATATAACTTTGCATGCGGATCAGATTTTGCTTCTATAGTACTTCTAATGGAATCAGTCGTGATTAATCTAGATGCAGCTTCATGAAGTACAGCCTTATATAGTTCTTCCACACTTCCAAAATAGTAATTTACAGAAGCTGCATTCGTGTTTGCCAGCTCCGTGATCTCTTTGCTGGTTGCACGATCAAACCCCTTTTCAGCAAACACCTGCCCAGCAACTTCTAAAATTTTCTGGCGAGTGGTTGACACTGCCCCTTCATTTTTTGCTGGGATAGTTTTTTGTTTGCCTTTTTTCATTCAATTCACCCTCAGTTTTTGCACTCATGAAATAAAACCCGTTCAAGCACTCGAAAATACTGTTGAGCGCATTTCTAGGAAATCCTTGTCAGAGTTCCCTGATCATATCAATTAAATAATAGCTCTCAAACATGAAACGAGTTATGAAATAATAGATGCATGTAAGACTCAACAGGAAATCGTTGCATTCTGCCATATCAGAGTTGTCTGACCACAAAGCTAGTCCTGATCGAGAAGTAATCTGTGCGATGAGCGAAAATATTACTATGTAGTTACACAATAACACCGCTTGCATCCGGGAAATTATCATGACTCTGGTGTGCACGATTCTGGGTTTTCACTTCATGGGTCTTTCGTCTAATTACATTCTGAAATTCAAATTTCAATTTAAAATTTCAATTTGACCCACTGGGATGCTTTAGATACAATAATCCTACTCCAGAAATGAAGTCTGTGCTTTTGTCCATATTCCGTTGTGGTTTGGCAAAAGAATATTTACACATTGGCACACCACAGCCTGTTTGCCTCAAAGCCTTTATTGACAATCAAATCAAGGAAAGAATTGACTATGCTGACCCGATTACTGAATCGCTCTTTTTATTTAACCATTTTCTCGACATGCTTGTTAGCACAAACAAGCTATGCCGAAGAGAATCAATCAAGCCTTACGGTTGAGGTGGGCAGCATTCCCTCAGAAGGTGCCATTATCACTGTCATTCTTTTCAAGGACCCCAAAGCATTCACTCCTAAAATGGCCACATCTGATCGAGAAAAATGGAAGGGCTATCACTCTGTGGTTGACAATAAGTCACGTGCGGGCAATTCAATCGTAACCTTTGATAAACTTGTTCCCGGTGATTATTCAGTATTCGTTTATTGTGATCTCAATTCGAATAAGAAACTGGATACAAAGTTTCCAGGTATCCCAATTGAGCCAATTGGAACATCAAATAATATCGTACCTCCCAGGCAACGACCTACTTGGAATAATACCAAGATCCGATTGGTACCAGGGAAGAATACAAATAAGATAAAGTTAATTTCAGTCTCACGTTAACTTCGTCTGGTCTTCGTATTAGTAGATTTCAAGTTGATGAACCATGAGATCGTTGATTTACTTTTGTGAGTTTTCAGATGATGATCAAGTCGAGAGTCATTAAACGTTTAAAACGTTCTGGACTCTGTCTTGTTGATGTGTTTACATGATAAAATCAGGCTTTGTGGACTTCCCCCGAGGATAATATGACTAACTATTGGAGCATGTTCCATAATTTCTATTTTGTTCTGAGGCTATTCATAGTTGAACTCCAAGAATTAATTACCAACTTAACTCCCGAGGGGAGTGGTCTACTTTGCACTCCCATTAAATTCGTTTAATTCATGTACAATTTTTTCATAATTCAAATCAACCGAAAAATCGTCATCGTGACCACCGAGCCAATCCATGGAGCATCGGGCCAGAATATGAGGTGCCGTTCCTGATGAAAAATAACCAGATTCGTATCAATATATGGGGCAGGCGATTACTAAAAATATCACTCATTGTACTGACCATAGGGGGGCTTATTCTCTGGTTCAGATATGCTCCTGTTACAGTAATAGAACATCAGATTTCACAAGGCCCCATGATCTCCGAAGTTCTTGGAACAGGAACTCTGGAAGCACGTGTTTCCACAAGGATTAGTCCTAAGATCTCAGGGAGAATTAAAGATATCCTAGTCGATCAGAGGGATCGAGTGCTGAAAGGCGAGCTTCTTGTACGTCTCGATGACGAAGAATTAAAGCAACAAGTGGCGATTGCACAAGCGCAGTTCGAAGCAAGTGCAGCTGCAATTGATCGACTCGAGACAGATCGAGAACGCGCCACAGCAGTATTCGAACAGGCAACTAAAAGCCATAGTCGCATCACATCCCTATTCGAGAAGAGTGCGGCAAGCCAGGCTGAGGTAGATCAATCAACTGAAGCATTAGCAATTGCTGTCTCTGGAGTCTCCCAATCAGAGGCCGCTATCATCGAAGGGAAAAAAGAACTAATAACTGCAGAGAAAACATTAGCGTATCAGAGAGCAAGACTGCAGGATGCTGAAATAACAGCTCCATTTGGTGGAATCGTCGTCAAACGAATTCGGGAACCTGGAGATGTGGTTGTCCCTGGAAGCACTATATTAAATATCATCGCCACTGATGAATTGTGGATCAGCGCATGGGTAGATGAGACGGAGATTGCTCATCTCGAATCAGAGCAATCAGCTAGAGTGTTATTCCGATCAGAGCCACATCATACTTATCTTGGAAGAGTCACACGTCTGGGACTGGAGGCAGACCGTGAGACAAGAGAATTCATTGTCGATGTCGGAGTTCTTGAGCTACCACGAAACTGGGCTGTTGGTCAGCGTGCCGAAGTCTATATTAAAACAGCTGAAAAGAAAAATGTCATCCTGCTTCCGACCAAATTTTTGATGAAAGAAGGAGGTGAGGATGGAGTCTATATAAATAGAGATGGCTTTGCTGTCTGGCAACCAATAGAGGTGGGATTACGTAATCGGGATGCGGTAGAGGTCCTCAGGGGATTGAACACGGGAGACAAGGTTGTCATTGCCACAGATATTAAAAATGGTTTAAAAAATAATCGAAGAATTATAACACCATGAATCTAGCCGCAAGGGATATACGACATAATCTTGGTCGTTTCGCTCTGACCACATTCGGAGTTGGAATGCTTCTAATGGTTGTCATGGGTATGGGAGGGATCTATCGTGGAATCGTAGAGGATGCGACCCTTCTCATTGATAAGATTGGAGCTGATCTCTGGATTGTACAGAAACATACAAGAGGACCGTTTGCAGAACTGTCTCAAGTCCCATCGAATCTTACCCAACGCGCTTTATCAGTCCCTGGTGTTCTGTCGACCAGAGATTTCATTTACCACACAATTCAGCGCGTAAGAAATGATAAGCCATTGCGAATCGCAGTATTAGGACTAAGTTGGCCAACAGACAAAGGCGAATGGATACCACTGATATCAGGACGCCCGCTGGGCCAGAATCATTTTGAGATGATTGCAGACGAATCACTCGGCCTTCAACTAGGCGAGACGATCAAACTAGGGAAAGATGTTTATCTGGTTGTTGGTATTTCACAGAGCATGATTAGTTCCAATGGGGACGGAATCGGGTTTTTCACAGTTGCAGATGCACAGGCGATTCAGTCTGATGCTGCAGGCGAAGCTGTCCGTCTGGAAAGGGCTTCACGAAAAGCACGTGGCGAACGAAGCGAAATGGGACTTCAGCAACCATCCAATCTGGATCTGGCAGAAAGACCTTCAAATGAACTACCAGCGATTTCTCGACCTCAACTGACTGCAGTCATGGTAACTCTCGCTCCTGGGGCAGATCTGAATCAAGTCACCAGAACATTTTCTGGCTGGGGAGACGTCTCCGTTTTCACAAAGTCAGGTCAACGAGAGTTGCTTCTGAAAGGCAGTGTCGAAAAAATTCGACGCCAGATCGGCCTTTTCAAAATTCTATTGACTGTTATCGCAGCGGTCATCATGGCATTGATTCTTTACACACTGACACTGGATAAGATCCATTCTATTGCATTATTAAAACTGATAGGAGCTCCCAATCACGTTATCGTAGGATTAATTATGCAACAAGCCCTGGTGTTAGGGGTACTCGGCTTTGTAATAGCGTATCTCTTGGGGCAGAAAGTCTTTCCGCTGTTCCCTCGACGTGTGATTCTTTTAGAATCTGATTTATATCAGCTGGCATTCATTGTTCTGGTTATCTCTATTGTATCAAGTCTCTTAGGGATCTGGAAAGCCATGCGAGTTTCTCCTAATGAAGCTCTATCTTAAAAGAAGAGGTTTATGGATAATTATTATGCGATTGAAGCAATCAATCTGACTAAAATTTACGGTAGTGGTAATACGGAAGTGATCGCCATGCAAAGTGCATCACTTCAATTGAAACGCGGGGAAATTGCTGCTCTTTTAGGGCCAAGTGGTTCCGGTAAATCCACATTTCTTACTGCTGTTGGACTTATTAATCCGCCCACCTCTGGAACAGTAACTATCGGCGGGCAGCTGGTTTTGGAAGGTCAGCAAAGCCAATCGAATCTTCGTTCTTTTCGGCGCCAGCATATAGGATATGTTTTTCAGAAATCAAATTTAATTCCGTTTTTAACCGCTCTTGAAAATGTGCAAATCTCCCTGGAGCTCAATGGTAACTCTAAACGAGAATCTCAAGACAAAGCTCAACAATTGCTAGATGAACTCGGAATTGGAGAACGTTCAGACAATCTGCCTTCGATGCTTTCAGGAGGCCAGCAACAGCGAGTTGCTGTAGCGCGTGCCCTGGCTAATCAACCTAATGTGATACTGGCAGATGAACCCACGGCAGCACTGGATAGCAAACGAGGAAGACAAGTGATGGAACTTTTTGCTCAGGTTGCTCACTCTCGCGGGGCAGGTGTGATTGTTGTAACGCACGACCATAGAGCTCTGGATGTATTTGACACAATCTATGAAATGGAAGACGGTAAGATGTATCAGAAGTAATACCACATGTCACTTTGATTTATCCGTTAATTATTCCACTTAAATAATCAATAATTTACACTATGTCGAGAATTTGACATCTTGCACAGAAGTGCCGCATAAGCTATAGCAATCAGCCCCTGACGAGATGTACTTTGGGACTAGCCAAGAGATACCAGGGCAACTGCAAGAAGCGCGTATCGCGGTGAGAAAATCATGGATGGGTGCAAATCGAGCTCAGAGCTGTCGGATGTGAATAGAACTTAACGTTGTCAGAAAATGAGCGTGAGGAGAGGCTTAGTGGGAGGGATTCGAACGGTTGGGTTTACGCAATTCATGATCTCCACCGGCGATTTCACCCTGTGATCGCTGCCTCACCTTGTAAGAGCCATTTCGGGCGGCAATGATCCCTGTTTCATTGCCCAAAGGACTGTACTTTTCCCAAGAGCGAGAACTCGCGCAAAAATGCCAGAAATTTCGTGACAATCAGCACGGTCAATATCCGAATGGCCCGGCGTCGTCGTGTTAGCGATAATGCAAACAATCGTAGGTCCAATCTGATGAATGTTGAACAATCAGTCAGCGAGAAATCTGTAATAGACCAGCAATTAATTCGGGAGGGGATGCTTTCCACCGAGCCCGGAATCAATCATCGTTGTGCATTTTCTGCATCACGTCGGGCGGAGTGGGTTCGTAATCTTCAATCGTGCCGAAGCGTTTGACAATCTCTTCAAAAATAGAACCTTTGGGAATTTCTTCCTGTGTATCCATGACGCGCTCGTAAAGGTCACCAGGCAGGACACGGACGGAGGTCATCAGGCCGGCCATAGACATCATGACGTTGGCTCGCATTCCTTTGACTTCCCTGCGGGACCAGAGTTTTTTCATCATGGGCTTCGTCATGGTCATGCCTTGCATTTTCTGCGGATAACCGGGAATTTCGAATTTGGGATCCTGATGCATTTTGACCCGAGGCCGTGTATCAAGGCTGGTGAGGTAGCGGTCGACTTTGGCATTTTCCCGCATACGGGGGCCGACTTGTTCTACCATATGATTCATCATGTGATGCACCATGTGGCAGTGGAACATCCAGTCGCCGGGGTTGTTGGCGATGAATTCAAAGTCAGCTGCCTGAGCGACGCCGACGAGTTCGGTGTTGCGGGGGATCCAGGCGGATTTAGGGATACGTGCCCCCTCGTGGCCGGTTATCCAGAAAGTGTGCCCGTGCATATGGATGGGATGGTGCTGCACGGGACTGAAATCCAGGAGGCGCACACGCACGCGTTCGCCATGCTTGCAGACCAGGGGCGTGGCATAGGGACCGCTTCGCCCGTTAATCGTATGCCAGTTCCAGTCCATACTCCAACTGTTGGCGACGGTCTGCATTGGATCGATGCGGAAGTTCTGAAAGATGACGCCGAAGTCGCGGTCGACCGGGGGATCCCAGACTTTTTTGGGGTGCACGATAAACCAGCCCACCATGCCAAAGGCTTCTTGCATCGCCACATGCGAATGGTAGAAGAAAGTCCCTTCTTCATGTACATCAAATTCGTATTTAAAAGTTTTTCCCGGCTTGATGGGATTTTGCGTCATTGTATCAGCACCATCATATTGCACTGGCATCTCGAAGCCATGCCAGTGGACCGAAGTCTCCTCCGGTAATTCATTATGCACGATGATCCGAATACGATCCCCCTGGGTCACTTCAATTGTGGGACCGGGCATGGAACCGTTAAAACCGTAGACATTCATCCAATGGCCGGGCAGGAACTCCCGTGCGACGGGTTCACAGACCAGATGGAACTCCTTGGCGCCATTTTTCATCTTCCAGGGTAGCTTATCCAGATCATTCGCGATAAAGGGGGCCGGGCCGTCAGCGGGGTTGCGAAAACCGGGAACCCGCTTGCCGATATAATAATCGCTGTCGGGATCATTTCCGCGGCTGGGACGAAAACGCGAGAATCCGTCATATTCGTCCTGAACTTCGTGTTTCTCTGAAGCTTGAGATGCCTGATGCCCATTTGATAACGCTGCCGCAGCCGAGGTACCGGCGCTTAATGCAGCAAAAGTGCCTACAGTTCCATTTTTCAGAAAGGCGCGCCGGGAGGATGAGTCAGACATACCAGAACTCCTGTTTAAAAATCTAAGCGAGTAAAAGGCTGTAAGCAGACGGCGCATCCGATTAGCGAGGTTGAGCGACGGAATCGATATGACCGGGGGGCGTGGGAGATTCTGCGGCCTTTAAGCCCCCATGGAGGAGAAATCCGTTGATCAATGTTTCATTGCTGCGCCACGCAATGAGCTGATGCACATAGTGCTCCCGCAGTTGATAATACTCCCGCTGGGTTTTCAGGACTTCTCCCCAGTTCTGTCGATTTTCCTTATAGGCATCAAGCTGGTTCGCATAAGCGGCCTTTGCTTCAGGCAGGATGACCGATTTGAATTCTATCACATGCTGGAGTGCTGTCAAATATTTCTGGTAGTGCAACGCCAGGTTCTGACGCAGTCTGAGTTTTGTGCGTCGGATTTCTGCATTCTGGCGGGCCAGGTCGGCCTCGGCCTGCTTGATCGTACCCTGATTGCGATCAAAGATCGGCACTTCCATGAAGACCTGCACCGAGGCGACCGGCTCACGAGACTCATGATTGTATCCCGTGGCTGCTTTCACAAAAATGTTGGGGACAGGTTCGACTCGTTCTCGCTCGAGGGTGATACAGTCTGCCTGCCACTTCGCTGTGGCTGCCAGAACTTCAGGACTGTCGGTATACAGGTTTTCGACTGCTTGGTTGAAATCAATCATTGATTCCATATCTTCCGCAAGTTCGCCCTTGAGCGGTTGCGGCTCCAGTTCCACTCCTACCAGGGAGCTGAGCATGGCAAACTGGCTACGATACATGTTTTCGGCATTGAGCAAAGAAAGCCGGGTGCGTTGCAGGGATACATTAGAAAGATGAAGTTCAGCCTGTGTGGCCTGCCCCTGGTTGAACCGCTCGCGAGTTGTCAGTGCAGAGTCTTCCGCTGCTTTAAGCAATTCACGGCGTATGTCGACGATCTGTCGATGGCCCAGCGTTTTCCAGAAATGGATCCGGACATCATTACAGACCCTCCACTGTTGAGTTACTGCCATCCATTCCGCTGTTTTCGCACGCTGTTGGTATTTTCGCCGACTGATCGCCCGCTTGTTGGCGGTAACGATTTCCTGTTGAATGGCGCCGCCTTGAAATTCTCCCGGCGTGTCGGTGTCGGTGGAAGAATCCACGAAGATCTGTTCGGCAATATAATAGAAAGTCGGATTAGGATACAGTCCGGCTTCAAGGGCCTTGCCTAGTGTCCCCTGAATCTGATGTTGTGCTTGAACCAACGTCGGATTATTTTCCGTTGCCATCATTAACAGCGCATCCAGGCTGAGATCTGTCTCTGAGGGCTGTGGTGTCTCCTGCTTCATCAGGCTTTCCACACCAGCAGGTGACTGAGGGAAGGACATGGGGGGAATAAACCGTCGCCCGACTTGATCTTCGGAAGCACCGGCGTTTTGGGGTTTTGCAGCAGGTGGGACAAAGGGGAAAGCACCCTGGGCAAATAGTAATTGAGGCACACAGGATCTGCCGAGTATCATCAGTAACAGCAAGACCTTACGGGATATTGAAGCTGGCATATAAGACCTCAGACTAAATTCTGATCAGAATGGATTGGAGTATCGCAGTCCAGAAATACAGAACAACGATCTGAGACAATGAAATAATGCATGCGCAACTGTTTCAGTAAAACGAAACCGTTTAGAGATAGACTCGTCTGTCTGTACAGCTCTGCTTTATCCAAGAGCCGCGCACATTCTGCTTATTCCGTAAAATAGGAACTAATTCACCTGACAGTTTTTATAAACTCTGTATGTTACCAATCGATCTTTTTACGTCTTCACTAGTGATGTGTCTCCATGAATGATACCCAACAGAACATTGTAGATGGCATACGAAACGATATGCAGCCAAAACACTTGGTTGCTGGTTGCATGGATATATCCTTTGAGCGATTGGCTGCCTGCTCCAATCCATAGACGAAGACCAAACCTAGTAGACCAACAAGCATAGCAGGTTTTATGCGACACATTCGTAGCCGCCATCCGCCGGGGCTTGCGGAGGACTTCGTGGCGTCCCTGAGATTTAGAAAGAAGAGGGACAAGAACGTAAGCAACGGTCACGCCACCAGCGATGGACAATCCTCGACTGTAGGATATCACATCCAGAAAGAGGAGCTTACCCTCTAGCAAGCGAATTGCGGAATGTGTGGTTGCTCTAATGAATGAGGCTATAGCCACGATAAGCCTAACCGGACGCATTTGATTTGGTGAGTTCTTCAGAAGGAATCCGAGACTGACAGTACTTCTTGGAGAGGATGATTGCCGCCAAGGCTAGGGAAAGGTATGAGGTCTGATCGTCGTCGAATAGTGGTGAAGCGGCTTCAGGTGGGTTATTGTCAAAGTGAACGCCGTGTTTGCAGGGCATTGAACTTTCCACGAGCCAGCCACCGCTACAAAAGTGTTCGAGACGAGAGGACCCAATTACGAATCCGGTTACGTGATCTGGCCGGTACCCGCGTGCATTACGGATATCGGCGGTTACATATCCTGCTTTCGCGAGAAGGTTGGCACGTCAATCACAAACTGGTGTACTGGCTCTATATCGAAGAAGGCCTGCAAATGCGTCGAAAACGCCCCCGGCGGAATCGAAGCTGCCAAATTCGAAAAACACGGCAACAAGCCAGTCGCACCAATGAGAGTTGGAGCATGGACTTCATGGCCGATCAGCTGTTTAACGGGCAGCGGTTCCGGCTGTTGACGTTAGTCGATAACTTTAGTCGTGAGAGTCTGGTCATTCAGGTGGGAACACGGCTAACTGGAGATGATGTGGTGGCGGCTCTGGATCGTGTCAAAGAGGCTCGAGGCTGTCCCCAGTCAATCCGTGTGGATAACGGCCCCGAGTTCATTTCAAAGAGTCTGGACTGGTGGGCTTACTTCAACAACGTGACTCTGGATTTCAGTCGACTGGGAAAACCAACCGACAATGCGTATATTGAATCGTTCAATGGGCGAGTTCGCCAGGAGTGTTTAAACCAGCATTGGTTTTTAAGCCTGGAAGACGCTCAGGAACAAATCGACCAGTGGCGGCTGGACTACAACGAAAACCGCCCACACAGCTCACTGGGAAATCAGACCCCGGTAGAGTTCGCGAAAAAGTCATCCCTGGCGCGCCAGGGATGACTTTAACTTGGATCTCTAACATTCCAACTGGTACAAGGTTGGGGGCAAGGTCATGGTACTTACTACGTTCTTTACCCGTGCAATTAATAGAAAAGTCAATGTAGAAAACCTATCGTTAATTCAGTCATAATTGGTTCAATATAGCCTGGCGTAAATCCATCTTGAATAAAGTTGGTACCCGCGTTTAATACCACTACACGATAACTCTGAGTGCGATTCTCCTCTTTCTGTGATTTTTCGTGGCGAAGAGTGCCGTCTAAATTAGCCCCGATATCTTCTCACCGGTTCCAAAGTAGATCTGGTCAATGTGAAATAATACCCGTGGTATTGCTCAAAATAGAAAGGGAGCAGTTTTTAGATCATTTTCACGGAATCCAGTTTGGACAATAAAACCTGAGGTGCTAAATCAAGCATCGTTGATGCAAAATAGAAAAATAATTTCTACCGTACGAGGACATTGTTCAATAGTACGGGTTCGACGATCTCAACATCGGTCGCGTTATAGTTCACGCAACTGTCGTCGACAGGCATGGTAATCATTCCTTGCGAAGTTTTCTGACTAGCACAAAGACTTTTGTTCACACGCATTCCAGGTGTAACCGAGATGGGAAAGTTCAAACCAATTGTGAAATATTACATTCAGGGTTTTTGTTAAAGACCGTAGCGATGGAAAATCGTTCAAAGGGATTGCTGACCAACCGTTTCAGTTTTGGATTTTATCAGCTTAGATTGTAAATAGCAGTTCTTAAATCAGATAGAATAGATCTGCATATTGGCACGCGAATTGCCCTTGGATAAGGGGAGTTATTCGAACTTTACTTTTAGACAGAGCAGTACAGAAATCAGTTGAAGATGTTATGTCGAACTCAATACTATAAACAACACAATACTCCAAAGCCGAAGTAACGGCATTAACGGGCTACTTCATGGAACATTCCGACGAGAACTCATCAGAGTATAAAAAGAACAGCCTGACTTTGACTGGTGCTGTTGCGATGGGCACGGGCGTGATGATCGGTGCTGGTATTTTTGCCCTGACCGGACAAGTTGCTGAGCTAGCGAAACAATGGTTCCCGCTCGCATTTCTGGTAGCAGCAATCGTGGCATCTTTCAGTGCTTATTCTTATGTAAAAATGGCACACGCCTATCCATCCGCGGGTGGCATCGCCATGTTTCTTGAGAAGGCTTACGGTAAAACAGCGCTAACAGGTGCATTTGCGCTGCTGATGTACTTTTCCATGATCATCAATGAGAGCTTGGTCGCGAAGACCTTTGGTACGTACACACTGCAACTCTTCAACGTCGGCGAAAATGAATGGTTAGTGGTCGCTCTCGGAGTCGGTTTGCTTGCATTCGCTTTTTTCGTGAATATCTTGAGTAACGAATTCATAGAAAAGCTATCCTTTTTCACTGCATTTATCAAAATTGGCGGGATTGCTCTCTTTGCAATCGGGGGATTGTGGGCTTCCGGTTTTTCATTCGAAAATAGTTCGTCTAATCAAACCGGTGCGGGACCGGGAGAGTTTCTGGGAGCTGTGGCGCTCGCAATTCTGGCCTACAAAGGATTTACTACTATTACAAATAGCGGTGGCGAACTTAAAAATCCTCATAAAAATGTAGGACGAGCCATCATCATCTCGATTGCCCTCTGTCTAGTTCTATATATGCTTGTGACGCTGGCTGTGGGGGGAAGTCTGACGGTCGACGAGATCATTAAAGCGAAAGATTATTCTCTTGCAGAAGCCGCTCGGCCTGCTTTTGGAGATTATGGCGTATGGTTTACTGTATTGTTTGCGATTGTCGCCACGGTTTCCGGTGTGATTGCCAGCGTCTTTGCGGTTTCTCGTATGCTGGCTATGCTCACAGACATGAAGTTAGTACCGCACTCACATTTTGGAATGCCAGGTAGCATCCAAAAACACACATTGGTGTATACCGTTGTGATGGCAATGTTATTAACGGTTTTTTTTGATTTAAGTCGTATCGCCTCGCTCGGTGCCATCTTTTATCTCATCATGGATATCGCCATCCATTGGGGAGTATTTTATCACCTCCGCAAAGAGGTGAAGGCCAGTAGTCTTGTCTTAATCACGGCAATGATATTGGACGTTGTCATTTTAGGAGCGTTTCTGGTAGTTAAAGCCCAGACGGATATGCTGGTAATCTATGTTTCTCTTGTCGGTTTAATCTTAATTTTCCTGGGTGAGTGGCTATTTCTTCACAAAAACCAAACAGGCGACTAACGACGCCATGCGCAGCCGAAAAGCTTGATAATTTCCAGCATCTCTCCTGGTTTGTACTCTACATAGAAATTACCCCTTGACTCCGTACCTTGGTACGGAGTTTATAATGTTTCCAGGAGATGCATATGAGCAAGTTGACAATAGGACGAGTCGCACAGAGTTCGGGAGTTGGTGTTGAGACGGTGCGATTTTATGAACGAAAGGGGCTGATCGAACAGCCTATAGCTCAGGCCACATTTCGGGAGTATCCGCCAGAGGTAATAGAAAGAATCCAGTTTATCAAACGAGCACAGCAGCTCGGGTTCACTCTCGCAGAAGTGAAACAGTTGTTGGGTTTTGCACATAAACCCTCGTCATCAAAACAAGAGGTCAAGCAGCTGGCCGGCCGTAAATTGATTGAAATCAGACATAAAATAGAAGACCTACAACGTCTCGAATCAACCTTGGCGTCGTTGCATGAGAAGTGCAGTGGGCGTGGTACTCTGTCAGGTTGCCCTATTATCGAATCAATTATCTCACCTGATAAATATTCCTGTCACACATAGAATGCGGAGAATTAAAAATGACTATAGTTAAGCAAGTAGATCAACTTCAAGAGGTGACTGTCTCTACAAACATGAAGTGCAGTTCCTGCTTAGAAAAATTACGGCCAGTCCTGGATCAGAACTCTGAGATTGTTGAGTGGGAAGCAGACCTGTCAAATGAACTCAAAACTGTAACAGCAAAAATGCACGGCACTACCCCTCGTGAGAAACTAGTCGAGGCTGTGAAGGGAGCTGGATTCGAAGCAAAGATAACTGAAAATCAGGAGGCCGTTGAGGGTATTCCCGAAGAACGGCAGAGTCATTTAACCAATGAGAAACAGGGGGTAAAAATCAGCACTTATAAGCCCTTGCTTCTCGTCATCTTTTACGTCTGTGGTGCGGCAGTAATTTTGACATCTGCACAAGAAGTGGGATGGGTTTGGGAAAACTTCATGCGTTTCTTTATGGGTTTCTTCTTTTTAGGTTTTGCCTTCTTTAAGCTGCTTGATGTAAGTAAGTTTGCCGACGCCTTCGCGACTTATGATATTGTGGCAAAACGGTCACGTCTCTACGCGTTGCTATACCCGTTTCTTGAATTTTCGCTTGGGATGGCATTTATAATGGGTTGGTTACCGGCTTTAGTAAATACTGTCACACTTGTCGTGATGGGAGTCGGATTAATTGGCGTCATTAAAGCTGTAAGAAAACGCCAGGTGATTCAATGCGCCTGTCTGGGAACAGTGTTTAATCTGCCAATGTCTGCGGTTACCATCATCGAAAATAGTACGATGATCCTCATGGCTCTTTTTATGCTTTTTAGAGATTTGTAAAATGAAAGTTCAGACTGTAGTTAGCGATGATCGAAGTTTTTGTCGGGATCACAGTTAAGCAGAAAAATAATCCCCTCTATCTATTCCCAACAAGAATTTGGCTAAAATGCCATATACCGCCGTAACTTAAATCAACTTTGTGCTCTTGGTTTTGCTGCGAGATTTTCAACCTATGAGATCATCTTCCGTTCCCTAGCAAGATATTCAGACTGCTTACGACAGTTGTATATTATTGATTGACGGAATGAGTTTTTTACATATGTCTCATTTCTCCTAAAAGTGAAAGTTTCGGTGAAGTACTGAGGTCGGTATGGCATCAAAAGGATATGGAACGCGGTTAAATAGCGATCAACGCGGTTAAACAGTGATCGCTATTTAACCTGTGAATATCTCCATTTATTACAGTTCATTAGCTACGAGGAGAATGTCATGTTGCTCAAATCACTTTCTGCTAGCATACTTGCCCTTGGTCTGCTGAGTCCGCCTCCCTCGTCTGGGTTACCGGAATCATTGATCCAGCCAGTGTCGAATACAGCTCAAGTTGAAGTCCAGACCGAAGAAACGGCCAGCCCAATCTGTTGTTTAAAGCGTGCCTACTGCTGCAGCATTCGCAGAAGCTGCTGCCGTGGAAGGTAGGCTATATCAAGCGACAGGTAGTCAATGACCGTATTCGAGGGATTATGTTTTCAAGAGAGGAAACTCAGTGAATATTTCGGTATCTCCAATGCGACGGCTAGCCACTTGTGGCCGGTATCGACAAGAATCGACACAGAGTTGCTCAAGTTTGCTTAAAGAGAAAACTGAAATGAACCATGATTCTAATCAGTTCGATACGACGCATTCGCTGGACGAGTCGTCTAACTCGTCAAATTGCTGCCTCGCCACCATTGCGAGGCAGCGATTGCATTCAAGTGGGTATGCCTTGCTCAAATTAGTTCAGTGCGAGCAAAAAAACGGCGTTATTGTAATTCGAGGGACTGTTTCGAGCTATTTTCTGAAGCAAATCGCTCAGGAACAGCTTCGTTCGATACAGGGTATGACTCATATTGTCAACGAGCTTGTAGTGCAGAAGGAGTTATAGCAACAGTCTGCATTCATGATAGTACGGTAAAACAGTCTTTCTACCGGGTGAATTGATAGATGAATAAGATAAATCGACCAGCTGTTGCTTACTTTTCGATGGAGATTGCGCTTCACCCAGACATGCCGACATACAGTGGCGGTCTTGGAATGCTGGCAGGCGATACGCTCCGAGCCGCTGCTGATCTCGGCATCTCAATGATCGCCGTTACGCTGTTGCATCGCCAGGGGTACTTTTCACAGAGCTTAGATGCGTCCGGATGGCAGCATGAAGGTCCAATTCCATGGAATATTGAGCGATATTGTCACGAGCTACCAATACGAACCGACGTGACCATCGAAGGTCGTCACATGCAACTGCGCGCCTGGAAGTACGAGGTGACCGGATGCGGCAGACATGTGATTCCGGTTCTCTTGCTGGATACTGATTTGGAAGAAAACTCGGACTGGGATCGTACCTTGACTAACAATCTTTATGGTGGCGACAGTCATTACCGACTTTGCCAAGAAGTCGTGCTGGGAGTAGGTGGCGTACGTGTGTTACGTGCGCTCGGCTACAATGATGTCGCACGTTTTCATATGAACGAAGGGCACGCGGCCCTGCTGGGGCTTGAATTACTCGATGAAAGCGCGAAGTCGGCTGGTCGTAGCACCTTTAACACCGAAGATGTGCAAACGGTCCGTCGTAACTGCATTTTCACGACTCATACTCCGGTTTCTGCGGGACATGACAGGTTTCCAATAGATCAAGTCCAGCGTACGCTTGGTCGATCCGATCTCTTTGATAATCACGAAGTGTTTTGCTGTGCCGGCGAATTGAACATGACCTATCTTGCACTCAATCTCAGCCATTATGTCAACGGCGTCGCGAAGAAGCACGGCGAGGTTTCAAGAAAAATGCTTGTGCCACGAGACATTGACCATCACTACACGATTGACCACATCACCAATGGGGGCCATTTAGGGACGTGGGCCACACCTTCATTCGCAAATCTTTTTGATCGCTTCCTACCCGGCTGGCGCGAAGACAACGCCAGCCTTCGTGGTGTGTTGTCAATTCCGGCTGCTGAAGTTTGGAAGGCGCATCAAGCAGCCAAGCAGAATCTCATTGATGAGATCAATGTGCGTACGCAAGCCTCTTTCGATATCAAAACTTTCACACTCGGTTTTGCGCGTCGTGCTACGGCCTACAAAAGAGCGAATCTGTTGCTGCACGATACGATTCGACTGAGGAATTTGGCGGAGCAGACAGGGAGAGTACAGATTGTATTTGCTGGAAAAGCTCATCCACACGACAAGCAAGGTAAGCAATTGATTCAGGAGATAATGCGGCTGAAGGACACGATACTTCCCGAGGTAAAAATTGTTTATCTCGAAAATTACGATTGGGATTTGGCACGGTTCATCACCTCTGGCGTTGACGTCTGGCTCAATACGCCGCAGCCACCATTGGAAGCTTCAGGCACCAGTGGTATGAAAGCAGCCCTGAATGGTGTCCCAAGCCTAAGTATACTTGACGGATGGTGGATTGAGGGTTGTATAGAAGACGTAACTGGTTGGGCAATTGGTGATGCCAAATCCTCAGATATGGGAGAGGCTGATTGCTCCGCTCGAGATGGGAATTTACTTTACGAAAAGCTCCAAAATGTCGTGATACCGCTGTATTATGAACAAAGAGATGCTTGGTTGAGAATTATGTCTCATACGATTGCATTGAATGCACCCTACTTCAACACACAGCGAATGATACAACAATACGTATTGAAGGCTTACTACGAGTAGAAATCGCCTGGGCTCTCCATGGTTGATCGCCAGCCTAACCTTATGGTGTATCAAAATTTATTAGTTGAGTTGTGAGGTGATGGGTGAAACTGATCAAAAAATTAGAGTTCAAAGAAGAATCGGTGTCAGAGAAGCATCAAATCTGGAAACAGACATTGTTACTACCACGAAACTGAAAGGAAATAGCCATGACAAAAATTAATACATTGGTCCAAGCGCTTCTGGATATTAGCAAGTCTCGTCGAAGTATCCTAGTCCCCATTTTGTTGTTAGCTTTCATACTCGCGATAACACCAGTTCCATTTGCCATGTCGCTGGATGCAGCACCTGCCAATGAGGGAGTCGATATTCGTTTCTTCCAAAAGAAATTGGAACTTGCCAAACATGACTTGAAGACGGCGGTGAAAGCCAATCAACGAGTTCCTAATCTGACTTCAAAGCTGATGATGATTCGGTTGCAGAATCAGGTCGACTATATGGAAACGCTGCTCAAACGCGCAACGGCAAAAACAGACCATGACTTGCATACTACCCATCTTCAAAACGTGGAGAATGATGTGACACTTGCAGAGCAGCAATTGGTGTGGGCCAAAGATGTCAACCAACATCAAGAAGGACTCGTCAGTGATGACGAGGTAAAACGTTTGCAACTTTCGGTAGACCTCGCTCGGTTGGCTTTGGAGCGAGCAAAGCAACCTAAGATTAAAGCGGATCCTCTACATCACCTGCAGTGGCAAATTGATCGTTTGCGATCAGAACTGCTTAATCTTCAAGTTGAATTCGAGCGAGTTCGGTAGGGACACTAAAAAAGGATTGCCAATGTTACACAGCACTATTCAAGCAATCTGCCGACATTGCGGAACTTCAGTCGTGAATGTTNTTGACTCAAGTGCCTCAATTAGGGGGCCGGANTGGGAAACGTCNGAAGGAACACCCTCTCCCCTTGGCGTTACATGGTTAGAGTCAGAGCAGGNATATAACTTTGCAATTGATACTGTTAACGCCTCAAAAGTTACTCTGCTGTTGTACCTAGGAAATGAATTACGTGTTCCATGTTACTCACTTCAGCTTGATCCATTCAAAAACAAGTCTGGACCAGTCTGGCATTGTCGCGTGCCCATCTCAGAAGCTGGCGATGCGGTATACTATGCATACCAAATTGACGGACCGGCGGCCAAAGTGACCGACACATGGCATGCGTTTGATCCCGAGAAGGTATTGCTCGATCCCTACGCACGAAGCGTCTTCTTCCCGGCGAAATTCAAGCGTGATGCGGCCAGGCTTCCCGGACCCAATGGAGGTTCTGCACCGCTGGGCCGTCTTGACGTTTGCCGATGTCCGTTTGATTGGGGAAATGAACAACGGCTACGTCATGGAACCGATTTAGTGATCTATGAAATGCATGTTCGTGGCTTCACACAACATCCAAGCTCCGGCATAACTGATGACGCTCGGGGAACCTTTGCAGGAGTCATCGAGAAAATCCCCTATCTTAAAGAGCTTGGGATAACCGCCATCGAATTGATGCCGGTTTTTCAATTCGACCCATCAGATGAAAACTATTGGGGCTACATGCCCCTGAATTTCTTCTCACCTCACCATGAATATTCAACGAACCAATCTTCATGCGAGCAGCACAGCCAGTTTCGTGAGATGGTCCGTGAGTTACATAAGGCTGGAATTGAAGTGATTCTGGATGTGGTCTATAACCATACTTGCGAGGGAGACGATCAAGGACCAACTTACAGTTATCGCGGAATTGACAACGCAACTTACTATATTGCATCGGCTAACTTGAAATCACCCTATGCAAATTTTAGTGGCACAGGCAATACTTTAAACACATCATCTCCTACGGTCCGTCGTTTGATCGTGGATAGCTTGCGCTATTGGGCAAAGGAGATGCATGTCGATGGTTTTCGATTTGATCTGGCCTCAGTATTTTCACGAACATCGGATGGAAGTATCGATTTAAGTCAACCACCTCTTTTTGACCAGATCGCCGGCGATCCGGATTTAGCCAACGTTCGCTTAATCGCTGAACCATGGGATGCTTCGGGTTTGTATCAACTTGGCGCATCCTTTCCAGGGCGTACCTGGATGCAGTGGAATGCTCGGTTTCGTGATACAGNGCAGCAGTTTATACGAGGAGATTGTGGACTGGTTCCCGATCTGATGACGCGTTTATATGGAAGTAGCGACTTATTTCCTGATGATACAGTCCATGCATTTCGTCCCTTTCAAAGTGTGAACTATGTTGCATCGCATGATGGTTTTACGATGTATGACCTCGTTTCGTATAATCATAAACACAACCATGTAAACAGCCAAAACAATCACGATGGGCCGAANGAGTTTAGCTGGAATAGCGGCTGGGAAGGCGTTGAACAAGTGCCTCAAGAGGTCGTCAACTTACGCAAACGACAGACCAAAAACTTTTGCTGTTTGCTCATGCTGGCGAATGGCAGCCCCATGTTTCGTATGGGTGATGAGTTTATGCAAACGCAAAGTGGTAACAACAATCCTTACAATCAAGATAACGAAATAAGTTGGCTCGATTGGCGGCGATTTGAAGAAAACCAAGAGGTGTTCTNCTTTTTCAAACGAATGATTGCGTTCCGTAAATCGCATTCTTTGCTTGGACNCTCCACCTTTTGGCGTGACGANATTCAATGGTTTGGCGCAGAACNACCAGAAGTCAATATGTCAGCTGATTCTCAAGTCCTGGCTTATTGCTTACGTGGNACGTCCACTAATGACCGTGATCTTTATGTGATGATCAACGGCTCAACTAAGCCACGNTTATTTTCTATTCACGCAGAAACAGAGAGTGTCTGGAACCGTGTTATTGACACTTCACTCCCCNGTCCGATTGATATTGTGGATCCCGAGGCAGAAATCCCTTTTGAAAAGGANTCTTATCGGGTCAATCAGCGTAGCATTGTTGTGTTAGCACAATCGACTGTGGCGATATCATCAAACTCCGTGCAAATTTTGTAACAACATTTANCTGNGAGAANTACCATGTCGANTNCCCTNTCTNCANAAGAANTGNANNNCATCNATGCNTATTGGCGNGCNGCNAATTATNTATCNATCGGNCAGATTTATCTNTTTAANAATCCGCTNNTNAANNAACCNTTANNCAAAGAACATATCAAACCNCGCTTGCTNGGNCATTGGGGAACGACNCCGGGGTTNAATTTTATCTANGNNCATCTNAANCGNATCATCAANCAGCANAATCTCANNATGATGTTCATCACNGGGCCNGGACANGGGGGNCCAGGGCTNGTAGCGAATACNTATTTNGAAGGAACTTATACCGAACATTATCCGAANATCACNCNAGATGAAGNGGGAATGAAGCGACTGTTTAAACAGTTNAGTTTTCCNGGTGGTATCCCNAGCCANGTNGCCCCCGAGACGCCCGGNAGTATCCANGAAGGTGGTGAATTGGGTTATGCATTATCGCACGCTTATGGNGCAGCATTCGATAATCCAGACCTGATCGTGGCCTGTGTGATTGGTGATGGCGAGGCAGAAACAGGTCCNCTCGCCACAAGCTGGCATTCNAACAAGTTCCTGAATCCNNAGCGNGACGGAGTTGTTTTGCCGATCCTGCATTTGAACNGNTACAAAATCGCGAATCCNACTGTNTTGGCCCGTATCAGTCATGAGGAACTNGATCATCTTNTGCGAGGTTACGGATACAATCCGTATTATGTCGAAGGTCACGATCCCCANGAGATGCACCAGCTTATGGCTGCGACAATGGATCAAGTCACTCAAGAGATTCAACATATTCNATCCAATGCGCGACAGGACCAGGATTCCACTCGTCCCCTCTGGCCGATGATTGTACTGCGAACGCCCAAAGGTTGGACCTGCCCCAAGGAAGTNGATGGTNTACCGNTNGAAGNCAGTTGGCGTAGNCANCAGGTNCCNTTNGGNCANATNCANGAGAANCCNGATCACTTNNAGTTNCTNGANCANTGGATGCAGAGTTACAAGCCNGANNANNTGTTTGANGAGANTGGTNGTCTCAGAACGGAGATCGCAGATCTTGCGCCGAGAGGCGAGCGGCGGATGGGAGCAAACCNACATGCAAATGGCGGGGNACTGTTGAAGAGCTTGCGACTNCCTGACTTTAGAGACTATGCNGTTGAGGTCNCGNATCCGGGAAGTGTCACAGCCGAAGCAACGCGCGTGCAAGGCAAGTTTATCCGTGATGTGATGAATCTCAANCTTGAGTCACAAAACTTTCGCATCTTCAGTCCAGATGAGAACGCCTCAAATCGCTGGGCAGACGTATTTGATGTCGCAGAACGTAGTTTTATGGGCGAGATATTGCCCACTGATGATCACCTTTCACCAAACGGCCGTGTGATGGAAATGCTTTCCGAGCACCAGTGCCAGGGTTGGTTGGAAGGCTATCTGCTGACTGGGCGGCATGGTTTTTTCAATTGCTACGAGGCGTTCATCCACATTATCGATTCGATGTTTAACCAGCACGCGAAGTGGCTCAAGGTCTCCAAGGAAATTCCCTGGCGGCGACCTATCGCATCCCTTAACTATTTGTTGTCATCACACGTCTGGCGGCAGGATCACAACGGATTTAGTCATCAAGATCCCGGTTTCATCGACCATGTTGTTAACAAAAAAGCTGAGATCATTCGTGTCTATCTGCCACCAGATGCAAACTGTCTGCTCTCCGTCACAGACCATTGCCTGCGTAGTCGTGATTATGTAAACGTGATTGTAGCTGGTAAACAACCCTCGCCACAGTGGCTCTCGATGGATCAAGCTATCAAGCATACGACGGCGGGAATCAGTATTTGGGATTGGGCGAGTAGTGACCAGGGAAGCGAACCCGATGTTGTTTTAGGGTGTTGTGGCGATGTACCCACACTCGAAACGTTGGCCGCCGTCGATATCCTTCGTCAAGAATTNCCTGNGTTGAAGGTACGCGTGATTAACGTNGTCAANTTGATGAAGCTCCAATCTCCNCNGGAACANCCACATGNACTNTCNGATAANGACTTCGANAGNCTGTTNACGANNGANAANCCNATNATCTTTGCGTTCCANGGCTATCCNTGGTTGATCCANNGNTTAACGTATCGCAGAACGAATCACAANAATNTNCANGTNCGCGGTTACAAAGAAGAAGGGACAACAACCACNCCGTTTGACATGGTTGTTCTGAATGATCTNGANCGNTTTCATCTTGTTCAAGATGTNATCGACCGNGTGCCNAATCTCGGCGCNAAAGCAGCCTACTTAAAACAAGCCGTTCGAGACAAACTNATCGAACACAAACATTACATCTCCGAATANGGTGAAGANATGCCGGAAGTTCAAAACTGGACTTGGCCGGGAGGGGNACAGTGAGGTTGATTCNATGTCGATTCTCGTNCTGAATGCCGGATCTAGTACGCTCAAATNNGCTCTGTTCGATGAANTGGCTCACGAACAACTTGCCAGAGGTGTGATAGATTGGCAAACTCAATCTGAAAAAGTCANATTAGAATTACAAACTCANNCAGCGAGTCAAACNCAATCTCNTTCGGATATTTCNAATAATCNTGANGCCGTTAAATGGATTCTGCATGTGTTGGCAGACATCAACCTGGGCGAATCGATTCGAGCTGTCGGTCATCGCATCGTTCACGGCGGTACATATTTCTGCCAGCCAACGCTCATTAACGAACAGGTTCTTCAATCGTTAGAACAAGTCTCCAAACTCGCCCCGCTACACAATCCACCAGCATTGATGACGATTAAAGCAGCACAAAAATATCTTCCAGAAGCTATGCATGTCGCTGTGTTTGATACTGCTTTTTTTGCTGATTTGCCGCCGAGTGCTTATGTTTATCCAATCCCTTACGAATGGTATGAACAATACGGTATTCGTCGATTTGGCTTTCACGGGATCAGCCATCAATACTGTTCGACACGTGCCGCAGAAGTGCTTGGTCGGCAATACGACGATTCTCTTCGATTGGTAATATGTCATCTAGGCAACGGCTGCTCTGCGACTGCCGTGCATGGCGGACGCCCTTTGGCTACAACGATGGGGTTCACACCGCTGGAAGGGTTAATGATGGGTACCCGCAGCGGCTCGATCGATCCTGGAATCTTGATTTACTTGATGAAACAAAAAGACTTCGATCCTGAGCAGCTCGATCAAAGTTTGAATCATCAATCTGGTTTGCTTGGAGTGTCGGGAATTTCCTCTGACTTTCGCCAAATTGAACAGGCATCCCAAGCCAAAAACGAACGCGCTCAACTGGCGATGAAATTGTTTACAGAGCGAATCCAGTCAACCATTGGTTCTCTTGCGGTTTTGCTGGGAGGCATCGATGGCTTAGTCTTTACTGCCGGTATCGGTGAACATTCTCCGCTGTTGCGAAGCTGCGTATGTGACAAACTACCATTTCTTGGGCTGAAACTTGACGAGGTCAAAAATCAAAGTGCTCATGCGGATTGTGATCTCGCAACAATCCAGTCAGCAGGTCGCATTTTACTCATTCAAACTCGCGAAGAACACATGATCGCACGCGAAACAGAACGACTCTTAGAATTATCTCAGTCCAGATAGGCAGATGAACATGATCGTATTAAAGGGTTCTAATATAAATGAACATTTTGAGGTAGTTTGTCACTGGATATAGCGAGTTATGAAACGACAGCAANCGATTCCCGATGATTCATTACATCGGGAATCGCTTTTGCCGACGATCTTTCCTCACTCAATTGAGTGGACAACACTTGGGGCAAGGAAGTTCCTCACCCGTGATTGGGCAGACAAAATCGGCACTGTTGCTTTGAGTGTCAGCGTTGGCGCGCACATCAGTATAGACTAAACCACCAACCCCCAAAGGTAATGCAATTAACGCCGCCCACAACCATTTATTTCTCATGACAACCTCCATTTTACAAAGCGTTCGACCATCTGGCAGGCTACATACCTGCAAACAGACGAACAGAGTTAATTGTTTTCAACTGCTTTTGGAATTTTGCCGGTATAACCGGCGGTTTGTATTGCATTCAGGATGTCTTCATTTGGAAAACTACAGCATGATTCTGTAGCGATGTTTGCATATTTCCCGGTATAGTCCACTTTTACTGCTAACACTCCCGGCACATCCATAATCGACTTCTCAGCAATCGCAGCACAACCTTCGCAGTGCATTCCTTCGATGGCTACGAAGGTCGTTTTGATGAGTGGGTTACTTGATGTGATTACCTCGTCGCTTTCTCTCCTGGCCAAGATGAAACCTATGTAATTTGGGAACAACATAAACACAACGGCAACAACCGTCACGGCCCACAACATGATTTTGTTCATGGACATCATATTAAATCGATTACGTTTCGAGGTGCCGGAGTTAGAGCAACAATCGGTGATACAATAGNCGCCACCCGTGACCGTCTGCNTGGGCCAGTAAGTAAAATAAAATGCTGCCGTCAAAAAANCGATTGTNAAAGTGCTGAANACTGGCCNGTATGATTCTAAAANGCCAGCAATCCCCGCACCTGAAANACCNAACANAATCAATAGCAAAGGCAACCAACAACAACTGGATGCCATAATCGCAGATAGNATCGTTCCTACTTTTGTNATGGTNTCCGCTCTATTCGACTNGCTGGATGATTTGTCTAATTCTGATGTGGCAATNGCGATACCTTTAGTAACACTGCNAAGACAGCATGCGCCCGCTGGATTCTCNGTTTTACATCGGCAACCAGGATTNTTCATCTTCTTCCGAATGTCGTCTAGAGCATCCGACCGGCCTTTTGTTTCAAGTTCCTTTTTGATCGTGGCTATAGAATATCCAAAGCAGTAGCACAAAGGCCGTGCGCCGCGCGTCTCTTTCACTCCCACTGGTACTTTGAGCTGATCTTTTGNGAAAGTCTGGCTGTCNGNGAAATAAACNACACTGCACCCAGTGGCATTACAAAATTTGTATTCCACGTCATCAANGTTGCTCACGAATTCATTCTTGAGCAACGCCCTAAGTGTGAGTGGTTTTACTCCTTTGCTTTTGCCGCCACATTCTGGGCAAGTGGCTGTCCTGGACATAGTGAGTTCCATAGTCATTCTTTTCGAGTTAGTGTTGACTTTCTACCGTCAAGTGCTTCTAAAATGGNGCATTCGGCTGTCTGCTTTCTCTTTCCACACGCCGTGGAAAGTCGAACCAGGGCNTNCTTGATCTTGNGGAGAGTAGCAACTTTNCTTTCNATGTCGGCTATCTTCACGNCAACTTTGGCCTTTACATCCTCNCAACANANTTCTGAATCCACTCGCAACGATAGGAGTTCCTTGATTTCTTTCAACGTAAATCCAAGTTCCTTGGCCCGGCTAATAAACGTGAGTCGTTTGACAACATCAACATTGAACTGTCGGTANCCCGATGCAGAGCGGGTTGGTTTCTCTAACAANCCTTCGCGCTCGTAGAATCTNACGGTTTCAATNCCGACTCCNGCNTGCTCGGCTACCTTTCCGATTGTTAGTAGTTTCATGGNTGTTTCCTTCATCTATAGATATTATCGAGCCTGTACCATACTACAGNGTCAAGNCTAAATCGAATAATTTGCTATATTCACACTNNGAAAAANGAGAGTGCTATTCAAATNTCGNCGAAAAACAAAGGGGACATTCCACGANNAGTGGGANTACAACTCGANAAATANTAGAATTTCNTCTGAGTATAAACCGCNTAATAGAAAAGNACNGATAAGCAANTNCTGTTTTAAACAGCTTCGTCGAAGNTTACGNTTTTGCNTCTTCNNCAAAACGCGGGTCTTCGATTCCCAGCTTAAGNTTCCATTCCATCACACTGCAATAGAGCACGGGCACGACCAGCATCGTCATGACTTCGATCAGCATGCCACCAAAGCTGGGTATCGCCATCGGAACCATAATGTCAGAGCCACGGCCCGTGGATGTAAGNACNGGNATCANGGCCAGGATCGTTGTCGCGGTTGTCATCAAGCANGGTCGNACNCGACGCACNCCAGCTGCGAGAGTTGCATCACGCGCTTCTTTGACGGANCTGATGCGTCGTTTTCGAAAACTTTGATCGAGATAGGATGTGATTACCACGCCATCGTCGGANGCAATNCCAAATAATGCNAAGAAGCCGACCCAGACTGCGACGCTTAGATTGATTTGGTGAACTTGGAANAGAGTCCGCATATTGGTGTCNAATAGANTGAAATCTAAAAACCATGATTGGCCATANAGCCAAAGCATGATAAANCCNCCAGACCAGGCNATCATGATNCCGCTGAATACAAGTGAAGTGGTGATGACCGANCGAAATTGAAAATANAAGATCAAAAAGATGACAAACAGAGCTAAAGGCAANACGACCATCAGNGTTTTTTGCGAGCGAATTTGATTTTCATAGCTACCCGCAAAAGNGTAACTGACNCCNGGCGGAAGAANCAATGTACCATCATCAATCTTTTGTTTTAAGNAGCGTTGGCATTCTTCAACTACATCNACNTCGGCATTNCCAGGCTTCATGTCGAACAACACATANCCTAACAAAAANGTGTCTTCGCTCTTGATGGTCTGNGGACCGCGCGTGTAACGAATTTTGGCNAGTTGTTCNAGNGGAATTTGCTGNCCNGCNGGTGTAGGTACGAGTATNCGNTCNAGTGTCTCGATCTCNTCGCGTAGNTCGCGNGCGTAACGTACTCTCACTGGGTAACGTTCNCGGCCCTCCACTGTCGTCGTGATTTTNTGNCCACCGATGGCAACTTCNATCACATCCTGNACAGTGCGGATGTGCAAACCATANCGTTTNATNGCATCACGGTCGATATCGATTTCCAGGTATGGTTTGCCAACAATTCGATCNGCNATTACAGCTGATGCNTCTACNGAGGGNACTTTTTTCAGAAGTTGNTCGATNTCCAGCGCCACACGNTCGATGGTTTCCAAATCAGGGCCTTTNACCTTGAGACCCATCGGCGCNCTCATACCACTCTGNAGCATCACAATNCGCGCNGCNATCGGCTGCAACTTCGGTGCAGATGTTGTGCCTGGNAAATCTGCCGCAGCGGTGATNTCNTTCCAGATATCNTTGGGNGNGCGAATGTGGTCACGCCATTGNCGGAATGCTCGTCCGTTGGNGTCTTCAATAAGATTCCCTTTTTCGTCCCGNATGAAATCGCTCTTNGTATCATCNTAACGGAANTTNAGACGATGCCCNTCCTTATTNGTTANATANTCAGACTTNTANGCGATNACTGTTTCGATCATCGAGATGGGNGCGGGATCAAGCGGACTGTCCACACGGCCTACCTTGCCNACAACAGATTCNACTTCCGGGATCGANATCAACAGGCGGTCTTGAAGTTGAAGCACGTCCATTGCCTCGCCGATNGATGCNTGNGGCATCGTGGTTGGCATGTAAAGGAACGATCCTTCGTCTAGAGGGGGCATAAATTCTTTGCCTAGCCCNGGCAATGTATTGGCGANCGCTTTCCAAGGAGTNGAGTTACGAATNGGCGCGGGGAAAAANCCNAAAACACGATCAAATCCCAACCAGACGCANCTTCCNAGCATNAGTATCACAATGGGNATCATTAGAAAGAGTNCCTTGTTTCTTAGNCACCAGCGCAGCAGCGGTTCGTAGATGAATCGCTGAAAGATTTGGAAGAACGCCAGCAAACCACCAATNAACAGGACAACGAATANNAGNTTCCGAACAAANCCCTTGTCCGGTCCTAANGGAAGCCAGTGATCGGTCAAAATCAGCCCCACNACNACCACAGCAACGCCATTCGCGGACCAGGGNCCANACTGATNCAGACTTTTAGGTATCCGGGATTCCAGCAGTTTGTACGTGCCTAATGCCATTACAATAGCTCCGACCCACCACGGAATAGAAAAGTAAGTTATCGAGCTGTCTGAACTCATAGGCATAGCGGCTAGAATAGCGAGCANAAGGGTAANCATNCCAACNANGATCACACTCCAGTGGAGATANCGCCTNAGTGCTTCAGAACGTAAGCGCCCCGTAAACAATACGTGAGCGACTGGTGGAATAATCGTTAAGGCTACAATGACTGATGCAATCAAAGCAAANGTCTTNGTAAACGCCAATGGTTTGAATAGTTTGCCTTCAGCACCGATCATCGTAAATACCGGCAAGAAGCTGATAATGGTCGTGGAGACAGCCGTCAACACTGCGCCTGCCACTTCGCGCGACGCATTAAAAATGACTTTCAATCGGTCTTCNTCTGGATCAGCTTCTTCCAGATGTTTGAGAATATTCTCACAGAGAATAATCCCCATNTCGACCATTGTGCCNATGGCGATGGCNATACCAGAAAGNGCNACAATATTCGCGTCTACGCCGAAGGTTTTCATCCCGATGAAACACATCAGNACGGCGAGTGGTAACAGNGCACTGATTAACACAGAACTTCGCAGGTGCATGACGCTGATCAGAATGACGATGATNGTTACTAGAATTTCTTCAGTNAGCGCAGTATTCAGTGTCCCAAGCGTCTCATAGATCAATCCAGTGCGGTCATAGAAAGGGACAACAGTGATCTGACTGATCGTAGCCCACTCGGGTCGCTTGTTGCGGTCCANGGANCGNAAATGCTGAACCCATGCNNTNTNGTTNAGTANNTCGTTTTCATAGGCATCGAAGCNATGTGNNTTNGCGTACTGTGTGATNTCCTTNCGCGTTGTNTTCTTGAAGTCGATCAATACCTTNGNNGGCAGCCCCGGTGATACCTCGNCGATCATTNTCTTGACNTTCTTGATCGCNNCNAGNGGGTTGTAACCATAGCGGACAACGCATACNCCGCCAACAACTTCTGCACCTTCTTTATCGAGCGCACCACGCCGAAGCGCNGGNCCCAAAGTCACTTTCGCAACNTCCTTNATCGTGATGGGGACGTTGTCATGAACTTTGAGAACCGTTTTTTCAAGNTCTTCAACTTGCTTAATAAAACCCAAGCCACGAACGACGTATTCCGCTTTATTCAACTCGATCGTACGTGCNCCGACATCTACGTTCGTCATACGAACGGCATTAAATACTTCTCCCAGGCTTACTTTATTTGCTCGCATGGCGTCGGGGTCAACGTCAATTTGATATTCCTGGACAAATCCACCAATCGAAGCGACTTCACTGATACCTTCCGCTGAATTCAGTGCGTAACGAACATACCAATCTTGCGTTGTTCTCAACTCGTGCAGGTCCCAGCCTCCGACAACATTTCCGTCAGGATCATATCCTTCGAGAGTATACCAAAAAATTTGACCGAGGGCGGTTGCGTCAGGTCCTAGCGTTGGTTGAACGCCTTCAGGGAGCGTTCCTGTGGGTAAACTATTGAGCTTCTCCAGAACTCGCGTACGGGACCAATAGAACTCGGCTTTTTCGTTGAAGATCACATAGATCGTGGAGAAACCAAACATCGAGTAACTGCGGATCGTCTTGACCTCGGGGAGGCCGAGCAAGGCGACTGTGAGCGGATACCCAATTTGGTCTTCGACATCTTGAGGTGAACGTCCCATCCACTGCGTGAAAACGATTTGCTGGTTCTCACCGATGTCAGGAATCGCATCGACCGGCACTGGATCGCGTGGCAGGCTACCTAAGTCCCAATCGAATGGAGCCACCATCGCGCCCCAGACGAGGATTACAATCACCATCAACAAGACAACCAGTTTATTATTCAGGCAGAACCAGATAGTCTTGTCGAGCAAAGAATGCGGCTCAGGTACTAGATTGGGATTTTCGGAATCAGTTACCATCATTTTTCCTGTTGACATTCATGGACAGGGATGCCCTACGGTTTTTAGTGACTATGTCCCTTATGGTTGGTGTGAGCTCCCTGTTTTTCCTTGTAGAACGAAATCAAGTTGACTCGATCCGCACACTTGAGCATTGTGGCTCCGAAATAGGGATTTCTGATCTGGTCATTATTCTGGAGCCAAATCGCTCCACGCCCTTTGAATGCCATCGGACAATGCAGTTCGTAGAGAGGCCGATTATTTCCTACTTCAAACGTCTTTATAACGACCAAGACTTCTTCTGAAAGTAAAGTGAACGCTTCTCTCATCGATTTAATGTCTTTAGCCTCGATGACTTGATCTGTAATCTTGCTGAGATTGCCAAATTCTTTCTGCCAAACTGTTAATGCTTTCTCATTCAGATGCGATGTTTGGATCGTACCGAGTACCTGACGCAACTTAGGACCTGTTGCCAATGCAAGTTTTTCGTTACCTGATGCCAGGGAATTCGCTAGTGCAAAGTAAGTGTCTAACAACGGCAACAATTGATTCTGAAACTCGATGGGCACGTCGATCTTGATGATCGCTTGCTGATGGTTGCTGTGGGTCAGACCAAATTGCTCGCGAGCTCGCTGAATGTGTCGTTTTAGTTGAAGATAAATCCGATCAGAATCTTGCAACGACGCGACATCACGTCCTTCAACTACGTCATTTGATAGTAACATTGAAAATTCACGCCAAAGCATTTCTACATGGCCTGTCAGTTGTTTTTTGTTGACTTGACTCAACTTCACTCCCAACTGATCAAAGGCTGCACGAATTTTTGCCAAATCGGCTTCTTCAACAGCCGTTGTGACACTATTGAACGCATTTAATACTGCGTCAAGTTGTGAACGGAACTGGGAAGGCAACGTCATTTGCTGGCCTGCTGTTTCACCCTGCTGCGTTTTTTTCTCGCTCTTTGCGCCACCATGATCATGTCCGCCGCCGCCACCACCTTCGGGTGTCATCATTGACGGCTTGGCGGAAATTTGCAGAGCGCTGTCTAGCTTGAAGTTACCGTTGGTGACGACAAGGTCTCCTTCCTTTAGTCCGTTTCTTACAAGGTAGTACGCACCTGCACGCGGGCCTAACACAATTTCACGGCCTTCAAATGTAGGTTCTTTCGCAGTAGGAATTTCAACATATACAATTGCTCGTGTACCAGTGAGGAGTGCAGCCGATACTGGAATGACAAGTGGTTTCGGTTTGTTTTCAGGATTGCCCATAACGTCACCTAATGTCTCGGCCCGAACTAATGGCATGCCACAGATATCGCAGTTTCCAGGTTCGTCCTTGACAATTTCAGGATGCATAGGACTAATCCACTTTCCCGTAAGATCTTCATCTATCACGCGTCCTCCCGAAGCGAGTTGTGAACGTACTACGGCACGTACAAACATTTCTGGTTTGAGCTTGCCATCCTTGTTAGGCACATTGACTCGTACTTTGACAGTTCGGGTATCCTTGTTTAATACAGGGTCAATAAACGCAATGCGGCCCGTAAAAGTCTCGCCTGGGTATGCTTCAGTTGTGAATTCCACTTTTTGCCCGTAGTGGAGCCAAACCAAATCAGATTCGTAGGCATCGAGTTTAACCCACACCTGATTCAAGTCAGCAACAGTATAGATTCGATCTCCAGTGCGCACGCGGTCTCCCTCTTGCCGCAGCTTTTCGATTATGACGCCGCCAATCGGCGAGAAAATGGTGATATGATCAGTCGGGGCACCACGCTGTTCAATGTCTTTGATCTGTGAAGCTGACAAGCCAAGAAGCCGTAGTTTTTCACGTGCGGATGCGACAAGATCAATTGGTTGTACGAGTTTTGTGGAAGAGGAAGTGCGATCACGTTGGTATTTTAATGCCTGAATTAACTCCTCTTGAGCAGCATATAACTCTTCGCTATAAATGTAGACTAGATGATCACCTTTCTTGACTTCGATACCAGTAAAATCGACATACAGCCGGTCGAGGCGGCCGGAAACCCATGCCGTGATATATGAGAGTTTTGTTTCGTCATATTCGACTTTTCCGACCATACGTATTTCTGCTGTAACATAACGTCGCTCGACAGGTGTAGTCTCGATTCTCATCAACTTCCGCGCAGTGGGGCTGATTTTAATCGTCCGTATGCCGCCTGCTGATGTCGTGACAGGCACCAATTCCATACCGCAGATAGGACACTTACCTGGACCATCACGGCGAATCTGGGGGTGCATCGAACATGTCCAGATTTGAGACACATTTTTGTGCTCTGTATGAGTCTCACTGGATTTGGCTGAATTGACCGTCGATGAACTATCTTTCATTGACCATGCAATGCTGAAGCCGATTATTAGTAGAACGGCTGCCTGCCCTATCCATAACTTGCCAGTATGTTTGCCATAGATGCGACTCCACCAATTTCCTTGAAATGAATCATTCATAATCGGCCTTTATTCATCATGACAAACGGGTATTTTCTGTTCAAACATAGTATAGCCAATAAGATATAGGCTTTCTTTCGCTTGAGATTTGACCATCGAAACTTATACATTCACAAGTCTGTTTGTGTTTCTCTTTGTTTGTCTTTTAAGAAATATACGAATTTGATTCATCAATTCAGAACGGGCTGTTTTTTCTCATTCAACCATGAAATGATTTCGTTGACTTCAGCAACGTCCTGTACCCCAATCAATGTGATGTGACGCGACCCTTGTTTCCAACTGGCAGCGATTTGTTTATCTAATTCAACCAGACAGCATTGCTTATCTTTACAATAGACTGAAATATTGGGCCTGTCCCCGAACCATTCTTTAGTTTCTTTATCGTCATGCTCAAAAATAGCCAATTTGCTGCCATCGTTTCGTTTACAGATAGATTGTACACAAGTGCAACACGGCATCTTGATGACATGAGTTGATTCAAGGGTATATTCGGCGGGCAGACCGTTGGCAACGGATGGCCGGTAGCCTACTTGCTCGACCGCTCGATTAGGGTCAATGAGCTTGTTCTCGTACTTCTCAAGTAGAATCTGTTGAGCCACATCAGGATCGCGGACAAATTCGTCAAGATAATGACCGAACTCTACTGTGAAATGATCATGATTACCATGAGTAAACCATGACTGATAAGTGAACCAGCTGATTCCAACAGCAGTGAGGATTGTTGCTGCCAAAACAAACAACTTAGGAACCGAGAACGAAAGCCGATGATCATTATGAACTGGTTTGAGAATGGGATTTTCGCAGATAGACTGCTCGTCTAATTTCTGATTGATTTGACTCCAAATTTGTTGAGTTGGCACAGGCTCGCTGAGAACGCTGGCCATTCGCGAGAGTTTTTCGAACCCAGTAAGTTCTCCTGCACATTTTGTGCAAGTGCCGATGTGTGCCGACACGCGGTCCCTTTGGTCATCTGCTAACTCGCCATCATAGTAGGCGGAAAGTAATTCTTGAACTTCGGAACAATTCATGTTACGGCTCCCAACCCAGATCAGCAAGTTGCTGCTGTAATTCGCGTCGTGCGCGATTCAGCCGTGATCCAACGGTTCCTTCTGGAATTTCCATGACTTCAGCGATTTCGCGATATGACAGACCTTGAACTTCACGGAGTACGAAGATTGAAAGCAACTCTGGCTCAACTCTTGATAGAGCCGCTTCCAATAGTTCCTTATGTTCTATACGTTCAAATTCAGGTTTATGTTGGCTCATCGGTTCATGTGTGAGATGTTGAAAATTCCAACGACGTCCTTTTCTAAGGTGTTGAAGTCCTTCATTTATAGCAAGTCGATAAAGCCAAGTTTCAAACTTCGAGTGAGATTTAAACTGGTCTATCTTACGAAATAATTGCAGAAATACTTGTTGTGTTACATCTGCTGCATCTTGTAGCCCAACCGTGCGAACCATAAGCCGGTAAACCTGCCTATGACACAATTCGTAGAGGCACTGTTGTGCACTACGTTCTTTTAAACGACATCTTTCCAATAGGCCAGCATCAATTTCAGTCGCATCGCTAGCATACTTCAGTGTTGTTGTGTTTTTAGATGCCACAGCAAGTAAGTTTCTTCATGGGATTTCAAAAATGAGCATGAAACAAAAGATTGCATCTTTAATTTACCCTGGTCCTAAGCAAAATCGCGATAATAACTTATCATCAAAAATGAGATGTATTTCCACTAGCGCAGCGTAGCATACCATTTGGTTCAGAACAACTACGAACATTAATCTTAGATAAGTATTGATATGCTGTTTCATATTATTCGCCAAGTTAATATGAAGCTAAGGAGACTTCCGATCTGACAGAAATTCAATTCGTAAATCATCTAGAAAAAGAATTTCAATTTTCATGAAGAAACTGTAGTGATTGTGTATCTAAACCAAGGTGCTGCAAAGTTGTTTTGTGGACATGGGTGTTTTCGTTTCTAAGATATACGAGGATTTTGATGAAATTCACGGTTCCTTTCAGTCTCTTGGCAGTCATTTTTATTTCATTTTTCCTATTCGGTTGTGGTTCTGATCGTACTCAACCCACTGACTCAAACGCTCCTTCTACCAGTGATGGCCACGTTGATCACAGCCACCAGGGTATGAACGGACAAACTGACATGGAAAAAATGAACGTCGCGCTTGCGAAACTGTCTACAGAAGACGCAGCTTCAGCAGAGAAACAGCATGTTTGCCCTGTCTCAAGTAAGATGCTTGGTGTGATGGGATCACCTCAAAAAGTCGATGTGAATGGTCAGACAGTATGGATTTGCTGCAATGGCTGCAGAGACAAGCTGCTCAGCAATCCCGATGTATATCTCGCTAAGTTGAAAAAAGAATAGTCAAAAAATTAGCAGTATTCACGATTGAGTGTCATCGTCAGGCAAGATGAAGGGGATTTGAACATTGGATATTGAAAATTGCCCTTTCCTCAGACAGTCGGTGATTTTTCGTTCTAATTGGGTATTGTTGTATGTCAAGCGGTGATGAAATGCGTCCTGACAGTATCGACAAATGGTATTTAATTGATGAGAAGAATGCAGCGTTGCGTGAGCGATTAAGTCTTTGTGCAATTACCGAAAAGTCGGTTGCGATTATAAGACACAATGTGAATGATCAACGGGGGTGATGCCGCGTGAAATATTACGTTCACATGTTGGTAGGCTGTGTGCTGCCGTTTTTGCTGATTTTTATGTTACCTTTGTTTGGCGTCGGCGAAGGTGTGACTATGTTTGTTTTTGTAGTTCTCATGTTCGGATGCCATTTATTCATGATGCGCGGGCACTAGCATGGTGACGACAGACACTCAGACAGAAAGTGAGAAACCCCATGCGTACTCTTAGTGTGTCACGGTTTGGATTCGCATTGGCGATGGGATCGGCGTTATCCTATATTGGTTGTGCACTCGTGATGATGACAGTCTCGCAAGATGTTGCCATTAACTTTTTCAACAGTCTCATGCACGGCATCGACGTCACCACAATCATGCGTTGGGACATGCCGTGGTGGGAAATGATCGTGGGCGTCCTGGAGATCTTTATTCTGGGCTGGCTGTTCGGGGCAATCATCGCCGTGTTCTACAACGTTGGCGTGAAGGAAACGAAAGAGAGCTAATCAATGTATAATCACCAGGTATATACCTACGGAGTTTGGGGCCTCGTTATAACAATGGTTCTGATCAGTGTATTCTTCATTGTACGATTCATTTGATTTTGTCCTCCTTGCCGATAAATCCTTTCGCTGCTAAAGAGATGCTAATGGTGTTTGTACCAGCCAGCCCCAAGGATGTCGTTCCAAGATGTTGTCTGGTGGCACTGGAAACATTGATCAACACGAGCGTGTGGCCGACCAGCAACGCGGGCTGAAATCATTTTGAAGTGCATCATGTAGTGACTGGGCGGTGCCTGGTGACATTGCGCGCAGTCCATTGAATTGGGGGATGGGTGTCGGAATTCGGCAATCATCCACTTGTCCGTAGCGTGGCATTGAGCACAGTCTTGGCCGAAGAGTTGGAAATGGCGGTCATCGTTTGAGTGGCAGGTGGCACAATTGAGGGCCACTTCGTCTGGCGTTATGTTGGCGTGCGGTGGCACCCATAACTTCGACCAAGTCAGCAATTTGTTGTTTACATCATCATCCTTCAATTGGCGCATACCTATCTTGGCCAGCATCACGTGGTCCATACTTGTCGCACGTTTTCCTCGGCCTTGATGTTCCAAGTGGCACTCTTTGCAGCTACTGATACTGCCATGGAACGACGTCGGTTGCCGTTGCAAAAGAGACTCGTTGTTGGCATGGCAGACGATGCATTTCGACGTCTCGATGCCGGTGACCGATGTGTGGCATGCGGCGCAATTGTTTTCCAAATGCGCATGAGCGGCCGACAATTGGCCGGGTTCGGCCAAGCGTTGCCAGGTTGCGGGTTGTTTCAGCGCAGATTCGCTCGACGTCATGATCCACAGAACGACGAACAAAATGCTTGCAACAATGTAGATCCATTTGCTTTTCATGTGTCATTTCAGCCCTGCTTTTTCTTCTGTCGCTCACGTACGAGTCTGATTTCCACTTTCAGGCGATCTGACTGACTGCTCAGAATATCTGCCGCGGAACCATTCCCGGATTTATGTTTCGCCTCGGCAAGTTTCTCCAACTCACTCGCCAACTTAATAGATCTCTCCAGCAGCTTGATCCGCTCTTCATGACTAGTGGCGAGTTCGAGTTTCACCAGCAGAAGTTGCTGACGCGCCTGTACAACAGACTCTATACCAGTTTCTCCGTTGCGATAAGCTTCTGTTTGTACTCTTACAAGTTGCGAAAGTACGAGTTGACGCTTCTGCAAAAGTTCAACGATGGACGGTGACAGCTTGGTGTAGTCCTGAACCTCACGGTCAGATTAAGTCTTAACTATTTCAGGTTTCTTTTTGCCCGGTTAGTGATGGTGTTTAGCACCGCTGCCAGGCTTGGTCGCACAGACAAACATCGCGTCATCACCACACTTCGAGCAAACATGGTTCACTTCTTTGTTCTTTCCTTTGCCTTTTCATTGCCCGTAATGTACGGGGAAAATCATACGACATCGACGAACCGGTTCAGCGTGCCGAAGTCATTCGGAACACATTTGGGGCATTCGTCCGAAGTCTGGCAGTTTGGCTCACAGCACCACTGGCCGTCCACGACGAACTTATATTCACTCCTCCCGGGTGGTAATTTCAATTCGGTAGTCCAGTTACCTTTGCCGTCCGTTGTCATCGGTGTTGCATCCATTTGCCAGTCATTGAATGTACCGGCCAAAAACACAACTTCAGCGTCTGGTGCGTGGCAGTTAAACTTCGTCGATTTTGTTTTTCGTTTTGACATAAAACTGTTCCTTGTTACATTACAAGAGGGTTTTTCGTCGAGAGTCTTAATGATTTCAGAATCTACTTGGGTGGACTTTGTCTTTGCCACAGAGGTGATGATTTGCTTCCCACCCCCAATTGACTGCCAGAATCAGACCTGGCAGCATTCAAAGCTTTGGCAGCATTTTGAATCGCTATAGTTGGATGCCGTGACAAACAAATCATTTGCTAAACGTGATCTCGTGCTTCTAGTTCACAAAATTCTGCTCATGGCAAATTACACGTTGCCGTAGCGGTGGTTATTGTTCGTATTCTTACTTATTCTTCATCTTGCTCTATAAAAAATTTAGTAACTATTCTCAGACCTTTTCCCGCGTGAGTGATGACTTAGTTCTATTCGCGCGCCCCCGTCGTCTGGTGATCCGGAGACAAGTTTCCGACGAGAGTTTGACGTTGTTCGTCAGTGAGAACCCTGGCTGCTTCCCCGACTGCTCGGATGTAGGCGATCCGCTTGTCGCTACGGAGTTTTTCGATTTCACGAATCTTGGTCTCAATCTTGGCCGCGGCGGGCGTATCGGAACTGGTTAACACCCAAAGTTCCTGCTCTGCCTCCGAAATCCAACGGTCAAATGTGGCCTGACCCAACAACACCTTTTCCTTGATTTGATTCAGCTTTACTTGTTGTTCTTGAGTCAACGTGATGTGCTGTGAATGGTCGAGAAAAAAACTGGTGGCGCCAATATGATAGATGTGCGATGCGCCGGCAAACCCAGGCAATGCCGACGGCATCTGCATCTGCCCTATGCCTTTCATCTGTCCCATCATTGCCATTCCCGACATTCCTTTTCCATTCATTATTCCCATTTCAGACATTCGCTGCCCAGACATTGTTGCCATGCCCATGCCAACTTTTTTTCCCATACCTTTCCCCATCATGTCCTTCATCGGATTGCTTTTCATCCCGGAGCCCATTTTGCCATCGTGCTTTTGCTGTAACGTCATTTCGAGTTTCGCCACTTTGGTTTGTAAGTCTTGAATTTGAGCGGCTAACGATTGGTCACCGGTGGTTGACTTGCCTGAAGTGTGATTCGTGTGAGGACTACCTTTCGCTGTAGAACTTTGTGCGCAGACCGTCCTCAAACTGACTAAACTCAATAAGAAAAGGACTGCGACCAAAATCAAAACAATTTGAAAATTCTTGGTCCTTGTGGCGTAGTTCATAATAACGCTCCTCATTCAACTGATTTTTAACTGAGAATTTAGACGGAAACCTCATTTATTTCTGATTTTCGAGCTTCGCCTTCGTGTTATCATGGTGTCTTTGGCAGCATCATGTTTGTATTCCGCATCAATCTATTTTAAGGCCAGAGAGAACTTGCTGTCGTGAGCATTGAGGATGGTCGCTTTCTAAGCCATTTCCTCTTGGGCCTTTAGCAGCAATCGCTGGAACGAAGTGCGAGCGGCCTTGCCTCGACTCTGACAAACAAAATCAATGAGATCTTGAATTTCTCATCCGTCTAGATCCGAAGGCACCAAGAAAGAACAGCAACTTCCTTGATGAATCCCCTCTCGTTTGTAGGTATTCAATTTGTCAAAATATGAAATAATGCTCTCCTTCATTGTCTGTAAGGATCGCCAGTATTGTTGGAGAGATCAGAAACACTTACTTTTTGGGTGTGGTTTCCTTCTTACTATTGGCTAGTTCCTTAATTTCGAGTTTACGCATCAGCGCTGCATGCTCAGCCATCGCTTTTTCCAGCTCTTTGGTGATGTCACTGCAGCATTTCATCCCAGCAGTTCGATCGAACGTGTCCATCTGGCATTCAGCGTGTAGTGTCTTGTGTTGTGCTGTTGCATTCGTTAGATGGTCTTCAATTACCTTTAAGCTCGCCAGGACTTCTTTATCTCCGGCGTACTCTTTGCGGATCGTGGCGAGTTCCTTTTTCGTAGCGTCGATATTCCGCCCGAGTTCTGTGGACTCTGACCTTGCCAGTTCTGGGTCGATGGTTTGAGCATCACGAGTATAGTAATAGAGGTCACGAGAATAATCTCTCGCGTGACTCATGTTGCGCGATGAACGGAAAGTGCTCGACCCATAGTGAGGCTTTCCCATATATGGGCGCGATCCCGGCGGGGCAAACGCCGACAGATCTTTTGACAATATCGCAGGCGCGACGATAGCAAAACAGATTCCTGCTAATAAGAGACGTGAGTGTTTCATGATCTTCTCCCAAAAATATTTGAAATGTTAAATTGAACGCTATCGCTGGTATTGGATGCGTGATGATACCGGTTTCTTCACGACTTACTTTGAATTTGTAAATATCAGCTTTTTTTAGCTCACTTTGAAGAAATAGTGACCTGGCAACATTGAAATATAACTGCGGGAGAATTGGTCCATTTGGGTTGGCATAATCGACAGAACGAACTTAAAGGGGCCATTCTATTTATGTAATGAATCGCCTCCCCTGATGATGGAAGTGATTGAAATGTAATGAGTTCAGATTCAGATTGGAGATTTTCATCTCACCAGTTTCTGCATCGATTACATGATAGAGATGCAAGCGTAACCTCTATTGACTCTATGTCTGATTATGAAGATACTCCCGCAGTCTACCCAAATCTTTAGCATCTACATTTTTGCGACACATCCTGAAAAGATTGACGATTTCCAGATAGTTCGCCTGTAGTTCATTTCTGTATGGACCGATTTAAATGGATAGAAACTTCCTCGCTGACACAGGGCAGCAGAGAATAAAGGGTTTTTCTTTCATGTGGATGACTAATACAATCACGACTCGCATTTTGATCTGTCTAGCTATGCTGACAGTTCCATTGCAAGATCTACCTGCTGCTTCCTGTAACTGTAGCCTTGGTTGTTCTCTATCGTTCACGAACTGCTGTTGTTGTACGGGTGCACCAATCTGCCATTGTGGAGAGGGTACAGAAATCACGACAGACTCTGCCTCTGGTTGTGAGTCACAGTCAGAAAAAGACGCCTGTTGTATCGAAACTCAGGCTGCAGAACCTGGTTCATGCTCTTGCGGGACAAACTGTCATTGTGGTAAGCAAAGCCAGCCCGTTAGTCCCCTTGTACCGTCATCAGACGCGAAAAATCCTTCCGAAAAATTGGTGAGCCTGTCACAGTTGACGGTGGTGACGACTCTTGTCGATCAGCCACCAAAATTGGGAAAACCTCGCTGTATTTCAGCATCTCTGGTGTCCCTTGATCGCTGCGTATCTCTTTGCCGCTTCACGCTATAGGTTAGTTTTAGCAATATCTTTACGCGCTGCTCACACGTCTGTTTTTTTTCCCTGCGCTATCGTTTCGCAATCAGTAACAAATTTCTGATCGCATTAAACGATGCAAAGTCTTTAAAAATCCAGTATTAGGGTAGACCATGAGAATTGCTCAGCTTAGCGTGAACAGAATTCAGACTTGACTGTCGTAAGTCTGGGCCTTAAAACAAATGAAACTTTCCTTTTGACTGGTGTAGCGATGTTTCCGTTTTCTATTCACTCATTGACTTCCTGTGTGCTGGTGGCAGCAACTCTCTTCGGGGGAATTGTTCCGTTAGCGCAGGCTGGTAGTCATTGTGGTACTGAAGCGTGCTGCTGCTTACCCTTGATTGAAGCGGAATACAGTTGCTGCTCTCAATCATCTCATCAGCTGCAATGCCGATGTTCAGTCGAGAAGGAACTTCCTGCCGCTCCGGATGAAAATCGTAGTTCACATGAACGTGAATCATCCCGGCGCGCAGCCGCACTGGTCGTCACGTTTGCTGTCTGCATGAAACAATCGCAAGCAGACGCTACGTTTGACACCCTGCCATTCTCATTTCGGCCCATTCCTCGCCAGCAAGAGATTCTTTGCCGCTGGCTGATCTGATCTCACGCCTTTGCTGTCTTTGTGCGCGCAGTTTGCCCCTGTTTTACAGTTGTATTAACACGCTCCAGAGTTGATGCGTTTTCGATTCATCAATCCCTGGCCAAAGTAAAACGGACAGACCCCATTTTCCTAAGAGATTACAGTTGGCTGAAACAATTCTGTTGAGGTTGGTATGAATAATTCTAATAAAAGTGAGATCTGCGCTGTAGATAATGCAGCCTCTCAGCGCAAACAGGAGACACGCCATTGGTGGATTCGACTACTGGTACAACCAGCACTGTTTCTGCTGTGTGGGGCACTGTTGATCGCCGGACTGGGAGTCGCCCAGCAGATGGGATTTATTACTGCAGGCGGAGGAGGCCATAGTCACGGTTCTGCTCTCAGCAAAGCCATCAAATATATTTGTCCGATGATGTGCACCCCGCCTCAATCAGAACCCGGCCGGTGTCCGGTGTGTGCAATGGAGCTTGTGCCCGCGACTTCCGATGGCTCGAACTCAGATCCCCGCGCAGTCCACATTGATCCCGCTGCCAGACGGATTGCCAATATTCAAACCGCAACGGTCCAATCACTCCCTCTGACTCATACAATCCATTCCGTGGGTGAATTGGGCTATGACGAAGGCAACCTTAAAACACTGTCTGCCTATGTGGACGGTCGTATTGAACGACTCTATGCCGACTTCACCGGTGTCGAAGTCAAACAGGGAGATCATCTGGCATATATTTACTCGCCCCTGCTTTATTCGAGTCAGGTCGAGCTGCTTCTGGCAAAAAAAGCGTTAAAGCACAGTCGCTCTGCCACACTTCAGCGGGTGATCCAGACTAACGAAAATCTCTATCAGAGTTCGAAACAGAGGTTAGTCGAACTTGGCATGACAATGTCACAGATCGACGAAATCGAAAAAACGGGCACTGCTAATAGCCGAATGCATTTATGTGCCCCCATCAGTGGAACGGTGATCAAAAAACAGGCCATCGAAGGCCAGTATGTCAAAGAAGGTCAGGTCATCTATCAGTTGGCCGATCTTTCGCAGTTGTGGCTGATGCTCGAGCTGTTTCCTGAAGATGCTGCAGCGATCCGTTACGGACAGAAAGTCGAGGCGATTATCCAGTCTCAGCCCGATGAGACCATTTCCGGCCGTGTGGCGTTTATCGATCCTCAGGTCGATCCCCAGACTCGTACGGTGGGTGTGCGGATTGTGATACCGAATCTACAAGGACAGTTACGCGTCGGAGATTATGCACGCGCGACGATCTCCCTTCCTGCGGGAAGCAAAGCAAAGTCAAGCGGCATCTATGATTCCGAGTTAGCGGATTGTTGGATTTGTCCGCGACATCCTCATATTATCGCCAAAGCCTCCGGTAAGTGCCCTCTGTCAGGCCAAGATCTGGTTCCCACGTCGCAGTATGGTTATGTGTCGCAGTCATTTGCTGAGAGTGAAGCGCTCACAGTGCCCCGCGATGCGGTTCTGATGGCGGGCGAACACAGTGTGCTCTATGTCGAAACCAAGCCAGGTCGCTTTGAGATACGCAACGTCGTACTCGGTCCGATCTGTGGTGAGCAGATCGTGATCCTGAAAGGGGTGACACAAGGGGAACAGGTGGCGACCAGGGGGAACTTCCTGATCGATTCGCAGATGCAGTTGGCGGGTAATCCTTCTCTGATTGATCCGACTCGGGCCGAACCGCTGCCGGATGAAGGTCTGTCGGAAACGATGTTGGCCACGCTTTCGAAACTCCCTAAAACAGACCAAAAACTGGCCGAAAATCAACGGATTTGTCCGGTAACCATGATGTATCTAGGTTCGATGGGCGCACCTCCCAAAGTAGACGTGAATGGAGAAACTGTTTTCATCTGTTGTGAAGGCTGCCGCGAAAGTCTTTTGGAACATCCTCAGAAATATCTGGAAATAATCAAAACTGCAGATGCATCGAAGAATCAGTTCGACTCAGAGAATGATATGGAACTCCCCCCCCTGGATATGCCTGAAATCATGGAATTTGACGACAGCCTGCCCCCAATTGATATGCCTATGGACATGGAAATAGAACACGAATCTTTGAAACTGAAACCACCACGGCCCGTCACACCACAAACAGCCGCCGGACAGAAAAAGAAGGCTCGACAATGATTCACAGCGTACTCGATTTTTGCCTCCGTCAACGACTCCTGATTGTACTACTGTCCGTTGCTCTGCTCGGTTATGGCTGGTACTCGGCGCAACAGGTTCCCATCGATGCGATTCCCAATGTGGGCGAAAACCAGGTAATCGTGCTCACTGAATGGGCCGGACGGTCTCCGAAAGATGTGGAAGACCAGATTACATATCCACTTTCGATTGCGTTACAGGCGGTACCGGGTTCCAAAAGTGTCCGTGGCAAAAGCATGTTCGGCTTTAGCTTCGTGCAGGTTACGTTTGACGATGATGTCGATTTCTACTGGGCCCGTTCTCGTGTGGCAGAACAACTGACTACAGTCAACGGTTCTCTACCGGAGGGTGTGGTTCCAACACTCGCACCAGATGCCACTGCTTTAGGACAAATATTCTACTATGTGCTTGAGCCGCCAAAAGATATGGATCTGGCTGAGTTGAGATCGAAGCAGGACTTCTTTATTAAGTACGCGCTCCAGTCAGTAGACGGTGTGGCAGAGGTGGCTTCGATTGGCGGCTATGTGAAACAGTATCAGATCGAAGTTGACCCGGATGAACTCCGCTACCATAACATCCCGCTCAGCAAGGTAATTGATTCGGTCAAGGCATCAAACATCGACGTCGGCGCCAAGACCGTCGAGACGGGCGGGATGGAATTCATTGTTCGCGGCAAGGGTTTTATCGGTGCGGATAAAACGGAACAGGAAACCATCGAACAGATCAACAGTACGGTGATCACCGTCAGCAAAGGCGTGCCGATTCGTATCAGCGACGTAGCCCAGGTCCAGACCGGTCCTGCCTTCCGACGCGGTGCCCTGGATTTTAATGGACATGAATCCGTGGGGGGGGTGGTGGTGATGCGCTATGGTGAGAACCCCCGTAAAGTGATCGAGCGTGTTCAGTCCAAAATTGATTCTCTGGAGACGGAGTTGGGTGGAATAAAAATACATGGCGTCTACGATCGGAGTGTCTTGATCGACGAGACGGTTTCCACGCTGACCGAAGCGTTAATTCATGAAACGATCATCACCATCGCGGTTATGGTTCTGTTTCTGCTGCACATCCGCGCCAGCATCATTATTGCCATCACACTGCCCATGGCGGTGCTGATGTCGTTCATTGCCATGAAAACTTTTGGTGTCGATGCCAATATCATGTCGCTGGCAGGTATCGCGATTGCGATCGGCACGATGGTCGATATGGGGATTATCATTCTGGAAAACATCTATGGCAGCCTGTCCGACTGGGAAGCCAACGGTTCTGCGGGTGGTCCCCAGCAGCGGCTGACCGTCATCCGTGATTCAGCCGCTGAGGTGATCCCCGCCGTAATCACCGCCGTCAGTACGACGATCATCAGCTTTCTACCCGTCTTTTTTCTGACCGGCCGTGATCATAGACTGTTCGCTCCACTTGCCTGGACTAAGACGTTCGCGCTGGTGTCCAGCCTGATTGTAGCGGTGATCGTGCTGCCGATGCTCTGTCGGATCTTTCTCCGCAGTTCGCAAATCCCCCGCTGGGGACAACTGGCGGCAGGCGCGGGCTTAGGCTGTCTCACAGCCGCCCTCTGTTGGTTTGTCTGGGGAGACCACATCGCCGAAGGGTCGTCGTTGACCCTGTATGCGGCAACTGTCTTTGCTGCGGTAGCCGGTTTTCTGCTGGGCTGGTGGGTAACGTGCGAGAAAATTCGTTCCATGGAAGAGAATCCCGCCAGTCGTTTTGTGCGGTTTCTGTATGCGGGCCGGCTCAGGATGGCGCTACGGCATAAGCTGCTGATGCTCTCTATCCCCGCGATGATCATGGTTCTGGGGGCAGGCGCCTGGTTGGGCTTGCCGACGGTGTTACGTCCCCTGGAACAGGTCGTCTCGCTACTCGGAGCAGACCTTAACGAGGTGCCCGGCTATGTGGATGCGAAACACTTTTTTACGGGACTGAAGTCGGATGACTGGATTGCCCTGGATGAAGGCAGCTGGTTCTATATGCCCAGCCTGTATCCAGCTGCCAGTTTCTCTCAGACGATGGAGATCTTGCAGGCCCAGGATACGTTGATCAAAGAGATCCCGGAAGTGCAAAATGTACTGGGTAAAATTGGTCGCGCGGAATCTGCACTCGACCCGGCACCAGCGGCAATGGTCGAAACTTATGTCATGCTCAAGCCCCGCGCCGAATGGCGGGAAGGGATAACCGCAAGACAGATCTGGGACGAAATCAACAAAGTGGCTACCCTGCCGGGGGTAACACCGGCTTCACCTCTGCAGCCGATCGAAGGACGTGTCGTCATGCTGCAGAGCGGCATCAAGGCCTCAATGGCGATTCGGGTTTACGGCGACGATTTGGAGGGCTTGTCAAAAGCATCGCTGGCAGTCGCAAAAAACCTGAAGCAGAACCATTATGTCAACGCGGGAACCGTCAATCCCGACATTGTGATGGGCAAGCCTTACTATGAATTCGAAGTCGACCGGGAAGAAGCCGCCCGCTATGGCATGACGACGATGATGGTAAATCAGATCGTGTCTGCCGGGTTAGGAGGAATCGATGTCACTACGACAGTGGAAGGTCGCGAACGCTACCCGATACAGGTCCGTTTTGAACGGAGCGTCCGCAAGGATCTGGATGATTTACGTCAGGTATCCGTGGTGACACACGGCGGAGATATTGTGCCCCTGGAACGTCTGGCAGACGTTACTACGACCTGGGGGCCAGGGGCGATTAACAGCGAAGATGCCCGTCTCGTTGCCCACGTCGCATTCTCTCCTTCAGGTGCTTCTGGGGATCTGGAAACCGTTGATGAGGTGATGTCTGCATTACGGGCTGCTCGGGAAAACGGGACACTGACCTTTCCCGATGGAAATTTCGAGTTACAGGCTGTGGGGTCGTTTCAGAACCAGATCGAAGCCAACCGGCGACTGATGTGGATCATTCCCACAGTACTGCTGGTTAATCTGTTGATTATCTATTTGAGTTTTCAAGATCTGGCCATCGCGGCGATCGTCTTTTCGGGGATTCCGGTGGCCTTTGCCGGTGGAATGATTGCTGTAGCATGGATGGGCGTGGATATGAATACCGCAGTTTGGGTCGGATTTATCGCTCTGTTTGGTATTGCGGTTGACGATGGCGTGGTGATGGCTACCTACATTCAGCAGACACTGAAACGCCGTTCGGTTACCAGCATCGCTGACTTACGCGAAGCCATCTATGAAGCAGGGCTGAAACGCATTCGCCCTTGTGTAATGACGACGTTGACCACGATTTTTGCCCTGCTGCCAGTATTGATTTCGCAGGGGCGCGGGGCAGATGTGGCCCGCGCGATGGCACTGCCTGTGCTGGGTGGCATGCTGGTCGAACCTTTCACTACATTCATCGTCCCTACCATCTATTGTGCATACCTGGAATTCAAAATTAGAGTGGGGCTGCAGGGACACGTGCTCTGTCAGGATCAACAACAGTCTGGATCGCAGAATTCGTCGTTCGATCCAGCACTTACCGGGCCCGTTTCCTAGTCGGGTCTGAATTCGTTTTTTAGTTTTAAGGAGAATATTATGAAATGTATCAAAATGATTTTTGCACTGGCTGTCGTAGCAGGAACCGTAGTCTGTGGGCAGAACCTGTTAGAGGCACAACAACTACAGGCCGATGGAAAGCTAAGTCAACGCGATCAGTTACGTATCAAGGCCCAGCAGATTTGTCCGGTCTCGGGACAGAAACTGGGTAATCATGGTCAGCCAATCAAAGTCAATGTCGGTAAAGAATCTGTTTACCTGTGTTGTAAAGGCTGCTTAAAAAGCAAGGTCGACCCTCAGCACTGGTCGACCATTCATGGCAATTTTGCAAAAGCACAGCACATGTGCCCGGTGATGAAAAAAGAGCTGCCACAGAAACCGAAATGGACCATTGTAGACGGGCGGATAGTTTATGTCTGTTGCCCTCCTTGTACCAAAAAGATCGCTGCAGATCCGGAAACCTATCTGAGCAAGGTCGACGAATTGTATGCCGCGACATTACGTAAGTGAGAGAAGCAATCTTTGCAGGCTTAAGAATACGTTACTTATTTCAGGTCGACTCCTGAGTTGGAACACCTGAATGATTGAATGTTGCGCTAACAAACGACGCTCAGGTGTTCCATGGATTCTTTTGTAAAAGCACATATAACAAATTCAACTTTTAGCATTTTTATTCTGCTGTCTAATTTCATCATCGAATGAAGAATATTTAACATCATGTCAGCATTATTTACCAGAATAACTGCCATTAAGAATAAACCTCGAACGATCAGGTTTCAGTTACTGCTGTCCGTTAATATCACACTCAGTATCGCACTAATTTGTCTCTTGATATTGCAATATCATAGGGAGATGCAAAATGCGACAGATCAAATGCGAACCGGCTTGAATGATGAATCTATTGCGATTCAGTCCGCCGTTTCACATTTGATACAAGATCATAGTCATGGTGACGTCCAGGGGTATATTGATAGAGTCTGCTCGGAGATGCGAAAGTCGGCTTCTCCCGGTCATCAAATCATAGTTAGCATGCATGGCACTTACCTGAAAGCTGGAAATTCTTCTCCTGAGAGCAGATCAATATTATCTCAATACGATTTTTCAAAACCACAATCGATTCAATGGAACGAATTCAGTCAACACCAGCTTGTCGTCGGACATCAGTCTGGTGAAGAAGCAAGTGTATTTGTAATTGAAACATTAAAAAATGTGCGCCGTGCGATACGAAAGAAGGTTCTAATTCAGCTTGCCGTCCTGGGAATATTAGGATTGTTGGCTGCTGGCATCGTCAATTACGTGCTGTTAAAGATTGTGGGTAGGCCATTAAGTCAATTGTTGAAGACAGTCGAAAATATAACTTCCGGACAATTAGGGGCTGTCGCGCCTTCCTTTTCCAGTAGTGAAATGAATCAATTATCAACGGCCATCAACTCCATGAGTATGTCATTAAAAGAAAATGATCGCGACCGTCATCACCAGATGGAAAAGGCACGAAAGATACAGCAGTATCTACTACCCCACGGCGTTCAGATTCCGGGTCTTGAAACAGCACATATTTTTGAACCGGCGGACAGCGTAGCTGGAGATTATTACGATTTTTTACCATTATCGGATGGATCATGGTTAATTTGCATAGCTGATGTAAGTGGTCACGGTGTTCCAGCAGCGATGGGAGCAGCAATGTTGAAATCACTACTATTAGCAGCTTCAGAAAAATCCCCCTTCGATCTGATCCGGATAATGAAAGAAGTCAATCGCCAGTTTGCGGCAACGATCCTACCAGGCAATTTTGCTTCGATGTTTCTTGCACGATGGAAACCTGAGTCGCGTGCTTTCTCATGGGTCAGTGCAGGTCATCTTCCTGGGATTCTGATAAGAGATTCCGGATCACTCGACTCTCTTAAAAGCACGGGGTTATTACTTGGACTAGATGCAAATGCTGATTGGGATCAAGTAGACACTTTTTTTTCCCCGGGTGATCGGATTTTACTCTTCAGCGATGGCGTGACAGAATCTGCCAACTCTCAAGGCGGACTTTTCGGGTTAGCACGATTAACATCCTGGTTCTCTCTAGTAAATGAGAGGCCACTCATTATCGCTATCATGAAAATCAATGAAGTGATAGCTGAGTGGCGTTGTAATTCTTCACCGAATGATGACCTGACATTGTTGGCGCTAAAATGTGAATCGGTTCCCTATCTGAAAAATTCTGAACATCAGGCATCCACAGTTTACGAGGAAGTTCAGACTGTCTCTCAGTAAACAGAACCAGACATTACCTAATCCGAAATATCGTTACGTGCGAATCCGGTTCACTCAAGATTTAGTAGTAATCTCTGTTTCGATCAAATCAATTTTACCGATGACAACTAATATGTGTCGTCATCGATCATAACACGGGGGGAGGCCAAGGATGGCCATGAGGTATACAGTTCATTTTTTAAGCTTGTTTCTACTATTGAACGGTTGTAAATCTGCGCAGCAGATCCACGACCCCGGTTATGCTCAAGTTTCCCAGGCTGTTCATCAAGCCGCATACTCGCCGACTCAAGAGACAGTCAACCCAGTCGCCGCTGATCTGGAGGGCCCCCATTCGGTTGAAGAATATATTCAGTACGCATTATCTCAAAACCCGGATATCCAGGCTGCCCGAAAACGTGTCGAAGCCAATGCTTATCAAGTCCCTGTCGCTTCAAGCTTGCAAGACCCAAATCTGGGGATGACGTTTTATCCTGAACAGGTCCAGACCGCATCTGGCCCCCAGGAATTTGCCTTGAATATATCCCAGAAGTTCCCAGCTCGAGGGAAACTGAATGCACAGGGAGAACTGGCTGAATCACAGACAAACGAGACAAGAGCCCAACTGGCAGCAGTCGAACTAGCCACAGTCGCTAAAGTAAAACGAGCCTATTACGAACTCTATTTTATTCAGCAGACTATTAATGTAACTGAGGCAGATAAACAATTATTAGTCGAGATTCGTGACGTAGCTAACGTACGTTACAAGACAGGAAAAGTCAGTCAGCAGGACTTGTTGCGTGCTGAACTGGAAATCTCGAATGTCGAAAATGAATTGATTCGTCTGGAACAAAAGCTAGTGAGTGGTCAGGCAAAACTTGCTCGTTTGTTGCATATTTCACCTCAGACAAAATTACTGGCACTCGAACATATCGAACCGGGATCTCTACCTGCCGACTTAGACTGGCTGCAACGTCAGGCAATAGCCTCTCGTCCTGAGTTGCATGCACAATTAGCAACACTCGAAAAAGACAGGCAAGCTCTAAACTTGGCGCGCCTTGCGTATAAACCGGATGTCACTTTGGGGGCCACCTGGATCGATGTCGGATCTACCGGTGTCAGTCCTGTTGCCAACGGAAACGATTCATTTTTAATCACGGCAGGAATTAACCTGCCGGTTTACAGAAAAAAGTTGGATTCAGCAGTTCGCTCCGCAGAGGCAAAAGCAGTATCAACGGCCCGAACTTATGATTCATTGAAAGACGAAACACTTGAAGAAGTCGCGGACCTATTTGCTCAAGCCAAAAGCCAGCAGGATCTGTTAACTCTGTTCAGTGAAGATATTCTCCCCAAAGCCCGCCAGACACTGGAAGTCTCCAGCCAGGCCTATAACACCGGAGAAGTCGACTTTTTACAGTTGGTGGATAACTGGAGAGAATTGCTGCGGTTTGAGGTGAGTTACCTGAGGCTCGAAGCTTCATTAGGACAATCGCTGGCAGAATTAGAACGAGTCATTGGTGGAATTGATACCCAGGCTTTGCAACCCATACCGGCAGCACCTGAAGCTTTAGATAATTTACCTTTACCTGTAGAACCATAATAGACAAGTTTTTACTGCAATCGAAATATACGAGGTTGCTATTGAAGGAGCTTAAGATGGATAACGCTCAAAAGTGGATGCGCTGGTTCGCAACGCTGGGAGCGATCATGATGACAGGTTGCGCCTCGACTTACCACAGCTATTCTAATTGTGAGATCGACTGCCAGTACTGTGATCCTCCTCCACTAACCTATACCTGCTACGACAATTGTGTATGTCATTCCAGACAAGTCTCAGGCTACTTAGAGAGCCTGCCGCATCAGTATGAATCAGCGGATCATGGGAACGACAATGACGAACCAAGCAATTGACCGGGAAGTACACTATCGATTTGGTAAGTTCTCATATTTACTTTGCTCTATACTGACATTACTGATAGGAACAGCCTTTACAGGTAGCAGTAGAGTCTCTGTGATTTTCTTCTGCCTGTTGTTTTCAGCGGTCCTGCTGACAGCAGTTATCTCAATTTGTCAGCGTCACAAGACATTAGGCATTGGTCTGACGATCGTATTCCTGATGCTGGCTATGAATGTCAGCAGTTTTCTTTTTCACAGTGATTCCCTAACGATCCTCCATAACATTTTGGTGATCATTTTCCTGGCGTTTGTCTTCTACCATGTGACCTAGCCCCCTTAACCGAGTCCACCTGAAATGTGGTATTATTTCAATTTTGGACATAGTTTAGGGAGTATGAAAGATGCCGAGAAAACGATTTACTGTTGAGCAGATTATTCAGAAGCTTCGTGAAGCGGAGGTCGAACTGGCTCGTGGCAAGACGATTGGCCTGGTCTGCAAACAACTTGGAATCACCGATCAGACTTATTACCGCTGGCGTAAGGAATACGGTGGAATCCGTACCGACCAGGCCAAACGACTCAAAGACCTGGAAAAGGAAAATGCACGCTTAAAGCGGCTACTGGCAGATGCGGAACTGGATAAGGCGATCTTGAAGGAAGCCGCCTCGGGAAACTATTGAGCCCGGTCAAGCGATGTCAGGCTGTGACTTACGTTCGTAATACTTTGGGACCTGAGATCGTTTCTGAACGCCGGGCCTGCCGCGTGCTGGGGCAACCTCGTTCCACTCAACGACGGGAGCCTTATCTGCCAGATGATGAACCACGCCTGGTGAAACGAATGATTGAACTGGCAACACAGTATGGCCGTTATGGATATCGGACAATCTGGGGGATGCTTCTTCTGGAAGGCTGGAAAGTGAATCACAAACGAATTGAACGACTCTGGAGACGGGAAGGACTGAAAGTCCCAAAGAAACAGCCCAAACGGAGACGACTGTGGTTGAATGATGGTTCCTGTGTTCGACTGCGTCCCGGTTACAAAGACCATGTCTGGAGCTATGACTTCGTGCAGGACCGGACATCTGATGGCAGGAGTTTTCGGATGCTGGTGATCATGGATGAATACAGTCGAGAGTGCCTGTCGATTGATGTCGCTCGCAGACTCAACAGTGAAGACGTCCTGGAGCGACTCAGCGACCTGTTCATTCAGCGTGGGACCCCGAATTACATTCGCAGTGACAACGGAGCCGAGTTCACGGCAAAGAAAGTGCGGAAGTGGCTTGAACGCGTGGATGTGAAGACCCTGTTTATTGAACCGGGAAGTCCGTGGGAGAATGGATATGTAGAATCATTCAATGGAACCTTGCGGGATCAGCTGTTGAATGGCGAAATCTTTGACACACTGCTGGAGGCAAAAGTGTTGATCGAACGCTGGAGAAGGGAATACAATACGATCAGGCCGCATAGTTCGCTGGGCTATCTACCACCTGCCCCGGAGGCAATCGCCCCTTGTTTGCCAGCTTCCGCTACGCTACAGCTGGCAAACAAGGATACTGATAACCACTTAGGAACTGTAACATAACAACTGGTACCGTTCGTGGGGGCAGGTCAGATGCTGCTGACCCAGTCAGTTGCCTTCGGCCACTCTCATGGAAGCAACCTGCCTGCAGGGCATGATTTACGCGCGCATATTCATCTGAATAAATCATCCATTGATGACTCTCACGGCCACGTTCATCACTATGAGGCTGATAAACACAGCCACCAGGATGACCACCATAAGAGCTCTGAAAATCAGGGCTTTCCACAGTTTACTAGTTCATCTGATCACGATTCCTCTGCGATCTATCTTAATAGTATTGATGTGATCTCAGGTACGCGTTCAACTCTTAAGACGGAAATCAAAGTCCTGTTTCAATGGGACATCATCGGATGCAATTCATCTTTTGAATTTCCGCAACTCACAGAAACCGAACGATCGGTATTTGACTGCGCGCCCCCTGATTCTGGTTCCCCGCTCTTTGTCCGCCACCATGCTTATTTAATATAAGCATAGAACTCTTCGCAGACAGTATCACAAAATTAGGTTGGTACGTCCTGCTCTCTGCTTTTGGCGTTGACTAATTTCGCGATTCTTCTCAGGACAAATCCTGAATGATTTGCGGAGAATTCTGTCGATTCGACCCTTTGTTTATGGTCGGACTATCTCTCTGTTCATTTTTTCAAATCTTCGCATGATGCGAAGGAGGTCTTTATGCGCCCGTTACTTACTGCGGTTCTGCTTGGGATTGGTCTGTTCACGGAAAGTTGTGCCAGCTCCTCATATTCGACTGGTAAAGCAATGATTTCTGACGCGACTTCCGAACGGGAAATTCCCCAGGAAGCAACCATTCATCAGGTCAGACATATCAACCCTGATTTGAAGAACCCAAACGATGAATTAGTACAAATCAACCTCACAGACACATCATCTCAGGTCAGCAAACCAACGGAGACACAAACGCTTGGTCTTCCAGAGTTGATTGACCTGACTCTTGATAGTAATCCTCGTCTGGCAGAGGTATCCTGGGCAATCGAAACAGCTCGAGGCCGGGCTATTCAGGCTGGATTGTATCCGAACCCGACTGTGAGCGTGACAGGTAATGAGATCAGTGACCGGACCGGTCCAGGGGGGATTTGGACGGCGTATGCGGGCCAGGAATTTGTCACAGCCAACAAACTGGATTTGGATCAGGCAGCCGCACTCAAAAGGGTGGATCAGGCCTCGCTCAACTTGATGACGGAACGCTTTCAGGTCTTTACGAAAGTACGGCAAGCGTACTTCGAAGCCTTAACTCTTCAAAAACGGTCAGATATCCTTTCGAACCTGGTAAAGCTTGCAGAGCAATCGGTCAATAATTCAAAAGCTCTGGTTAAAGCTAAAGAAGCAGCCGAGCTGGATGTCATACAACTCGAAGTTGATTTGGAACGTTATCGTGCAGACCTGGATGCGACGAGAAAGGCGTTGCCAGGGGCGTATCGAAAACTGGCTGCCAGTGTTGGTATTCAGGACATGCCTATTAAGCATCTTTCAGGTGAACTCGATCTTGCTCTAGAGGATTATAATCTGGATCAGGTCAGCACTTACGTGCTCAGTATCCACCCTGAAATCAGATCAGCACAAATTGGAGTTGAGCATGCCCGCTTGATCTTGCAACGAGCCAAGGTGGAACCAATCCCCAATATTACTGTGGGTACGGGATACACTCGCCAGAGCCAGAACCGGTCCGATGACTGGGACATCGGTTTTAGTGTTCCTCTCCCGCTTTGGAACAAAAATCAGGGAAACATATTGTCTGCCGAAACAAATATCAATGTGGCAATGAACCAAACGGAGCGTGTACAGAATGAACTGATGGATCAACTTGCGATCGCTTATTCAGCTTATGCTTCCGCACGGGAACGGGCTGAACGTTACCAGGTTTCAATCTTGCCGAAGGCTCAACGAACTTATGAACTTTCAATGGTAGCATACCAGGGAGGACAGTTTGAGTACCTACGTGTACTGGAAGCACAACGATCTGTAGCTGAAGCCAATCTGGAATTGATTCGCTCCATGAGCGAGATGTGGCTGGCTGCCAGCGAAATTGCAGGACTGATGCTGGAAGATCAGTGGCCTTTAGCTCCTGTCCCTCCCTTACCTGAAAAGGAACAATCATGAAGAAACTTCTTCAAATAGTGAAACCCATTCTGGCAATCGGGATCGTTGCGATATTGATTGCTACCGGCTATTTCACGCGTGACAATTGGTTGCCGCTTTTAGAACAAAACAAAACCGCCAGATCGGATAACGTTTCTACTGCTTCAACCAAAGCAAGCGATAAGAAAAACGCAGCTTCCGAGCAGATTATTCTATCAGACCAGGCGATTGCCAATCTGGGCTTGCAGGTCAAATCAATACAGCCTGAGACCTATTGGAAAACGCTACAGGTCCCGGGCATGGTAGTGGATCGACCCGGTCGCAGTGATCGAGGGATCGTTTCTCCTGTAGATGGAGTGGTCGACAAAATGAATTATTTTCCAGGCGACACAGTCCACCCTGGGGATGTGCTCTATACGATCCGCATCCTGAGCGAGTCTTTGCAACAGACCCAGTCGAAACTGTTTAAAGATACGCAAGACATCAAACTCGCCGAAGCAAAAAAGAAACGCCTGGAATCTTCAGGAGGAGCAGTCCCCGGTGCCCGGATCATTGAAGTCGCTAGTGAAATCACGCGACTGAAAGTGGCAATCAAAGGGTATCGTCAGGAACTGCTTAGTCGAAGTTTTACACAAAATCAGTTGAACGAAGTAGCTGCAGGTAATTTCGTCAAAGAACTGAATATTCTCGTTCCCTCTCAAGCTAGCGAATCCAAACCATTGGGGACCTCTGTCGTGCTGCAGGCGACTGGTGAGGAAGTAAAACTGGACTCCCCCCCCTCCTTTGAAGTTCAGGAATGCAAAATAGATCTAGGCCAACAAGTCAGAACCGGTCAAATGTTGTGTTTGCTGGCAAATCATCAGTTGCTGGCAATAGAAGGTCGGGCATTTCGAGACGAAACACAACTTCTTGAACAAAGTGTCAAAGCCGGTTGGCCAGTTGAAGTGGACTTTCAGGAAAACGCGATCGCAGACTGGCCTCCCGTTAATCAGACTTTCTGGATTCAATATCTGGCAAATGTCATAGATCCCATTAATCGTACCTTTGCGTTTCGTATGGCGTTGGAAAATCAGTCTAGAGTTGTGAAACAAGATGGAATGACCCAGATACTCTGGCGGTTTCGTCCAGGTCATAAAGTCCGCATCTTGATCCGGGTCGAAAAGCTCGAAAACGTCTTTGTACTTCCCACGGATGCCGTTGCCCGCGACGGAGCTGAAGCATTTGTTTTTACCCAGAACGTAAATACGTTTCAACGCAAGGCGGTTCGAGTCCTGGAGCGAGACCGACGCTATACCGTCATCGCGAATGATGGATCGCTCATGCTTGGTTCGTTTGTAGTACAGAGTTCTGCCGAACAGTTGAACCGTATGTTGAAGTCCTCATCAGGAGACGACTTACCAGAAGGCTACCACATTCACGCCGATGGCAGTCTCCATAAGAACGAAGACGAAGGGAATTAGGAGAATACCGTGCTCAATTCAATCATCCGACTCTCACTAACCCATCGAACGCTGGTGCTTGCCGCCTGCGTCGTTGTCCTGGCTTATGGGGGTTATTTAACGACAACCTTACCTATTGATGTGTTCCCAGATCTTGATCGACCTCGAGTCGTGATTCTAACAGAGTGTCCTGGCATGTCTTCTGAAGAAGTCGAAACGCTGGTTACTTATCCAATAGAAACAGCGATCCTAGGGGCAAACGGGGTTGAAGATGTCCGCAGTCAATCCAGTCAGGGCATGAATGTCATTTACATCGAGTTCAGTTGGAAGACGGAACCTCGGTACGCTCGACAGATTGTGTCAGAGCGTCTGGCAAATGTACCGATGCCACCAGGCATCCGTCCGATTATGACACCTCAGGCATCCATAATGGGGCAGATTCTGCATGTTGGAATTCATCGCAGAAAGGGGCCACAAGGTGGAAAGTTGACTGCGGTTGGGCAGACGGGATTACTGGCAGAACGCACAGGAAACGAAGCAAGTCCTGAACTGACCGTTTGGAATCCGGTGAATCGAAACGATCTCAGCTTGTGGAAGAAAATTGAAGTCGAGAATCCCAAATGGGATGAGACAAACCCTGGGCGTGATGTGGCATTTGTCTGGAATAAACGGTCCTATGACGTTATTTTCCCGACTCCTCTCGAAGAACGAATGGATCTGCGTACGACCGCGGACTGGTTAATCAGACCGCGACTACTGAAGCTGACTGGCATTGCTGAGGTCATTGTCATGGGCGGTGATGAGAAGCAGTATCAGGTTCTGGTTGATCCCATCAAGTTGCAAGAATATAACGTATCACTTCAGGATGTTGAGGCCGCTGTCCAGTCAAATAACCTGAATGCCAGTGGTGGGTTTATAATCGGAGGCCAGACAGAACGTTCCGTGAGGGTGATTGGTCGTCTTGGTGCTCTGACAAGCGACGTCCTGGATGAGCTCCGAAAAGCCCCTGTCAAAATGAATGGAGACCGTGCCGTACTTTTATATCAGGTGGCACAAATCGTGGAAGGGCCGGCTCCCAAACGGGGCGATGCCAGTATTGATGGACATGCCGGTGTGGTTATTACAATTGTCAAACAGCCACATGCTGACACCAGAAAACTGACTGACGACGTGATGGCAGCTTTGAGTGATGCAGAATCAACGCTACCTGCCGATATTGTGATCAATACCAGCCTGTTTCAGCTCAAGAGTTTTATTGACCGAGGAATTTACTACGTCGAAGAAGCGCTTGTCATAGGAGCCATTCTTGTCGTGATCGTGCTGTTCTTGTTTCTGCTGAATTTTCGCACGACATTCATCACGTTGACAGCCATTCCATTGTCGCTGGTGATTACAACTCTGGTATTTCGCATCGTAGGGGTCATGTCTGGGACAGAATTATCAATCAACGTAATGACCCTGGGGGGAATTGCAGTTGCCATTGGCGAACTGGTCGATGATGCCATTGTGGATGTGGAAAATATCTTTCGACGCCTGGGAGAAAACAATTTAAATCCCCATCCTAAACCTGCCATTGTGGTCGTGTATGAAGCCAGTCGAGAAATCCGCTCTGCCATCGTCTTCGGGACAGCAGTCGTTGTCCTGGCCTTTATGCCTCTATTTGCTTTGTCCGGTGTGGAAGGTCGCTTGTTTATCCCATTGGGAATTGCCTATATCGTTTCAATTCTGGCTTCTTTACTGGTCTCACTGACTGTCACACCGGTACTCTCTTACTACCTCCTGCCTCAAGCAAAGGCAACTCACGCCCATCAGGATGGGCGGTTACTACGAGTGCTGAAATGGGGAGCGAGTTTCCTGATTCGATTCAGTATGCGGCGGGCAGGCATCCTATTGGTTTTGACCTGGGCACTCGTTGGTTACAGTGTCTGGGAATTGTCAAAGTTGGGAGCTGACTTTCTTCCCAAATTTGATGAGGGAAGCGTTCAAATCAATGTATCTTTACCTGGCGGATCGTCGCTGAAAGCATCAAACGAGGCATCCTCACTGATTGATTCGCAACTTGTCAAACTACAGAAGTCTGCAGAAAATCCGAATGGTCCCGTATTGCACTTTTTTCGCAGGACAGGTCGAGCAGAGCTGGATGAGCATGCTCAGCCAGTCAACGTGGGTGAATACATATTGACGATGAACCCAGACTCAGACCATGGTCGGGATGAGTTTCTGGATACGCTACTCTCTGATTTGCGCTCAAATGTACCAGGGGTTGGGATTGAAGCGGAACAACCCCTTTCTCACCTGATTAGCCATATGCTGTCCGGAGTGAAAGCCCAAGTCGGGATTAAGCTGTATGGAGACGACCTCGACAAGCTGCGCGAGTTGGCAGGAGAAGTTCGCGATGCGATCACTGATATACCTGGTGTGACACCTCCCATTATCGACCCACAGGAACGGGTAGATGAGTTACATGTAGTCCTGAAACCTGATGAGCTGGCTTTCTTTGGGCTGAGTCGGGAATACATAGCCGACTTCGTACAGACTGCGTTGAAAGGCGAAGCAGTATCGCAAGTCTTAGATGGTCAGAGACGTTTTGACCTTGTGATTAAACTCAACGAAGAGCATCGCTCAGATCCTTATAATCTGGGTGAACTACGTATTGATCTTCCCGATGGGCGGGGGCAAATACGTTTGCGAGAAGTGGCCAACTTCCCAGGTTCAGCCAGTGGACCAAATTTGATCAACCGAGAAAACGTCAGGCGCCGTCAAACAATCCGTTGTAATGTCTCAGGACGTGACCTCGCCAGTGCAGTCTCTGAAATTGAAGAACGGGTGCGTGCTCAAGTCGCATTGCCAACCGGTTACTTTGTTGAGTTTGGGGGGCAATTTGAAGCTCAACGGTCTGCTACGTTTCTGATTACAATACTGGCGGCAGTTTCAGTCGCCGGAATATTTATTGTTCTCATGATGCTTTATCCGTCAGCACGGATCACGTTTCAGATCCTGAATGCCATTCCGACTGCTTTTATTGGTGGTGTCTTCGCACTAGTATTAACCAACCAGACTCTTACCGTGGCTAGCATGGTAGGATTCGTATCTCTGGGGGGAATTTCTGTGCGAAACGGCATCCTGTTAGTGACACACTACTTTCATTTAATGGATGAAGAAGGGGAAGCGTTTAGTCAAAATATGGTGCTGCGGGGAAGTTTGGAAAGGCTTGCTCCGGTCCTGATGACCGCCTTGACCGCCGGTATTGCTTTGATTCCTCTTGTGGTAGGTGGTAATAAACCAGGGTTAGAAATTTTATACCCTGTCGCCACTGTGATTTTAGGAGGTTTGGTAACCTCAACGTTTTGCGAATTTTTTATTCACCCCGGCTTATTCTGGAAATTCTCGGGGAAAGATGCCGAACGACTGGTCCGTAGTAAAAGCTCTGATGAAGAACTGCTGCGATCTGTATAAGAATGTAATACACGTAAACTAATTCTATCATGTAAAGGAAAACGAAATGATGTACACAAAATCGCTGGGCTTATTCTTGGCAGCTTTACTCGTCACAGGTTGCTCGGACAAAGGCACTACCGACACTCCGAAAACTGAAACTGTGCAGCCCGAAAAACAGAATGAAGCTACCAGCACCGAAGAACATGCACCACACGGTTCAGGCCCCAATGGTGGGGTGGTGTTTGATCTGGGAAAATATCACGCCGAATTCACAGTGGATCACCCCAAGCATGAATGCATGATTCTTTTCATAAGTAACGACGAGAAAACGCCGGTAGCGGTTACAGCAACAGATCTGACGTTAACCACAAAAGAGACAAAGACAGAAGAGGGAAAAGTAGTTCCCCCTATGACAGTGAAACTAGTTCCCCAGGATGAAACCGACGGGAAGGCAACGAAATTCGTCGGCACAGATCCTGGCATCGGTAATGTTGCCGATTTTGAAGGCACGGTTCTTGGTGAGGTTGATGGCAAGCCCTCTCAAGGTGAATTTAAAGAATAAACTGTCCGGTGATAATGATGGTTTCCATTGAGGTCGCCGCCTCCGGTAAAACGGCAGCGGTGGCCTTTGGATGCAGTCGAGTGCTCAAATACATAAATACCCTAATTTGATGAAAGTAGATAATGTACTATCTTCTCAAAGTTCTGCTCACTGCTGGGTTGGTAGTTGCTGTATCGGAAATATCCAAGCGTAGCTCGCTTTGGGGGGGAATTCTCGCTTCGTTGCCACTGGTCTCTTTTCTTGGAATAATATGGTTATATATCGACACAGGGAGTACTGAGAAGGTTTCGGAACTTTCAAAAAGTGTATTCTGGCTAGTCCTACCGTCATTATCTTTTTTCCTCATGCTGCCTTTTTTGCTTAAGAAAGGAATGGGCTTCGGTGCCAGTTTCGCATTTTCAACCATGGTTATGATTGGTTTCTATCTGGTCATGATTATCTGTTTAAAGAAACTGGGAATTCATACTTAGTGCGATCCGAGCAGCAATTGATTTCTAGGGGTTGAATTTCAAAAGCTGTTAAGTTTAAGAAAAACTCATTTGCCCAAAATTTGCTTACGAATCTTGTTTAACTCCAATTAACCATGAATCTCATCAGGATTGGCATCAACAGAGAATTTGATGAATCCATTAAAAGTTGTAAATGCTTAAATATAAATACGTTGCGTATTTTATAATAAGAATTGAATCAAACATGGTTGTGTCTTCCAGCACGTTTGATTCAATCTAATATGGGAGATTCAAAACCCTCGGTTTACGAAAGCGAAGGTTGCAGGTTCGAACCCTGCGGGGTGTAATGATTAATGATTTAAGTCAAAACGGCTCCGCCACATGTCCAAGGACATGTCCAGCGGAGCCGTTTTGCGTTCCCGAACTGGCCGAACTCGTGGCTGCTTGGCCCGAGCTTCCCGAAGCGATACGAAAATCCATTCTTGCCGTGTTCGAGGCATCTCGCTCAATTCAATGATATTTGACGAACTAATGTTGGCCACCATGTGTCACTCTACCTAGATTCTGTTTTGAAGTATCTGACCACTAATACGAAATAAAACATGAATATCAGTGATTTAGCTCCGGCCAACGAATCTACTCGCGTTCAAGCACTGTTGATCAACTGACAGGCCCCCCATTTCCGTACCAGTTGTTATGAGATCTTTAGGGTATCAGCAGTGTTTCTCTGGAAGGCGGACGGAGTCCGACTGGAAGAGATACACTGCTGCGAAAATTGTCTGGGGGTGAGGTAGCCCAGCGAACTGTGCGGACGAACCTCGTTGTAATGTTGCTTCCAGGCCTCTGTCTGCCGGCGGGCGGCTCTCAGGTTTTCAAACACCTCACAGTTCATGAACTCGTCCCGGACATGGCTGTGGAAACTCTCGGCGTATCCATTCTCCCAGGGACTGCCCGGTTCGACATACAGCGTTCCTACGCCGATCTGTTTCAGCCAACTGCGAATTGCCTTGGACAGGAACTCACTGCCGTTGTCGCTGCGAAAGTGCTCCGGCACGCCGTGAGTTGGGAACAGCTCCGCCAGTTGGTTGATCACATCCTCGCTGGTGATGTGTCGGTCCACCTTCAAGGCCAGGCACTCCCTGGTATACTCGTCTATAATCGAGAGCCACTTGAGCGTGGTCCCAGTTTCTGTCCGATCAAAAATAAAATCGCAGCACCACACGTGGTTTTTCCTTTCTGCTCGATGGCGATGGCAGGCATTCGCCCCCGTACCCAGCGCACGTTTTTTCCTCTGTTTCCTGGGGACTTTGAGCCCTTCTCGACGCCACAAACGATAAATGCGTTTGGGATTCACCTTCCAGCCGGCCGCCTGCAGCATCCTGCCGATACGTCGATACCCGAAACGGGGATGCTGGCGCACCAGTTTCAGAATCTGCTTCAGCAGAGCGGCTTCATCGTCAGCAGGAACCGCCTGGTAGCGTTGGCTGGAACGAGGCTGACCCAGAACCCGGCAGGCTTTGCGTTCGGAAACGTCGAACGTCTGCTGCAGATGCTGGACGGCCTGGCGTTTGCGAGAAGGGCTTACCAGTTTCCCTCCGCGATTTCCTTGAGCATCGCTTTGTCCAGCTCCGCCTCGGCGAGCAGCTTCTTGAGCCGGGTGTTTTCCTGTTCCAGTTCTCTCAGGCGTTTGGCCTGGTCCATCCGTAGACCACCGTATTCACGACGCCACTTGTAGTACGTCTACTGGTGGATCCTCAGTTTTTTGCACATCAGGGGAATCGTCATCCCCTGGGCGAGATGGACTTCAGCTTCCCGGAGTTTCGAAATGATCTGTTCGGATGAATGATGCTTGGTTGGCATGTTCGCCTCCTCCTCAATTGGTCCAGAATCCTGAATAGTATATCAAGTTCTGGATGCGGTTAAGGGGGGCACGTCATACTGGCTGTCAATTCATTGGAATCAGACATCACTCAGTGTCCTCCTGCGAACTGCCCATCTTCGAGTCGTCCTTGGGAAAAAGCAGCTTCTCCACTTCGTCACTTCTTACTGCCTGTTTGATCTCGGCCATCTTTCGTTGGAGTCTTTCGATGATTAGTGTGTCCGATTCGTCAGTGAAAGCGAACACGCGGACCGGACCGGTTCGTCCGACTCTGTTGAACTGCCCAATGCGCGCGTCCAGTGTTGCTGGATTCATCGGGAGATCGTAGAAGATGACGGCAGAGACTTCTGGAATCGGCAACGACATGGCGGACGTAGTTATCAGGATACCGCCTTTGTGGCTGAAATCGCTGACGGATTGCTCCTGCTCCGCGTACGACATACTCCCAGTGACTACGACTACGTGGGGATGATGCTCGCTTAACGCGCTCTCCAAATACGTTGCTGTATTGACGTAACTGGTAAAAATGCAGACCCTTCGATCTCTGCTGGCTAAGACTCCGAGTGTATTTAGTAGTGAAACCAAAGAATCATACTTGGAGTCCGTGCTGACATCTTCCAACGACTCCAGCAGAACCGTAATACGATCAGCGAACTCCATTAACGCCCGTTCATAAAAACCGGGTTCTGGGTCACATACTTCGTCATCAGACCATAGGTTGGTGTCGTCGTTGTGAAGAAATTCATCCAGCCCATGAGCAATCTGATTCCTCCGATGTCGCATTCGGTTGAGAAGTTGCTCTAGAGCGAACAAACTTGATGAAGCTGTTTTAACGAGTTGAGTCCCAATTAATCGGCCTTGCTGACCATAACCTGCGATTACTTGCAAGGAATCCTGTAACTGGGAAAGCAAAGCCGCCTCGTCAGGTTGCCGCTTGTGGCTGATCCATTCAATGTAAACTTCAGGAAGTATTGGATTGCCATCTTTGTCACGAACCGTATCCCGTGACCAAACCGTAGTTTCAACGTCGTTGAAGAGTGGATTCTCTGTCTCTTTAACCGTTAAGGTCTCGAGCAAGATCTGCATATAGAGCACACGCATCTGAGGACAGTGTTCAACCAGTGCAGTAACGACTTGTTGTCGTTGCGTTTGTGGCGCGAGTTGATGTGCCTCGTCTACAACCAAAAGGTCCCACTGAGTCTGCATTAGGAATTCCGCGATTTCCGGGCGTTTTGCAAAATCGATGGACATAACAACAACACCTATTTGACTCCAAAGTGAGTCCGTCCTGCTTTGAAGTGACTCCAGCTCCCGCAGACGCCGTCGATCCACATATTCGCACGCAACATCCGTGTTAGAGCGGTGGATCATTTCAACCCATTGATGGGCCAAGGCTGTCGGTGCGAGGACAAGAACTCGTTTTGCTTGTTCATGTGCTGCTGTATAGCCGACGATTGAGCTGCCAACAAATCCCTTTCCAAGTCCGGGGAGACTCGTGAGTAAATGCTTTCGTTCAGAGCCCGCTGCGAGAAACTTTGCTGCAAATTCCGATTGGTGCGGAAAATAGCCAAGATTGCCAATGAATGCGTCTAAGTTTTCTGTGCTCATTGCTGCACCTCCTTTTGTCGGGCTTCAGCAGTGCGGGCTTTTCTTAGCATCCATTCACGATTGGCAGCAAGCGTTTCGTATTCCTCAACCGTGATCTTTCGCCGGAAATGGAAAATGACGTTGCGAACGTCACGGAGTTGCTCCAATTTGGCTCGTGTTCGTACACGATTGCCTCCAAAAAACGGCTGGAAATGATCCCATCGTCTTCCGTCTCCGACAATTTGGATGTAGTCGTTGAAAGTCATCGCATGAAGTTCAGTTGGCATTCGCTCTACATCGTATTTGTCTTTCAGGCACTCGTGAGCACAGGCAGAGAGTGTGTCTCCGTCGACGGCCATTTGCATTAGTGCACGAAGTGCTAGTTCAACTTCGCCGATCAGGACAAAGGGGCTGGCCACACGGTAGAGATATCTCAGGATGTCCATTGCCGTGACTATCCCCTGCAATTGATCAGGAGCACCAACGAGAACAGAATCGCTGCGATCAATTACATCGAACCACTCCACAAATTCATCTGTAACATGTGCAAACTTTGGCTTTGAATCCATACACTCTTCGACCGTAAGCTCAAGTGGATCAAGCTTCCGATTCTTTGTAGCCACACGTCCGAGAGAAATAACGGAGCGTGTAAACGTCTGGTACGAAAACAGCCCCAGCACTTCCTGCCCAACGACGACCGGAACTTGCGAGTACCCATGTTGTTCCAGCAAATCTAGTGCATCGGTGATAAGCATTTCAGGTTCAACCGTGACAAGCTTCTGCGAGTCCGGAATCACGCTATTGACGCGATGGAATAGCTCCGTGACCGTTGTTGCCGAGTTCACAGACGTCGGGATTGGTTCTCTTGGATTTTCCATTGGATGTGACTCATTCCTCAATTTCATTTGAGGAGCCTGAAAGGGTTCGGAAAACGATGTCGAGAAGATTACGATAGTAGTTCATGGGCAATACAGTTTTTCGGATCGATTTTTTTGTCCGCTAATCCTTGTCAAACAAATCTGGTTGGGCATCTGGGTTTGCAGCGTGGAGCTGTTTGCCAAATAGGGGACCAACGTCAACGCCGAGTCTTAGGCGTGTTGTACTCTTTTTCTCGAGTTTTTGCGGGGGTGGTGTGGTTGTTGTCACGATATATTGAAACGGGGCTGTTGAATTCTGTTTGCGTAGTTCGTCGGCTATGTCGGAAACGCAGATTAGGAAGCGGCGGTAGATTTGGCCGCCGAGGTCGGCTTCGCGGGGACTGTCGTGCATCAACAGGCCGGGATGTTGGGCCGCGCCAATAGCGCCCATGACCAACACGGTGAGATCGGCGATCAGGATGGACAGTGTCTCAAATGCTTCACCTGAAAGATTCTCGCCTCGAAAAATGCGAAACTCGATGCCGTCTCTGGTGAGGCTGATACGTCCTCGAAATTCTTTGGACAGCGTTGTACGGATCAGAGACTCGAAGACTGCGCGAAGACCATCAGCAAGTTGGTCCTGCTCTTTGATCAAGTCGGTGAGCTTCTGTTTGGCAGCTTGCTCTTCTTTATCGATCTTGTTCTGGCGTTTCACCAGCTTAGCAAGTTCAGAATCGTCTGTGTTCCCGTCACGCAGATTCTCCCACTCAACGATTCTGGCCAGTATTGATTCGAGATCGATTATTTGCCGATCCGTTGCCAGACGCTGGTCGTTCAGCTTTTGCTGTTGCTTCAATAGCTTGTCCAACGCGCCCTGCAGTTTCTCCAGCATCTTGGCCCGTCGTTCAATCTTTGATTTGATCGCGGCAGCAGCTTGCTCACGTCCTGCCGTTGTTGGCAGTGTTGATTTTTGGGTATCTCGTATTTGGTCGCCAAGCTTTGTCAGTTGTTGCAGCGCGTATGAGCAGTCGCCAATTGAAATTTGGCCGTAGCGGCAAATCGACAACCCGGCTTCCTTGATTCCTATTTCGAGTTCCCGCAGTTCCTTGATCGATTCCAGAAGTACACAGGTGCCATCGTCAGAGTTGGCGACTGCAGCTTGTTCCTGTGCCTGTAGTTCGGCTGGCTCCTGTAGAGCGATGCTGGCAAGATTGATTTGTCGACCGAGCGAAATCAGTTCTATGTCTCGATCAGTTTGCTTTGTTTCGAGTCGGTTGATTTGCAACTCAATTAACCTTGGCAGACTAAACAGCTCACCTTCATTGAGCGACGCGGTCATGGCCTCAGAAATATCGAACTCATCTCTCAGTCTACGACGAAGGTTGCGAGCCCAATAATCTGGTTCCTTTTGTCGCTCAGCAATTTTTAATTTTAGGTCTGACTGTTCTGTAGTGATGTCCAGCAGCTTGTGCTGTAACTTGGATTCGGCATCGGGCAGTAATCCCAACACCGAACGCAGTGTCCTGTAAGCGTCGTCCTTCTGGATGTTCGGTGGGCCGGAATCACTGCGCGGCGAACGCCATTGCCAGAGACTTTGATAGCGGGCTTCCTGATCGCGTGTACACATTGCCAGCAGGTGACCCCATTGCAGCGAAGCACCACCGGGCAGCACGGAATCACTACGGATGCCTTTAAGGCATGCAGCCTCCAGTATTTTGCAGTATGTATTGAAGGATGCCTTGGCCGGACGGTCTTGGATTAGTTTCTCAATCGTGGCATTGGCTTGGGCACAGTCGGCGCGTTGTTTGGCAAAGGGACGAAGCACTGCCCATCGCTGACCGTTGATATGCACTTCTACTGCAACGAAGCCGTCGGGAAAGGTGTGGTGGATTTCTTTGACGGCGTGGTTTTGCCCGTAGCTGGATTCCCCGAGGCAATAGCGAATCAATCGGCAGAGTGTCGTTTTGCCAACGCCGTGCCCCGGTTCGAGGGTGTCGGTTTCAGTCTCGTCTTCAATTCCCCATACGATATTGATACCGGTGACGAGCTTGATCGACTCACGAATAAGTGTTGGCGGATCGAGCGATTCGTACAGGTCGATGCGACTGACCCAAACCAAGGGCTCGGTTCGTATCGTTTTCTTGATGCCGTATCCCAGTATTGCCATCGCCTATTACCCCTGCTTTACAATCAGTTCCATTCGCTGTGTCTTGATATCGTTCGCCGCTTTCTGATCGCTTTCACTTGCGGAAGTGTCCGTCGCCAACAATTCGGCGGCTCGTTGCGTTGCCTTGACGACGAGCTTCCTCAACGACTTGGATGTCTTTGGTAGCGTCTTCCGCACTTCGTCAAAACCACCACCAGTTGTAAGTCTGTTGTCGGACAGGTCGAGCGAACGGTTGGCGATCAAACAACTGACCATCAATCGCCATGGCGGTTTGCCGCCCGAGGACGAGGTGAGCTCGTCCGGCAGCGACTTGATGGCGCGAGTCAGCTTGCTGCGATCTTCACTCGGGAGCAGTGTTCGGCAACGCTCTGTTTGCATCACCAAAAGCAGGAAGTCCAGATAGAAGTGAAGCCTCAAGCTGGGTTGGAACGCAACCGCATCCATCAAGTAAGCACAGAGCGACTTATCCAGATCATTCGTTGGGAATGCGGGGTCGATTTCGTTGTACGTCGATTTCTGTTCTGCGACCAACACCGGCTGAGTATCCAGCAGTTCGTTCTCGAACAGTGAAGCTCCAGTTGGCTGCACCTTCGCATTCTTCTTGGGACCTTTCCGCTTCGCCTTCTTTGTTGACTCCTTACCGTGTATGCCAGATGCGACTTCTTCGGCGTGGCGTTTATGGTTACGAAGATATTATTCCAGCGATGACGGTTCATAAGAGTAAGGGGTTGGAATTTCACACAGTTGTCTTTCTTGGATTAGAAGATTCGCAACTTTGGAACTTTGCTAGACAATCAGAGGAAGAGATACGCGGATTTTTTGTTGCGTTTTCACGCGCCATCCACCGTGTAATATTCACATTTTCTGATAAACGAGATGGGAAATACGGTCGACCTGAGCGTCAGAGCCAAAGAAAAATTAAAGACCTTTATTCACTTCTGCAGAAAGCAGGAGTAAAGACGATTAATTGTCGAGACGATAGTGATTGACTTATGATACCCGCCGGAGAACAGAGAATCCTGCGTACCCTGGGTGTGATCGAGTATGTCCAGGAGATTCAGTCTGAACGACGGAGACCTCGTACCAGAAGATCAAAGAAGAAAACACCTCAATGATTAACTTCTGATAGTTCTCTGGCATCCAGAGAGAGCAACCTGGGTGAGGTTCCAACATCTGCCGCGGATAACCTGGATTTAAAAGCAGAGAGGATGAAGAAAATGCGAATTCGGAATTGACATTTCCTGAGGTGATATATCTCGTTCCAGTCGCAGACGCTTGACTTCTTCACGCAGCTGTTTGAGTTCTTCGTTCTCGGTATCACTTTCCGGCTGGGAAAACTTTGCCTTCCAGCGATGAATTAACTTCTCAAATCGACTTGAGAATGACTTTTAACTTCTGTATCTCTTCAGCAGATAACAGAGGCATCATATCGACCATTTCGTTTCTTACATCTTTAACCTTGAGCTTTTCTGAAACCTCCGACGCAGCAGCCTGGGCAGCCTTAGTCGCACCATAGAACTTTTCAGTCGTCGAAAAATCTCGGTGTCGTAAAATGACTTTGAGCGTTTCTGCTGAGATCCCTGCGTTGATCAGACGGTGAGCACAACCCCGTCTCAGATCGTGGGCAGTGGCATATTTTAGACGGCGTCCTGTTTCTTCATCTGGCTGCTGAACGATGATCCGGGCCTGCTCATCAATCTGAGCAATGATTCGGCTGACTCGGTCCGTTGACAGCCGTTTCTCCGTTCTCTGAGCTTGTCTGCTGGACTGCTTCTCAGCCCGTTTTCTGAGTTTCGTAATGGCGTCGGAAGCAATCTCCCCCTGATGCTGATTGAATTCGATTTTGCGTTTGATTTTCGCTTTGCTGAGCCAGTTTCGGATGGTGGTATCAGAAACCCCGCAGGCTCGGCCGATGGCAGTATTGCTGTACTGTTCTGCCAGCCTGGTGAGATCCCGGTTAGTTGGTCTGAACCATTGGCTGTCTGTTTCGATTTGATATTCCATCGGCTGTGGGTTAACCACCCAGCCTCACCGGTCTTTTTCAGGAACCTGGTCAAGCAGTTCTTGTAAACCAGGCAACATCGGGATTTCCTGGTTTTTGCGGTTCTTTTGTGTTGAGGGGATCACGATTGTGGGATGCAAATCCTGACGGTCCGGCCAGACGGGATGTATCTTCCGCACATCATCCCAGGAAAAGTTCATCAGATCACTGATGCGAAAGGCACTCTCCCAGAGTATCTGTAAAACGAATTTCCAGGAATCTGCCGGTTGCTTACCTACGACTTCAGGAGTGGCCTCGAGCGTTTTTTCAAATTCTTCATCGGTCACCGGCCGCCCTTTCATCACATCGTCCACACTCAGTTTAGTGAGAGGAAGGACCTTCCGGATCCAGTCATGACGATAGCAGTACCGCACGAATGCCATGATCGCTTCCATCGTCGAGTTGACTGTCGTCGGAGCCCGATAATCCTGCCGGCTTTCTTCGCCTGCGAGCAGCTGGTCCTGTAAATACTCCAACGCCGTCAGGGTTGTGTATTCTTCGATGTTTCCATTCTCCGGAAGTTCCTGTTCCTTCCGCTGATTTTCCAGGATCCGGCCAGCTATCCCAATCCGAGACATAGAATTATCTAATGATTTATTCCGGAAACGTTTTTTGCAGTGTTCATAATAATGTTCCACACAATCCTGCCAGTTCATATCACTCAGGTATTCAGTCTCTTCCTGAGGCTCCGGGGCAGGGGTGGAACGTGCGACTGGATTTCCAGGGCTTGCGTGATTACACCTTCAGACTCAATGTGGCGACCATTCAATAATCGCTCACGACACTCGCGCAACTGGAATTGGAGTCACGTTTCACGACACTTCCTGTGCCGGTCGATGTGGAAACGTGATAAATATTCTGCATCTTCTTTGTTACTACTAATTTTAGTAAGGTCTATCTAAGATGTAGCAAAATGTAGTTAATTCCACGGGATTTGCCTGAATCGACCCAAATTGCGCTGAATTGTGAAATGCCGTGTTTCATGATAAATACTCTGAATTAGGGGGTGAAAAGCTATTGTCAGCAAAATCTTAATTCTTATCGTCCGCAAGGATATAGATAATATTGGGATCACTGTTTTTTTCCGCGGCTTGAGCTGTATTGGAGAAGCCTGCCGCGACACAGACGGTTACCAGCATCAGGCAGAAGATCGCGCATCGGTAAAATCGGTCTGCAGTCCCTGTGTTGAACTGGCGCTGGGAAAAATAAGTAACAGTCTGCATGGCGGCTCCTCTAAAGGAATGATCCGGGTATTCGGAATGGTTCCTTTCAGTATCAGCTGCGCGAACCACCGGGTCAAGTCAGAGCCCCCCGCCGGAACCGCTGTCTGACTCCAAACTCCAGGTCAAACACATCGGCTTCGTTGCCGATTTGAGCACACTGGTTCATCATGACGATAGCCATACAAGCAGTAAGAGGGGACATGGCAAGACTCTCCGAAGTGAAAACCGCGATAGTCGTTGGACACGTGGAGTGCCATCAGAGGGGAGCTCTTCAGTTATAGGTACCCGACCCCTTTATTGTCCGGCGGTGTTGTATTCATCAAACAGTTCAACGTAACCGCTGTCGTCGTGGTAGAGGGCGCCTGCGACCCGCAGGGTACCTTCCTGGACTCGATTTCTGATCGGTTCGCTGGAGTTCAGGATTAACTCGATTGAATACAGAATATGATGGCGGTTTACTGAGTACGACATGTCCGGTCGCGCGGGGAGTGAATTCGCTTCCGGTGGAAATGATGACGCATCATTGATTGATTCGGTCAGTTGATTGAAGACATCATCCAGATGTGTTGAATCGTCACCCTGATTACCGGAGCCGATGGACCTCTGATCGAGAGAGCTTCGAATGGCGCGGCAGTGAGTGTGTCCCATGACCAGCAGCAGCGATGTGTTGGCAATGATACAACCATACTCCAGGTTCGTTACCACTTCCGGATCAATGACATTACCGGACACCTGCACGCTGCAGGCATTGCCTGGTCGCAGATCAAAGATCGATTCCACATTCATATAGCAGTCGCTGCAGCTTAATATTGTCACGAACGCATTAGAAATATTCAGCGAATCCTGGATATCCTGAATTGATTCGCCCCTGGTCAGTATGCCGGAGCGAAACCTTTTGTTCCCTTCACGCAGGAGAATGATGACATCATCAGGGGTGAGCTGTCCCTGGAGTTCCCCCGCGGTGTAATCAATCGTTTGGATTTCATCGATCAGATCATAACTCTTGCGAAAGCCGCGCAGGCTTAAATGAATGCCTCGTGCGGGAGCCGTGATGTTCTGAAATTCTGACAGCATCGTCAGGACATCCGGGTCAATATAATCCGTTTTTCGCGCATCAATGACGACGTAACCGCCTTGAGGAATCTCCAGCAGAGCCCTTTCGATGGCAGCCCGATTAAAAAAACTGACCTGGCTGGCCAGTTCAATCCGCATGATTTCTCCCCCCACATGCTTCTCCAGAATGCGGTGCAAGGGACTTCTCATATTGCTGTAGAGAATGAAACTGACACTCGTTGCCAGCCCGGTCAGGATGCCTGTCAGGATGTCTGCTACCACGATCGTGACGGCTGTAAACGAATAGGGAATAAACTGATAGCGTCCCGCCTGGTACATCTGTCTGATTAAATTCGGACTGGCGAGCTTACAGCCGGTCACCAGCAGAATCCCTGCGAGGCAGGCTAGAGGTATCAGATTGAGAAACTGAGGGATGAGCAGAAAACATCCCAGCAGGAGAAAACCGTTCATGATGGCAGAAAACTTGGTCTGGCCTCCCGAATTGATGTTGAGCGAACTTCGGACGATCACGGAAGTCACGGGCAGTCCGCCGAGCAGGCCGGCAGTAATATTCCCACAGCCCTGGGCAAACAGTTCCCGGCTGCGGGGGGAATGTCTCTGTCGCGGATCCAACCGGTCGACGGCTTCCAGGTTCAACAGAGTCTCAAGTGAGGCGACGATCGCAATCGTGATCGCCGCCACATACACTTTTGAATCAGCCAATGTTGAAAAATCGGGAAACAGCATGATCTGATCAAGTGCTTCCAGGCTGCTGAAGACTGGCACCTGAACCATTCCAGCACCGCGAATGTGCCAGGCTGGTCCCAGTCTCACAAATATCAGCTGATTGATGGCAACGGCGACGGCAACCACGATCAGAGGGCCGGGAATGGGGAACCCCTTGAGCAACTGAATTCGGTCCCAGATCAAGAGCAGAATGATCGAAAAAATACCGATGGTCATCGCCCCCGCATGCCAGGGGACGACAGCGAGTGAAACGAGGTCATGAAAAATATTCTGGTTCATCAGTTCTGTAAAGGAAATATTTTTTCCCAGTGGAATATCGTATCCAACCAGGTACGGAAACTGTTTCAGTATGAGTAACAGACCGATTCCTGTCAGCATGCCTTTGACGACACCGGAAGGAATGAACATGGAAACAAATCCCGCCCGAAGCAGACCGGCAATGACCTGGATCAGACCGGCGAGTGCGACCGCCATCAAAAATGATTCGAAAGATCCCAGCAGCGCAATCTGGGTTGAGACCACAGCAGTCAATCCGGCAGCAGGACCACTGACGCTTGTCTGTGAGTGACTGAGCGTACCCACGACAATTCCCCCAATGATCCCTGAAATGAGGCCGGAAATCAGAGGGGCATTCGAAGCCAGGGCAATTCCCAGGCAGAGCGGGAGTGCTACCAGGAAAATGACCAGGCTGGCAGTCAGGTCGCGGCGCAGACTGTCGGCCAGGGTTGTTTGTCGAGACATGGCGGGTTATCTCCGGACAATTACCTGTCTTCAGAGTGGATTTTCAGGGTTGAGGTTTCTGGTTTGTGTGTCTGAATCATACAAAGTTTATGACTGCAGCGATATTCTGACAGGCGGGAAAACCAGTGACACAAAGATTCGACATCACCAAAACAGGCCTGGAATGATTTGATCTGATCTTGTCTTGCAGGGGTCACATTTGATAGACCACTTCTTGCAGGAATGCATCTTTGCGTGTGAGATGAGCGCCCCATTCTGGATTTATTGTTTTACAGGCAGATTTTTCTTAATCGTCATTGCAGCAACTGGGATCAGTATTTTGATGAGTTTTGTTCAGTCACTTGAAATAGATCAGATCTTCAATCTGGCCGAAGCGATACTCTGGATTTCCATTTCGTCTGTTTTTCTCTTCCGCCTTCGTCACACTAAGAGAAACAGAGACTTATCGATCACTTGTATCATCGCATTTGCTCTATTCGGAGTCTCCGATTTCATCGAGGTATCCACGCGGGCATGGTACCAGCCTGTTTCACTGTTCATTCTGAAAGCCTGCTGCGTTTCGACACTTGTCACTGTATTCATCATCTACGACAGACGTCGAAAGAATCACCCTGAAGTGAAATAGGGGATAGGTCTTAACGAAATAGAGTCCTGACCCCTTAAATCTTTCCGGGCTAAGGACGCGGACCGAACAGAATGAGCAATGCGCCGCAGAGGCAGATCGTGGCTCCCAGGATATCCCAGCGATCTGGTAGTGTCTTCTCAACGGCCCAAAGCCAGATCAGTGACGACAGGATGTAGATACCTCCATACGCGGCATAAGCCCGACCCGCATGAGACGAATCGATTCTGGTGAGTGCGTACGCAAAAAATGCCAGCGACAACATTCCAGGTATCACCCAGAATGGACTTTTTGATTGGCGAAGCCAGATCCAGAATGCAAAGCAGCCCCCGATTTCAGCGAATGCAGCCAGAAGGTACCAGAGAATCGATTTCATGCTGACGAATATATCCCGGTTGAATTGCGAAAGATAGTGCTCACATCTGCAGACGATCTGCCCGCGTCATGATCGTCACTGACATCCCCTTGGAAATGGACGTCTTTTCGGTTGCAGCGTATGATTGCTGTCAGAAAGTGTAAAAAGGGGGCAGTTATAAGAACCCGATCCCTTATTCTTGGCTTGGTGGTGTGTCACTGTTTGGTGGGTATGTCGATTATGTTAAAAGTACTCGAGCTAGAAAAAGTGAATGGTTTTACTTACAAATGCAGTGTTTATTGGAATGGTCAAAAATATCTGTTTTCGATGATAGTCAAGCAACCGATGCCAATGGTGAGGTCATTGGAGTTTGTTAGCCTTTCTGACGAGATTGAATTTAGTTTAACGAATGCCGATGAATACAGAGCTTTTTTGAAATTGTTTTGGAAATATGTAGATGGTGAAACCATTTATCTACCATGCGAAGTAGAATCAGACTGGTAATTTACTGTTCCGAGAGATTCATACGTCAGTTCAATTTTGCTTCGCGTAGTCGCACGAGCAGGCTGCTGAGGCCTCTGGAACCGAACAGGAGGAATAACCCTACGGCCAGTTTACAGAACAGACCAAAGATCTGTGCCTTGAATTGCACGGGCATCTGCGACAGATGACTCATGTTCTCCCACTGCGTCATCTGGAACACGACATTTCCGATCTCGGGAACCGTCAATGACAGGACCAGAATTCCGACTCCCGAAAAAATCACCGACTGCACCTGCATGGCGGTCATCGAACTCAAGCCGTTATCAATGGTCGTTCCCGGTAACAGGTGGTTGACAATTTTTTCTGCTCCACACCAGAGCAATCCCCCGGCAAACAGATAAAACAGGAATGGCACCAGTTGATAATAGATGATGCTGGTTTCAGGCAGCGTCGGCGTTATCATGTTCGTTTTCCATGAAACAAAAAACAGGGTAAACGAGGAGACAGCGTAGATTGCTTTTACAATATAAAACAGTCCCAGCAGTCGGCAGCCGATAAAGGCAACTTCTTCTTTTTTCATCAGTCCTGTTTCCTTCCTGAAAAGTCCACGTTCTGCACTAGTGCTTTGTCAAGCTAGAAATTGAGGGTTGGGGGTGTTGTTGACGTGCTCCGTTGTCGCACTCTCGTGATATCTATCAACCCAAAATTTAAAAATG
>PAJV01000026.1 GCA_002706765.1 Gimesia sp.
AACAGTTTTGTGTTAATGTTGAATGTCATGTCAGGCTCCAGAAGAAAAAGGTTGTGTTTTTTTGAGGTTGCTCTCGTTGAGACAATTCCCTTACACGCCACCCTCTGAGTTGTGACACTCCAGAGAAGTTTTTTTCTGTTTTCCTGATGATTTGAGTCCAGTCTGTGGGAAAAATGCACCGAATTCGTTCAAAAACTCCGGTTTTACAAGTGTAATCTAGATTCGGCCATTGTGCGTAACATGAGGAAATGAAGTCACTTAATGATAAATCGCTACATGAAAATGAACTCCCCCCGTAAAAATCCCGACGCGGTTGATCAAGGAGAAGGAAAAGCAGGCAACCAGTCCTGAAATACAATATCGGCCAGGATATCGAACAATAGTTCACATACACTATTGGCCACAAATCTCATCCTCAGAAAGTTTACATGTTTTTTCTGGGGAACTTCAACCACCTGCCACTTTGCAGGAGACGAAGTTGTTGATCGAATACAGAAGAAGAGAATAGAATGCGGTCAGCCCGCATCGTTCTCCGGGCTATCTACCAACGGTGTCGGAAGCTGGCAAATTAGGATAGAGATCACCACCGGGAACGGTAAGATAACGTGTATCGTCCGCGGGGGCAGGTTATTCTTCACGCAACCCGTCGACGAGTTGTTGGGGGCGATTTTTGATGTCACACAAATTGGCTCGCATCAATTCATAATAGGTAGAGGCTTGAACGATCAATTCACGCATACAGTTATGGAACTTCTCACGGATTTAGCTACTGACAGTGATACCGCGTGATTAATTGATACAAGGTAAAAGTAAGCGAGTGAGTCAGACCATGAATGACAGTAAGAGACTGAGCAGACGTTTTAGGACACATGCTTTGCTGTGATTTCTGCAAAGTCTCGTACGTTACGGTTTTTGAAAGAACATTATGAAAAAGTATGCCCCTCAAGCATTGATTGTCGGTTTTATGTTACTGGCACTCGTGCGCTACGGCGTACGGACTGGCTTTCAATTCGGACCTACGAACGGGGAAGTGATTCAACAATATCAATCACAGTTTGAGTCGCTACATTCGACGTTGGAAGATGTCATATCTCGTATTGATGGACTCACTCCGGTGGAGGATACGAAACTCGATCTCACGCTGGATCCAAAACCGATTTTAATCGTGGGTGATGCGGAACTAACTAACACCTCAATGATCTCTTTAAGTTATTTGAAAACTTATCAAACGCCTGATTTGATTGGATCGAGTGACCTGACGGCTGGAGACTACGAGCATCAGCGTTTTTCAATCGATGGTGATGATTTTCAACATACGATTGCATGGATGGGCGATGATAATCCCATGGTCTCTTCCGCGCTCGAGAGTGATGGATCCGATATGGAAAAAATGCTCCAAAAGACTTTGTCACTGAAGTATCTGATCGTCGGACGCAGCCGAGAGATGAAGCCGAGCATTTATGACGAACACGGTCGCCCGACGGAAGATATACCATGTGATGTCTTTCTGGTGAGGCTCAAAACAGGAAAAATCGTTGGGCAGGCACCTCTGTTATTACCAGCTGCTGCGCGACCCGGAGGCAGCATGGGACCTGGCGAAATTGTCAACGAGGTCATTCGTCAGATCGGTGAGGTGTGGGGCAATGGAGCTGTGATTAAGTGACGCGTGCCAGTATTTTAGCGATCATCGTAGTATGGCATCCCGGATCTGACAAAAATTCTTAATCAATCTGCGAGTCAACGGTCCGAGTTGCCCAGGACGAAGAAACTCGCCCAGAAGAATAGATGGGCGGCCCTTTTGACCTTGCCCCCCTTAACCGCGTCCAGAACTTGATATACTAATCAGGTTTCTGGACCAATTGAGGAGGAGGCAACATGTCCACCAAGCGTGATTCACCCGAATCGATCATTTCGAAGCTCCGGGAAGCCGAAGTTCATCTTGCCCAGGGGATGACGATTCCCCTGATGTGCAAAAAGCTGGTAATCCATTAGCAGACGTACTACAAGTGGCGTCGGGAATATGGCGGTTTGCGGATGGACCAGGCAAAACGTCTGAAAGTGCTGGAGAAGGAAAATGCTCGACTCAAGAAGTTGCTGGCGGAGTCGGAACTGGATAAAGCCATTTTGCGGGAAGCTGCCTCGGAAAACTACTGAGCCTGTCGAAACGGAGTAAGGCGCTGAATTTCGTGAGAGATTCCCTGGGACATGATCAGGTTTCGGAACGTCGGGCCTGTCGTGTCCTGGGACAATCCCGTTCCACGCAACGGAGGTAGGGTACCCAGCGATGAAAGGTCCCGGGTGTGACGAGCGTGATCAGTTCGTTGATCGCTTTTCCCGAGTGGCTTGTCATATTTCAGGAGCTGCGCACGTTCGTGGGATTTTGTATGAATCTCTCCTGAAATACGGTCCCGCAGAATCCGGTTCTCATTTTTCAAGTAGAGGACGTATTTGGCCAACAGGCTGTCGGAAGCACTCGCAATCAGTGTCAGCAGTGGATGAAAAAGTAGGATCCTCGTGGAAAAATCAATCTCTCGGTGGTAACATGCTTTAAAATGAGGCGATGTTATTTTATTTGTAACCCGCTGAGATACAATTTACATTCGATGGATGACCTGATTCAGTGCACCGCTAAATCTTCACGGTTGGAGGCGATAACGTGAATTACACACAACACATATTCCGTCAAAGTGCGTTTAATAAAGAAGCATCAGTGCAAGTAACCGACGAAACAATTCAGTTGCTCGACAAAAGTGGAGCGATGAAGCGGGAAATCCGTTTCGAGGATGTCGACAAACTGCATATTTATGATGGAGGTTACGCCTTCGACGAGAACAAAAAGTCGTTCACGTACGTTTTCGCACGCATCATTCCTAAGCAAGGGAAGTCGATCCTGTTTCTATCGAGTTACTTCTTGGGGTTTGGTCGTCGAAAAATAAAGGCTAGAGATCTTAGTGATACTTTCAAAGATGTATTAGAGGAATTGAAAGCAGAAGTAAGACGACGGAATCCAGACGCTGTGATGATTGAGGGCGACCGCGGGTACTCCATTCTATGCTACACAATGTCCTTGCTTTTTGGATTGGGATTTCTCGTGACTTTGCCCTCCCCAATCATCACCATCTACTATCCGAGATTGGCTAAAGGAGAATTGTGGATATTTTGGATCGGGATGCTTTTTATCTGCTTCATATTCACTCGTTTTTTCTGGTATATGGCACAGTCATATGCGGTCACGCGGACCAAACTCTCAGAAGAATAACTACGATTCTCTCTCTTCTAGAATGAGCCTCCACAACTGACGGATTATCGTACAAGACACGAAATTATCATGCATTGAGGTCTATGTGTTACTTGAATGGCTATCAATACGAAAAGACCCTCTTGACGTGCCTCTTCCTTAACCAGAACTTGAGATACTATTCAGGCTTCGGGACTAATTGAGGATGAGGCGAACGTGTCTTCGTCGGGCCTGAGGTCTCCCAGCTCTTTGACATCGTAGACCGGTTAAAGGTCTTGAGGTATTTCAGTTTGAGGTCTTTGAGGTTGTCTCCGGCCTGTTCGCCCAGCGACGCAAGACGGGTGTGCTTTGCGGCGATATCAACGCCGCTGGATAGTCGAACACACCGTGAACTGGCTGTTCGATTTTCCTCGCCTGTTAATACCGTATGAACGATACAGTCATTTGTTTTAGGATTCGCACAACTCGCGTGTATGTTCACCTTACTTAATAAGTTGTGAAGCCAGTTCTAGGATGTCGTGACAATCAGAAGGGCAAAGCGTATGGCCGAGCCGATTTTGTCAACTGCTAAACTGGCCAATCAGCAGCTGTTCTACTAGCAAAGCCAGACTTCCTGATATTCATTTACCAACAGGAGTTGCTTCTGGCTGCCCGACGATGAAGAAGCTCGCCCAGAAGAATGGGTGAGCAGATCCGCTTTGAGTCCGCCTCTGTAAAATGAGTTTTTGCTGGGCAAATTGCATGGACTTGACTTGATCGCCAGTTTGTACGAAATGCTGATAAAACAATCCCATCAGTTCGCGCGTCTCTTTATCCGGTACTTCGAACATACTCATCAGCAGGCTATGGGCTCCAGCAACTAAAAATGCGCGTTGCAATCCCCGCACCCCGTGCCCCAATTCAGAATCTCCCAGGCCGCTCTCGCATGCACTTAACACAACCAGTTCCGTATTGCGGAAATTCATTGATGAAATTTCCTGAGCAGTCAGCCAACCGTCCTCAAGATCGACGGTTCTCTCCTCACTGTTTGTCGCCAGTTGATTGGCTCCAGCGAGAACAAGTCCGGATCGCATCAATGGATTGTCGACGTAGCGCAGTCTTCCCAGAGCCGAACCAGAAGATCGCTTCACGGATCGACTCTCGTTGAATGCTCCGGCAGTTTCATGAGGGAGATAGAATCCGTGAGTTGCAAGGTGTATGATCCTGGGAGAAACCACAGTCTTGAAGACTTCTTCAGCCGCGTCCCCTCCATAGAAAACCTGCACGGGACCGTAAATGGAATCCTTCAGTTGAGTCTGAACAGATTCCGCTTCTTCCCGGGCGCCCGGTAGTGGCCGCCACCGGAGCGATCTCAGTTCCATCTGCCCGGCACCGCGCAGTGCAAGGCTGAGATTAGGTGACAAGTCGATTCCCAGTGATTTCGCTGTCGTGATCCGTTCCTTGCGAGTCGCGTCATAATCCGGATCGGCAAGCACCAGAGTCCCGCGTCCGGGCGCGGCATTTTCCCGGAGCAGGTCCCGCCCGGAAGAGACATAGCTGATGGCCAGGTCCTCAACCAGATAATGACCATTGGCACGGTTTAACGCGGCAAACGGAATGAAATGGAGCTGCCCGTCAGGGGCGATGACGAGGTTTTCAAGGTTCGATAATTCCGCGTCAAACGGCTGCAGGAGTTGGCGGTACAGACTGGAACTCAATTCCTGATACTGAGACTCCAGTTCTTCCTCGGACATGAAACGCAGCGATCGGGGAACACGTTCAATATGACCCCGAAGTTTCTCAATCTGATCGTTGATGTCCTTCATTCGCCCCAGATCGACGAGGCGACAAGCCCGCGTTGTATCGGATGGCAGAAAGAAGGCGAGGAGGTGCGGGTCGTCTCCTACTCGCGAGGCCGGATCTTTCAGATCAATCAGGCCGCTGACGACAAACTCGATGAGAGCACTACGAGGAGCAAGTTTTCCGCGTATCTGCTCGACATCCACGCCCGTCAATTGCAATTGCAGACCGGCCCCACGGATGGCGAGAGCGACCTGTTCTTGCAGTTCCTGTATGCGGAGCACAGTTTTGGTTTGACGGTTCGGAACGAATTTCATCCCGTCATCCGCCAGTTGCTGCTCCTCGACTTCCACTCCGGTCACGCTTAACTCTGCCAGCCAGATCCTGAGCTGCTGGATTTCTTGGAGCTTGCTGGCGATGTTTTCGTCATGAATCAGGGCGTTCTGAGCAGCAGTCATCTGACAGGCGATGTCTAATGCCAGCCCCTTGCGTCCCAAGAACCGCGAGAGCACTTCTGAAACAGAGCTCTCCGGAAGCTGCCCTGAGAGTTGCAGAGTCACGAGTAGTGAATATAGATTAAACCGGTTGTTCAGGAGTTTGGTCAGAGCGGCTTCCGGCCGTAGGACTAGATTTGACATCAAAGAACGTTCATCAATTTCAAAACAACGCTTCAGGAATTCCAGGGCGTCAGCGGTCTTACCCAGGCGCGCCTTCACTTCTGCCAGGTTGTAGAAAATCAGGAACTGAAGTTCGGTCAATGCGCCGCTGCGGTTAATTCTGGAACTGTTTGCTTTCTCGAGATACTGCTCTGCGTGTTTGAGGTCGCCGCGATTGAGGGCCACTGCCCCGAGATTGTGCAGGAGCTCTGAAATCTGTGGATGACTGGGGTTTTGGTAGAACTTTTTATAAATCTGCAGCGAATTCTGAAAATACTTCTCAGCTTCCACATACTTCTTCTGATTGAAGCTCAACATGCCTCGGAGCTCAAGTGCATTCGCGTAGGCNTTCGAATCGGGATCTGTCGACTTCAGTTTCTCAACCAATTCATCAACGACTTCCTGTAAAGGGGGATGAGAGAGAGGAAATTGCAGGAGTTGCCAGCCGGCTGCAAGGATGAATTCGGTCTCAGCACGGGGATCAACGCCAAGACCATTGACGATTTCCATGGATTCCAGCAACGGATAGATGGCCTGCATGTCATTCCCGAGGGCTGAATAAATTGCAGAAAGCGTTTTCAGGGCTTCCGCATTCTTCANACTCATTTTACCAAAGACGGCTTCAAATCGCTGACAGGTTGATTGAGCCAGTTCCAGCGCTTCGGCATACTGCCCTTGATAACTGTGATACTTCACAAGCCGATGATAACTTTCCGCCAGGGCCGGAGCGTTCTCCCCCAAAATGTCCGTTTGAGTTTTGATCGCCTCATTTAACCATTGCTTAGCCTGCTGANCTTCTCCGGCCGCCAGCGCACCGAGAGCGGCCTCTGATTTCGCTTCCGCACTGTCCGCGTGTTGATCGCCCAGCAAATCGACTCGAATGCGGACGGACTTGCGATAAGACTCAAGAGCACTGCTGATCCGTCCTGCTTTCCTCTGGAGCTTGGCCAACTCAAGACAGGTGGTCGCGATNTCGCGGTGTTTGAGTCCCAGAATCTCAGTCCTGGTTGCCAGCACTCTTTCCAGNAGAGANATCCGATCTGCCGTGGCCTCGCTCTCGGACTCATCGAGCGCCTGTGACTCCAGATCCTTAGCCTCCTTCAATTTCTTACGTGCTTCAGAAGACAGGCCAGCAAGTTTNCGTGCCTCACGCAGTTNGTTTTCCGCATCGGCCAGATGCCACGGTTCACTTTGAGCCAACTCTCGGGCATGATCTCGGATAACGCTGAGAACACGCAAGTGTGGCTCCGGGTCCGAAAACTGCCTGGCAATCCCCTTCACCTGCTGGAGAAATCTCAACCACTCTCGTGCCTTGAAAATCTGCGGACGTTCCAGCTTTAAAACNGGAGAANGACCGTCTTTCAACATCGACGNTGACTTCGGCGAGTACGTACCTTTGTCGAGCACGTTCCACAATACCTCAAACAGCTTAACCGCTTTGTGTGGATTTTCGTCCCTCTGCTCAAGCGAGATCTGTGCCAGTCGAATATCGCACCAGAGAGGAGAGATTTTCTGATCCTGCTGCAAGGTCCCATCCAGTTGGTCGAGCAAGCTGCGTGCCTCGTCATACCGTTCCTGCTCCTGATACATGGAAGTGAGTGTCAGCACGGCATCAACCTGTAATCCCCGATCGTACAAACCGGGTGTTTCGACCATTTTCAGAAATCGTCGAAAGAAGTCTTCCGCGGATACGTATTGTTGTTGCTTGCGATAGAGTCCCGCGACGTTCTTCAATGTGATCAGATGGCNGCGGGTGGGAGGACTTGCAAGTTCATCGAAAATATTGACCGCTCGCAAATAGTTCTGAAGNGCCTCATCGGTCCGTCCCAGAGTTTCGTAGATCGTAGCGACCTGATTGCAGGTTTGNGCGGCAAGACCTCGATCGGCATTCAGAAGCTGCCGCGCCAANTNNTCTGCNATTTNGCAATAAGGAATCGCTTCAATTAGCTGACCAGTATTACGGTAGTAGAACAGAAGTTCGTTCATAGTGATGAGATATTCGATGCCGCTGGTGAGGCGNAGCGCTTTCAGGACGCCTTCCGCCTTGAGCAGCGCGTCGATGGCGTTATCATGGCGCAGTGTATTTCGTATCCNACCGACAATTCGCAGGGCGTGTGCGTATTCCCAGGTCTGGTGCCAGGAATTCTGCTCGTAGACCCCAATAGCGGTCTCAGCCTGTTCCAATGTTTGTGCGGAAGCCGGTTCTGTCCAGTCTGCAATTTCGATCAAAAGTTCTGCGTACGTCGGATGGTCATCCCCCAGCACCGTGCTCATNGGTTTGAGAAGCAACTTGTAGTGGGTGAGCTTTACATCGCGTCCTTGCATGTGTTTCGCGACCTGAAAATCCGCACGTATGGCTGACGGAGTATNCTCCCCGAACAACTTCNGGATCAGCCNGNNATACTCACGGCTCAATTNCAACGCNGCGTTTCCNTCTCCCGCATTCTTTTTTGTATCAATCNGTTTTTGCAGAACCAGGCAACGGTCCATGTCCTGCAATGAATCTTGATTCATTTTTCGACAGCGCCGCAAAACCTTCAGTTCCCACTCAATGTCCCGTATCTGGTNCTGACTCTTNCCCGTATCGGCTTCAATCTGTTTCAGGGTGGNAAGGCTGTTTTCGAGATAGCTCTGAGAGGTCTCCCAGTTATGCTCCAGCAACGCCTGTTGACTGAGATATTGCTCNAGACTGACGAGGTTGTACTCAAGCAGTNGCGTCTGGGAATTGATGAGGCCGACTCGATTTCTCAAGAGATGGCAGGCTTTCTTCAGCGCGTCATGGGCTTCGGCATACCGGCCGGTCTGCATCAGAAGCAGACCGTAGTTGTTGAGAGTGATCGCATAATCCGGCAGGAAATCCGTGTCGGACTGCTCGTAGATTTCAACGGATTTTCGGAAATGGTCATCGGCGGGCTCAGTGGCGCCAGTATACAGTGCCTGGTCGGCCCAGACTTTATGTAAGTAACCATGTACGGGATGCGGACTCTTCGTGACCTGAGGAATCAGTTGATCGAGCCGCTGTATTTGTGTGACCGAGGAACTCGGGTCGTTCATCACAATCAANAGNTCCTGNCNTCTTAACANAGCTTCGATCACGCTGAGATGGCGATCTCCCANCAGTTCGAGNAACANGCCNGCNCGCAGACGATTCGCCTCTAANGCAGCTGCGATAGTCGTTNTNNANCANANCNTTCNNNNAGTCNCGTTCTNNNTTNNGAAANTTCATNCGTTTNGTGAGAGGCAGGTCGGANATCGCGGTCAGNGTCTGTTGAAANCGAAGTGCGTCTTCNGTTTTCCANGACTCGGGCTGATGCAGACTNTTGACNANTTTCAGACGACTGNTTTGCGTACTGNAATGCGGCANCANCCTGATTATTNTCCNGNGNNNAATTNGCNAGATCGCGAAGCCTCCACGCTGCCTCGTCTGACCTGGAACCATAGATCTGCTGTTCNAGTTGGTAGACCTTCTTGGCGAGCGCNATCGCTTCCGTGAGATTCCCTTCGAGCCAAACCGCTTCCATCCTTGTCAGCAGCTTGCGTCTTTGNTTTGCAGCACTGGTGTNGGAAGTGATTGCAGGCCGCGGTGCAACAAGCGGCTGATCNGGTTGTTGNGCTNTAAGAAGCTCTGGTTGAAGTGCTACTCCCGGACTGGCAAACCAGGCGCAAAGTGAGAACAGGAGAGCGAGNNCCCCCACGCCCATGGCAGAGAANTTNTGGGATGCTGGCACGTACTAGACTCCCAATAATTGTTTCTCTGGCAGGTGTCCCATCGTTCTGAAGACTCCGCAATCGTCATACAGTGAGAATCCGAGCTNAANTATTCTCATTATCGCCTTNGCTTGAACAGAGGTCAAGNTAGTTTANCCCGTCAGNATGTCGCNCCACGATCCAAATGCCGTTTCCAGCAAAANGTCCCCGGCTCAAATCCGATTCCCAGTCAACTCCCAGTTATCCACGGGAACGCTGTTCGTTANCCGGAAAAGCACANATGAAGAACGGAAACGTGGAATCANTTCAGGACAAGTTGAGGAGTGTTTACTCATTCTCAAATAATTGCTGAGCCTNCAGAAGGCCCACTGCGTAATTAGCAATGGCGGCTTGACTACAAAGAATCGCGACCGCATAATGTACGNGAGTATCAGCCCCCTGNTGTGTTTGCNGCAGGTTGCGTTCTTCGGGGTTTTGATATGATTCCAGCACNCATCGAACCACANTTCTCTCTNTGACGTTGGAACAANAACTGGGAAGGTAAAATCACAAACAAGCACCGGACTCAGACATTTCCGATCGAGATGGATTCTGATTTCCTGTGTAATANCTTTTTTTCATAATTTTTTTGCAAATCGCCTGTCACAAGTCGAGTNGTCCGCTGTACGGGAGAGTGCGCTGGTGCAAAGTCGAAAGTTCATACTTCGAGGTTTGCACCTGATATTTTGCGAAATGTAAACTGCATTAACACGCAATACTGTTCCCCAGCTGGAGAACATGAGCAACCCAACAGGAGANTACTATGAAAAAGATGAAAAGTTCCATTCTGACTGCNTGTATCGCCGGTAACCTGGTCTACGTATCCCTGAACCATGTTGCTGCTCAGGAAGTTACATTCCCCGATGCATCGTCACGAATCACAGACCCCGCTTCAAACCTGGAAGTCTCAAAGGCTTCCGCNTCCGGNACGATTGCGAAACCACCNGAAGCNACCTCTTTTNCGCGCCAAGATACTGCCACTCANTTGGCGGCCGGTTCCCTCAGCCGGAACAGTCAATCAGACAATCGAAACGCCGTTCTGAACAAGAATGAGGCGATCGGTCAACTTGGCCGGACATCGTCGTCCGTGGCNTCTTCTNCCAAATCGGATTCGTTGAANTTTTCGCTCAATACNACGAAAGCCGGGAACCAGGGCCAGATCAGTTTGCCTGCCTCCCTGTCGGCGAGAAATGCTNCCGATGGGACAGGCGAAGAGAATTCTTCGATCAATCTGGATGTCTTCTCACAGTTGCGTCTTGTGGACTAGTGCAACGGGNACCTTACTAAGGAAAGGGAAGACAATGATTAATCTAACTAGGTCGCTGCTTTGCATGCTGTTNCTGGGGATGTTCCTCGGGACGCTCCCCGAACGATCGTTCGGGGAGGTGACCGATAAGCACCGTGAGGTTGTGAATCGGGTGACGAAGAGATTACTGGCCGTTATGGAGAAGCCAGAAGGATGGGAAGTCTGGCCGCCCAAAGTCACCGTNATCGATCCCGGATTTGCCAACGCATTTGCGGGATTTCGAACTGAGAACGGTGTCGATGTCCCGTTTATTGAGGTGACAGTNGATACGATNGAAAAGATTGCCAAATTTGATGAAGAAGCTCTGGCATTCACGATTGGCCATGAACTGGGGCACCTTTACTATCGACACAGTCATAAGAAAATGGAATTTTTCCAGAAGTTTGGGAACGATCTGCAGATGGTCCGACTCGCAACCGATCGCGAAAAGGAACTTGAAGCTGACGTTTACGGGATGAAACTGGCATTCAAAGCCGGTTATACCCGTCGNGGGCTTGTCAAGGATCTCAATGGATGGCGTGGCAACGGTCCTCCGTANTGTCGTTTNGAAGGGCTGAAACTGAATCACCCCTCCTGGGAAGATCGCGCTGTCTACCTGTTCGATGATGAGNGAACNAAGGCCTTGTGGCAATCGCTCAGTTCGTTTCAGACCGGTGTGATGTTCTTGGAAAATCAGCATTATCCGCACGCGGAAATCTGTTTTCGAAACGTCACCGAGGAATTTCCAGAATGCTACGAAGCCTGGGCAAATCTTGGTTATGCACTGTTGATGCAGTACTGCGANGGCCTNGATGCGAACGACCTGCGCAATTTTGATGTGGGGCAACTCGTTGTCGGNGGTTTCTATCGCCGACCGGACTCACTGGAACCCGCGGTTCGCGGCGTNGATGAANAGTTATGGTTTGAAGCCGTCGGTGCCTTNCGGGAAGCGTTGCGACTCAAGGAGCGGTTAAGGTTGAAAGATCCGTTTCTGATGGTCAAAGCCAATCTGGCAGTAGCCTATCTGGTTCATCCCGGCGGCAAAGACGTTGGTCAGGCGGAACGCTGGTTTGATGAAGTGTTTACCGCTCTCAAGGATGAAAATCAGGCTAAAACACTTGATCCCCTGGTTCATGCTTCCATTCTGATCAACTCCGGGTCGGCACGCGGATTCAGTCCGGAACTGACAGCTTCCACCTTACGGTTGCTGGCAAAAGCCAGAACGGTACGTGGCAATGGAGCAGCCGTTAAAGCGATGGAATCTGCNTTNCGNTNTAACCAGGCCAGAACTCTCACNGTGAATCNGGAACCGGANAAACAACAGACGGCTCTCAANCTGTTTGAAGAGTATCTGGACGGCATGACCGCAGCNAGTTCCTGGTGGCCGATCGCCTATGACGAATACGTCAGTCTGGCGAANGCNGCCGGGGTCACNNCGAAAGCCAAGNNTGAATTTCGGAAACCCGGNGTCAAGGANTGGCGGCCAGTGACGGTTGTCAAACTGCCNNACGGAAAAGCAATCGGGCTNAGCCAGAGCCTGAAACAACTCATNNANGATTTAGGACCNGCNGACGTTNAAATTCCGGTNGTAGAAGGAACGAATCTGAAATACTACAAGTATACAGATCTGGGTATTACAGTGCTGGCGACACGGGAAGTANTGGCNNTCATCCTTGANGGTAAGGCTGCNCCNTCCATNACTGTCAATCGCCCGGGGCTCGGCGGAGAATCGATCNAAGTTTCCGTGGGCATGCCAAGTGCTGAAATCCAAAAACGATTCGGTGGTGAATGGGATGTTGAACTGGCACATCTGTTCGACGTCAANGAGTACCACCAGTTGTATCGCGATCTCGGGCTTGCTGTTCAATACGACAANGGAGTCGTAAAGGAACTGGTCGTGGCGGTCGTGCCGGTCAACGAGACACGCTGAAGCAGCGCAGCTTCAGAAAACTGACTGGANTTAGCTTACTACTTAAACCTCAACAANACTGATNCAGAATTTACAGATTGGAAACCAGAATGAACCTGCATNTAATGATTCGAACTCTGTTGGCTTTGACCNTGCTTGTTATTGTAACCTCTGACAGATCNGCCATCGCCCAGGAAGAGAAANANAAGGAACAGGCAGCNGCTGAAGCAAGGGAGAAAGCAACAGCACAGTTGAAAGCAAACNTGGAGAAAATGTCGGACAATGTCTTTCTGCGTGAACGGACCTTAGACANTGGTAACAAAATATTTCAGTTGATCTGGGAGATGGATGGAGANACTTCCAAAATNACATTCGAACTTCGCGAACTGGGACATTTCCGTGGTGAACTTNTCTACGGCATCCTGGCATACTCACTCGTGTCTGGGGTCGAGGAAGGCTCCCTGCCTCCGGCTGTTATCAAGGCAGTCGCCACCAAAAACGAACGAACCGGCCTGGGNTATTTCAGCATGCCNGAAAAATTTNATACGGTCTTCATCAATATGANTGCACCGTCAGACACACTGACTCCCAGCCAGCTCTGGATGATTTGCGCCTATATGCACCAGAACCGGNTGGGATTTAAAAAAGAGATCGAGAGTCTCTTGAACGCATCGGGACAGTAATCCACTGCTNCTTTATCGCGCAACAAATATTTCGCAAAGGTTTGGTCGACTGNTCAAACCTTTGCGAGATTCTTTTTTTTCACAGGAGGAGAAAGCTGAAGCCAGAAGATCAAGCCGAGACGCATATTCACGCTGATACGACTTACGTCGGCACAGTTGCGGGCCAGCATCAACCGCCAAATGAGGCTGTNGCACGGGTTCNGNTCCCCAGCATACCGGGCTTCCGTCTGATCTCGATTCTCGGCCAGGGGGGAATGGGNTGTGTCTATCTCGCACAACATCTTGACCTGGAACGGCTTGTCGCGATCAAGNTTNTTGCCCNGGGTGGGGCCACCTCTCCTTCNCTGTTGTCACGCTTTCGAGANGAATCGAGGGCTGTCGCAGCCGTAGCTCATTCGGGTGTCTGTCAGATCTATGAAGCNGGGGAGGAGAACGGTCTGCCTTACCTGGCAATGGAGTATATCGATGGTGTGACGTTGTCCGANTCCCTGCGAGACAAATTGCCATCTCCCATCGAGTCAGCAAAATTGGTTCTTGCGATCTCCGAAGCACTCCAGGCGTGTCATCAGGCNGGAATTCTCCACCGGGATCTCAAACCATCCAATGTCATGCTGACACAGGATGGGAGCATCAAGGTAATGGATTTCGGTCTGGCGAAACGTCTGCATGGCGGCGACGAACAGAATACACAAACCGGCGAAATCATCGGAACNCCCAGTTACATGGCGCCGGAGCAGGCGAGTGGTGTTGTNAAGCAGTTTACGCCGGCCACCGATGTCTACGCCATTGGAGCGATNCTGTATGAGCTCCTGACCGGTCGTCCTCCCTTTCAGACNCCCGACCTGATGCAGACAATCATGATGGTCTTGACCGAGGAACCAATCAGCCCGCGCAAACTGCAACCGCGAGTCCCCGCTGACCTGGAAACCATTTGCCTGAAATGTCTCGAGAAGNAACCCCAAAAACGCTATGCGACAGCCGCAGAGCTCGCCGAAGACATTCGCCGCTTCCTGGATCATCGCCCCATCCAGGCACGACGAACCCCCTACTGGGAAAAAAGCTTGAAATGGGCTCGTCGGCATCCTGTCTACACGATATTATCAGCCGTCTCCTTCCTNGCAATTNTTGCGGCAGTCCTCGGAGTATCATTTCACGTTGATCGTCTGCAGGTCGCCCTGAATCGATCCGAACGACTGTTCCAGGGGAGCCAGGAACTCGGAAACTGGCTGGTGAATGAGCATATTCCNCANATNGCNCNNCTTCGCGGCGGNAGTGAGCAACAGGAAAACCTGGTTTCAAAAACACTNGANCATCTCCANCAACTCGAACAGGACGTCGCNGCNGACCNGACACTCGCTGANTANATTGCGCNAGCCTACTTNAGAATCGCCGAAATTCANTCCGATNCGTTCTTTNCNACCGATGTGCGTCTCCAGCAGGCTGTGGACAGCTATCATAATACGTTGCAACTCTANGCAGACCTGGAGCAATCGGGGGCTGCAGCCTCCAGTCTGGCTCAGCCGCGNGCCGAAATATTGATNCAGCNGGCTCAATTGAAACAGCAACTCGGCCAAAANGATGATGCCCGCAAACAGGTTCAACAGGCTGCTGATTTACTGGCCACCATTCAGCGTCCCGATCGCCAGATTCAACTTCTCAGACTGAATGCAGACCGATTGATGCTCCAGTTCGATCAGAAACAGCTTCCCAGCCGGGAATGCTACGATCGCTGCCAGAAACTGATGACAGCAAGTCGCGACCTCCAGAAAGCCGGCGACGAACCCGCCCTCAAAAAGTTCCTGGCGCGACTGTCCCTGTTGATGGCGGATGTGGTTGAAACATCACCGAAAGNTACCTTTGAAAACAGATTACCCCTCGTCGGCGANCATCTGGAAAACGCCATTTCCTACTTCGAGCAACCCGCCCGCAAAGACTTGCATCTTGTCTGGCAGCAGGCAAAGGTCAGATCCCGTCTGGCGGGAATACTTGAGACGCAANATCTGCAGGACAAGGCCGACTACGTACTGACGCANGCTATCGAACAACAACNGGCNCTGGTCCACGAAATTCCGGAGAGCCCAGTTCTCGTCCTGTCCTTATTGACGTTTCTGGAACAGCGAATGACATTGGAGATCGCCAGACCTGATCTGGAGGCAGCTCTGGAAACGGCGCAGTTACACCAGAATTTCTCAGAGAGGNTGTTTCTCTCCAATCCGAATGAATTCCGCAATCAGTATCTGCGCTCCCACGAACGGATGGCTGACGTACAACGGCTTCGATTTCGTCATGAAGNGGCAGCTGACCATCTACGCGAGGCCATCGCTCTNGCNCGAAACGATCATTCCCGACAGCAACAGTCGATCCTGGCCGGTTTACTCAAATCGTACGCTGAACTACTCTTCGAAGGCGATCGTCAGCATTCCACTGCTCCCGAACAGCTCAAGTCGCTGCAACAGGCAATCACAATCTTAAACGAGAGCCTGCAGATTTATGAGAAACTGGACACCGCGACCGAGAGCGATCACGATTCCCCGTACTGGAAAACGGTCGCATTGAAACATCAACTCGAAGGGGAATTGGATAAACTGAAGCTGCGCAGCCTCGAACGAGAACGCACCACAGCACCACCGAAGTTGGATGCTNCCAAACCTGGAACACAATAGTAGCTGGAATCCCTGACAGAAACCATAACGCAGAAACCATAACGCAGAAACCATAACGCAGAAACCATCACACCACAGTACCCCCCCTGGAAGATTGAGATGTCAGATCTGGAACCTGAAAAATTTGTATCCCGTTTCGACGGACAGCCAACACGTTGGAGCGTCATCCAAAGGGCTCATGGTGAATCGCTGGATGGCAGCGCCGAGGCAAGACAATATCTGGTGATGAGATATTCCCCTGCAATNCGTCGCTACGTAAGAGCAATCACTCGTGACGAGCATCTGGCTGATGAAATTTCTCAGGATGTTATGGTCCGCCTGCTTCAGGGAGACTTCGCCGGGGCAGATCCACAGAAAGGNCGTTTCCGAGATCTGCTTAAAGTCGCAGTTCGCAACATGGTNCGTAACCTGTGGGCGAAACAAAAAGTCCGCCGGACTGTCGATTACGATCTGGACCTGAATGCGGACAGCTCTGAAAACGAAACAGATGNCGCCTGGACGGAAAGCTGGAGAGATCAGATTCTGAATCTTGCCTGGTCTCAGCTCGAGAACTATCAGCAGAACCACGAAGGAAGTGTGGCTTACAGCATCCTGAAATTTCGGACCGATGATCCAGATTGCTCTTCGGAAGAGTTGGCAGAGCGGCTGAGCCAGGAGATCGGCAAACCGATTCGCGCGGATCAGGCTCGCCAGCAGTTGCGCCGGGCTCGTGTCCGGTTTGCTGAGTTTCTTGTTGCGGAAGTCGCAGACGTGGTTAATGTCACCACCCCGGAGCGACTCGAAGATGAGCTGGCCCAGCTGCAGNTGCTGGAACGGATCCGTGATGTATTGCCGGCAGACTGGTCTTCAAATCCCCGCTGAAATCAGGGTTTGAAAACGAGAAGAGGCCGCCCTGACTTCTGTTGAAGCTGAGCGACCTCTTCGAATCGGCTTGCCCCCGTCTCTTTACCGGGCCGATTCTGAAAATAAGGAATCTCGGATTCCNCCCCAGGCGACTCATCAGGGAGCCGCCTGTAGTGGATGCCAGTTACTCTCCAGNAGATCCTGATTCGGGTTGTACAATGGATCGTTTGTGATGATATAGTCACCGAGCCCGTTGGAAAAAGCGTACTCGTAGTCCTGTGGCAGTTCCACATCATATCCCGTTTCCGGGTCATGATACGTTTCGACTTCACGNATGGATTCGCTGAATTCCCGAGCGACATGATCGATGGACTCCTGCCGATGTTCCCAGGATTTCTGCTGTGACTCACGCATTTCTTCGTACATCTGATTCATGATCTGCTGACGACGAACGGCCCCCTGCTGACGAATNCGTGCCATGTTCTTATGGAACTGGTTGATGGCTTTCAGCCAGGCGGGATTCTGTCGCATCGAACTCAATGCGGTAGCGTAGATGATCTGATGATCNTCCCATTCTTTTTCNGGAGCCTTGAANAGGAACATGTTCGAAGCNGTAAAGGNCTGCATGCCGGTGGAAGNAAAGTCGCTNCGGAACAATTGAACGACTGCTGACTCCACATACCGTACTCCGTTTTGAGTATACGCGATTCGTGCTTCAACNAAATCCAGAGTCACCCGGCAACCATTGGCTTCCAGTTGNGCTAAACCCAGTTTGATCAANTGTTGACGCAGTGCGTTGGCAAGATCNGGNCGNGGNTTTACNGAAACNACTGANGGCTCCCGGNCGNTAGTTCGGGATGATNTATTNCTGCACNACTCCNANTGCATCNAGCGGTGNNGCCAGACGNGCGNCNNTGCCNNTNTGAANCANCATCTGACGCAGTGAGGGATCGGTGNACCAGATCCAGGAATANGATGGAAGTAGATCAAAGCCGACTTGNCCATCCGGGCTCANCGCGGAAAAACTNTCGAAATANGCNGGCTGNTTCNGGTCGTAGTGCGTATTCCACTTCACTCCNCCGGCAACCTNCCAGTCTGCCGGCATGAGAAAGGTCCGNGTAACGANGGGTTGTTTGAAACCGTTCGAATCGTAGAGCTTCACCTGTTTCATGTGAAANTTCTGACGAGAAGAGGCGGCTTTTGCCGTGTAAAAGAACGANTTCGCGAGCATGAGGCAGCTGAAGCAGGCGAGAAACGTAAACTTCGATCGTGTCGTGCAGCNAGGAGTTTTCATCGTCGTATTCCTTAAAGAGAAAGAGTTGTGTNCGCCTTCCCATACCGGTCTGCAGCTCGTTTGTGACGACAATTGGACAGTTTTTTGCAGAGAATGTTTCAGACCACAAAAAAGCCCCCGTTCACGAAGAACGAGGGCTTTCCACAACCAACCTCTTTCATCCAGACTCACGATGCTTTCTGGAAAGCCATGGTAGTTCCATCAGCAACCAGTTGCACATAGAGNACACCATTTTCAAACCAGAACTTTGACTGTTCCGCACCATCGCTGGTGTTCACGANCAGTGTNTTNCCGCTGACTCTGTAAGTTCCATTGTCGGAATTATGATTCTGTTGGCCATAGGAATCGACTGCCAGAACTTCCATCGCAAACTCCCCTTGAGCACCGAAGGCGACGGCGATCTGAATTTGTATTCCGTTCAGGTTATCCTGCAGGTACCATTTTCCGACGAGCGGGTTCGACTGCTGCTGTGGAGGTGTGTATCCACCGTTTCCATTTCCTTGAAACTGACCACCATTGTG
>PAJV01000027.1 GCA_002706765.1 Gimesia sp.
CCAATTGCTTCGAATGTTGCCTACGTCCGCTCTTGCCGCACTACTCGTGTTAACCGGCGTCAAACTGCTAGGGATTCGTGCGATTCGAGCGTTGTGGCAAGAAAGTCGGAGTGAGGGAATCATCTGTGTCGTCACGGCCTGTGCTGTGGTGACGCTGGACTTGCTCACAGGGGTATTAGTTGGAATCGGATTCTCTATCATAAAGTTAATTTATACGTTTTCCAGGCTTTCAATTTCCCATCGCTGCGACCCGGACGGTGATCGTAGAACGCTAGTGCTGGAAGGTTCGGCGACCTTCATCCGTCTGCCGAAGTTGGCGGCGGCATTGGAAGCAGTGCCGTCGGGTACAGTCCTGCACATCGACTTGAAAGGCTTGAGCTACATCGACCACGCCTGCTTCCAACACTTGATGGATTGGGAAAAGCAGCACCAAGCAACGGGCGGCGCACTCGTGCTGGATTGGGATACATTGCACGCAAGGTTTCACAGCTCCCCCCCGCGGCCGCCGCAGTCGTCTAATTTCCAACAGTTCGAGGACAACGTAGGCGGTGATGACTGCGAATGGTCGAGAGCGGCATAGTTTCTACTTGTCGGTGCTTCGACATTCGTTGTCGAATTTGCCGTGGCTGGTATTACAACGGCGACGGCTTGAAACGGATTAAGACCGGAATGGGCGCAGCATCAGCGAAGAATCAATTTAATAGGACAGTACGATGACTGATAAGATGAGAAAAAATATTGACCTGGTTCTGCCCAGTGTGTCGGATATACGAGATGCCTGTGTTCAGCGACTAACCGAGTTGTTGACCGCAAAGGAAGGTGTCCTTCCGGTGAGCGTGCAAAATCTTTCCGGTGTGATTTTTTGGTGAGCCGGTTGGGAAGCGGGGGCCAGCTGGCGGCGGGGGCTCAAGCAGCGTTGGGGAGTTCAGCGATTGTCTGGCGGTAGTTCCAGGGCAGGAACCGTTCGGGATGGGCGGCGACTTCGCTGGGATGACGGAAGAGTTCGGTGAGATAATCGAAGGGGTTCGCCTGATTGAGCTCGCAGGTGTGGATCAGGCTCATGAACATGTCGCCGATGCGGGCCCCATTTTGCGTGCGATAGAAAAGCGAATTCTTGCGATGGCAGATCGCTTTTTTCAGAGCCCGCTCGCAGATGTTATTGTCCAGCGGGGCTCCGGCTTTGTGCAGAAAGAGCGTCAGCTTCTCCCAGTGTCTGAGCAGATAATTGACGGCGGTGCCCAGAGCCGAGTTCGGCTCGACGAGCTTTTCGTCGAACTGCCGATGCAGCCAACTCTTCAATTCCGTCATCGCCGGTTGGCTGTGGGCTTGATGTAACTCCAGACGTNCTTCGGAAGACAGCCCCTCCTTCCGGGCAGCGGCATCATTTTTATAGACGATCTTCAATGCTTCGAGCACNTGGCCGCACTCTGCGGGAAACAGATCGTGAATCTCCACGAACTGCCGGCGGGCATGGGCCAGGCAGTTGGCGACGATCGTCCCCAGTTCCCGGGGCATGTTCCGCGCGAGCGCATCGCACATCTGGATCGGAGACTCAAGTTCGGCTGCGCGCTGCTTGAGTACCTCGGCCAGNTTCTCGCCGGCGTGCCGATGCGAGCTGAAAAACAACGCAATGCGGCGACCATCCCGCGTGGAAATCACGCCGGACGTGAACAGACCGGTGCGGTCCGGATTGTCCNCGAAGGGAATCCGGCGTTCNCCCATCAGGGTCAGAATCTTCACGGTTGTGTCGTCGTTGTAGAGAATCGNTCCCTGAGCGGCTTCTCGCATGAGGTCTTCGAAAGCCGGATTGAGTAGAGGGGCAAAAGTGGAAANCACATCCCACTGAGTCGAGGCCGGCAGAGGAATTTCCAGGTTCCCCTGCAGGCCCTGGAGGCGGTTGAAGGGAAGCCNGCTTCCATATTTTAAAAGGCCGATCATCGCACCGGCCCTGGCATCGTATTTCTCGCGGCNGGCTTCCTGGGGAAGCGCGGCCGTGAAGACCTCGCCGCACAGACCGCAGCGGAGGCGTTCCAGTGCATAGGTCCTGGCACCCAGCGGAGCCTGGCCTGTGATCCGCACCACAGTGCGGGGCGGCTTTTGATAGAGGGTTCCCTTCCCGCATTCCGGACAAGGATCGCCGACGTGAAGCGAGNNGTGAGNNATTTCGATCTGCTCGGCNCCGCGATANGCGTCGGCTCCGTTTCGACCGTGGCCTCTGGGAGGTGGTTTGCCGTTCNGCTTTTTGTCGGNTTCGTCGGACTCGGTTTCGCCCGCGTCCCCGGTANGCTCCACGGATTTNCCGGAGTTCGGCTCGGCATCGGCCTGATCAGAATTNCCCACGACCTGTCTGGTCTTCTCCGTCTTCGCGCCGAACAGCATCTTCTGCAGCCGGCCGATNGACATGTTCTTTTCTTGAATCAGGCCCGCCACATATTCATAGGATTCAAAAACCCGCTCGATCANCTCCGCATCTTGANGAGCCAGCGATTGCCTGGCGCGGTCCGCCACATCCTGGAGTCGTTTGTGATCCACTTCCATGACCTCCGGTTTCTTCCGATTCATGATCCACCATCCGTGGCAAACACAGAGCCTCCAAGTCCGTTCGCTCAGTGAAGGAATACCCTGATTGTCGCAGCGTGGCAAGAGCAATTGCCTGATGCGACGATCAAGCCTGGGGGCCCACGGGCCGCCAATCGGGGGCAGCTCCCGTTCGCTCCGGGTTGCCGGCCGAGAACAGAACCGACAATTGATGAGCAGCCAGGCGTTGCGTTGCGGCATCTCGCGTGTCGGGCCACCAGTGAAGGCGCCCTTCGGAAAAACGCTTGTGACAGAGCCAGAAACCCTGGCCATCATACACCAGCACCTTGATGGCCGTCTTTCTGCGATTGCGAAAGCAAAACACCGTCCCCGCGAAGGGGTCTTCACCCAGGGTGTCTTTGCACAACCGTGTCAGCCCATCGATGCCCCTGCGAAAATCCGCCGGTTGGGTGGCGACCAGGATCTTCATCTGCGGTGTAATGGCCAGCATCAGTTTGAACCTCGCAGGCTGCGTCCCACCACCGCGATATCGGCGGCCTGATAACCTGTCAGATGGACCCGCAAAATTCCGGCATGGTCCTCCCACTCGATCACGCATGCGGAAGCCGGGGCAGAGACGGACGGTAATTCGACAAATGCCGAGCCGTTCTCCGCTGGCTGCCCTTCCGCCAGGAAAACCCGCTTCTTCAACGCATAGTAGTCGAGCTTCAGCGACCGGGCGGTGCGTGTCACACCATATTTGCCAGCCAGCCTGACCGCCATTTCCCACAAGCTTTCGGGAATCCGCGCCCCGGGCTGTTTTGTCTGCCGCCACGCCGCCAGTCGCTCCCGAACCCTGGCCAGATCCGGGGGCAGTGCACGCTGATTCTGATTCGCCATCGCCGACCTCCTGATAAGAGAAACCGCTCACGATAGCAGATTCAAAAAATAGAATCATGCACGCTTACCGGAAGGACACCGTATATGTGGCGGGTATATGGGAGGAAAGTCACGCGTCTTACCCTGAGAGATCTGAAACGGTGCCGTCTGGCTAGTGCCTCTGCAAGGAGTCGCGATGCCGTTTCAGAAGTCAGCCGAGGCCATAGTAGCGCTGTATTGAGTGGCGTGAAGGGCCGAACCTTTTAACCTGTTTGATGCAGAAATTTCGATGTCCGATAACAGACGCAGACCGAAGGCTGAGATGCCTGAGCAACGATCGAGAGCAGGCGGCGGAACCGCCCAGGGTAAGTCGTCTGCGCGTCAAACGGACTCGGCAAGGACTGATCCCATCAGACTACCAGCGTTCTTTACTTTAGAGGAGGTACTCAGTCGAGAAAACATGTTGACTGCTTACCGGCGTGTGGTTCGTAATCAGGGAGCCCCCGGCGTCGACGGTGTGACCGTTGATCAACTGTGGGATCGCTGTTGCCAGCGCTGGGAAGCGATTCGGGAGGAACTGCTCAGCGGAACTTATCGTCCTGATCCCGTTCGGAAGGTGGAAATCCCCAAACCGGGAGGGAAAGGGATGCGGATGCTGGGCATACCAACGGTCATGGACCGACTGATCCAACAGGCACTGTTGCAGGTGCTAACGCGGTTATATGATCCCACGTTCTCGGAAAGCAGCTTCGGCTTCCGTCCGGGTCGTAGCGCCCATCAGGCGCTGGATCGAGCCAAAGCGCACATTGCAGCCGGCCAACGTTGGGTTGTCGACCTGGATCTGGAAAAGTTCTTTGACCGCGTGAACCATGATGTACTGATGGGACGTCTGGCACAACGGATCAAGGATCGACGCATCCTGAAACTGATTCGAGCCTATTTACAGGCAGGGATCATGGAAGGGGGCGTCGTCAGCCCACGCAGCGAAGGAACCCCGCAAGGGGGACCGCTCTCGCCGCTGTTATCCAATATCCTGCTCGACGAGTTCGATCGGGAATTGGAACGACGGGGACATCGCTTTGTCCGCTACGCTGACGACTGCAACATTTATGTTCGTAGTCGCCGCGCAGGGGAACGGGTACTGGCTTCGATCACAGGTTTCCTGACTTGCCGACTTCGTCTGGTGGTGAACCGGACGAAGAGCGCGGTAGGGCGTCCCTGGAACCGCAAGTTCCTGGGATACTCGTTCACGCACCACTTCCAACCTCGATTTAAGGTGGCCCGCGAATCGGTGAAACGATTCAAAGGGCGCCTGCGGGAACTGTTCCGCTCCGGTCGGGGACGCAGCCTGCGTCGTACGATCAGCGAACTGCGCCCGGTACTGACGGGTTGGGTGGCGTACTACCGGAAATCAGAAGTGCGGGGAATCTTTGCGAATCTCGATCAATGGCTGCGTCGTAAACTGCGTGTCATCCTGTGGCGGCAGTGGAAACGGGTTAAAACTCGGGAGAAGCAACTGATTCGCCGTGGTCTCACGCCCCAACGGGCGTGGATCAGCGCGACGAATGGCCGAGGTCCCTGGTGGAATGCTGGCGCGAGCCACATGAACCAGGCGGTCCCAACGCGTGTACTGAGTCAACTTGGTCTCGTATGCCTCATCGATAAAGTACAAGAGCTGCAGCGTTAAAGGGAACCGCCGTGTACGGAACCGTACGCACGGTGGTGTGGGAGGACGGGGGAAGAAATTCCCCCTCCTACCCGATAACTCCACCGGGGTCTGATTTCCCAGTGAGCTGTGCGGGCGGTTTTCGTTGTAGTCCAGCCGCCACTGGTCAACTTGTTCCTGAGCGTCTGTCAGGCTTAAAAACCAATGCTGGTTTAAACATTCCTGACGAACCCGCCCGTTGAACGATTCAATATACGCATTATCGGTCGGTTTTCCCAGCCGACTGAAATCCAGAGTAACGTTGTTGAAGTAAGCCCATCAGTCCAAACTCTTTGAAATGAACTCGGGCCCGTTATCCACACGGATTGACTGAGGACAGTCTCGAGCCGCTTTGACGCGATCCAGAGCTGCCACCACATCATCTCCAGTCAGCCGTGTTCCCACCTGAATGGCCAGACTCTCACGACTAGTGTAGTGATTTAAAATTGTGGGAACTTATTTGGTAGAGTTGTCGTCTGATTTTCCAGATAAGGAGAATTGAGACGTGCGTATTGCAATTGCTGTCACATTGACAGCTGCAGAACGAATATTGCTGACTACGTGGTCGCGGGGGCGGAGCACGCCAGCCCGACTGGTACTGCGAGCCAAGATGATTCTCGCGGCAGCTCAAGGTCGCGAGAATAAAGACATTGCAGTGGAACTCGGTTGTACCAGGCGAACTGTCGGTACGTGGCAAAATCGATTTGCCGAGAAACGAATGGTGGGGATTGAAGCAGACGCCCCCCGAGTTGGACCTGCATTTAATTGTGGACAACTACGCCATTCACAAGCACCCCAAGGTGCAGAACTGGCTGAAGCGTCACAAGCGATTTTACATTCACTTCACACCGACAAGCAGTTTGTGGCTGAACGTCATCGAACGCTGGTTCCGCGACATTACCCAGGACCGTATCCGGAATGGCGTGTTCAAAAGCGTCTCGCAACTGGAGCAGGCGATATGATCGGAAGATCTACAAACATCGCAACCAGATCGAACGGTTCTTAGGGAGAATCAAACGCTGTCGACGTGTGGCCACTCGCTACGAGGAAAAAGCCACCAACTTCGCCGGCTTTATCTGACTGTCAGCATTCGTTACAGATATCATCCGAATGTCCGTACTATCTAGGGCTGCGGTCGTTTCGTGCTTTACCCAGGATGGCGGTACAAGACCGTTGTCGCGGTACCAAGTCGAAGTATCACGTCGCAGCGCGGCAACCATAGTGGGCAGCGTTTCACGCAATGAACGGCTAGGTTGCCAGCCCAGTGCATCGCTCGCACGGGTGATGACAAGCGCATAGTGATCGTCCGCCAAGTCAACCATCCACGGCTTGATGAAAGGCTCCTCCGCGAACGGCATGTGATCTTGAAATCACGCACCCGTCTTGGCAACCGACTTCGGGATCACGGTCGTTTCCCAAGGCTCACCATGAATCAATCGTCCGAATTCTGACTGCGATTCCGTGCAACCGAGCGTTTTCGGTTCTCCGATAAGAAACACTGATTCATCTGATAATTACTCGCGACGGTCGATGCATCGGTAGACGGCGTCGACGACGTCGTCTAAATGAACGAATGCTTGACCGCGGGATGGATCTCCTGGATAGACTCGACTTGTCAACTTCCGCTTGTAGATCCGCGCTATCTGATTTGCCAAGGGAATTGAATGGCAATCGTCGTCATAGACACCGGCGATTCTGAGATTGATAGACTTGATCGCACACCGATTCTTAGAAATGACCTGCTCGGTAGCGACCTTCGACTTGGGATAGTCCCACTTGGGATCAAGCGGCCAATCTTCATCGATCCGCTCGCCCGGCTCGCAGGGAGCATGAACCAACATCGTGCTGGAGAAGATGAATTGGTCCACTTCAAACTCACGCAATGCACGAAGCAGTCTCTCCGTTCCGCGAACTGTGACTTCTTCATACTTCGGACTCGGATCTCCCGAGAAGTCGTAGTACGCAGCATAGTATTAGTGTACGACCGACGCAATTTTTGTTCCGTATCCTTCACGAACGCGATGTATTCCTGCGTCGATACTCTCATCGTTCGTCAGGTCAACACAGACGTATTCCGCCTCCGTCGGCGGATGCGGATCACCTGCACGGTCAAATCCGATCACCTGGAAACGCTCAGCAAGCCGCTTAACCGTCGCCGATCCAAGCCGCCCGCTACTTCCCGTGATTAAGATGATCTCTTTCTTAGTTTTCATCACAGTTTTTCCGGTTTAGAATAGTCACTAATTAGCCACTTCGCCCGCCAAAGAGAGTCCGCACAGTCTTTCGGCCACCCAAGGACGGTATGTAAACAAACGCACTGCCAACTCGTCGCTACACTGCTGCGGTGAAAAGTGGCAGTGGTGCTTTGCCTGACGCGACACGGCTACTGTGTTTTTGTCTTGCCATTCGGCTCCTTCGTATTTTTCTTCATCTTTCCTTTCATCATGCCTTCCATCTTCTTCTTGCACATGGGGCACATCATGCCAGATTCACTATCGTCCATCTTCTTGGCTCTCATCATTGCGATCTCCATCATTGACATTGCCTTGCCAGACGACTTGCCAAGCATTGACCGCTGATCTTCGGTTAACACTTCCGCTGCCTTACTCTGAGCTTCCTGGGTAATAGCTCTCAGTTTCTGCTGTTGCTCATCTGTCAATTTCAACTCACTCGCTCTAGCCATCAGCAACGGCGGACTGTCAGCGGTCAAACTGATTCCCTTCAGGCCAGTCATCATGGGGCATTCCATCGACATTTTCTTGTCGTTCTGGCCACCTGCTTTCGAGTTGTTCTGCCCAAGTGCAGGCGATTGCAACGAGACAGCAAGCAGTGAGAGGAGAATGCCTCCAGCGCCTGCACAGATGCTGAACCGTGATCGAAAAATAGTATTGGTCTTCATAGCGTTTTTCCTTGTTCATGGGAGATAACGAAACTCCGCGCGTCGACGCAGAGCAAACTTCAGAATCAGTCGATGTTCCTCGCTTCTCGTCGATGTAGCTGCAAGTCACATACCGTACTGGGGTATTTTGAAGCGCAACGCTGAATCGACTGCAAATGAGCAGCTTTCGCGAAAGCTGCTGTACGTAATGGGCTTGCAAAGTGCGCATCCAGCGACCATTGCGGTTCGAGAACAGCCAGCGGCACGACTCATAAAGCAACGTTGTGCCTGATTCAACCTTTTTCCGCAGTGTGATCGATGTCTCGCAGATCTGTCCACGATTCCCAGATGGCGTAAATGGCAGGATAGATCAGCAGCTCTAACACAAATGACGTCACGACCCCACCGACCATCGGGGCGGCAATACGTTTCATGACGTCGGCGCCTGAGCCTGTGGACCACATGATCGGCAACAATCCCATCAAGATCGCCATAACCGTCATCATCTTTGGTCGCATTTGGTCGCATTTGGTCGCATTTGGTCGCATTTGGTCGCACGCGCTACACCGCGCCTTCCATGACTGCGTGTTCAGTGTCGTCAAATCTATGTATCCGCCCTTCGTCTTTCCATTTGTGGTATGCCACATCTAAGTACAACAACATCACGACTCCGGTTTCTGCATCGACACCCGCAAGCGCAATGATGCCAACCCACACGGCAACGCTCATGTTATAGCCAAGCATATAGATCAGCAAGAAAGAGCCAATCAACGAAAAAGGCACTGCAAGTAACACAATTGATAACTTGACAATGGAAGGTTCCGCGACGTTCATCCTTCTGCCGAAGTGGGCGGCGGCACTCGAGGCGGTCCCGCCTGGCGTCGTCCTGCACGTCGATTTCAAGGGGCTAAGCTACATCGATCACGCCTGCCTGGCATTGCTGATGAATTGGAAGAAGCAACATGAAGTGACAGGTGGGGCACTTATTCTGGATTGGGAAACGCTGCGTGCAAGATTCCATCACGCGCGCCCTCGTCCGCGACAAACATGTATTATAAGGCAAGACGCTCCCAATGCGGACGGCAATAGCCGCGAGCAACGANGGGCGGCCTAATCATNCCTTGCCCTTTTTGTACATTCGTGATAGTATACGTGNGATGGCGTGGATTGGGTCCGACAACTTCTTCAACCCAGCCTGAAGGACAAAACCGGTGTGGAAACTAGGATGAGTGCAAAGACGCTGATTGAGATTGGTCTGGTCCTNCCGGNAATTCCAGATGCCCGTGACGCGTGCGTCCTGCGCCTAACAGAATTGCTGACAGCAAAAGAAGGAATTGAGACCGCACATGTCAAAAACACGATCGGCATGGGGCAGGATCAAATCTGTATCCATTTTGATCCCAACCGCATTTCCCTCGGCGAGGTGCGGGCGCTGGCCAAACGGGCAGGAGCAGATCTTGACCAGCGGTTCGGACACTTTTTGCTCAATTCAAAACCGATGCATGCCCGTCAGGCNCGCACGGCCGAGGCACGGGCGAANCAAATCCAAGGCGTGCTGGAAGCCGCGGTCTCCCCGGCCGGNGTGCTGCGCATTGAGTTTGACCGCCGATCTACCGACGAAGAGGCCATCCGAATCGCGGTAGCGAAAATCGGTGTGCAAACNGTTGAAAAGAGAGNACAGAAGGCGACACACGGCGAACTAACGGAAGCCGATGACCGACCTGTCGCGAAAGAACACGATCACGAACATGATGGCCTATTGGGTGAAAGAACGGAGTTGGGNTTTGCCGCGCTTTGCGGCGGGCTGCTGCTCATCGGATGGCTGCTATCGTTCGCTGNTGTGAATCNATGGGCACCGTGGAGCCTATTCTTGGCCGCTTACTTCTTCGGCGGCTTTTTTACGTTTCGCGAAGCAATTGAGAATATTCGTGCTGGCCGTTTTGAGATCGACTTCCTGATGCTGGTGGCGGCCATCGGNGCGGCTACGCTCGGAGAATGGTTTGAGGGCGCTTTGCTGCTATTTCTCTTCAGCCTCGGTCACTCACTCGAACATTATGCCATGGGCCGGGCTAAGAGGGCNATTGAAGCCCTCGCCGAACTTGCTCCTCAAACCGCACTGGTCCGCCGTGAAGGCAGCACCCAAGAATTACCCGTGGAGCAACTCCAGGTCGGGGACGTAGTGATTGTCAAACCCAATGAACGTATTCCCGNCGACGGATTTGTCGTCAAGGGGCAGAGCAGCGTCAATCAGGCCCCGATTACCGGCGAGAGCGTCCCTGTGGATAAACAGGCCGTCGATAATCTGCAAGAGGCGACGGAGAATGCCGACCGGCTCGACGCCCGATATCGCGCCTTCGCCGGNACCATCAATGGNAGTGGCGCTCTGGAGATTCAGGTGACCAAGATCGCCNGTGAATCCACGCTGGCCCGCGTCGTACAAATGGTGAATGAGGCCGAGACCCAAAAGTCGCCCACGCAACTGTTCACCGACAAATTCGAGCGTTACTTCGTTCCGGCAGCATTGACGTTGGTTGTCTTGCTATTATTCGCCTGGACAATAATCGACGAGCCATTCACCAAATCTTTCTATCGCGCGATGGCGGTGTTGGTGGCGGCTAGTCCCTGCGCTCTGGCAATTTCGACCCCAAGCGCGGTTCTCAGCGGCATCNCGCGCGCGGCTCGGGGCGGAGTGCTCGTCAAAGGCGGTGGTCCGCTGGAGAATCTGGGAAGGCTCCACGCCATCGCCTTCGACAAGACCGGCACGTTGACCGAAGGCAAGCCATGGCTAACCAACGTTGTGAGTTCAGATGGCGTCGCCGAGGATGAGTTGTTGCAGGTTGCCATCGCCGTGGAAGAACTCAGTGACCATCCCCTTGCCGCCGCGGTCGTACGTGGTGGACGCGAACGCCTCGACAGCGAATCGGTGATTCAGGCCCACGATTTACAATCCATCACGGGGCGTGGCGTCAAAGCCAACATCAACGGCGAGGCGGTGTACATTGGCAAAGACGACTTGTTTGGAGAAGTTGATGGACCGCCGCTTCCTGAAGAGCTGCGGGAGCGAGTCGAAGCACTGGAAGCTGACGGCCGCACGACGATGATCGTGCGTCGCGGTGATACCTACCTTGGTGTTTTGGGTCTGATGGATACGCCGCGAGAAGCGGCCAAGAACGTGATTGCCCGCCTGCGAGAGCTTGGCATCCAGCGGATGATCATACTTTCTGGCGACAATCAACAGGTCGCCGATGCCGTCGCCAATGAAGTTGGAATCGACGAAGCCTGGGGGGACTTGATGCCGGACGACAAAGTCGAGGCGATCAAGAAGCTCAGCAAGCAAGAGGGCGTGGCGATGGTCGGCGACGGCGTAAACGATGCGCCCGCAATGGCAAATGCGACGGTTGGCATCGCAATGGGTGCGGCCGGTTCGGACATTGCTCTGGAAACTGCGGATGTCGCGTTGATGGCGGACGACCTGAATCACCTCCCCTTCGCGGTCGGGTTGAGCCGTCAAACAAGCCGAATCATTCGACAGAACCTGTGGTTCAGTCTTGGTATGGTGGCGTTCCTGATCCCCGCGACAATCCTCGGACTGCAAATGGGCGCCGCAGTCCTGTTCCACGAAGGTTCAACGCTGCTTGTGGTTTTTAACGCCCTGCGACTCTTGACCTATCGAGCCAAGTGAACGAAGAATTCCGATTCCAGACATGTTGACATCCAATGAGGAGTACGGCATTAAGCTATGGCCGGATTAACCATCGCCATCGTGGCGTCGTTGGAGGCGCTGTTGAACCTCGAGGCGGTCGATAAGCTCGACCCGCAACAACGCAGATCCCCTCCGAGCCGCGAACTGCTGGATCAGGGTATCGGCAACACGGTCGCGGGTTTGATCGGCGGAATTCCCATCACGTCTGTCGTCATCCGTGGCTCCGTCAATGTCCATGCCGGAGGTCAGACAAAGCTGGCCACAATCGTGCATGGGGCACTACTACTCGTGAGCGTCATGTTGTTTCCGATGTGGCTGAACATGATTCCGCTGTCTTGCTGGTTACGGGCTTCAAACTCGCCAGTCCAAAGTTGATAAAGCGGATGTGGGATGAAGGCCGCTATCAGTTCATCCCCTTCGCTCTGACGGTAGCGGCCATCGTTCTAACCGATTTGCTGGTCGGGGTTCTGATCGGATTAGCGGTTAGCCTTGGCTTCATTCTCAACAGCAACCTGCGCCGCCCGATCCGTCGCTTTGTTGAGAAGCACGTGGGCTGCGACGTCCTGCACATCGAGCTCGCCAACCAGGTAAGCTTTCTCAATCGGGCCGCCTTGTTGAAAGTCCTTGATGCAGTGCCGCGCGAAGGCCAGGTGCTGTTCAACGCTCAGAACACGGACTACATAGACCCGGATATACTCGATCTCTTGCGAGATTTCTCCGAGGAGACAGCACCGGCGCGAGGCGTGCAGGTGAGCTTAATAGGGTTCAAGAATAAGTATCAGTTTAGGGATCAGATTCAGTACGTGGACTTTTCCACCCGAGTGCTTCAATGTACTCTCACTCCTCGGAAAGTACTGCAAATACTCCGTGACGGCAATGAGCGGTTCCGTAGCGGCCAGCGCCTGACCCGTGACCTCGGTCGCCAGGTCCGCGCTATGGCCGAAGCGGCTCTGTTGCGAAGTCAGTTGATCAGCACTCTTCATCAGGAAGGTCGAGTTGCGATCATCGGTGCGATTTACGATGTCGTCACTGGAAGCATTGAGTTCCTGCCGCATGCGGATGATTGCGTTTCTTGAGCATCAAGCGAAAGGCACCACCCAGGAGGCCATAACGAGAAGGATGAATTGTAGATATATAGTTTACGCGGAGATTGTTACTGATCTCTTCCTCGTTGTTTCGGGACATTTTCCTGATGCGCCGCCCGGCCCCTGTTTCGTCGGTCTGACGGTCTCGGCTCAGCCGCCTCAGCCCTTGACGCGTCAGCCGGGCGTATGGGAGACTATTTGGAGTATGACCAGTTCCGCGAGTAAATTCCGAGCTGCATTCTCTTTGACGGCAGCTTTGCTGGTCCTGATCGCTGCGCCGCTGGCGTGGGTGCCCAGTGCGTTCTGCCAGTGCGGCATTTCGACCCACGACGACGCGTGCTGCGGCGATGCGAAAGACTGCACCCCTTGCGAATGTCCAGCATGCGAGTACCACCGGGCGACGACAATCGTTGCATCTGTTGACACGTCAGAGCAACGGCTGACGCAAAACGATCTGCTCTTTGCCTGGGCTGATGCGACCGAATTGCTTGTGGCCAACAATCTGGCGGACGCCTCTTCGCACGCCCCACCACCCGTGACTGCGTTCCAGTGTTGAGTTCTCTTGGCGCGGTTGACGTTGTGATTCTCTGCGCGGGCAATGCGCAAATCGCGTGTTGAACAGTTGGGGCCTGCGTGCGGTTCCAGGCTCCCGTCAATCCGTCTCATGGCCATGAGACAAGAGACCTCTGTCGGCTCCATTGCGTGTCCAATCACCGTCCCTTGGCACAAAACAAACCCTAGCCGTACAGCGTCCTAAGGCAACAACGACCAGTCACCTGGAGAAAAAGATATTTTGACGTTGAGCAGTACAATGGATCGCAACTAAAGTACGCCTGGATCGAAAAGCACCGCGAACAGATCCACGAGGCGTATCGTGATAGCGACTCCGTCTACTGTTATCGCAAAGTTCTTGAAGACATCTTGGAACAAAACCTGCGATGCTGCCTCGAATCGGTGCGGCGGACCATGCGTGAAGAAGGCCTGATTTCCAAGGTCAAACGCCAGTTTGTCGTCACCACCGATTCCAATCATCACTTTCCCGTGGCTGAGAATCTATTTGATCGGAGAAATATGAAATGGCGTAGGATGAACATTATTTCTGTCGAACACCGCTGTCGTTCAGACCAGATCCAAGTCCTGGTCTCCACGGGTATGACGAGTAACCGCCTCGTCGCTATTTTTCAACAGCGGTTCGATCCGCTGGCACGAGTACCGATTCCAGTAGGCGAACCAACTCGTCTTTCGTTTTGCTGCCATTGATTCGCCTGAAGAGTTTTCCGTCCTGAAAGAGCAGGAGTGCCGGTATCGCCTCGATCTCGTATTTCGCGGTCGTGAATGGATTGTCCTTTACATTCATTTGTCCAATCTTGACCCGTCCATCGTACTCTTCCGCCAGTTCCCGGATGATAGGTTTCATCTCCAGACACGGCTGGCACCAAGCCGCCCAAAAGTCAACCAGCACTGGCTCATTGCTACGCAACACGTGCTCTTCATAAATCGCATCGGTCAACACAATCACGGCCTCGTGACCCACAGAATGCCCCTCCTGCGTTCCTGTCTCCGGACCGCAGCTCGCAAGCAGCATAAATATCGCAACTGGCAGTGCGTTGATTATGATTGTTCGCATGATGTATTCCTGTCAGGCAAAAACGCAGCGTACATCGCTCATTCTCATCCGCTTTCTCAGTCCCTTAGCATCCGTAGACCGTTGCCGATTACCAGAAACTCACTGAGTTCATGTCCAAGCACGGCGATCGGGAGCGAGAACCAACCGGCCACCGCCCCGACAACCAGCACACTGATCACCAGCCCCGACAAGACGAGGTTCTGTCGAACGACCCGCTGGTTACGGCGGGCCAAGTGTAGGGCGTAAACCAGCTTCTCCAGGTCGTCGGCCATCAGTGCCACGTCCGCTGTTTCCAAAGCCACATCGGTGCCAGCCGCCCCCATTGCCACGCCGACCGTGGCTTCAGCCAGCGCCGGGGCGTCATTGACTCCGTCTCCTACCATCACGACATGTCCGAGGCTTCGGGCGAGTTCACGCACCTTTGCGACCTTGTCCTCCGGCTTTAGGTCGGCATAGCAGTCGTCGATGCCGGCCTCTTTGGCAATCGCCTGGGCCGTGCGCTCGTTGTCACCGGTGAGCATGACCACTTTCTCTACTCCAGTCCTGCGCAAGTCATCAATGGCCTGACGGGCTTTTGGGCGGATATTGTCGCGGATGGCGAACAGCCCCCACGGGATGCGGTCGTCTCCGAAAACCACAACCGTCTGGCCTTCGGCCTGGAGGCGGACTATCTGCTCCCAAAGCGGATCAAGACTAATACCAAGCTGATCTTCGAACAAACTTGGCTTGCCGATGTGCAGCGTTGTTCCATTGAAGGTCGCCGAAGCCCCCGCACCGGTCAGAGAATTGAACGCTGCAATTTCAGCGGGGTCGACTCCTTCCGCCTCAACGTAGCTCTGGATGGCTCGCGCTAATGGGTGTTGGCTCAGCCGTTCAATGCCTGCCGCCACAGCGAGGATCTCCTGACGGGGGGGAATCGACTCATCCTGTTCGGCCAAAATGACCTCCGTGACCTCCGGTTGACCTCGGGTGATCGTGCCCGTCTTGTCCAGGGCTACAACCCTGATACGCGCCAGTTGCTCGACGTATATGCCCCCTTTGATCAGCACCCCATTCCGCGCCCCCGTGCCGAGCGAGGCGACAAGTGTCACCGGGATAGAAATAACTAGGGCACACGGAGCCGCCGCGACAACGAACACCGTGGCACGGATCGTCCAGTCTGTCCCGGATGTGGAAAACCACAAGGCCGGAATAACCGCAAGCAGGAAGCCAATCAGTAGAACGGCGGGGCTGTACCAGAAGCCAAATCGCTCGATGAACCGCTGGCTTTCCCCCTTGCGTTCCTGAGCCTCTTCGACCATCTGGATGATGCGTGAAATCGTGTTCTCGGCAAACGCCTTCGTCGCCCTTACCTCCAGAGAGCCTTCACCATTTATGCTGCCTGCAAAAACCGTCTCGCCGGGTTGCTTCTCGACCGGAAGGCTCTCACCGGTCACAGGAGCCTGATTAAGGCTTGAGCGACCAGCAGCCACCTCGCCGTCAGTCGCCACTGCCTGCCCCGGCCTGACGAGAAACATGTCGCCGACCCGCAGGTCTTCGACAGGAATCTCGCGTTCTTTTCCATCGATAAGCAGCAAGGCGGTCTTGGGCGCCAAGTCCATCAGCGCTCGAACCGCCGACCGTGTCTTCGATTCCGTGTATCCTTCGAGCGCCTCGCTGATCGAATACAGAAACACCAGCATCGCCGCTTCGGCAGGTTGGCCGAGCACGTAGGCCGCAATGGCGGCGACCGTCATCAGCAGCTCAATGTCAATCCGCCGCTCGAAGAGCACTTCTTCAATTGCTTCGCGACCGAAATAGTATCCGCCGACCAGAACACTGAGCGTATACAGCGTCAGCGGCAGCCAATCAGGAAGGGCGTAACCGAGCAACCAACCGACAAGCAGCAGCACGCCTGAGATTAGCGAGGAAAGAACCTTCGGGTCTTTCCAGAACGGCGGCGGTTCAGCGGTTTCACCCCGTTTCTGAACGGGGAAACCAAACTCACGAAGCTGGCCTTCGAGGTCATCTTGCGAGACTTTCTGTTCCTCGGCTCGAATACGAACGGTTCCCGAAGAAGCCAGGATTTGAAGCAACTCGACATCCGACTGAGATGCGAGCGACCGACGCAAACGCGCAGCGTCATTCTCACAATCCAGGTTGGCAACTCGGAAACGGTATTCTTTCATAGTTCACATTCCATCGATTTCCATCATTCCCCTATGCCGCTTACTTGTCCTGATATTTCTGGCTGGCCCTCAAGCTGCACGGCGCGGTCGTCGTCCCTTCTTCAATTCGATTCCAAACTCGACAGCGATCTTTAGCAATGTGGCAACACAGGTAGTGTTCGCCGACATTTCATGCGCTCCGCGTACGCTGTACTAGCGAATTAGTTCCGCCAATCGCCGGCGATCTTCAAGCTTGTATACAATAGGCCGTCCACGTTTTCTGGAGCCTGACATGTGACTCGCTTTCCTGTAAAGAATACCGCCAAGTCGGAATGATTCCGGCATTGGCGGCATCGCATTAACACATGTTGCGTATCACATCTTCGGTTTAGATGTAAAGGTTCCACTGGGGCCTGTAAGCTTGACTGGTGTTTTACCGGCCTTCTCAACGGCTTCCCACAGTTGCAGCGGCGAGAGTATCGCATTGACCTTGGGAGTGACGGTTGCAGTCTTGGACTTCACGTCCGTCTTGACACCGCCCACTCCGGGCACTTCGGACAATTCTGCGGCAACATTCTTGGCGCAGCCTTCGCACGTCAGCACCTGCAAGGTGATAGTCGTTTTTATGGTGTTGGCACTTACAGTGTCGTCAGCCGCCCACAAGGAACTCGTTGAATAAACGGCCAAGGCCAGCGCGACACAAGTTAACAAACGATACATATTGAGACTCCATTTTCGGGAAACACTTGATGGAAAAAACGACAGACTACGGGGTGATATAGAATGTGCTACATGGAACTCTCCTTTCGTTTAAGCGTTGGGGTTAGGGCGTTCGGATAAGAGTGTGGCTGGGGACGCACGGTTTCACAGGCTGGCGAAACACGTACTCAAGCCCCAGCCACAAGGACAATCACTGCGTTCTTTGTTTGGGAAAGAAGTTTGTTTCTTGGTCATCATCGGTGCGTGACCGTAAATCCAGTTTCGCCACAACATCGTGGAAACAGTCGCTTCCGCAGCCTGGCGAGAGACAGGTCGTCGGTGCGGAGCAGCCACACATGCAGCCCGGTTGGACCAGCAGCGCGCCGCCCGTTCGTTTCAGTAGCTGGCGCAATGAATGATCACTCGGTCGAGACATTCCTACTCTTCCGGTTTGGGCGGTTTGTGGCCGGTCTTGGCCTCGTAGCGAGCGACGAATTTGTCGACTCGTGCGGGGCTGCAAATGAAGCATTGCGATTCGGGGCGATCATGTTCTTCGCACCAGTCACCGGCCTCCTTGAATTTTGCAACCAACGATTTGTCGCACTGGGCACACTCTTCTTCGGGCACGCCGTGCTCGACGCACCACCAACCCCCGTGACTGTGATCGATATTGGTCACCGCCGCTGCCCCGGCGGGATCTTTCTTCATCGCCTCACCCTTGCCGCAACCACTCAACATGACCACGCTCAGTGAAAGCAGCGCAAACATCGTCGTCAACCCAATCCAAAGGCTGCGCGTCCGAAACATCCACTTCATCAGATTCTCCTTCGGCATCGCCGAACTGAAGTTAGATCGATGCCGGTTCAGGGGTATGCCTGAGTTCCGGCTCAATCGGTTCGTCTGGTTCAAGACGATGACCGTCATCGTCTCCTCTATCATCATTCTTATGCAGACTCTCCACCGGCAGGTTGAACACGACATAGAGCACGCGTAGAACAAGCAAGCTCATGATCATCGCGCTACAGACGCCACCAATCACAACTGTTGCCAGCGGTCTCTGGACCTCCGCGCCCATTCCGGTGCTGAAGGCCATTGGCACGAACCCGAGACTGGCGACTAGAGTTGTCATCAGAATCGGTCGCAACCGAGTCATGGCTGCTTCTTCGACTGCTTCGTCAAGCGAACGTCCGCGCCGGCGAAGTAGTCGAATCGTTGAAACAAGCAACATGTCGTCCAGTACTGCGACGCCGGACAGCGCGATGAATCCGACCGCAGCCGAAATGGAAAACGGCATGTCACGAATCCACAGCGCCAAAATGCCGCCAATCCATGCAAATGGAACGCCGGTGAAGACTCGAAACGAGTCAACCCAATTGCGATACGTCATGTAGAGCAGCGATAGAATCATCAACAGTGCAACCGGCACGACAATCATCAACCGCGTTTGAGCGCGTTGTAGATTCTCGAATTGCCCACCCCAATCGATGCGATATCGTCCCGCCGGTAGCTGCACCTTTTCATCAACGACACGCTGTGCCTCGGCGACGAAGCTGCCAAGATCGCGGCCACGCACGTTGGCTTCGATCGTAATCCGCCGCTGGTACCAATCCCGTTTGATCGTATTCGGCCCTTCGACCTTTTCGATGGTCGCCAATCGTGATAGCGGGATTCGCTCACCCGATGGCGTCGCAACGAGAATCTGACGGATCGCGTCGGGATCGGCACGAGCTTTCTCCGGCAGTCGAATAATAAGCGGAAATCGCAATTGACCCTCGTAAACTTCCCCGACATTATGGGTTCCGAGTGCGCGAACGAGGTTCATGATCGTACTGGCCGTTATTCCGTAACGAGCAATTTCATCCTGCTTCACTCGAATTTGGAGCACCGGCTGGCCGGAAACTTGTTCGACTTTGACGTCCTCGGCACCGGGAATGGACTGCAAGGCCCGCTCGACTTCCGATGCTTTGGCGACCATTAGGTCAAGGTCATCCCCGTACAGAATGGCAGCGACATCGGAGCGGACGCCCGAGATCATCTCATTCATCCGCATCTCGATTGGTTGTGACATGGCCAGTCGTGGACCGGGCAGGTCACGCAGTTCTTCCTGCACAAGCTTCGTCAGTTCTTCCTGCGTCTCCGCCCGCATCCATCTTTCGCGCGGATGAAGTGTGAGAAACAGATCGGTCAGCTCGGTACCCATTGGGTCGGTTGCGACTTCCGCTGTCCCGATACGACTCCATACCTGTGCGATCTCATCCGGAAACTTTTCCAACAACACTTGCTCCATCTTCGTGTTGTAGCGAATGGATTCCTCCATCGTGGTTCCGGCCAGTCGCACCACGTTTATTGTGATGGCACCTTCGGAAAGCCGAGGCACGAACTCCGAACCAAGATTGGGAGCAACGAGGCCGAAAACACTGACGAGCAAGAGCAGGGCCAACCCGATCACGAACGCCTTGTGATGCATCGTAAACCGCAGTACGGGTGCGTAGAGCCGCTTGAGTACGCGGATCAGCAGCGGTTCTTTTTCTTGGATGTTTTTTGGGAGAAACAGGCTAGCCAAGACAGGCATGAGAGTCAGCGACAGAACCATCGAGCCGGCAAGAGCCATGATGACGGTCATGGCCATCGGTCGAAACAGTTTTCCTTCGATGCCTTCGAGCGTCAGGATCGGCAGATAGACGATCATGATGATCAGTTCGCCGAACATCGTCGGTTTGCGAACCTCGACCGCTGCGTCGAGAATGATCTGCAAACGACTGCGCCCGTCTCGATTGTGAGCCAAATGTCGCACGCAATTCTCAATCATTACGACCGAGCTATCAACGACCAAACCGAAATCAATCGCACCCAAACTCAGCAGGCTGGCAGCGATCCCGAATTTCAGCATCCCGGAGAAGGCAAACAGCATCGATAGGGGAATCGCCATCGCCACGATCAGTCCGGCCCTCAGATTGCCGAGAAAGATGAACAGTACCGCGACCACCAACAGTCCGCCCTCGAACAGGTTTTTCTGGACGGTGTGAATGACGTGATCAATCAACTCGGTGCGGTCGTAGACGGTTTGAATCTTTACGCCGGCCGGCAACGTTTCTTGAATGCTCTGGATTTTTTCCTTGATCGACCACGTGACGTCGTGACTGTTTTCGCCCATCAGCATGAAACCCAGCCCCAGCACCGCTTCGCCGCGACCGTTGGCGGTGACTGCTCCGCGACGAATTTCGTGGCCGATCTGCACGTCAGCGACATCGCGGACGCGGATCGGCACGCCATCTTCGGACGTGATCACAATGTCTTTGATCTCTTCGATGTTGACCGTTCGTCCCACGCCATGAACGAGCAACATTTCGCTGCCATCGGTAATCGTTCCGCCGCCGACGTTTTCGTTGTTGGTTTGGAGCGCATCTGAGACCTGTTCAAACGTCAGTCCATACTTGAATAGCCGCTCGGGATCGAGCCGCACTTGATACTGCTTTTCGTAACCACCCCAACTGTTGACTTCGGCGACCCCTCGCACTGATCGCAATTGAGGCTTGACGACCCAATCGTGAATCGTTCGTAACTCGGTCAACCGCTTGACACGCTCCTCCTTCGAGACTTTCGAGAAGTCAACGCCGTCGTACACCAAGACGTAGTGGAAGACTTCACCCAATCCGGTTGACACTGGTCCCATCTGCGGTCGGCTGATCCCGGCAGGCAGTTCGACTGTTGAAAGCCGTTCGTTGATCAGTTGTCGAGCGAAGTAGATGTCGATGCCATCGTCGAAAATGACTACGACCTGTGACAATCCAAACTTGGAAATAGATCGCAGTTGATTGAGTCCCGGCAAACCGCTAATCGCCTGCTCGACTGGGAAGGTAATCTGTCGTTCGATCTCCTCCGACGCCAGCGACGGCGCAACGGTGTTTATTTGGATTTGCACCGGGGTCGTGTCCGGGAAGGCGTCGATGTCGAGTTGCTGAAGCGAAAACGCACCAACGACAGCGAACAGACCTGCCGCCAATATCACTAACGCACGATGGCGTAGCGAGAAATCAATGAGCCAATTAAGCATCCATGCGCTCCTTATTCAGCGACGCAGTCACAGCCTGCACCGAGATTGTTTTTTAGTAACTGCGCTCGCAACACGTCGCTGCCCACAGTGGCAATCACCTCGCCCGGAAGAACACCAGAGATCACTTCTGTGTAGTTGCCGTTGGTCGCCCCCAAACGCACTGAGCGAACGTGGAATACTTTGAAGCTTTCGGGACTGTCGAAATAACTCTTGTCGCGGACGAACACGACCTGACAACAGCCCTCCCAGTGTGACGACCCCTTTGGGATCACGATGGCATCAGGTTCGTTTCGCAAGATGACCTGCCCTCTGCCAAATGTCTCACTTCGCAAATGGCCATCGGAATTGGGAAGCACGGCTCGAATTTGCACCATGCGAGTCTGCTTGTCTGCGGCTGTACTGATCCAGTCCAGTTGGCCTTGGACTTCGTGTCGGCTGCCGTCTGCTTGAAATCGGACGCTTTGACCGACAGCAAGCTGGTCCATGCTCTCCAGCGGAACGCTCAGTGTGAGCCACATCTGTCGCGTATCGGCGACTTGAAATAGAATTCGTGTCGGATCAACGACTTCACCCGGCGCTACGGTTCTCTTGGAAATAGCACCATCAATCGGTGAAACGATTGGCAGTAAGTTGGTGGTTGCTGTCTGACTGTCAAGCTGTGATCGAATCTCATCGGGAATTCCGAGCAACCGCAGGCTGTCCAGAACCTGCCGGTCAGACATGCTTCGCAAAGAATCGACCTGCACTGGTAAGCCAAGATTTCGCAGTGATTGCTCGGCATTCAGGACATCGGCCTGCGCTTTGGCCAACGCGGCCTCTGCATCGAGGATCAACGATCCAGCAATCACTTCACGAGCCTGGGTGAGTCTCGATACGTTCTGTTGTTGCAACTTCTCTTCGGCGAGCGAACGCAGTAGATTCGATTTCAGATTGCCGACTTCAGGGGCATCGATGACCGCGAGAAGTTCGCCCTTGGCAACTTTGTCTCCGACGTTCTTTTGGACCATCCACACGCTGCCGGGCAATCGAGAAGCCAAACTCGCTAGTCGAGTCGGGTCGTAGACAATCTCGCCGCTGCCGGAAATGGATTCCACAATCGGATGTCGCTCAACCAATTCCACATCGACACCAGCTTGCTTCACGGACTCGACCGAAGCGAACTGGATGCGCGTCTCGTAAACCGCGCAGGCGCTGTTGTTTTCCTTTCGCGGAGCAATGGCGAGTGCCCGTGCCGCCCGCTCCAAGTCACTTGCCAGAACAGTTGGCGTTTCTTTCAGTTGGGCAACGTCAGGATGATGGAGCGGGCAGTTATGAACGCCGTGCTCTGGGCACCATCTGTAGTCTGGTCCTTTGGGCATCAGTGTTGGATCACACTGGACACAAATCGATTCCGGGACCGAGTGCTCTTCGCACCAATCAGTCCGAACAGCCTCCGCAGAGCCAGTCAATGCGGCGAACTTAGGGATTTTCCAATCGTTGCGGTGTCCAAAATAGAATACCGCTGCAAAGCCAATGAGAACCAAGGTTGGCCCGATGCCGCCGAGGACCAGCGATACAATCCGCCGAATCTTGCCACGCGGCTTCGTAGTGGTGCCGGGAGACTTACCAGGACTATTATTCACGTCCGACTCTGGGGATGATAGACCTAGGCTCGTCTCTGGCGCATGGATGACTGAATGATTCACGATAGTACCTCCTGCTGGGTGAAGATGGGAAAAGCACGGAAGGCGAAGCGCAATCCAAGTGCTTACCAAGGAGCGCAGGCGAACCAGAAATCTGAACTCAACGCGTAATTACAAATGTAATTGGTAGCAGAGTTCGCTGGTCAGCGAGCGCGGGCCAGCAGCGGCCTATAGCGAGAGAGATGCGAAGACGAGACGAACGTCACGTCCGCTTTCGAGTCCGAAGCGGTGCGGATGATCTTCGCAGCGAGATGCGCAGGCTCTGCAGAAGTCCAGCGTGCCGAAGCACACCGGCGCAAAGTCGAGGGACCACGCAAGATCGGAGGAAACGATCCGACTGTTCAGTTCGGGCGTGATCTGGCAAACACAGCCGGATTCACACGGAGATGGCGAATCGCAGGGACAGCCCGCCGGGCATGAACGACTCTCACTTGAAACACACGTACAAGTGTGGGCTGGCGAGAAGGCGACCGGTCGCGCAATATCCCCACTTGCCACACAAAAAAGCGGGCAAAAAGTCACACGAAGTGTGATGAAGGTGAGGATGGTGAAACGGAACATCTGATTACAACCTTGCTCTACGCTCTAGAACGAATTTGCATAGTTTCTGTGTATCCTACGATCTGGCAGGGCTGACGTCAAGCCCATTCCGAACTGCCTGCTTCAATTTATCATCGGCACGAACGCTGAGAAAGTTGGCAATAATTTAGAATCTAGAGCGCGTCACATTTTAGTCTAGCGCGAATGCGGTAAGTCTGGCAGACTGGTGAAGTCTCATTTCATGGAGGATTTCACATGTTAATTTATTCCAAAGAACGCCGCCTCGAAGTTCTCAAAGCGTATGCAGCCGGTTTAACAACCTGGGAGATTGCATTGCAATTTCAATGCAGTGAATCGTGGGTTAGACGGGTCAAACAAGAGTTTCGAGATCAGGGAAAAACCAGCCCTGCCACCAGGCGTAAACGAGTTCCCCAGTGGCATTCGCTGGCAGATCGAATTCAAACTGCAGTCTCAAATAAACCGGATATCACTCTGCAGGAATTGAAGGATCAGCTTGGTACAGCGCTCTGTCGTCAGACGTTGTGTCGCGCATTAACACTTTTAAAGCTCACTCTCAAAAAAAAGTCCTGATCGCATCAGAGCAGGTTCGTCCCGATGTTCAACAACGTCGTGCTGAATGGAAAGTCAGACAGCAGGGACTGGATCCGGAACGGTTCGTTTTTCTCGATGAAACATGGGCAAAAACAAATATGACGCGTCCCAGAGGACGTTCATTGAAAAGCACGCGGTTGATTGCCAGGACGCCCCACGGGCATTGGAAAACAACCACATTCCTGGCCGGTTTACGAACCAGCGGCTTAGTGGCTCCCCTCGTTGTTGATGGAGCGATCAATGGTGATGTGTTTGTGGCTTACGTACAACAGCATCTGGTTTCTGTTCTCCAGGAAGGTGATATGGTGGTCATGGATAATCCCCATCTTGCGGGGCACTTCAGCTACCGGAATTCCTACTTCAGCCTGGCGTAAAGCAAAGGCGATTTGTTCTTCTGTGTAGCGTTTTTGTTTCATAGGCCTGGTCCTTTTTCTGAATACAAGATAACAAATTCTCTCGCATTCCGCATGGATCAAGAAACGGGGGGAAGGTCAACATATTTTGTTATATGTGAATTTGCAGCTACTTCTTTCCAGGTACTGACCTTCTTTTTCATGTTTCGTTCTCTGTTGGATGAGATTCTTAATGTCGATGTTTTTTCACTAAAGACTACATGGAACACCTGAGTGTCGTTTGTTAGCGCAACATTCAATCACTCAGGCGTTCCAACTCAGGAGTTTCCGTATATATACTGTATTTATTCTTAAGTCTTCTAAATCTGTATCTGTTACTTCCGTAAGTTCGTCGAATACAGAGTGGGAATTAGGATCAGTCGGATTGACCTGACTGAATGCGATCCAAAGGTGCTGAGTTTAATTAACTTTTCCGGCATTCCATGCATCATAGTTCTCCTGAACCTGATAATTCTAATCTCATAATCCATCCCAACATATAATTTTGAGATGTTCTCGTTGGCCGATTCTCGAGCCCTCTCTTTGTAAGAGAGAGCTCGAGATAGACCGTCCAATAAAAGTCTTTCTTTAAGCTGT
>PAJV01000028.1 GCA_002706765.1 Gimesia sp.
AAGCCCGTGAACAGCGCGAGTTAACCCGCCTGAAAAAGCAGATCGCGAAACTCGATCTGCTGATCCTGGATGAACTGGGTTATGTCCCCGCCAGTAAACCTGGCTCTGAACTGCTGTTCGACGTGATCAGCACGGCCTATGAACGTTTCAGCCTGATCGTGACGACCAATCTGCCCTTTGAAAACTGGGCCGAGGTACTTGGCAGCGAACGACTGACGGGAGCCACACTCGACCGGCTCACCCATCGCTGCCATATCCTGGAGACGACCGGAGAAAGTTACCGGTTACAGGATGCCAAACGGCGGCACACAAAAAACTCAAGCAAGCAACCGCTACTGACGAAATAACAAAAGACCACGCATTCGTTCCCAAATCGCCACTTCCGGACGAATCCAACACAGACAGCGCTACGTTTTATACCAATTTGCCACTCCCCGGCAGGCGCTACGTTTTCTGACAGTTGTTTACACCGCCGGTCCGGGTACTTTCGATTCTTGATGCTCCCATAACACTGCGTGGAATCGTCACGTTTAATACGGCAAATGTCCTGGCGGCTTTAGCAGCACTGCATGGTTTAGGAATGGCCGTCGATACGATTCGAAATGGAATCAGTACTTTCCACCCGAGTGCCACTCAGAATCCGGGCAGAATGAACCTCATTGACTTTGTGACGTTCAAGGTCATTCTCGACTACGGGCATAATGTGCCAGCGATTAATGCCCTCGGCGTTGCGTTACCGCAAATCAGCAATGGTCGCAAAATCGTAATTGCGCATGGTACAGGGAATCGAACAGATGACAACATCAGGGAATTTGGCGCTGCATTAGCTTCTGTTTACGATCACATCATTCTGGCGGACATCGATCCCCGAAATCGGGTTTTGGGAGAAACACCTGAACTGGTCAAGTCTGGCGCGCTAAAAACCGGCTTTTCCGAAATGGAGACTGAGTTCATCATCGATCCACTCCAGGCCATCGACTGTGCATTTTCCATAGTGCACCCCGGAGATCTCATCATGGTTCAAGTTGATGAAGTGGCACCGATGCTGTAGCATGTCATGGAGCACTTTAAGAACAATCTTCCTCGATCGGAGGGGAAGCTTTCTGTTCAAAGTGAATCGCTCAAAATTCCCAAGTGAAGATAAGCTGGTATATCCTGAAACGGCTTTAACAGACAGGGACAGATAACTGGTGTGATACTGACGGTCAAGCAGGTCCAGAGAGAGGTTTCATGATTGAATATGCTTTTCCAAAAGATTTGCTGGAAGTAATTAAAACACGCTGGCAGAATGTTTCTGATCCAAAGTTTGAGTTGCCTCAAGATCAGATACTTCGACGTTTACTGGATACCTGCTACCACGCTTCATTTCGCACCAGCGAACAGCGATTAGTTCATTGTGTTGTGGCATATGCTTCTTTAGAAGCAATTCCGAAAGAGGCTTTGCAACTCACAGAACCTGTAGTATTGACCGATACCGAACTGGTCCGACTGTCTCCTGTGACGCAACACCGCCAGACCGTCATTGGTTGTTACCAGCGGGAAGAATGGTTATCCATCTGGGGCTTCTTTGAACATGGCCATGCCTGGGTACAACATTCTGCCGGCGATCCTCCCGCAACTCCCATGCAACCGGAAGACTTTCCTCCCGACTGCCTGATGATCACCATTGAAGGTCCCGGAACCCTGATGGTCTCCCAGGGACGATCTGGCCTGGTCCGTTTGCGGGATGGCCGCGTGATTTTTCCCCAGGAGAATCTGTTCCAGACCGGCACAAATCCATTGGGAATTTTCTTTCGTCAGGTGATCGCAGGGCTCGTCTCCTCAGGTCTCTACCGAAATCTGGTAAAAAGTTCGCTTGAAGAAGAGGAAATACATTCCCTGTTAAATATCTATACAACCTCCCTTCTCGCCATACTGGAGCGTATCAACTTAAGAAGACACGGGGGGAGCATTGTGATCACTCCGCTGCCAGTTCAAAAACAACATGCCCATATTACATATACCGTTTCTGATCATTCGGGACTGTTTGAGAAAATTGTGACGTATAAAATTCTCGATGATGGGTTACGTCAGGCGAATGAAAATCCAGATCCATCAGCCGAGTCAGAAAAGAGACAGGCAGAACTTGACCTCCGCCGGGGAAGTCAGCAGTTAATTCGCGGGATCAGTCAGATCAGTCTGCTGGCGGCCGTCGATGGTGCCGTCCTGCTGGATGAACACCTGCGAATCCAGGGGTTTGGAGTACGGTTTCCCGTTTTACTGCCGCCAGGTTCGCAAGTAGAAGATGCTTCTTCCGGCCGTAAATATCTATGCGATCAATGGGGATTGCGGCATCAGTCTGTCTTTTCATTCTGTCATAAATCGGAAGGGGCGATCGGACTGATCGTGTCGCAGGATGGAGAAGTCAAAGCGGTAAAAGCAGAGCATGGGCAGCTCTATTTCTGGGATGGTATTCTTAATTAGATCCGAGTTCCTCCAACAAGTGACTCATGAAATCCGACAGAATGTCGCTGCAGAAAGTGTGGATGCAATTAACGAAAGAGATACACCCAGTTGCCAGAGAAACCTGCACAGGAAGAAATTACACCTGATTGCTAATTACCTTGAGGCGTCCTATAATTGAGCCAACACCCCTTTCTCCAGGAGATGGAGTTGGGCTTTAGGAGGCTTAATGCATGTTCCCGGTATCTGGCAGAAACTGTACCGACTGATTTCTTTCCAACAGTTTCGCCATCAGGAACCTTCGCTTATCAGGCCCATTGATGAAGCGCCACTTCGCGCAGAACTCTTTAGTATTGATCAGCTCGAACGACACGCAAAGATCATCGCTGCGTCCCATAAACTGGCATCAGGCCAGGCACGAGATGAGCTGTTACCACGGCTCGATGAAAACCAGCGTATCTTAAATGAAACGTACGATCTGGTGGCAGCCGCAGAAGATCTGAATCGCCGGATCGAACCAGCGGCAGAATGGCTGCTGGACAACTTCTATCTGGTAGAAGAGCAGATTCGTGCCATCCGGCGTCTGTTACCACCCTCTTACAGCCGGGAACTGCCACGTCTGGCAAATGGCCCCGCTGTCAGTTATCCGCGCGTTTATGACATCGCACTCGAACTGATCGCTCACGTTGATGGTCGGATTGATGCCCACAGCCTGGACAGCTTCATTGCCTCTTATGAGTCAGTCCAGACGTTGAAACTCGGCGAATTATGGGCATTACCATTAATGTTGCGACTGGCCCTGATCGAAAATCTGCGCCGGGTTGCAGTGAGAATTGCTGCTGCACGGCGCGACCGTGACCTGGCAAACGACTGGGCAGATCGCATGGTAAAGGTGGTCGAGCAGAAACCGACAGACCTGATTCTAGTTCTGGCAGATATGGCTCGTACCAACCCTAATCTCTCAGGTGCATTTCTGGCCGAGCTGACCCGCCATCTCCAAGGCCAGAATCCCAACTTTGCTTTTGCAAACAGCTGGCTCGAACATCGCCTGGCTGACCAGGTATTAACGATCGAACAAGTGGTGCACACGGAAGGCCAGGCCCAGGCCGTCGATCAGGTTTCGATAGGAAACAGTATCAACAGCCTGCGTTTTTTGAATTCCAACGACTGGCGCCTTTTTATTGAAAAGCACAGTCTGGTAGAACGAACACTGACGGGAGACCCTTCACACATCTATGCACAGATGGATTTTGCGACACGAAATCGTTATCGACGAGCTGTTGAAGGCATTGCCCGACGTAGCAAATTCACTGAGTATGATGTCGCCCTCAAAGCGGTTCAACTGGCCGAAAATCATGCGAGTGATAATCCAGAAGACCGTGCCGCTCATGTAGGTTATTATCTGATCGACCATGGACGTCCGGTATTAGAGTGTCTGGTCGAAATGCGGCTGACCCCTGCCGTCATGCTGGACAAGTTACGCCGGCGGTTTCCCCTGATCTGTTACCTGTCCAGCATGACGTTCTTCATACTTGCTGCGACGATACTCTTCTTCGCTGCGGCCCACTATTCCAGTGTGAACTGGCTGGGGCTCGCCCTGCTTGTGATCCCGGTTCTGATTTGTGCCTCGCATTTGGGAATGGGGATTGTCAACTGGTTTTCGATGCAACTGTTTCGACCGCAATCGCTGCCACGGATGGATTATGAACAGGGAATTCCGCCTGAGCACCGCACCCTGGTGGCAGTACCCACAATGCTGACAAGCGCCGCTGGTATTGAACATTTATTGGAGGGAATGGAAGTACGGTATCTCGCCAATCGTGATCCCAGCTTGCATTTTGCCCTGGTCACCGACCTGGTGGATGCCGATGCTGAGGTGTTACCAGCTGATGCGCAGCTCGTGAGTCTGATACGTGACGGCATTCAACTCCTGAATCAGACATATGCGTCTGATCGCTCTAATATATTCTATCTCTTTCACCGTTCTCGCGAATGGAATGCGCAAGAAGGAGTCTGGATGGGGCACGAACGCAAACGCGGTAAACTGGCAGACCTGAATGCGACACTGCGCGGTAAACAAGGCCTGTTTACTGAAATGGTCGGCGAAATCGAAATTCTACAATCAGTGAAGTATGTCATCACACTCGATACTGATACCCAATTACCGCGGGATGCAGCCCGATTGATGGTAGGCACACTGGCACATCGTTTGAATCATCCTGTTTTTGACGCACGTAAATCGCGCGTCGTCGAAGGACACACGATCCTTCAACCGCGTGTCGCGGTCAGCCTGAATAGTGCACAGCAATCACACTTCGTGCAGTTGTATGCAGGCGACCCCGGAATCGATCCTTACACGCGGGTTGTTTCAGATGTATACCAGGATTTATTCGGCGAGGGATCATTTATCGGCAAAGGAATTTATGATGTCGATTCCTTTGAAATGTCCTGCAATAACTTTCCTGAAAATACGATTCTGAGTCATGACCTGATTGAAGGAGCCTATTGTCGCTCCGCCCTGGTCAGTGACGTGACTCTGTACGAAGAATATCCATCGCGTTACCTGGCAGATATCGGACGCCGACATCGCTGGATTCGGGGAGACTGGCAGATCGTTGGCTGGTTGTTTCCCTGGGTCCGAAATCGTGCTGGCAGGTCGGTGCGGAATCCGATCTCTGCCCTTTCCTGGTGGAAGATCTTTGACAACCTGCGTCGCAGTCTGATTTCGCTTGCCATGCTGAGTATACTGCTCCTCTCCTGGTACTTGATGCCTGAACTGGCTGCAGAGTCATTGCTGTTCTTAGCCTGTATTGTATTTCTGCCCACAATTCTGGATACACTGACCAGTTTGCTTCAGAAGCCGGTCGATTTACCTTCGCGCCTGCATGTACGCGAGAAACTGCAGGCAACGGGACGACCGCTGGCGCAGAACTTCCTGTCATTGGTATTTTTACCTTATGAAGCATATATCTGCTGCGACGCGATTATCCGCACACTGGTCCGTGTATTCTGGACAAAGCGACGACTCCTCGAATGGAAAACAGCCAGCGATTCGGAACGGGGAAATGATGGTAACTTGATTGGTACCATTTACCAGATGATGATCGCTCCCGCGTCAGCCATCTTTCTGGCGTTACTACTCTATTACAGTGAACCAGAGATTTTCTTCTGGGCACTGCCCTGGCTTGTGATCTGGTTTGTATCACCAATCATAGCCTGGTGGCTCAGCCGGCCGATTACCAGACGTGGAATACAGTTCTCCGAATTAGAACATCATTTTCTGGAAAAGCTATCAAGAAAAACCTGGCGGTACTTCGAAGAGTATGTCACGGAAGAAGAGAACTGGCTGCCACCAGACAATATTCAGCAGAATCCCAACCTGGAGATAGCGACACGGACGAGCCCCACCAATATTGGTATGGCACTGCTCTCCGATCTGGCGGCTTACGATTTCGGCTACTGCTCTGCCTCTCAGCTCCTCAATCGAACTCGAAAGACCTTTAAGACACTGGACAGGATGGAACGTCATCGAGGACATTTCTTCAACTGGTACGACACGCGCACACTTCAACCATTGCACCCCCGATATGTTTCCCTGGTTGACAGCGGGAATTTAGCTGCAGATCTACTGGTTCTCAGTAGCGGCTTTCGAGAACTGAGCGAAGCGAACCTGATGCCCGAACGCATGTTTGCAGGCCTGCGTGATACGCTGCGGGTTCTGCTGGATGTGATTCTGAATTTTGACGGAAAGTCGATAGACGCTGACTTTCGTCGCAGAATTGAACGACAGATCGAAGTGCTGAATCGCGCTCCTGATTCGCTGCAGGCTGCGAATGTTCTGCTGGCACAAATGACAGTAGAAGCAGCTGAGCTCATTACATTAGCAGACTCGAATCCGGAACTCATGTGGTGGGTACTCGCTTATGAGCGATCCTGTCAGGAACATCGGGCCGACCTGCTGCACCTGGCAGTCTGGCTCACTCTCCCCAAATCTCCCGATGTTTGGGAAGACGTTCACTCCGATCATCAGAGTACGGAATTGAAACAGCTGGCAGTCGCCCTCAAACAGTTAGATAACGCTACAGGGTTGCGAGATGTCGCAAAGCTGCAAACAACCTTGCTGCCGCTGATCCAGGAGGCAAAACAGGTCGCAAATAGTGAAACCTGTGATTGGCTGGTGCAGTTAGGTGCCTCAACAGGTATTGCCGCTGAACGTGCAAGTGCCAGAATCAGGGCGTTTGAGGAACTGGCTTTACAATGTCGCGAATTAGCAGATATGGATTTCGGATTATTGTATGATTCATCCCGAGACTTATTTGCAATTGGCTATAACGTCAGCGAGCGGCGACTTGATCCTGGTTACTATGACCTGCTCGCCTCAGAAGCACGACTGGCCAGTTATATCGTCATTGCGCAGGGGCAATTCGGCCAGGAGCACTGGTTTGCATTGGGACGTCTGCTGACCAGCGCGGGAAGCCTGCCGGCATTGTTAAGCTGGAGTGGCTCCATGTTTGAATATTTGATGCCACTGCTGGTAATGCCCAATTACGAGAATACGCTGCTCGATCGTACTTATCACGCAGCCGTGCGAAGACAAATCGAATACGGACGGCAATATCGAGTTCCCTGGGGGATTTCTGAATCCGGTTACAATACGATAGACCAACACCGGACATATCAGTATCGAGCATTTGGAGTCCCCGGCCTGGGACTGAAACGGGGACTGGCGGAAGACCTGGTCATTGCTCCGTATGCAAGTGTGCTGGCGTTAATGGTCGAACCGCAGGCTGCCTGTGAGAATCTCCAGCACCTGGCTGCAGATGGTCAACTGGGGGCCTGTGGCTTCTATGAAGCAGTCGACTACACACCTTCACGATTACCACCTGGCGCTGAAAGTGTAACGGTGAAACAGTTCATGGCTCACCATGAAGGGATGAGCCTGCTCTCTCTGGCATATGTACTGCTTGATAAACCGATGCAGCGCCGCTTTCTCGCTGACCCCATGCTGCGGGCAGCGGAACTGCTCTTACAGGAACGGGTTCCCAGGGCAATAGCGCCGGTTCTCCCTCATGAAAGCGAAACACGGGCAACTCACCTTGCATCTCCAGAAGAAACGGGAAGCATGCGTGTGATTACTAATCCTGACAGTCCCGTAGTGGAAGCCCACCTGCTCTCTAACGGCAGATATCACGTTGTGGTATCCAGTGCCGGAGGCGGCTACAGCAGATGGCATAATCTGGCAGTCACGCGCTGGCGTGAAGATGCCACTCGAGATAATTATGGCAGCTTCTGTTATCTGCGCGACGTTGACAGCAAAGTCATGTGGTCGAATTCCTGGCAGCCGACCACCAGTCTCACCAAAGGCTATGAAGCGATCTTCACCCAGGCGCGGGCCGAGTTCCGCCGCTCAGATACGGGCATTGAAACGTATACTCAAATCAGTGTCTCACCGGAAGACGACATCGAACTGCGGCGCGTGACACTCACGAATCGATCCGAGTCATCGCGCAGGATTGAAGTGACCAGTTATGCTGAAGTCGTGTTAGCAGTTCAACCCCAGGATGAGGCACATCCCGCCTTCAGCAATCTGTTTGTACAAACGGAACTGGTCCCCCATCACAAGGCGATTTACTGCACCCGGCGTCCCCGCTCTGCCGAAGAACATCCGCCATGGATGACACACATGATGACCGTCAGAGGAGTCACAATTGGAACACCCTCTTATGAGACAGACCGTATGCAGTTCATCGGCCGCCAGCGTACGCTGGCAGCGCCAATTGTTTTCGATAAAATTGCTCCACTTTCCAACTCTGCCGGACCGGTACTCGATCCTGTGGTCAGTATTCGCCAGACGGTACTGTTACTCCCTAACGAAGCGGTTAGTATTGATATCGTCACGGGAGTCTCGGAGACACGGGCTGGCGTCGAAGCGTTGTCTGAAAAATACAGCGATCACAGTCTGGCCGATCGTGTGTTTGATCTTGCCTGGACCCACGGTCATATTCTGTTGCAGCAATTAAGCGCTTCTGAAATGGATGCGCAGATTTATGGCCGACTGGCCAGTTCAATCATTTATGCATCATCTCTCAGGCGTGCCAAAACAAGTATTCTCAATCTCAATCGACAGGGACAATCGGGGTTGTGGGGATACGGAATCTCAGGGGACCTGCCCATCGTGCTGGTTCGAATTCGCGACCATAAACGAATCGGGCTCGTAAAGCAGGCGGTACAGGCACATGCCTACTGGCGTTTGAAAGGACTTGCCGTCGATCTGGTCATCTGGAACGAAGACGATTCAGTGTATCGACAGTCATTGCAGGATGAGATCGCTGACCTGGTTGCCGCAAGCTCGGAAGCTGTACTCATCGACAGACCCGGCGGTATCTTCATACGTCGTGGCGAACAGATATCAGAAGAAGACCGTATCTTATTGCAGACTGTAGCACGAATTGTCTTATTAGATGATGCAGGAACATTACAGGAACAGGCGGAGCGATTCGGGCGAACGGATGTTGCAGTTCCCTATCTGATTCCGAGTCGTGTTCTGAAGACGCAGCCTGTCTCAAATGATCATCCCCACTATGACCTGGCATTTTTTAACGGACTGGGGGGCTTCAGTCAGGATGGCCACGAATACATCACCATTCTGGCTGCAGGTCAGACAACACCTGCGCCCTGGGTCAATGTGATTGCCAATGCGCAGCTTGGTACCGTTGTTTCGGAAGGAGGCAGCGCTTACACCTGGGCGGAAAACAGCCATGAATTCCGACTGACCCCGTGGCATAATGATCCTGTCTCCGATATCAGCGGTGAAGCAATTTATATTCGGGATGAAGAGACCGGTCTGTTCTGGTCTCCCTCTCCACAACCGAAGCGGGGACAAAATACATACATTATCAGACATGGGTTCGGCTATAGTATTTTTGATTACACCGAAGACGGTCTGACAACGGAACTGAGTGTCTACGTGGCGACCGATGCGCCGGTCAAATTCTGTAAACTGAAAATCACAAACCGCTCGGGACGTTCGCGGGAACTGTCCGTCTCCGGTTACTGGGAACTGGTCCTGGGCGATTCGCGCAGCAAATCTGCAATGCACATCGTAACGGAAATCGATCCCGCGAGTGATGCCATCCTGGCACGTAACGTTTATAGTCCCGAGTTTGGGAACCGTGTCGCCTTTTTCAATTGCAGTGAAACCAACCGTTCGATTACGGGTGACCGTACTGAGTTTATTGGACGTAATGGCAAATTTGACAATCCGTCCGCCTTGCGACGTAAGCGACTCTCCGGTCGCGTCGGCGCAGGCTATGATCCCTGCGCGGCGATTCAGGTTCCAGTACAGTTAGCAGACGGACAGGAGCGAATTATCAGTTTCACCAGTGGCGCTGCTGGCGGAGTTGCAGAAGCGAAAGCGCTGGCACAACAGTATCGCACGGTTGAAAGTGCGCATCGCGCGATTGAAGGCGTCTGGGATTACTGGAGTCGAACTCTGGGAGTCATTCATCTGGAAACTCCTGATGCTTCGGTTAATTATCTGGCGAATGGCTGGCTCCTCTATCAGACTCTGGCCTGCCGCATGTGGGCTCGCTCCGGATTTTATCAGTCGGGTGGCGCCTTTGGCTTCCGCGATCAACTGCAGGATGCCATGGCTCTGGTCTATGCACAGCCGCAGATTCTACGAGAGCACCTGCTCCGCGCCGCAGCGCATCAGTTTCGCGAAGGAGATGTACAACACTGGTGGCATCCCCCGGTCGGACGAGGTGTTCGAACTCATTTCTCCGATGATTATCTGTGGCTGCCTCTCGCGATCTGCCGTTATGTCGGAATCACCGGAGACACAGGCATCCTCGACGAAAGTGTGCCTTTCCTGACATCACGCCCGCTGCATGATGATGAAGAATCCAATTACGATTTGCCGCAAATCTCAGATGAAGTTGGCACACTCTTTGAACATGGTATTCGCGCCATCGATAACGGACTGCGGTTTGGTGAGCATGGCCTCCCATTGATGGGCTGTGGCGACTGGAATGATGGCATGAACCTTGTTGGCGCAGAAGGACGCGGGGAGAGCGTCTGGCTCGGTTTCTTTCTGTTTCATGTACTCACTCAGTTTGCCGAGCTGGCATTGAGCCAAGGCGATGAAGCACTCTCTGATCGCTACACACTGGAAGCAGGACGACTCCGCGGGAATATCGAAGAGCATGGCTGGGATGGAGAATGGTATCGCCGCGCCTACTTTGATGATGGCACGCCTCTAGGCTCAGCTGCGAATGAAGAATGCCAGATCGATGCCATCGCACAGAGCTGGTCGATTCTCTCTGGTGCTGGCCCGGAAAATCGAACCAGTGTTGCTATGGAAAGCGTGAATCGCCGCCTGGTGCGAAGCGATGACCGACTGATCCAGTTACTCGATCCCCCCTTCGACAAGTCAGACCTCAACCCGGGTTATATTAAAGGTTACGTACCCGGCGTTCGTGAAAATGGTGGTCAATATACTCACAGTGCAATCTGGACAGTCATGGCAACCGCCGCGATGGGAGACAGCAAACGGGCCTGGGAATTGTTCTCACTCATCAATCCTGTTTTGCATGGCTCTACCCCGGAAGAGATTTCAACCTACCGTGTAGAACCGTATGTCGTGGCCGCTGATGTCTATGGGGTCCAGCCACACACTGGTCGCGGGGGATGGACCTGGTATACCGGTTCAGCCGGCTGGATGTACCGACTGATCGTAGAGTCGTTACTGGGATTGAACCTGGATGTAGATAAGTTGAGCCTTAAGCCCTGCCTTCCGGCTGACTGGACTGAATTCAAGATTCATTATCGCTATCGCGAAACGTTCTATCATATCACGATCCGTAACGAAAACTCAGATGCAGCAGTTTGCTGCATGACACTGGATGGCGAGGAGCAATCGGACAATACTATAACTCTCGTCGACGACCTTCAGGATCATAAAGTCGAAATCACCATGAGACCGAAAGAATATTCGAACAATAAGTGAAACTGTGGAAATCTGTTAGAAAACGCTGGTAAATTACTGAAGCCGGGATCAGCTTCCACTAGCACAATTAAACATTCACAACAGATCTAGGTATCACTCTTGTCACATCCACCAGATCGCGGTGCTGCTTGTTGCGAGAGTACTCGACAACCATACGGCGCGACATACTGGTGATCTTATCCCACGGTGACTTCATCCTGAAATCACTGCCCCACCTTGGAAGACCCATTTCAGACGGCGATGAAGCCCTGCGTATCGTTCCGGAAAGGATGTGAATATTCCCAGACGCGAGAACTCGCGCGAATATGACTGGAATATTGTGACAGATCACTCGGTTGATTATACGAGGTCATTTTAGGAATCATCCTCGGATTGAAGATTGAGTGAAATCTCAGAAGTTGCGCTCTGAGATGAAAAATGTATGCGAGGAAGCATCGGCAGTAACATGCCGGACATGCAACGCATTAGACACGCAGGGATACATGCTGTTATAATAAGCAGCATTCCGAGCCCGGAACTGTGTCCCGTTTTACTGTAGCATCTTGAGGGACATTGAGACCGAGTATAATAGATTGAAAATCGCTATGGTTAATTGTGATGCCTTCTTAAAATCTAAAAAACACTTAAACAGCGATTCATCTGGAAAATAAAGGTCTAAAAGCCAGTTTTCAGTACGATAAATGTCCAGGGGAGCGGTTTTTGAATACCCGGCGGAAAACTTCCCCTTACCTTTCATTGGGCTCACCTGAAAAAAATATCGGCTGGCCGGGAACCTTCGACAATCAGGAACATACTCATGACACGTGAACCATTGGTTGACCACGGACAAACCCTCAACAGCCCCGTCGGCAAAGTGATCGGCTTTGTAAATGGCAAAGTTGAATTTGAAGCGTTTGCAGATGTATTGCTGGCTGCCGGTTATCCAGCAACTGCGGTTACTGTGCTTCAGGGCGAAGACGGCATTCATCTCCTGGAACGGATGGATGAAAATCGTTTCTTCTTCTCAGATTCCGAGGACAGCATTATCCAGACCGGCATCGAAGAACTGAAGCGGGGACATTACGCCGTGTCCATTGAAGTCACCGATCGTGAGCATGCCGTGGACATTGCGAATCTGGCAAAGCCACACAGTGGACACGGTTTTGTGTACTTCGGGACCTGGGTCAACGAGCGGCTTTCGAACTGACTGATGAACGTGAAAGCACCGTTCGAGGCTGTATCCACTGTACCGAAAACAAGAGCTCTATTACACCCCCTGGGTATTGATATAAATCTTTGTGACGCGTTCTAACGGGTCTGGTTTACCCAGCGATGGACGACCGCGTTCAAGTCGGGTTCTTCACCTTCGGGGGTTTCGAAGTAATAATGCTCCAGGCGAGAGATGGAGACACCCAGTTCCTGCTTGCCTGTGGGACTTAGTCCATTGGTACGTTCGATATCTTTCAGCAAGCCGAGGACCGTAAACGGCGTAATCTTTTCCGGCACCTGATAACGGGCAGATGTAACAACCGGTGCTTTGCGGGCAATCAATCTGTAAATAATTACGAGCAAAATCAAGACTGCGAAAACAACGGACGCAGGAACCATCCATGACTTTTCCGGAGTTCCGTATTCCTGCTGCAGCATAATATCCGGCTCAACCGAAACCAGGTCAGCATCCTCGAATCGCTGATAGGTAACTTCATGATCTTCCTGTTTCGGCAACCCGAATGAAAATGTTTCCGGGTGTCTGGTGAGATCCGGACGCGCTTCCATGGAAACCAGCCAGAGCCTCTCGGAATTGATGGCATTCCCCGCTTCCGTTTTGTCAAATTGAGAAACCGAGACCCCTTCATTTTCGACAGCGGTCACGTCAAATTCCTTTGGTTTCAAATCAACAATCTGATCCAGGTCAGGAATCAGGCCGACACCGGTCGCGCGCACTTCCAGTTTCAGTTTACCGGCTTTGGCTTCGCGTTCATCGAGGGTCTGTGTAATCTGCAGATTCTTGAAGGGTCGCAGATCTCCCTGTTCCGGTGAGGCATCAATGGGTAAGGCAGCGGAAGTAACAGGCACCACCGCATAGCCGGAAGTATCCATGAAATCCATGTCGAGGGTCAGGGCTGGAATCTTATCGACTTCCGGCCCTTTGGGTTTCAACAGCAGGTATGCATACGGAGTCATCCTCCAGCCATATTCTTCCGTGGCGCGAGAATGCACGTCTTCGCTCTGAAATGTGATCGAGAGAATTTCAAAATGTTCTTCCAGGGACTGTTTGGCAGCCTCTTCAAATTTATCACGGTAATTTTCCAGGGGACGACCATAATTGTAATAGTAATAACCGCCTTGATTCTGGTTTTGCAGATACTTGGAAAAACCGCCCGACTCGCGTTCTATTTCTTTGGTATGCCGCAGATTGACGAACAGGCCGAACGGCGCTGTATGCCCCACGACATCGGAACCATCGATGCGTGTCTCCAGCTTGATTTCGGTCACGAGGTCCTTGTAATAATCATAGACTTTCTTCGCTTCCCGTGCCTGTTCATGATCGCCCACAATCTCGAAACCAGCCTGGAGGTAACGAAACTTGACACCAGGCTCAACCGCACTGAGTCGTACAAACAGCGAGTTGGCGAACTGATCCATGTGACGTTTGCCGATTTCGCCCGGCAGCCCCTCAATGGCTTCCCGGATTAATGGATATTGCGTGGGATCGGAAACCGTCGCATGAGTGATCTTGCCCAGATCCGGCGCACCCAGACTGGCGTAAAACCAGGTCTCGTAGACAGTCGATTCCTGTTTTTCTTCTTCAAGCTGCTCCACCTCAGCCGCATACAGTTCCGCTGCCTTCTGGAATCCCTCCAGTGAAACCTGGCGTCGCTCGGAAAATTCCGTGGTGCGATTCAGTTCCTGTTGGAATTCATTCGCATCATGGTCCAGTGCCGCTTTCGCAAGCTGGACCGACCAGGATTGGGGATATTTACTGATCGCTTTACTGAGAACCTGTTGCGCTGTCGCGTAACCCTGTAAAACTTCGCGCTCGATGTCTTTCTGCTTGCGGTTGGTCTTGGCTGCTTTCTGAGTGGCAGGCAAACGCCAGACTTTGCCGAGATTGGTCCGCATGGTTTGAATCAGCGATGCCAGCGTGTTGGGGTTCAGTCCATCCACGGTTCCGTAGATTTTTTCGATAGCATCCAGTTGATAAACTTCTGCAGAGCTGTGAACCTGCGTAAATGCCTGGGTAATGAGTTTCTCATCAATGGGTTCGATAGGCAGATCATTGATCCGTTGAATCCAGACCGCGAGTTCTTCCAGGTTGCGAACCTGTTTGGAACGTGTCAGAGGGATTCCCTGGGCACGCTGATTAAAGCCGTAGGAGAACATATAAATGCTGGTCCGCTGCTGTTCAGAATTAGGGTTATGGTTCTTCGTCCAGACCCGCAAAAACTCTTCGGCAAGCGACTTTGCTTCGCGCGGATTCAGAGGAGCCAGCCGTTCAATATAGGGAAACGCTTCCTCCTCTTCTTCCACTTTCAGGTATAGTTTTGCGATGGTTGTCTGGAACTCCAGATGCAGTGAATCATCAATTAATGCCATCCATTTCTCATCGGGAAGCATTTCAAGAACTTTCCCGGTCGCAATGGCCCGAATTTGATTCTGACGCTGCATCTGCTGTTGCATCATCACACCGTCGGTATAGTAGTAGTTCCCGTAATAATCCCGCTGCATCATTCTGGAACGGCTGGTGGAATAATCGTACGTTTGAGAGATTTGTGCTTCCCGTAACCAGTTGGACGCCATCATTTGTAATGTTGACTGCCACGCGCGGGCCTGTTCGGGCGCTGCTTTCAGTAAGGCATCGACGGCTGTTTTCTGTAATTCGAGGCTATTTAATCTAAAATGACTGTTCGTGCTTTGCGTCTGGATCCCCAGCGCGACCGCTGCCCCAATGCTCGAAAGAATTTCTTTGCCCCGTTCAGGACGTTTGCTGAAGCTTTCGCTCAGCCAGGCTTGTCCTAATTCCTCTTTGATGCGCGGCGTCAGTTCCACCGCACGCTTTAATGCTTCTTCTTTTTCAGAGGCACTGATCTCACCGACCGCGAGAACAGCCTGCAGCGCTGTCCATGCTTTTTCCAGGTGCTCACTCTTTTTTTCGTATTGCGGGAGCGCAAGATAGTACCGCGATAATAAATTCAGTGCTTCGCGATCATCCTGTTTGATGGCTTCCTCGAGCGCGGGCAAAAACTCTGCCAGGTACTGAGCCTGACCGGAATCTGCCAGCAGCCTGGCGATCTGGCGTTGCGTCAGGAGAGGCTTTCCTGCAGCAGCCTCCGACTTTGCTGCCTGTGTTTCCGGTTGTATTTCCCGAAACCGTTTGAGGTACTCTTCGATTGAAAAACCGTTCGCGATCGAGATGCGGAACACGCCAGCCAACTGACCGAATAAGGTGTTTTTCTGCTTCAACTGGGCAGCGAGTTGCGGATTCTGTTGCAGCAGAATCTGCATCTGGGTGGTACTGATGGAGCTTTGAGGCAGATTCTTTGCCTGAATCTTTTCAGTCGAATCAGCGGGTAACAGGGCAGCCAGTTCGAAAAAGTCATCAACGGTGATCACATTCTTTTCTGCATACTGGGGAAAGCGGGTCCCTGGTTGCTGAACAGGATTCTGCAAAGACGACAGCAGCTGCAGATAAAGGGCCTCATATTCAGCCTGGGGAAGTGTGTTGAAAAATGATTTCACTTCGCCCCAGTTCCCGAGGGTGACATATTGCTGCAGGTTCTGGAGCTGCTTCTCAAACTGTTTCAACTCGGCATCCAGTTTCTGCTCACGTGCTTTCTTATCCGCTGCAACCTGCTGTTCATCTGTAAGTGGTCGCTGTGCCTCCAGGGGCTGGTCTTCCGTCTTCGCTTTCTCTGATTTGGATTCGTCTTCTTCCGGCGTTGCCCAGGCTTGGATGATGGCCGAAGAGCGTCGATCAAACTTCAGCTTTTTAATCGCTGCCAGTCGTTTCTGTTCATGCGCTTTTTCCTGGGCATCGTCGGTTGAGGTCGATGCTGCGTCAGTCGTTGTCATAGAACTGCTGGCACTGCTGGCGGCTACCTGAGCCTTGACAGGTGTGGCATAAGCGGCTGCAGCCGCAGCGAAGACTTTTGAAGTCTGTCCCGACGAAGTCACCGCTCGGCCCTGGGCAGAACAGATATCAGCATTTAAGGCCAGAATGAACGTTGCGAATGTGATCGAAAGAGCGAGATGAAGTCGCTGCATCGGTAGTCACCTTTATCAATACAGAATCAAATTGACAGAATCGTAATCAGAAACAGAGCGGTATCAAAATCGTCCGGCGGCTGTTATGAGCCACTTTTATCGGGCGGCGGACCGGAGCTGGCTCCCCGATTGTCCTTGGGCTTCTTCTTTCCGGCCCCTTTTTTCTTACCTTTGTTTTTGCCCTGTTTGTTACAAACGCCGTTACAGCAGCCTTTGCATTGACATTGTTTCGGGATCGGCATTCCCTGCAGATCGGTGAGATCGAGGTTGGCCAGTCGAATCACGGCTTCCAGATTTTCCTGCTGCTCCATTAATTCCGTCTTGCTGCCTGTCAATGCGGCGTTTTCTGCCAGCAGTCGGTAGTTCTGTCGCGCGGATTCGATGATCGGTTCCCAGCCCTCTTTTCCCACTCCCTCAAGCCGCAGAGCCCAGGTCACATAATATTCGGCATTGGCCATCGCAGAACGCGTTTCTTTCACCAGTTCCGCATCTGGCTGAGGTTCCTTCTGCAGTTCGTCTAAGAGCGCCTGCAGATCGAGATAGGCATCGGGCAATTGCCCATTCAGCATCATCGCCTTATCGCGTTCCAGCCGCAGCTTTTGTGCTTCTTTCACCCGGTCAGCCGGAACCAGCGGCAATGCTTCATTATAAAGTCGGACCGCCTGATCCCAGTTTTCCAGCTTGACGGCAGTTTGCGCCGCCTTAATTCTCTGGTCCACTTCATCAAGCTTAAGCTGTGCCTGACCTGGTCCATAATGATAGGCCCCCACGAAACACGGGACCAGTCCCCAGCAAAGCAGCATCATGATTCTCATTGGACTTTCCTTCCTGCAATCAGTTCCTATTGCACAATAGACAAATCAGGTTTCCTGTTTCCGTTGTCCCGACAGTTATGAAGCCGCGGGATGCAGTTCTCTGGATTTTCGGGAAGGGTCTGACTTCAGCCTGGACCGCTCCCTGTTTCTTCGGCTTGTTAATACACCTGGTTTCCAGCCTGTCCCCCAATAATGGAGTAACCAGGGCAACAATGCATAAATCAATGCAGACAAGCCGCAGGCAGCCAGTGCATACTCGCGACGGGTCAGTTTTTCAAAGGGATTTTCTTCTCCCCCCACTGCCAGATGATCAATCAGATCAGTGCTGAGGTGTTTCTCATTTCCATTGTGATACGTGCCATTCAAGCGAATTGCCACCTGTCTCAGTGTCGAGACATCCTGTCGGGAATGATGTCCATTAATAAACGACCCTTTCACTGTATCTCCTACGCCGATCACAACAGCATTCGCAACCGAGGCCGGCATTTTCGGCATCCCCGCGCCGGGCACGGTATCGCCATCGCTGATCAACAGCAATGTTGTACTACGCGGGTTCCAGTGTCTTGATAATTCCGCTGCTTCCTGTAAACCGGAAAACAGGTCCGTCTCTCCCGAAACAAATGCATGATGCATCGGCAGGTCATTAAATATATTGCGAATGACTTCCATATCTTTTGTCTCTTCGACCACCCGTTTCGCTGAGTTATAGACGGCAATGACACTCGTACGATAACGATGCATATTGGCCCGTGAGAAGAATGAATCCATCACTACGGCAGCGCGTTTCATGCGCGTCTGGTCTTTCTTCTGGCCCGCATCTTCCAGCCGCATACTGGGAGAGACATCAAGGACGATCAGCAAATGTTTCATTTCGCTCTCATCGATGGTTTCTGCGACGTGAATTTTGGGAGTCAGCAGCATTAATGTGATCAAACCCCAGCAAAGCGCCGTCAGCGACAGTACCCGTAAGACTGGTGCGAATCTGGCCCAGCTGGCTGGCTGCGCTGCAGGACCGAAAACCAGAGGCGCAATCCGTCTGATCCGCCGGGCATGGAGCTGTTCTGCTCCAATGGCAATCACAAATACAACCAGTGCCGCCAGCTCTGCTACCAAGGTGTGTACCTCAATCCAAATAAGGTTAGCGTGCTGCTGCCAAGCAGAATCAGTCCTGCCAGGCTGTAAGGATAAAAATGATCCATCGATTCCGCAGCCGTCCGTTCCATCCGTGTTTCCTGCATCTTATCTATATGCTGAAAGACCGTTTCGAGGGCTGCCGGGTTTTCCGGTTCAAACACTTCGCCTCCCGTCAACCCTGTAATATTCACGACAGAGCCTGGAACCTCGCTGGACGCAATATGAATTGCGTAGACGACAATCCCGTCGTCTTTCAGTTTAGCGGCGATTTCCAGATCCTGACCGTTCCCCAGATCAAAGCTGTAACCATCTGACACCAGGACAATCATACGGTCCCCTTCTTCACGCGAGATCAGGACTTCACGACAGGCCCGCAGGGCTTTTCCGATGGATGTGCCTCCCAGCCAGTAAGGATGCCCGGGGCTGAGGGGATCCATAAAGGGGGGCGCACATTTGATTGCAGAGACATCCGTAGTCAAAGGCACCCAATGCAGCACTTCGTTACCAAAAAACGTCAGGCCGAACGCATCGCCTTCTCGATAATCGAGAAACTTATTAATCGCAGCCATCGAGGCATCGTAGCGTGTTCCTTCTCCGAATGAGGCAGTCATGCTGCCTGAAACATCGACGCACAGTTCGATATTGGTCAGTACCCGCTTGGACTGAGGGGCACTCAGCTGCTGTGGCCCCGCCAGTATCAGGATCACCACTCCCAGAATGAGCGCCGGTAATGACTGCGCAAGATTAACCAGGGTGCCGAGCGACCTTCCTCGCGGTTGAATTCCATGGTCAAAAGGCATGACGACACGACCACCTTCGCGGCGCCAGACCCAGATCAGGAGCCACACCGGCAACGCTAAAAACACGAGCACCCAGGGGTGAGTGAAACTCATGATGCTTGAGAACCTGTTAAAGTTAATGTGATTTTCGATTTCAAACGACTGTCCTCTCACCAGATTTCAATAAAATACGTTCAACTGTTTTACGCTGCACCGGTTCGACTGTCAGGGAGCCAGTGAAGCCAGCTCCTCGTCCAGAGCTTCTGCTGGAAGATGTTGATAGGGCTTCAGAATTTTTGCGATCTGAGTGGCATCCACTTCCTGATCTGCATGCGGACGATGCAACAGAATTTCCAGCTGTTGCAGTAAAGGCCCGGCTTCTGCATGTTGTCTCAAAATTTGTGTCACCTGGGAGATATCGGTCCGCTCCAGGTGTAACCGTTTTCGCCAGTAAGCTACCAGCATCATCTCCAGTTCTGCCATCTGAGTTTTGCTCAGTTTTCCGGAAATGGCTTTTTCCACCATCGGCTGCAGACGGTCTGACAGGGAAGCGGGCGGCTGTTCGTTTTCTGCATCCTTCGTTACCCTCTTTCGCCTGGCGAACAGGATGATGAGGATTCCCAGCATCCAGGCAATGAAGATCAATGTTAACCAGAACCGATATCCGCCGATCCGGGGAATCGGGACGGCGGCAGGGCTGTTCGGTTCCACTCGATCTGCGGCGAGGATTGATTCTACCTGTACGGGAATCGCAGGAACTTCGCCGAGAGAACTGTGATCTTTACGTTCCAGAAAGTGAACCAGGTTATATTCACCCTGCTGCAAGCCATAGTATTCCAGTTCATATCGGAACATGTCCGGACCATGCGGATGCGTACTGATGATTCGTAAAATAATCGGATCGTCGTCTGTGATGTTTTTTACCTGCAATTCGGAGCCAGGCAGAACTACCTGCTCAATCCGCGCTGCCATTCCGACAGAAGTTGTCGACTGGTTCTCAGCCAGGCAGAGCCGGGTTGAACCAAGGCAGAGCGAAAGTACGATGCAGGAAAGTGTAACCACGATCCAGGTCCGGGCGGAACCGGTTTGTTGATGACCACGCATTAGCGGCTCCCCCGAGACAGGATGCCGCGTGAGGAAAAGAACTGACGCAACCGAGGCACAAACGGTTCATCTGTCTCAACCAGCAGATGATCAATCCCACTGCGTTTCAGTTGAAAATCCACCTGTTCCTGGTCGAGGCAACTCTGTCGGCCATGCGTGACAAAATCGCTGCCGGTTTCCGCTTCCTGGGCTCGCATCAGACCCGCGCCGCGCAAGCCGACTTCTGCAGGGTCGCGAAACTGGATGACCACAGTGTCATGGATTTGTGAGAGCTGTTTGAGCGCAGGCACCGCTCGCGGATCATGCAGATCGGAAAGAACGATTATCAGGGCCCGGTTTTTCAGACTCGGACTGAATTCTGCCACCCGCTGCCCCAGTGTGGTCTGTTCGTCATAGCGGTGACGTCGCAAGCGGACCAGCCACTGCATGACCTGGTCTTTGGACAGGCTGGGATGAACCCGAAAATCGGTTTCGCCGACCCCCAGTACTCCCACCGGACTGACTCGTTCCAGGCACGCGAATGCAAGTCCCCCGGTAATGTGTAACGCTAACGCGTATTTACTTTTGGGCGTAGAACTGATCATCATAGAAGCCGAGGTATCGATCAGCAGATAACAGGGGAGCCGTTTGGGAGTTTCGTACTCTTTGATAAAGAGCTTGCCCGTACGGGCAGTCACACGCCAGTCGATGCTTTTGATCGGATCACCTTCCTGGTATGGCCGCGACTGAAAGAATTCCAGACCCGAACCGAGGAAGGGAGAACGGTCGGTTCCGTAGCTCAGACTGTCGGCCAGCCGTTTCACCGCAATATAAAACTGCCGTGCATTCAGCGGATCAATCTGTTCCAGCAAGCCTTCCATGAATCACCTGTTTCAATTCAGAGAGAGTAAAGAGGAAAACCATTTCCATTCAATGGCAGCTAAACCTCCCGGGAAATCAGAGATGGCGTGGCTCCCAGGTCTCGCAGCATATCCTGCAGAACCGCTTTACCGGTCAGACCATCGGCCAGTGCTTCATAATTCAGCCGGATGCGATGGAGGATGACATCTTCTGCGAGCACAAACAGATCTTCCGGAATCACATAATTGCGACCGTTGATCAAGGCACGAGCCCGCGAGGCTTTAATCAGGGCAATCCCCCCGCGAGGACTGCAGCCCAGTTCGATATTCGGATGATTTCGTGTACGGTTAATGACTTCGATTACATGCTCCAGAAATGTATCGCTGACATGAATCTCGTTCACGGCCTGCATGCAGTTCACCAGGTCTTCGGACGAGCCGACCGGCTTGTGTTTCATCACGTCAAATTCAGTATTCACCACCGCACCCCGGGCTTCCTTGCGAATCCCCAGTGCCATATTGCGTTTCAAAACTTCGCGTTCTTCAGAAGGATCGGGGTAATCCAGGCGGTGACACAGCATGAAGCGGTCGAGCTGCGCTTCCGGGAGCTCGAATGTACCGGCCTGCTCTACCGGGTTTTGTGTGGCGATCACCAGGAATGGTGCAGGCAGGGACATTGTTTCGTTGCCAATGGTAACTTTTCGCTCCTGCATCGCTTCCAGCAGAGCCCCCTGCACTTTGGGTGCTGCCCGGTTGATTTCGTCTGCCAGCAACAGGTTGGTAAATACCGGACCGGTTCGGGTGACGAACTCATTGGTTTTCTGATCCAGAATTTGTGATCCCAGAATATCAGAAGGCAGCAGATCAATCGTGAACTGAATCCGGGAAAAGTCGAGGTCAATGGATTTGGACAAAACCGAGACCAGGAGGGTTTTAGCCAGTCCGGGTACTCCCTGCAGTAGAATATGCCCGCCTGTGAAGAGAGAGATCAGCAATCGTTCGACGACTTCATCCTGGCCGACCACCACGGTCGCCACCTGATTTCGCACATCCTGAATGAATCGGGCGTTTTTGAGAACGTCGTCTGAACTCTCAGTATGACTGGCAGCTGAAATATTCATAAATAAGATCGTTCCAGGCTAAATTGCGAATGTTTTCAGAGAGAAGGCAGATCTCTGGTTAATAGAATCACACACACTGCAGGGCGCGGTTCTACCAGGCCTAAAATGGCGATAGCGATCCAAAACGGTATCACAATTAACCAGAACGTCTCTCATTCTAATATACCCGGTTCAGGGGACCCGGGAGACGCATCAGTAAAACGGGACACAGCATGGACAATAGTCCTGGAAAATAAACAACAGCACACTACCATCATAAAAATGAGGTTCACTGCCTGTCAACTACTTTCGTTTTATTTTGATGACGTCTCTGCAGCAGTGACAGTTCCACAAAACCGATTTTTCGATATGTGCAGCGGAAAGAAAACCAGCTTTCAGCTCCGTTTTTTTATGCGGCGCTGAACCATGACAGGGCATCGCTGTTTTTATTAGCGGGGCTGCTGCTGTTTCCGGTGTCTTCCCCTACAATTCCCACTGGAAGCGGATGCCGGCTACCAGCGCGTCGGGATAGATGCCCGAGGGAGTGGTAAAGTACTGGAGGTCGGGCTGGATGATCAGGTTGTCATTCACTTTTGCTTTGTAGAAGACTTCGATCATCACTTCCTGATCGGTGCCCCCCTGATCGAGGTCGACCCAGCCTGCGCCGGCGCCGGTGATGTCTGCATCGCGATTTCGGAACAGGCCTGTGTAAGTAATGCCCGCCAGCGCATCGTGAGGGATTTGCGGGAAGGGAGAATTGTCGCTGCTGTAAGTGGGAAAGTGCTGGACGAAGGCGGATAAGCCTTGCGGACTGTCTTCATCACTGCCCGCTTCGCGAAACAGCATTTGCTCGTACTGGAAGTAATAGCCGTATGCACTGGGGATGACACCCGCTGGCACCGATCCCTGTGTTTCATAGGTCGCGCCCGCAGTCAAGATGCCGGGAAGTTGACTGAAAGGGGCTGCGAAACGATATTCAAATTCACCGATGAAGAGTATGGAACCATTATTTGATAAGATGCCGACTTCATTGCTGCGGTAAGCATCCCAGAGTCCCGCCCTGACGCTGACGTCGCTGGAGAGATCGGTCATAAGCACCACGGCCGAACTGGGTGCCGGGAATGAAGGCAGACCAGCAGAAGGGGATAAGCCAAACGCAGAATTGATAAAGTCGCTGGCGGTATCTACGGTGAGGAATAAGCTACTCAGATCCTGTCTGCCGACGCGCATGGTAATTCCGCTTTCGTACAGATCCACTTCCCACCAGAGTTCACTGAGCTGGGTAATGTTATTGAGCGAATCAATATTACTGATGAGCTGCGTGGCACCGACGTACTGCTCAAGGCTCCGGCCATGTGTATTTTGAAAAAGCATATTAACTCGACCCGGAAGGGGAGCATTGAGTTTCTCAAGATCAAACGAGAGGGAAAGGTCGAGCAGTCCTTCGTAGTGCGTCGAGCCTCTGGTGGTGATTCCGCCATGCGCGTTGGTGAAGACTTCACCATAGTAGACCGGTTGAAACGTGATCCCGTTATCCGGATGGAGCCAGGAGGAGAGCAGCCGCTGATCGGGTTCGGCTGCGAAAATGTGATCGGGAACACAGCTGAGAGTACTGGTGGTTTCTTCGACCGCGCATTCCTGACCGGCTGACGGGTATGCAGGGAGCATTACCAGCAGAAACAGGAATGAAAGGAAGACCTTAAGCCGCACAGTCACGCTCTCCGTTCGCGCAACGCGTTTGATGTCGGAATAAAATTACAGAATTCTGTACTCTTATCTTCGGCACAATTGAGGGCAGATGGCCAGTCTGGCGGATTGGTCAAACTGGGGCGAGATTAACGGCGTCTTAGGGCAGTCCTTCTGCGCGTGTGACCGGGTGGAATGTCGCAAGGCGGGTCGCCACATGGGGCGACCCCTACGTCTTGAGATGCTTACGCAGGAATTCTTCCACGAACTGCAGGCGCTCGGCGTCGAAGAATTCCGGGCCGCCGTGTGCGCCGCCGTGGATGACTTTGAAGGTGACGTCGCGCTGGTGCTGTTCGTATTTGCCCTGGAGTTCATGCGACTGATTGATGGGGACTTGCGGATCCTGATCGCCGTGAATGATCAACAGCGGCGGATCCTGTTCATCTACGTGGAAGACCGGGCTGGCGAGTCGGGCGAGATCGGGTTTTTTCTCAGGTCGATCGCCGAGCAGGAGTTCCAGCGCGGGGATGCGGACGCTTAAGCCATGCGGAGTGGACTGGGAAAGGATCGTCATGAAATTGGTCGGGCCAAAATAATCGACGATGGCCTGCACGCTGGAAGACTGGTTCTTGAAGTCGCCCAGATCTCCTTCGAGTTGCTGGTTTCCGTTAGTGACCCCCGTTAAGGCGACCAGATGTCCGCCAGCGGAAGAACCGAGGATGCCGATCTTGTCAGCGTTATATCCATACTTCTCAGCGGAGCCGCGCAGGAAGCGGATGGCGGCTTTGATGTCGTGGATCTGGGCGGGAAATTTTGCGACCGGAGAGAGCCGGTAATCGACACTGGCGACGGCGAAGCCGTTCTTTACCAGATTGATAAGTGGCATGTTTGCTTTGGAGCCGGCCCGCCAGGCACCGCCGTGAATCCAGACCACAAGCGGCGGCTGTTTTGATTTCGGGAGATACAGATCGAGCAGGAGCCGATGATGGTCGGCGGTCGCGTATTCAATATCTTTGATCTGCTGATAAGGTTCCACGGCAAAACTCCGATTCGGGGCAGACAGCAGTAACAGCAGCAGAAACAGGCTCAGAGAGCAGCGACTTCTCATTGATGTCTCTTTCGATTGGTCATCAGGAACAGGGGGTGCTCTGATTATTGTAGTCCCCTGCTCTTGCAATTAACACCGGCCGGGAAGCTCTGGCGGAATCTTTAGCGGTCCGGGAAGGTCTGAAAGAGATAGACCAGCAGCAATAAACCACGTCCGGTCCAGGCGATCGTGCGGACCCAGTTGGAAATGACCAGTCCGCGAATCTGGCGGGGAGCAAAGCGGGACGCGAGGACATGATGCCGGGGAACCTGCAGAGCAGCCGTTGAGATCCAGACGACCAATAGCAGACCGACGCCGGTCCACGTGAATGCGGGTCCCATGCCGGGGGGAGGCCAGTAAACAATGGCAACGGTAGTCGCCGCTTCTGTCAGCATCATCGGGCCGACAGCGAAAGTGGTGCGGAGTTGATGTGCCTGCTGATAGCGGGTAAATCCGCTGCGTCCGACCAGGGCGAACAGGGGATAATGCACGATCTGTACAAACCAGATCAGGCCCAGCATGTAGAAGGTGGAAACCAGTTGCAGCAGGAACAGGGTTTTCACGATATCTGGTGCTCCGGAAAATGATGCCGTACTTGCTTCTGGCGGGATTATTGCTTGTCTGAGTCCATGTCGGCCGGGTTTTCCAGTCGAATCAGAACTTCATTGCGGCGAAACGGGCCTGGTGTCCAAGGAGGATCGTATCCTGCTGTTTCGAGGCTGCCTGCCTGGTTCAGTCCTTTCCGTTTCATCCAGTCTCTCAGTTTCTCTGCGGCTTTTGCGGTCGTGGCCTGATTCATCCTCCCGCTGAAACGGTAGACGGCAAAGCGTCCCCCCGCGCGCTGCTCGATCCGGACATTCTCCCCCGTGGGAATCGGAATTCCCTGTGCTGCGGTCTGTTGGGGAATGACAAAGGACATTTGTCCGTCAGAGGGTTGTGTCTCGGGATCCATAAATACAGGAGTTGTCATGGAGACTTTCTGTTCCTGCTGGTTCGCTCCATCGATATAGCGGAACAGACGCATAAAGCGGCCGTCCTGGTCGACCGGTTGTGCTTTGCTGTCCGTCGATACGAGCATTAAATCAGGATACTCGCGGATTTCGCAGGGGCCATCTGTTTCAATGACCGTGTACCGGGCTGATTCGTATGCATTTCGCGCTGTGAATTTCCAGCCAAAGTAGAACAACACGACCAGAACAGCAGCTATGGCAGAATAGATCATCCACTTTCTCTTTCGCGTGAGCTTTTTTGTCTGATTATTCACAGGGGTGCTGCCTTTTGGGGCTACAAGAATCAGGGGGAGTCGTCTAAAAAGACTTTAGTCATATCCGGATGATTGGCAAATGGTAATTCTGAACGAAACTGGTGGAATGTCATTTTTAAATTTTGGGTTGATCAATATCACGAAAGTGCGACAACGGAGCACGTAAACAACACACTCAACCTTCAATTTCCAGCTTGATAAAGCACTCGTTTGCCAGAGGATTTCTTGAGTGGGAGCAGTTGTTGATGAATGATTCAGACCGGAGGATGCTGCTGATAAGTGGTCCGCTGCAGACAGAGCGTCTTCCCGATGGCAGTCGCAGGTTATTGCGTCCTCTCAAAATAAAGGTTGGCGAGAACGAAATTACGGTTCCTGCAGATTTCGTCTCCGACTTCAGTTCCCTGCCCCCGCTGAACCAGATTCTGATTGACACTGCCCGGGTGGACCTGGCGGGGGTGATTCATGACCGCTTATATGCGACGGGTCAATTCACGCGATGTGAATCGGATACGATTTGGAGACGGACCGCGCAGTCCGGTGAGAGTCATGCCAATCTGTTGCAGGCATGGCTGGGTTGGTTGTTGATCCGACTGGGGGCACGATTTGCCTGGAATCGGGCGCGGAAAAAGAGCCGATTGTTGCGAACTCGCAAATGATACCAGCTGTCTACTCCCTCGCAGAGCGGAATGTTCATTCTGGTGTGTGCAATCGATTGCAGATACTCCAGCGACAGGGAGAGGGGCTTTACCGGGTTTTTCAACTGAAATCGTCTCCCCCGGGAACGGGGAGAAACCGTTGATTTTGGTATATTGTTTGCTCGAATTTTCCTTGAAAAATCACGGTCGCAATAGACTGGCATCGTTGATATGATGCGCGATAATGGCCATCTGCTGACAACCGTGGATTAAGCGAGCGATGACATTAAGAACCTGGCCACACCTTTTGCCCCATATTTCAGCCCTCCGTTCAGCACCAGTCCCTGCCTGAATGAACGCGCAGAATTCCTCAGCGAATTCGACGGGAGTGTGGATCACAACAGGGTCGCCTCAAACTGCAAACCCTATATTCTAAGGATAGATGTGACGTGTGGTCTCTGAAAACGGCACAACGGGCATTAATCGCCGCCGGTTGTATGGCGATGATCTATACCCAGTTTACGATGTCGCCAGCGACGATTGAGTTTGCCCGTTCCCTGGGGGCGACAGGCTGGCACATCGGGATTCTGGGTGCGCTGCCGACGATGATGCTGTTCTTTCAGTTTCTGGCAGCCGTGGTGGCGAATCACCTGGAGTACCGCCGCTGGCTCTGGCTACCGATCTCGATTCTACAGCGGCTGATTTTGGTTCCGATTGCTCTGATGGCCTGGCTGTTTCCGGACATGTCTCAATCCGCAGAATTGTGGTGGCTGATTATTCTGACGGCGGTAAACCATGCTTTAATCCACTTCACAACGCCGCTCTGGCTGTCGTGGCTGGGTGATTATCTGCCTCATAAAGGGCTCAATCATTACTGGGGGTATCGCCAGGTCTGGATGTACTGGACCGGGGCGATTTCGCTGCTGGGCGGTGCGATCTTTCTGGCGAAGAGCGGTCTGGATATCGGCGATGGATTTGCCTGGCTGGTTGGTGTTGGCGCATTGTTTGGCGTATTCGATATCCTGTTCTATATGAAAATTGAAGAACCGCCGGTTACCAAGGTGAAAGAACCGAAGCTGAAAAAGGTGCTGATGACGCCGTTTCAGGATCCCAATTTCCGGTCCTTCATTTCGTTTACCTGTTTCTGGCATTTTGCAGCGATGCTGGGGGCTCCGTTCATCAGTTATTACCTGCTGGATTACATCGGGATGGATGTGTTCCGTCTGCTGCTGTTGTGGACGTGTGCCTGGCTGGGGGGGGCGGTCTTTTCAAAGCATCTGGGTTCACTGGCTGATCACTATGGAAACCGTCCGGTTCTGATATTGTGTACAGCGTTCAAGTCGACGAACATGATCGGCCTGCTGTTTCTGCCGCGGGATCCGACGCTGGCATTTTGGATCATGGTACCGGTATTTATTGTGGATTCCCTGCTCAACGCGGGTATTGCCATCGCGAATAACGGCTTTATGCTGAAGAATTCGCCTTCCGAAAACCGGACCATGTATATCGCCGCGGGAACCGCGTTTGCGGGCCTGGTGGGAGGTGTGACATCCATTTTGGCAGGTGGGTTTCTGGTACTTGCTTCCGGCTGGAGCATCACGGTCTTTGGCTCGGAGTACAATAATTTTCACATGATTTTTGCTTTCAGCCTCGTGATGCGTCTGATTGCAGCAGTCTATGCCCGAACAATCCGCGAGCCTGATTCGCACTGGACGTCACAGGTTGTGATGAAGCTGGTCGGCGTCACGCCATTCCGTATGTTGCGTTTCCCGGTCGGTCTGTATCGTTCATTCCGTCCCGAGGAACTGCGGGGCAAGCCCCGTAAAGGCAATCGCGGAGAAAAGCAGCCGGAAGTGGCCGCCAGAACCGAACCAACCTGAGTTCCCTCGCTAACCAACAAATAAGATTGAACCATCACGACGTAGGGGTCGACCCATGTGTCGATCCGATTTGCGACGTTCCACCCGTTCGCACGCGCAAGGGAACCGTATACAACATCCCCCCGGTTTACCAGTAGCATCCGAACCCCCGCGGGCGGCCCATCTGTCGATCCCTGTCACGTATGAATCGCGGTGCGAGGTTGCATTGTTGCGAAGGGGATTCCAGAATGGAGGGGAGCCGGTCTGTGCTGCAGGCCGGGAATTGCTGTTCTTTCAATATCACCGGGAGACCTCTTCCATGCGCGGGATGATTGCTGCTTATCTGTTGGCTGTGGTGTGGCTGTTTAATGCGGGGGATCGTGTTCAGGCTGCGGAACCTCATGAGGACCGGTGTGTGATTCTGGTCAGTGTGGACGGTCTTGCCCATTTTTATCTGGATGACCCCCTCGCGGATATGCCGACGTTGAGAAAGCTGGCGAAAACCGGTGCCCAGGCTGACGGCATGGTCTGTTCGTTTCCGACGGTGACCTGGCCGAACCATACCACCCTGGTGACAGGGACGACGCCGGCGAAGCATGGAGTGATCGGGAATAATTACCTGGATCGTAACAGCGCCTCTCCAGTCCCCTTTATTCCTGATCCACTGTTTGATAAAGATCAGATTGTCAAAGTGCCGACGATTTATGACGCCGCTCATAATGCAGGGCTGGTGACGGCGGGCATCGTCTGGCCGGCGACACGGAACGCACGCACGCTGGACTGGACGGTGCCTGACATGTTTGGCAAGGAAGCGTGGCCGAAATATGCAACACCGGTCTGGTTGAACGAACTGCGGGAGGCGGGGCTGCCTGTGGATCTGCATGGAGACTGGACGGGAGAGAGCGGCGGCGGCGTGAAGCGGGACTGGCTCTATACGCGCATGGCCCGGCACCTGTTCGAAAAACATCCGCCTAATCTGTTGATGATCCACCTCGTCGAGGTCGATCATGTGGAACATAAATATGGTCCGCGGAGCCCGGAAGCCTATTGGGCCGTCAGCTATGCAGATGACCGTCTGCGGGATATTGTGGAAGCGATTGAACGTTCACCGCATCGTGATAAGACGACGCTCGTTGTGGCCAGCGATCATGGCTTCTTTCCGATTTCCAAAGACATTCGCCCGAACGTGATCTTGAAACAGGCAGGACTGCTGTCCAAAGAAAAGAAGCAGGCGTACTGCCTGTCGCAGGGAGGCGCGTGTATGGTCTATCTGCTGGATGACGCGAAGCGGGAGGAAATGAAAGCAGAGCTGAAGAAAAAATTTGCCGCTGTGGAAGGAGTCCAGGCAGTTCTGGATCAGGATGAATATACAAAGCTGGGGCTGCCTACACCTGCGGAAGATTCCCATGCTCCCGATTTCTGGTTGTCGGCAAAGTCCGGGTATTCGTTCACGAACAGTGAAACGGGGGATGATGTGATCGCGCCGCGAAAGACGCCGGGAGGCACGCACGGTTACCTGCCCGATCAGCCTGATATGCTGGCGACGCTGGTGATCAACGGGTTTGGTATCAAGCCTGGCTCGAAGCTGGGCAAGGTTCAAAGTATCGATGTGGCACCGACAATGGCCCGCTTACTGGGCGTCGAACTGCCGACCGCCCAGGGGAAACCGTTAATGTCGGCATTGCAGGACGATTGATCGTTGCTGTCGTCGTTATGAGCGGGTCACGATCGTATGATTCGGGGCAAGCCGGATCTGATTGTTTTCAACGACAGGCTCTGGTTCTGAAGACAGGATCAGCGCGCCGGTGAGGGGGATCGACACGGGTGGTGCCGGTGTATCAGCGAGGGGAGTCAAACGGGCCTGGATTCTGAAATGCTGGTATTGCAGTGTGAAAATGCCGGATTGATGGTCACAGTCTGTCTGCAGATTTTCCGGTGTGAGCCAGCCGTCGTTGATCCCCTGTTTTCTTAACTGGAGCAGCCGCTGATACCAGTGAAACATATCCGGATCCCGCAGGGGTGCTTCGTTCCATTTGGCATTGAAGAAAGCTTCCGCCTGCGAAGGCAGCAGTGCATCCTGCCAGATATGAGATGGATAATCTCCCCGACGGCCGACGTCGACGGCGTCGCGCAGGTGGCGGTCTTCGAAGTCGACAAAGAACGGGAACGGGGCTGAAGTCGCGAATTCTTCTCCCATGAAAATCAGCGGAATTCCCGGATAGAGCAGGACGAGTGCCGCGGCTGCTTTCTGAAAGGATTTGGACGTCAACTGGTGCAGTCGCTTGCCATGCGGATGATTGCCGACACTGTCGTGGGTCTGAAGTGCAATGACGAGTGAGGACAGGTGCTGGCTGGAATTCGCAGTGATTCGCTGAGATTCGGTAACGCGTGTGTTTTCATGACCGGCATACAGGTAGCCGTGTTGCAGCACTTCTGCGAGATCCGGAGCGCCCCGGTAGCCGCGATGTGTGAGATGTACTTTGGGAAGTGCCAGAGAATAGAGGGAATACATCAGACAGTCGCACCAGATGCCTTCGTAGGCTGCCCTGCTCGGATTGGTCGTTAACAGATCATGGTTATAGACGTTGGTCTCGGCAAAGAGATGCACGGGCCAGTTCCTGGTTTCCGCGTGCTCCGAGACTGCCTGCCTGATTTCTTCCAGGATATGGAAATGGCTGTCGTCATACATGCAGTGTACGGCATCGAGTCGCAGACCATCCAGATGATATTCTTTCAGCCAGAAGACTGCATTTTCGGTAATGAACCGGCGGACGTGACCGGAATCAGGACCATCGTAATTCAGGGCTTCTCCCCACGGTGTATGGTGCCTGTCTGAAAAATAAGGACCGAATTCAGAAAGATAATTTCCTTCCGGACCCAGATGGTTATACACCACATCAAGAAAGACGGTGAGACCCGAACGATGGCATTCGTCGACGAATGCTTTGAAATCGTCAGGAGAGCCGTAGGTGTTTCGAACGGCAAACAGATTGACGCCATCATAGCCCCAGTTCCAGCGGCCCGGTGTCTGCGTGACTGGCATGATTTCCACGGCCGTGATACCGAGTTCAATCAGTTCTGGAATATGTTCCATGGCGGCCTGAAATGTACCCGCTCTGGTGAAAGTGCCGACATGCAGTTCGTAGATCACCAGGTCCCGTTTCGCAATTCCCTGCCAGTCCTGATCGGTCCAGGAGAAATCGAATGAATTACGGATTTGTGATGCGGCGTGGACTCCCTCGGCCTGAAACCGGGATGCAGGATCGGGGCGCGAGATCTCGTCATCCATGCGGTACAGGTAATAGTCTCCCGGTCTGACGTTGTGCAGTATGCCTGAAAAATAACCATGTTGATTGCGAGTGAGCGGATGCAGGCTATGATTCTTCTGCAGTTCCACCGCGACCTGTGTTCGTTGCGGCGCCCAGACTCGAAAGCAGGTGGAATCAACGGTGAGCGGAGTGGCTCCCAACTGGCTGCTTTCAGACGGAATCTGTTCAGCAAGTCCAAACCAGCGGCAGCCTTCCAGCACGCCTGAAGTGGCGGTCCCCTCTGCCAGATACAGCCGGTTTTTCCAGCCTGACGTCTGGTGAAGGTTATACACGCGCTGGGCCAGCTGGCGGTCTGCGTTTCCTACCAGAATCGTTCTGTAGCCTGCAGTCAGTGCTGCCAGGTCATTGCCGGAGTCGCCGGCAAAAACGATATTTCGGGGATCGTATCCATTGTTTTCAGTCCACCATTCCAGGGCAAGTGCCTTAGAGACGGTGGCTGGCAGAAGATCAATCAGGCCATCTCCATTAAAGGGATCGACGCTGTTGATAATCGAATAAGGGGCATCGGTCTGAGTCAGAATTTCCTGGATGCGATCAACGAGTGATTCCAGCTGCGCTGCGTCTGCGTAATAGCTGAGTTTGAAACGCCCCTGTTTGAATGATTCCTGGAGACGGAGCCCGTCAATTGCTGCTAACTGTTCGCGCAATGCCTCGATTGACATGGCGGCGATGATCTGGTCCTGGTAGTCCTGGTAAGCCGTGACCAGGGTAAATTCCTCGTTTTCCTGTCGCTGAAAAATGGAAGTACCGACATCACAGATGATCCACTCCGGCACGGGCAGTTGAAAATCCTTGATCGCCTGTGAAACAGACTCGAAATGTCTGCCGGTCACAAAGATCAGGGAGTTGCCGCGGGCCTGGAACTGCTCAGTCAGAATGCGGAGGTCCGACTGGTTTTGCGGGTCCCTGTTTAACGGGATCAGGGTTCCGTCCAGATCGGTGGCCAGTACCTGCGCTGTGAGTGGCGCAGCAGTCTTTCCCGCAGAGTTCTGCGTGGACATCAAAACGCTCCTTCGATTAAACGCGGTTCAGCCAGAGAATCTGGTACGGTTCCAGTACCAGTTGCTCTGATGTCGCGTAAGTTTTGTCGTTGATGACATTCTGGAAAAACCGACCGAGTCCTGCGGTACGGAGTTTGTTGCCTTCGATGACCTGTGCTTCGTCAGAGAAGTTCGCCAGGACGATCAGGCGATTGCCTTCGTAGAGACGAACGTAACCCAGGATGTGCTCATTGGCGGTCGCGATGAGTTCCATTTCCTGGCCTGCGAGCGCAGGCAGAGATTTTCGCAGGGCAATCAGTTTTTGTGTGGATCGAAAAATCGTGGAACGAATGGAACCGTTGCCCAGCTTGATATGATCGTCGAGTTCTTCAAGGAATTCCCATTGCATTTTCGGACGATGGATCCAGCGGGAATCGCCGGCTTTGGCGGGATCTTTCACAAAGTCGTAATCATTCAGCATGCCCCACTCTTCCCCCAGGTACAGCAGTGGGATACCGCCGATACTGAGGGAGACGCCGTGCAGCAGCAGCATGCGGCGCAGCGCCAGTTCTTTTTTTTCTTCGTTGTCTTCTTCGATCGCCTGTTCGAGGCCGGCAAGGGACGCCATGGTCCCGGAAATCCGCATGTCGCCGGTCTCATGGTTTTCCTGAAAAGGGACGCCCCGCGCGAAAGAGCCGGGAAACTGACCGGTATAAAAGTCATTCAGGAATTTGCGATGGTCATAGGCGTTGATACCGATTGCCTGGGCATCGGCGTCGTCAAAGGTCCAGCCAATGTCATCGTGGCAACGCAGGTAATTCACCCACGCGGTATTTTTGGGGAGTTTGTAGCGATGCCTGAGTGTCTGGATCAGCAGTGAAACATTGCGGGTTGCCAGTGATTCCCAGAGCAGCGCCATGAGTGTGGGATTGTAAGAAATCTGGCACTCGTATTCACTGATGTATTTGACGACATCGTCCGGGTGCACGATGGCTTCTGACTTGAACAGCAGGCCGGGTGTGGCGATGCGGGCCAGTCGATTGAATGCCTGAATCAGCGTGTGTGCTTCGGGCAGGTTTTCGCAACTGGTGCCCATCTTTTTCCAGATGAAAGCGACCGCGTCGAGTCTCAGGATGTCGATGCCTGTGTTGGCGATGAATAACATCTCCTCAAGCATGGCGCGAAAGACAGCCGGATTCGAGTAGTTCAGGTCCCACTGGAAACTGTTGAATGAGGTCCAGACCCACTGCTGCATCCCGTCGTGCCAGGTGAAATTGCCCCGGCGGACGGTGGGAAAGATTTCGCGCAGGGTGCGTTCGTATTGTTCGGGTTTTTCACGATCGGGGAATATATAATAGTATTCTTGGAACTCGCGGTTTCCTGATTGCGCCAGTTTGGCCCACTCGTGATCGTCAGAAGTGTGGTTGAAAACGAAGTCAAGTACGAGTGAGATCCCTGCCTGCTGAAGATCGGTTGCCAGCAGCCGTAGGTCTTCAATCGTACCCAGGCGCGGATCGACCGAGCGATACGTGCTGATGGCGTATCCGCCGTCATTGTTACCCGGGCGGACTGCAAACAGCGGCATTAAGTGCAGGTAGGTGAGCCCCAGGTTTTTGAAGTAGCCGACCTGCTCGCGGAGTTTGCTGAGATTTTCCCCGAAGAGATCGACATACAGGGCCCCCCCGCTGATGCGTTCTGACTGAAACCAGTTGGGTTCATTGATGCGATGTCGGTCAATCGCGCACAGGTCCTCGGGCCGTTCCGCCCAGCCTCGGGCCGCGGTCAGCAGTACCTGTTCGATGTGATAAAAGAAATCGTACCGGGAGCTGTAGAGTTGAAACAGCAGTCCAAACAGGGGACGCCAGTGCTCAGCCAGTCTCGCTTCAAATTCATGCTGTTTGACATCGTCGATCTGGCTGGTTTGCCAGACTTGCTGCAACTGAGGCTGCAGGCGCTGCAGTGTCAGATCCGCCTTGAAGTCTATCTCATCCTGCGCGGTGCTCATTCGATCCGATCGTTGGGAATAGTAATCTTGCCTAAGAAGTTGTAATACCTGATACCTTCGAGGATGCCCGCCGCGTGGGAGGCCTCTGCGAAATAGACGCGTGGCCGGTTGCGGAGTCGTTCGAGTTCTTCACTGTGATTTCCGACGACCACACCCAGGGTGCGGCCCAGCAGCATGCCGGCGTCATTGCCGGAATCACCGGAGACGAGCACGTGTTCCGGGGCGAACCCCCATTTCCAGAGCACGTGTCTCATGGAAAGATCACTTCCGCCTCGCACCGGGATGACATCGAGGTACATGCCGAGGGACATAATAACCTTAGCACGTAATCCGGCCTCCCGAAGAATTTTTTTGATGGTCGTAATACTCGGACTGACATTCGTGTCGATTTCATAACTGATTTTAAATTCGGACTGATGTTCTTCAATTTGCGGGTAAAAACCGGGTTGCATATCGAGGACATCTCGAATCTGCTGCGGTTTCCAGGCGTAATCAATCGATTTTCGCCAGCTGAGGTCTGGCGTCAGGTTTTCGCCGTAGTGTAACTGTGTTCCTGCATCGGTGTCGATGAGGTCTGGCTGAGGCAGTCCCAGCTCTTTGATCAGTTCCATTGCCGAGTCGAGACGACGACCCGTGGCGATACCGAAACCGATGTGATCATTCTCGCGAATCAGCTCTACAAATTCCCGAAGAGCGTCATCATCACCGGTCAGTGTATTGTCCAGATCGGTGATTATCAACCGGTCAAATTCCGGGAGTCTCCGCATGCTGGATTTCTCAGGCAGATCTGCCAGCACGGGGGCCGGTGAATGTTCCAGGATATCATCCAGATCACGGAGATAGCGTTCCGCATGATGACTCCACGAATAATGTTCGCGGGTTCCCTTGATGCCGTTATCTGACCATTCGGTCCACTGTTCAGGTTCGGTTAATGTACGGAGCAATGCATGCTCGATGGCAGGTTTATCCATGGGATCGACGAGCAGACCGTTTTTGCAGTTGGCAATAATATCGCGGGGTCCGCCATCATTGGTGGCAACGATAGGTAATCCGGTGGCGCCGGCTTCGAGCAGTGTCAGTCCGAATGGTTCCGTTAGCGCCGGATTGATGAAGACCCCTTTCAACGAAGTCGCCAGCCGATACAGTTCAGGCACATCATCCGGCTTATGGGTTTTCGGGTAAGCGACCTTTCCGTAAAGATTGTAGCGGTCGATCAGGTACAGAATGTGATTGATAATCCGCCGCTGTGCCTTGGGCAGGTCACGCAGATCATCGCGTGTGCCCATGACCAGCACGAGGTTCGCCAGTTTCTGCAACTGTTCGCTTTCCCCATACACGCGGACGAGCATTTCCAGATTCTTTCGCTCATCGGGCCGGGCCATGGTGAGAATCATGGGTTTATCCGGTTCCTGCAAAAAGCAGTTCAGATCCTCGGCAATTCTCGGAGTGGTCCAGTCTTTCTTTGCAGGTGAGAAATTGGTGAGGTCGACGCCCGGCGGGATGACTTCCATGCGCGCGGGCTGGTAATGATCATAGAGTTCATACTGCTGCTGGACTTCCTGGTTGGTGCTGGTGACTACCATGGAAGCGGTTTCCAGCGCGAGTTCCTCGGCTTCAATCCGCGAAGTGAATTTATATTTACTCTCCAGTTTATCCATCGCCTGTTCTTCTTCTTTGCCCAGAGAAAGTCGCTGGCGTTTGACGCGTCCCAGGGAGTGCCCGGTAAAGACATAGGGGATATGCAGCAGCCGTGCGAGTTGTGCGCCGGCGACGCCCGCATCAGCGTAGTGGCCGTGGATGATGTCCGGCAGTCCGGTGCGGCGAAAATGCTGCAGCGTCTGGTCGATAAACAGCTCAATGAAAGGCCAGAGCGATTCTTTCCGCAGATAACGTTTGGGGCCAAACGGGATGCGGACGATCTTGGCGTTCTCAGAAATCTGTTCTTCCACCTGGGCATAATCGTCATCCACTTTGGGATCGATGATCTGCCGCGTGAGCAGTTCGACCTCGCGGACATGTGAGTGTGCCGCGAGTTCGCGGGCCAGTTCCAGCACATACTTGACCTGACCACCCGTGTCGGCGTCGCGCCCCAGTTCGCAATCATGTCCACGTATCAAACCATGCAGGCTGATCAGGGTGATTTTGAGATCGCCGCGTTTGTTTCTGGTCAGCCTGGCAGCGCTGGTCTTAGCTTGTGACGAGTTCTTTAACTCATTTCGGGCCATTTGATTTAGTCCTGTTCGTTCAAAATCAGTGAGAGAATGTGGGGTCTGGTGAATCGACTTGAAATGACATGTCGATTCGTGATGACCGGGCGAGACGTTATATGAAAGTGATTGCCTGTTTTGCGGATTGTTTTGCAGTTCAGCGCCGGTGATTCCGATCGCGGGTTTCGATTGTACGTTGAGTGATCACTTTGATTGCTCAGCGACCGGTAACAGGCTTTCCTGTTTCCTGCACGGAAGTTGCAATAAGTCTTGTTAATCGAACTTCTCCTGAATAGATCATCTTCGAGCCAGTGTTCTATCTGTTCAAGGTAGCAAAGGTCATGCCGAAAAGTGGGTTAGTCGGAACGTGATTATGGGACAGTGATGGCCCGGAATATGTGACAGACTTGTCTCATATGTGGTCATGTTGATAGAATGGGAAGCTGGTGTCGCATTTTGAGATTCCTGATCTGAACTGTTTTTGCTGGTTGAGATCGCGTGCGCTACGAGAATCTCAATCAATGCCGTCCCGGGAGATGACATGCAAAAACCATTGATTGTCTGCAGCCTGCAAAACCGCAATTCCAAAGGAGCGCTGCAGTCGCTGGATTGTGAACTGCTGCGGTTACCTGCGGCAGAGCAGATACTGACCACGGAGTTCCCGCGTCCGCCTCGGTTGTTTGTCATTCACACGGTCTCCCTGGATCATGACGCGACGCGGGCTGTCATTCTTTCTCTGCGCAGTCAATGGCCCTTGACGGAAGTGCTGGTATGGGCACCCCAGGCGGAGGGGAATACGGTACGGACTTATTTTCAGGCGGGCGCGCATGATGTCGTGCTGCATCGCCAGGAGTCGAAGCTGGCAGAAGCGGTGTCAGCGACCCTCGAGAATCAGAAGTTTCTGCCGCGCATGCATGAGCAGAGTCGTCAACGCAGCAAAGGTTCACGATTTGAATCGATGTTGAGCCGCAGCACGGAGATGTGGGGGCTGTTTGAACTTTGCACGCGTGTCGCGCCCACCGATGCGACTGTTTTAATAGTGGGAGAGACGGGCACGGGCAAGGAACTGCTGGCGCGGGCCGTGCATCGACGATCCGGGCGCGAGGGGCGATTCGTAGCAGCGAACTGCGCGAGCATCCCCCCTGACCTGATCAATTCCGAACTGTTCGGCTATGAGAAAGGCGCGTTTACCGGAGCGGACCGGGCCAAGAAAGGACTGGTAATGCATGCGAATAAAGGGACACTGTTTCTGGATGAGATCGGCGACATGCCTCCCGAAGCGCAGCAGTGCCTGTTACGCATGCTGCAGGAAAAACGGATTCGCCCGGTGGGCAGCCGGGTGGAGTCAGAGATCGATGTGCGGATCGTGGCGGCAACGAATGTGCAACTCGATCAAGCCGTGCGCGACGGAAACTTCCGGGAGGATCTGTTTTATCGCCTGGATGTCATTCGCGTGAATGTCCCCCCCCTGCGTCAGCGTCCGGAAGATGTGTATCTGCTGTTCGGTCATTTCACCACGCGACTGGCAAAACATTACGGGTTGGAGCCGCCCATTTTTACCGACAGTTTTCTGGATGCACTGCTGGAATACGAATGGCCGGGCAATGTGCGCCAGCTGGAAAACCTCAGTGAACGACTGGTGCTGGAACGCTCGCAGTCTGCGTTAACGGCCCGTGACTTCGACAAGCTGCGGAATACAAATCTGGTGGAGACTCCGCAGACGCGCGAACATAAAAAGCAGGCAGCATGGCGGAACAGTGTCGATCCGGGCCGGTCTCTGCAGGAGAACCTGGATCCGGTGATTGAAGAACTGGAACGGGAGTATCTGCAGGCTAAACTCAAACAACACGCGGGGCGCGTGGCGGAGACCGCTGAGGAAGCGGGGATCAGCCGGCGGACATTACTGCGAAAGATGAAACAGTACGGGATTGACAAGCAGAAATTTAAATTGTGAAGCCATCCGTTTGAGCTTATCTGTCATTTGTTCTGAATCGCTTTCAGAATTGCAGCGGCAATGGCCTGCATGCCCTGGTCGCCGGGATGCGCTGCGACGCCGGCGTGCTGGAAATCGCGTTCTGATCGGGCATAGTTCTTTTCTTCTTTGCCGAGGTTGCTGATATCAACAAAAATTCCACCTGCTGTCTGACAGGCCTGGCGTAACGCATCGTCTTTTTTCTGATCGGGCCAGAAACTGCTGCGGACAATGATGGTCGGCTGGTTGTCGGACTGTAGCTGCTTGAGCAGTTTTTCCACGCTGGCCTGAAACGTCGCCTGCGCTTCTGCCGTCTTGAGCTGCGGTACGTTTTCTCCAATGGCGAGCACCACCAGATCGGGGTGGAATGCGAGGGCGTCCTGCAGATGTTCCTGCAGGTCATAAGTCGCGTACAGTCGCTCGAAGGCGGCGATATTCTTTGCCAGCATGGTGGGGTCGGTTCCGGAGGATTTCGCCAGCGAACGCGTAACGAGATGGACGTAATCCTTGTCCCGACTGCTGGCTGCCATGCCCCAGTTCCCTTCCCAGCCAATCTTTTTGGAAGGGCCATGCAGTGTGATACTGTTTCCCAGGAAGAGTATTTTCTGATAGCGGGCTGTGGATGCCGGTTCAGCAGCCTGAGTCGCCGTGTTAAGAGTGCCGAGGGCGATTGTGATAAAACATGCCAATCCTGATAACCACAGAGACTGTGTTTCAATACATCTGGATTTCATTATGCGATGGCTTTCTCTTACGAATTGTTTTCCCACGGGAAAGATGATGAAATATCATGATTTTTGCGAATCCTTGTCGAAACGGGTGACTCTGATACGACCACCTCATGTTGCCACCAGGCAGTGATCCGTTTCACACATCAATTAAAGAGGGAAAATAAAGTCATGTCAAACAATTCCGTCCAGTTACACCGTGTTTTGCGTACGACACCGGAAAAAATCTACCGTGCCTTTCTGGAGGCAGACGCCTGGTCGCGCTGGCTGCCGCCCGATGGATTTACTGCCCGCGTTCACGCGATGGATGCCCAGGTGGGAGGAACGTATCAGATGTCATTTACGAATTTCACAACCGGGAACAGCCATTATTTCGGGGGCACTTATCTCGAACTGGTCCCTGCTAGCCGCATTTGTTATACAGCGAAATTTGATGACCCGAACCTGCCGGGAGAAATGAAAACGACTGTCGATCTGAAACAGGTCTCATGTGGGACGGAGATCAAGATCGTGCAGTCAGGGATTCCCGAGGTGATACCCGTGGAAGGCTGCTATCTGGGCTGGCAGGACTCGCTGGTTCATCTGGCAAAACTGGTCGAGCCGGAAATTCCAGATTAGACTGTCTGCTCATTAACTCTCAAAAGAGATTTGAATTACCGGTCAGGAAAAGCAACGGGACACTGTTCTGCAAAGCGTCCCGTTGCTTTTAAACGAGTTGAACAGGTCAGCGAATAGAGGCAGGCAGGGAGTATGAAGAGCGGAAAGCGGGCATCCCGGCTGCAGCACTCAAGCACTGTGAACGCGGACAAAGCGCATAAAACGACCATAATAATCGTCGTGCAAAAAACGAAAAGCTTCCTCAGTTCCGAGGTACAGGATGCAGGAATGGTTATTTGTTTTGAAGTTCAAAGTTAAACTCGTTCTCACCCGTTTTGACGTCTGCCTTCAGTTCCGAACTGGCATTATATTTTGCGGGGATTAATTCCTGGCCAGCGACCTCTCCCTCCGTCTTGATAATTTTCACGACATACGATCCAACGGGAACTCCCGGTTCGTCCTGTTTTGACTTCATCTCATAACGCCCCTCGGCATCGGTGACACCATGCGAGGAATCGCCGGTTGCAGATTCATAGATGATGATCGCGTTATCAAGGGCTTCCCCGTTGAGTGTCACTTTACCGGATACTTTTTCCCGAGGGACACCCGAGCCACCAGCACCGCAGGAAAAGAGACCAATACAGAGAATAAGCAGACAGCAGGTAGAGACGAACCGTTTCATATGATGCATTTATCGTGTTCCTCAGAGTTGCAGCGCCTTCCGAGATGAATTTCCGGAATGCTTGATGGGTAATTTCAATGGAGAGGGAAAATCAGTGAATCAAGAATGAATCGGTGCTAGTATTCACCGATCACTTCACCGCCTCTGATGGAAACCAGATTTTTCAAAGTGTTGATATCCAGGTTTTCGCTGAGAAATCTGACGCTTCCGTCGCCGAGCAGAGTATGAGCGCCCCCTTCATGCAAACTGCCAGCGCCGAATGCGTAAACATATTGCGAAGCAGGATAGCCATTGATTCCAAAATTTCCATAACTGGGCGTGATCCAGTTGGTATGATTGTAATGACTCCAGAAAGGTCCATAGTCATTACTTGATTTCTGAATCGGCGTCTCCAGGATGATGATGCAGTTACTGGATCCATCAGTAATTTCACTGAGTTTCGCTGCCCCATTATGTCCCCAGGCGGATTTTCTGAGATCAGTGTCACCGGCATAGGTTTGCGTGGTCGAATTCTCAATCGTGTTTGAAACAATCCCGTAACTGACACGGTGATTCTTGTTGCAGGCATAATGCCCTGTTCCAGATTTAGTATAAGGGTCTAATGCCTGATTGGTCATGCCCGGATCTGAAGGGCAGCGGAAAATCACGATGTTATGGTCGGTGGCAGTCGGCTGAGAGCCTCCTCCCCCGCGTCCGTCGACATCACAGACTCCTGTGGCCGCTTCGAAGTTGATCGAATTATAAATATTGGTCTGATCAAGAAAGGGGAGAATCATCATATACATCGTATGATTGCGAACCAGTCCCGTAGCGACCCAGTTGGCGGAATTGATTGCTCCGGCGTTAATATCACCAGGGGGAAAAACACGATGCGTGTCATGATAGTTGTGGATTGCCAGGCCCATCTGTTTCAGATTGTTCTTACAGGTGGAACGACGGGCCGCTTCGCGTGCCTGCTGGACAGCGGGAAGCAACAGGGCGATCAGGATCGCAATAATTGCGATGACAACCAGTAACTCAATCAGGGTAAAACCACGTGAGTAACTTTTTTTCATGAACCAATACCCTTGCAGAAAATGAATCGGAGAGAGATGAGCAAGGCGAGCAACTGCCAATGTATATAAATATTTATAAGCAGAATCTAATCGAATGTCAACTAATTTCTATTCTTTATTAAATAAACGGAAGGTCAGTGCTCATCCCTACTTCCAGTCTGTCGATGCAGGAGATTTGAGCGGCATGCCCACCAACGGGAGCGCGTATTGTAACAACGTTTAAAAAACACTTCCCTTCTCACTGCAGGTGGGCCAGATAAGGGGAGTCAGTTCAAAAACCTCTTCCGGGGTATTGGGTGATGCGTTAATGGACCAGCGGCAGAGGCTGGGCCACTCTTATTCGGTGAGTACTGCTGTTTCTGAAATTTGGCCCTGTTTTCTGCCCGCACATTGTATTTCCTCGTGGGCCTGATTAGAGTAATTACTTAGGAAGGTTGCTGAATCTCCTACTGGTCTGATTTTATGCGCTGTTGAGCTGCAGCGAACAACATGAGGAACAAATAATGAATCGATCGTCGTTTATCAAACAGAGTCTCTCGTCCCTGCTGGTGCTTTGTCTGCTGGGGAGTTCCGCCGGTTTTGCCGGTGATAAAAAAGAGGCGGAAACAAAGAATGAGCCGCCGGAAGGTTTTATTGCGCTGTTCAACGGGAAAGATCTCTCCGGCTGGATCGGCATGAACTATCATCAGGTCAAAAAAAGTCCTGAGGCTGTCAGAAATATGCCCGAAGCCGAGCGGAAAGCGTTGTTGAAGAAGAACTGGGAAGATGTGCTGGAACACTGGTCGGTAGAAGATGGCGAACTGGTGAACGATGGGCATGGCGTTTACCTGACGACAGCCGAAGATTATGGCGATTTCGAGCTGCTGCTCGATTATAAAACCGTCGCATTAGCCGACAGTGGGATCTATCTGCGTGGCGTACCTCAGGTGCAGATCTGGGATACCACCAAAGAAGGCGGTAAATGGGACCGCAAAGCCAACCTGGGATCGGGTGGTTTATTTAATAATCAGGGGGAAGGCAAATATCCCCTCGTTCATGCCGACAAACCCTTTGGTGAATGGAATCATTTCCGGATCATCATGAAAGGGGACAAGGTCACCGTTTACATGAATGATCAACTGGTGGTAGACAACAAAAAGATGGATAATTATTATGAGAAGAACAAACCGATTTACGAAACGGGTCCGATTCAGTTACAGACACATGGCGGCGAGATTCGTTTCAAGAATGTCTTTCTGAAAAAACTATAAGCAGAAGAAATACGAATTCTGGAAGATCACTCATTCTGCCACCCTGGCAGAGTGAGTGCCAGCCGGATGGGATGCAGGTTGTCTGTTCCGGGATTCGTTTTTGCTGTCACTCAACTTGATCACGGAGGGATTCACGTATGGTTCGCATGACACACAGATGGTTCCTGCTGGGAATGCTGCTGGTAGCCGGCTGTACGCAGACGACCCCGGTCGAAGAGATTTCCGTGAAAGCCAGTGGTGTCTCTCTAAAAGATACGGAATTGCCCGACCTGTCTCATCTCTGGCCCGGCTGGCGTGGCCCGGATCGCAATGGTCATGTGCCGGATCAACGGCTGCCGATCGAGTGGAACGAAACTAAAGATATCAAATGGCGGACGGATATTCCCGGACGCGGTCACAGTTCACCCGTGGTGACAGAAGACATGGTTGTGCTGGCCACTGCTGACGACCAGGACCAGGAGCAGATGGTCATCGCGTACAATCGGTCTGATGGCTTGGTGCGCTGGGAAACGGTACTGCATCAGGGAGGCTTCCCCGGCCCAGGTGAACTGCACAAAAAAGGGACCAATGCCAATGGAACCGTACTGTTTGATGGCGACCGGATCTATGCCGTTTTTCTGAACTCGGGAAAAATCATTGCCACGGCTTTGGATCTGGAAGGCAAAAAGGTCTGGCAGAAAGAACTGGGGTCTTTTAATTCGAAGTTCGGCTATGCTCCCTCTCCCCTGCTCTTTAAATCATTCGTGATTATCGCGGCGGACAACCGGGGCGGCGGTTACCTGGCGGCTCTCGACCGGAAAACGGGAGAGATTGCCTGGCGTGTCTCGCGGCCTGCGGTCAGTACCTATTCAAGTCCCGTAGTAGCTTATGTCGGGGGCCGTGATCAATTACTGATCAGCGGTTGTGACCGGGTCGCCAGTTATGATCCGGCGACGGGGAAAGAGATCTGGAATACCCCCTGTCTGGCCGAAGCAACGTGTGGGACGATTGTGACCAGCGCCGATAAGATCTTCGCCAGTGGAGGCTATCCCAAACGCGAGACCGTCTGCCTGTCGGCTGAGGGAAAACTGCTGTGGTCAAACGACACCAAAATTTATGAGCCCTCCATGCTGGTGGACGGCGGGCAGTTGTATGGTGTAACCGATGACGGGATCGCGTACTGCTGGTCGATCGACTCGGGAGACGTGCTCTGGCGAAACCGTCTGCGGGGTTCTTTCAGTGGTTCCCCGATTCTGTGTAACGGTCTGATCTATGTTGCGAACCTGTCGGGTGAAACCTTCGTGTTTGAAGCGAGTCCGGACGGGTATAAAGAAGTCGCGTTCAACAAGCTGGGAGACGACTGTTACGCCAGCCCGGCTGTGGTGGACAGCGAAATCTTTCTCCGCGTGGGCAAACAGGTCGGCGACAAACGCCAGGAACAGCTGGTGTGTATCGCAGCCGAAACAACGGAAAGCCCGACCGAAAAATCAACCGAGTAATCGGTCCGTTTTGTATGCTGTGTCCCGTTTTACTGTAGTATCTTGAGGGGCTTTTGGATCGAGAATAATCGGTTGAGAGACGCGACTGTTATATGTGACACGCTCTCACATCGCAATTCAGTCTCTCATTTATGGCGTTTGCCGCTGATTTCGCGTTTCCATTCCAGTTTTTTCTCGATGGCGGCGATCATCATGCCGGCGATGTCTTTGCCGGTCGCAGCTTCGATGCCTTCCAGGCCGGGCGAGGAATTGACTTCCAGTAACAGAGGTCCGTTTTTGGAGCGGATGATGTCGACGCCGGCGATCATCAGTCCCAGAACTTTGGTGGCTTTGACAGCCAGGCGGCGTTCGGTGGGAGTGATTTTCACGACCGAAGCGGTGCCCCCCTGGTGGATGTTGGCGCGGAATTCACCCGGCGCGGCTTCGCGCTGGATCGACGCGACGACTTTTCCGTCAATGACGAAGCAGCGGAGATCCTTGCCGTCGGCTTCTTTGACGAATTCCTGAACCAGCAGGTTGGCGCGGAGAGCTTTAAAGGCGTTGATCACGGACTCGGCCGCTTTGCGGGTCTCTGCGAGCACGACGCCCCGCCCCTGTGAGCCTTCGAGCAGTTTGACGATCAATGGTGCGCCGCCGACCATTTCGATCAGGTCATTGGTGTCGATCGGAGAATTCGCGAAGCCGGTCGTGGGGATGTTGATGCCGCTTTTGAGCATCAGTTGCAGCGAGTAGAGTTTGTCGCGTGACTGGGTGATTGAGGTGGAGTTATTCACGGTGAGCACGCTCATGCTCTCAAACTGGCGGGCCAGCGCACAGCCGTAATAGGTGATACTGGGGCGTATGCGGGTGATGACTGCATCGAGATCGTCCAGGATGGAGCCGCCGCGATAGTGGGCTTCGGGCTCGACCGCGTCGAGTTTCATGTAACACTGTTTAATGTCCAGGAATTCCATTTCATGGCCGCGCTCTTCCCCCGCTTCGAGAATGCGCTGATTGCTGTAGAGTTCCTGGTTACTGGCCAGCAGCGCGATTTTCAAACCACTGCGGGCCTGTTCGCGTTTGCCATAGTGTTGATCGAGTGTGTCGCCGGAAACCTGCCCCATGCAGAAGCTGATGGCAGGGTCCACGAGCATGCGGCCGCTCATGGCTTCTCGTCCGAGCAGCATGCGATAGCCCATGGAGTCGCGGTTGGCCAGCGTCAGTTCGATTTCCCAGGCTTCGCTGCCGATTTTCAGAGTTGCCAGAATCACATAACGGGTTTCCGAGATGCCACTGGAACTTTTGACAACTCGTTTATCGATAATGGGGCGTTCGCAGCGGACGACGATCCGACGGTTGTTCTGCAGCGGATGGACTTCAAAGCTGACCCAGGTTTCTCCCTGCCTGCGGAATTTCTGGACGTTGAATGCGTGGATGGAGGACGTCTTGGCGCCGGAGTCGACACGGGCCTTGATGGCGGGCAGGCCGAGGTCGGGGAAGGCACACCATTCTTCACTGCCAATGATCTGCTTGGAAGGATTCTCTTTCATGGAACAATATATTCTATCTGGGATGATCCAGGTTGAGTGGGGCGTGATTGACTGGGTCGTAAATAACGGAGTTCCGCGTGAGACGGGCAGAATCCAGCTTGTAAGGATAGGGCATCAGAGCGTCAGATGGTAGACCAGAAACTGTTCGTCCTGCTGCCAGCCGACAGACTGATACAGCGCCTGCGCTGTTTGATTGGTGATCTCTGTCGAGAGTGAAAGCCGTATGGCGTTCACACTCCGGGCATAATCCGCTGCTGCGGCAATGAGTCGGGTTGCGATGCCCTGCCGCCGCCCGGCGGGAGTGACGAACAGATCGTTCAGGATGAAGATTTGGGCAAGTGAGACCGACGAGAATGAGGGATACAACTGTGTGAAGCCCAGCGGGGTGTCTGCTTCACTGGCGAGGAACAGCACAGACTCACCGTGCTGGAGGCGATCCTGCAGGAACCCCCGAACTGCAGCGGCATCACTGGGACGTCCGTAAAACTGACGGTAGCTGTCGAACAGAGGCACGAGGGCATCCAGGTCAGAGAGCACAGCCTGTCTGATGGTAATCTGTTTCATGGGGCACTCGTGGCGTTTTCAAGCGGACTGAATCAACGGACATGGATGACTGCTGCGTTTTCACCTGGGGCAGAAGCGATACGGTCTGCCCCGTCAACTGGTTGTATTGCTTCTGTAGAAACGCTGCAGCAGTCTGCTTTTACAGCAAACCGGTGAGTCGTGACAACCTTCATGATCGACATTCATCAGAAATTCAAAGAGAACAAAATATGTGAATAATATTTGTAAATGCAATACATATGCATTTACAATAAGTGTTTGTCTGATAGGATAACTCCCGTTTTGAGGGCAGGATAGAAAACCGGCCGATCTGGTTCGTGCTGTGTGGTTCTGTCTGTGAATAGATAACTGTGACCGGGAGGGGAAATGAAACGTTTGCGCAGAGGATTTACTTTGATTGAGTTGCTGGTGGTGATTGCCATTATTGCGATTCTGATTGCGTTACTGTTGCCGGCGGTGCAGATGGCGCGGGAGGCGGCGCGGCGGACTCAATGCAAAAATCATATGAAGCAACTGGGACTGGCGCTGCATAACTATCATGAAACCCACTCGCGTCTGCCTTTGATGGCGTCTGACTCGCTGTATGGTTATTCTCCCGCGGCACAGCTACTCCCTTTTCTTGAGCAGGGGAATCTGCATGATCTGATCGATTTTCGGGAACCGCTGTTAACGGGGCCTGCCTGGGCGGCGACGATCAATCCGGCGCTGGAACTGGTCGCGCAACAGGCTTTGCCGATCTTCCTGTGTCCCAGTGATGCGGGGTCGGTGTATTACACTGACGACAATGGAACAATCTGGGCCGGCAGCAACTATCTGGTGAATGGCGGTTCGGGAGAGAATCTGGCGTACTGCACCAGCGATAATGACGGACTGTTCTGGCGCGGTTCTTCCACACGCTTTCGTGACATAACGGACGGAACTTCGAACACGATTTTCATGGCGGAAACTCTGTTTGGAGATCGAGGGCCGGATACAGCGACGCTGTTGGATGCGGATCGTCAGATGAAGCGCGTGAGTGGTGGCGGTCCCTGCACTGCGTCAGCGGACGATCTCACAGGACGGGCAGCCACTCGCTACGAGGGGGGGCGTGCGGCAAGCTGGATTCGTGCTCTGGGCTATAACACGCTCGTACACGGCTACTATCCGCCTAATTCACCCAACCCGGATGTGACCCATCATGGCGAAGTGATTTCCGGAGCACGCAGTCTGCATATTGGCGGCGCCAATGTTCTGCTCTGTGACGGAAGTGTGCGGTTTGTGAGTGAGAATGTGCATCTGCAGACACTGCGCGACCTGTTCAGTCGAGCCGACGGGAATGTGCCTGGCGAATTCTGAGAGACGCGGAATCTGTTTCAACGTGAGAATTAGAAAGTATTGAGAGTTCTACATGATCAAAATTCAATGTCGGTTAACGCGGCATTGCCTGTTGCTGACATGCGGGCTGTTCCTGTCAGCAGGTTGTGCCGAAGAAAGTTCTGCTTTATCAGAAGTTCCCCGCTTCGAAGCGCCGGAGACATTTCAGGCGGATGGATTCAACTGGCAGCGTGAAGAAGGCTTCAGCCGATCTGATACTGCCGTCTTATCCCGTTTTTTCCAGTTGCAACCCGGGATGCAGGGCAGCCCTGCGGTGGCGGGGGTACCGGTCATCTATCACGGAGTGCAAAATCGCAGGCGGTTTTACTGGATTCAGGGAACCGCTGACGGTCCACTCTGGTCGTGCGTGGAATTTTCACAGGGCCGGTATCAGTTTCTGGAAGGGACGGGGAACCCGTATCAGTCGGGTTCGCAGTGAGTGTGTGAGTTTTTGTTAAGAGTGAACATACCAGATTGAAATCAATAACAGAGGTGTCAAATGAATTGGGAGTTTTGGAAGCGATGTTCTGTTCTGTGCATGATGTCATTGATGATTTCAGCGTGTAACGCAGTGGATGCCGGCCCGGAAGAAACAGAGAGCCAGACGAAGAAAAAATCTGAAGTCGCTGAAGCAAAGAAAAACAAGCCGACCGTCTGTCGCCTGTTTATCCAGGATCATGCAGGGAAAACGGTGCGCTGGGCTGATATTTTGAAGGGAGAGACCCTGGAAATGTCAAGTCCGTCTGTTGTTCCCGGTTTTCCCAAACTGGATGCAGAGCAACAGAATCTGGTGCAGATGGAAAGTTCGCTGCAGACGATGCTGGTGGGCGTGCGTGACCACGAGGACGGAGCCAATCAGAGTGGCTGGATTTTTCTGGAGACCGGGGTCGAAGAAGAATCGCATGGCGACCACGCGCATTGGAAATTCAAACACGAGCCACGCGTCGTGCAGTCGCAACTGGATGAACTGCAGGGGAATCCGGCACACCTGTATTGTTACCAGGGTGTTTACTATCTGGCTAACGACCGGAATTCGGGGTATACGCGGATTGATCCCCGAAGTTATCGAGATCATCCGGAATCGCCGATCGCGGCAGGATTTCATCGAGGCGGCGGGCAGCATATCACCCTGGCCGTCGTTGACGGGACGACCGGCTATGCCTCCTGGATTGCCGGTGGGGGACCAGAGAAAGGGCTCATTGATGTGACCCGGATTCGGCCCGAGGGGAATTCGGAAATCTGTTATTCCTTTTCACTGCCCACGGGGGCCATTCATGGTCTGACGACCTGTTCTGGAAAAGTCTTTTTTGCACCCGCCGACGGGATCTGCTGGTGTGAAGCAGATCGAAATCCCCTGCCCTCTGAGCAGCAGCAGGTAAATGTGCAGCATATTTCACTGGGAGTTGATAGCGAGACTCAGAAGCCCCACCGGACAGGAGCTTTTACAACGCATCGCAATTATGTCCTGTTTGTGTCCGGCAAGGGGCCGGAAGCACGCCTGTGCCTGCTGAATGCAGAACGGGAAACACCCGAATTGATATCCGTGCCCCTCTCCCTGCTGGCGGGGAACTCGCCTGTTTCTTTAGAAGTCTGCCGGACCGCCTGGGGGAAACGGCTGGCATTTGTGTTTCACAATCATTCGCAGGATCTGGAACAGGATGAATTCCTGAGCGTGATTGAACTGGATCCGGATGGTGACCTGAATTTTCAGGATGCCAGGCTCCTGAAAACGATCAAAGTGGGGGCCAGCAAAGTGGAGGGACATTACGGGCATCATGCGATCACTTTCGATCAGGCAGGCCGCTATGCATTCTGGTCAGAACCGGGAACGGGGCTGGTTAAAGCGCTGTCACTGGAGACCTTGCTCCCGGTGGGTGAATTCTCTGTGCCAGGCGTGCCCACGAAGGTGATCGCCGTGGGGCAACAGGATCAGGGGGACTGACTGCTGCCGGCGAACGACTGCCGGATTTTCATCTACGCTCGAAAATGTCAGATCGGGTAGACTGTGTGTGGATTCACTGGGAACCGGCGGCAGGGGTATGTTACGCCGCCGGTAGTCTGTTTCGATACCAGGAACCGTTGTGGTGAGGAGGTTGAGATGTGGATGTTATTTTCGCTAAGGACAGCAACAGGTCAAGCACAGGCATGTGGCGAAGTGCTGCGATATAGTGGTGATCTGTGCCGGTTGAGGAGCGATGCCGGAGCGATGTGTGTGGAAGTGTGTTGATCCGCAGATCAATTCAGTGACCATTCTTTAACTGGTCGAGAAAAAACAATGAATGCCCAGTGGGATAACAGACAGATGGGTGCAGTCATTCCTGATAAGCAGTTCTTTGCAAAGTGGACACGCGCGCGACACAGTTTGCGTAGTATCTCGGGCGGCAGGAAGCTGTCAACTGCAATAATGTGTGGTGAAAACGGAGCAGTGACAAAAGATCTCCCCTGAACGTTTCAGGAGAGATCTGCCATTCCAATGATAAGGGGAGAACTGGTTATTTGCCTTGTGCTTCGATGCAGTAGAGTTCCGTGCCCGTGCGAATCAGCAGTGCCTGATCGACGGCAGCGACTCCGTAGATGGTGGGCCCCAGTTGCGGATAGCCGCCTCCTGAGCCACGTTTGGCTTGAGCGTTTTCTTCAGTCGCTGGTTTTTCCGGTTCGTCAGCGAAAAGTTCGTTGGAGGCCAGCAGTTTGAATTCGGGGCCGGGCTGCAGGACATCGGTAGTCCCTTTTTTCGTGAAGAAGTAGATTTTGTCACCCGCGGCAAGAGGCGAACTCCAGCAGGGGCCGGACAGTCGTTCCGCATAGAGCTGCTTACCGGTTTTGAGGTCCAGGCAATAGACGACGCCGACTTTATTGACGAAGTAGGCACAACCCTCAAAGGCGAGTGGCGTGCAGTAATAGGAGACCGCTTTTTCCGCTTTCCAGACGATTTCGTAAGACGGTTTGCCTTCTTTGGTAACCAGTTTCAGGCAGCAGTTGGATTCACTGGCGTTCGCGGCATCCGGGTTGCGACGATCGGTGGCGGCCCCGATTAACACATAATCTTCAAAGACAGAAGCAGAAGGAATGGTATTGCCGCTGATGCCGGACAGCGTCCAGAGCAGTTCGCCGGTCAGACCCTGGTAGCCGGTGACGGTGCCTTTGGCACTGACAATGATTTCGGGCTTGCCAGCACGGTCGGCGATGACGGGAGAAGTCCAGGCGACGCCTTCTTCCCGATCCGTTTTCCAGAGATTCTTTCCCGTTTGTTTATCAAGTGACAGGAGGTAGGAAGGTCCATCATGGGCTGTCAGGACAATCAACTGCTCTTTCGTCTGGGCGAGGGAATTTCCGATGCCGTGATTACTGACAAAGGGTCCATAATCTTTCACGAGGGAACGCTGCCAGAGTGTTTCCCCGGCATGCGAACAGGCGATGACATCGCCGCTTTCAAAAAAGGCATAGATGCCCTGCTCGTCAACGGTGGGTGTCGGTGCAGCGCGGGAGACCATGGACGAAGTCTTTTTGGTCTGGCTGGCCGGGTATTCTTTACTCCAGAGCAGCTTTCCGTCGGCCAGCCCGTAGGCGTGGATGAAGCATTTTTCCTGTTGGGGACCTGCGATCGAGGTCACGAAGATGCTGTCTTTCCAGACAACGGGAGAAGACTGTCCATAGCCGGGCACGCTCTGCTTCCAGCGGATTCCCTGGGCGGGAGACCAGTTCAAAGGCAGGTTCGTGGCGGTGGTAATGTTTGAGCCTGTGCCCCGAAAGCCGGTCCAGGTGTCTGCAGCCTGTAGAACGGCTGCATTCAGCAGGACGGCGGTGGACAGGAGCAGGCAGTGTTTATTGTTGAACACAATCAGGTACCTCGGTCGATGGTCGATTTGAAATGTTAAAGATGTCTGCAAGAGAAGTCTGTTCAAGACTGGTTTCCAGCAGTGAAAAAGTATGGTTCAGATGTTGATCGAGCTGCTGGACTTCGCTGGAAGACGCGGCATTCCACGGATACTGTTCACGGGGAGATCCCGCTTTGACTGACTTGATCACATCCAGAAGCGAGATTTCCTGGGGAGTCGGAATCAATGCATAACCGCCATTCTGCCCCCGTTGTGAGCGGATCAGGCCGGTGCGATTCAGTTCCAGCATGATTTTTGGGAGATAGGCATGGGGGACATCAGCTGCCTGCGACAACTGGTCTCGCGTCATGAACTCAGGGAAACGAAATGCCAGGCAGGTCATGGCTCTGAGAGCGTATGCTTCGGTTTGAGAAATCATAATAACGACTCGTCTCTGGGAGCATTTTGAAAACGGATCAGTCTCGAACAACCACGAGCAGGCTGCGAATCGTTACCGTTTCAGAAAATTATAGGGACTGGAATTACTGCCCGGCTGGGGATTGAAGGAAGACTGTGTGTCCCGGGATGACAGTTGCTGCTGGAGGTTCAGGCAATAATCACGGCGACTGTGGTCTTCCACTTTGGTAAAAATATGAATCAGTTTCTGTAGACAATTGGAACACTGGATCTGTTTGAGTTCGGTTCGGCTGATTTCGCTTACAGTTTTCCAGGCTTCTTCCATTTCCCCTGACTGGACCAGTATGTTACTCAACGCGATTCGATAGTGGCGATTCTCCGGGTCAAGTGAGACGGCTTTGCGAAGCACGCCCGCAGTCTGCGGATACGGGTACTTGAGTTTCTCCATGAAGTATGCCATGCCCAACAGGGAATCTGCACATTCGGGATCCTGCTGGACTGCTTTGCGACAGGCGGATAATGCCAGATAGGTGAGATCGGGGTATCGACCGAGATAAGCAGCGATGGCCGGCAGAAGTTGATCCGGGATATCATCGCGTTGCAGCAGAATCGAGAACACGGAACTTCCCAGAGACATTTTACCGGTTTCCAGATAATTTTTTGCCAGCACATATTGGCCGGAAGCAGACAGGGGAATCAGGGTGGTTGCCGTTTCCAGCGAGTGGATGGAAACATGCTGCCAGCTCAAAGAGTCTTCAATTAATCCTTTGAGTTCCCACGCTTTACCAGAGTCGGGCTGGGTCTGCAGGAGTCTGGCGAGCCATTCGAGTGCCTGGAATTGCAGTCCCTGTCGGAACAGGCCGATTGCTTTCTGCAGTATGTTTTGAGGTTCCATCTCGCACTCTCCGGACAGGAATCTGTTTGTATCAAAAAAGAGGAGAGACAAGAGCTCCCGGAAATGGGGCGTATCCAGAGCAGAGCTCTTGTCTCTTCATACGGAATGCGACGACTAATTCAGTTTGACCTGCTCAATCGTTTTGAGGTGTCCTTTGCGGGAAGCACCGCCGATGGCAAGGAGACCACCGTTCCCATCAGGCAGGAGCCGATGGAAAAAGCGTGGTGTGGCCAAGGTACCTGCTTTTTTCCAGCTGTTATTCTTCTCGTCCAGCTGAAATACATCCCCGTCCATTCCACTCACATACAGGTTACCGTCAATGCTCCAGGCAGTGGTGCCGAATCCATTCATGGTGCTTCCGGGAAGTTCGGGGCCTTTCGTCCATTTTCCGGTTTCAGGAACATAGACGTCGACTTGGTGGCTGATGTCACCATCAGCGTCGATGCCACCCATAGCGTAGATTTTCCCCTGGTGTGCAGCGGCGGAGAGTGCTCTTCGCTGGAAGGGCTGCTTGATAGATTTCCACTCTGGTTTTTCCTGGGTCGCATCGAGGACCAGCATGTCATCCTGCCAGATCGATTCGTCTTCTTTTTGCATGGTCCAGCCACCGACAACGTATAAATGATCGCCGAGGAAAACCGCATCGTGAGAAGAGCGACCGGTGGGCATGGCTGTGACCGCTTCCCAGGCCTTCTTGTCAGGTGAAAAACGTTCCACAGTTGGCAGAGATTCCATCAGGGAATCTTCGTCTTTCTTGTTGTAAGCAGAGAGTCCGCCGACGCGGTAGACGCTTTCGCCGTGGGGAGCCATCGCTAAACCCTGCAGTGGGGTTTTGAGAGGCAGTGATTCCCATTTGGTCGGCTGTTTGAGATTCAGACGCTGGAAGTTCTGTGAGAGATTCTCTGCAGAGTGAGCGTGAGCACGACCGATGTGACCGCTGTAAACATACAGATAATCTCCACTGACGGCGGCACCGAAGCTGGAAATTCCTTCGGGCAGTTGCGGGTATTTGCTGTCAGCTTCTGCTGCAGAAGCCTCTGCTGTTTTTTTGCTTTCCGTGACTGCGGCATAAGGCAGAGTCAATGTAGAGTAATGACGCACGCTGTCGTACTTATCGCCTTTGTGCTCGCCTGTTTTCTCTTCGACGAATTTGGCCCGGATCGAGTAAACTCCTTCAGCCAGTTTGAGCTGGTGCTGGCCCTGGGCGTTGGTGGCTGCGGTCACTGTGGAATCACTGGTTTTGGGGCCGATGATTTTGAGTTCGACGTCTGCCTGTGGTTTGCCCTGCCAGTTGACCTGCAGAGTGACTTCGTCCCCTTTGAGGGTGGGCACAATATCCAGGGGCAACTGCTCGGTGGTGGAGATTTTGCTCCAGACACGCTGACTTTTCCGGGGATAGGTTTTGGCATAGTACTGCAGCAGGAACTGGCTCTCTCCACGGGTAATGACGCCATAAGTGTGGCTCAGGCCGTAGGCGGCACGCCCTGCTCCCTTTGGTTCCGGCGTTATAAACAGTGAGTCATCGCCGGCTGTGAGGGAGTAAGTTTCCAGCTTGCCTTTGGCGTTTTTCTCCCAGACTTTAATGCCCGAGAGGGGCTTGAGCAGATCCGGGTCATCGGGTTCGGCTGCCTCACCGAAATACAGTTGAACTTTGGCGGCATTGTTTTTTCCATCCGCTTGAGGCAGGAGCCAGAGGAAATGGGCAAATGCCTGGTTAGTGATTGATGCAGCCAGCAGGCAGACGAGCGCTGCAGTCCATTGAAACGTTTTCATATTGATGCTCTTTTACGTTAGTAGGAAGAATCGAATGTTACCTGGAATCAGACTTTGAGAGTGATTCAGGAGTCGTTAAACGATGGTTTGTCAATTTGATTGAGCCGACATTTCGCTCAAAGTTTTCGCCGGTTTCCACGGTCAACATGCTGGAAGGCAGATCGAAGTTTCCGATGCGGGTGAATGCAAAGGTATTGCTGCGATTTCCTGTGATGGCCCCGGTTTTGGGATCGCGGTAAATCACGGACGTATCTCGGGGTAATACTTCATTTTCCTTCGTTCGCCAGACATCCAGTGTGGAAATTGTGAACCAGGATTTATCGGAACGACGATGGACTTCGGTCATCACGTCATCCTGCAGGCGAAACGAAACGTTCTTGCCATCAATGTTGACCAGTCGGCCCAGAGGGTGATTCACTTCATCGTCAGCAAACGTAGCGGGAATGGGTTCCTGCTTGCGAAATTTGCGATGACCGATCACCGAATTCAGTTTAGGCAGACTCCATTCGGACAATGAATTATCTTCCAGGGTCAGATTGACTTTGAAGTCCTTATCAGCCGTGAGTTTGCCAGTCGTACTTTTACCATTGTACTGGACGACGACATCGGCTGTGAAGCCGGGGAATTCGCGCCAGGTGACCCGGGCTTCCCGGACTTTCTGGTACAGTTGGGTGGCCGCTTCCTTATTAGGGCTGGAAACCAGTTTGGGTTGATCCCGGGCAGGCGACCACTGAATGGTGGCAGAGAGCGTGAGCAGGACGATCAGGCCAGCCAGCCCCCAGCTTTTTAACTCTTTCTGAATTAGGTCATAGAACTTCATGAATTTGCTCCGCAGTCGTTAAATGATATAGCGGCGGCTGTTTATTTTGATTCAATTTTAAAATCAAAGGAGTTTTGTCCGTCTTTTGTGATCAACGCAGTCAGCTGACTCTTTTTGTTGTAAATATCAGGTATTTCGAGATCGAGTGGATTAGAAAGCATTTTGCCAGATTTGATTTCTGCCTTAATTTGGGTTATTTCTTCTAACTCTGGAGTTCTAGAGACAATTTCGACTCGCGCCTTTCCGACAGCGGGGCCCCCTGCTGCTGGGATCTGATAAATCCCCTGTCGCACGATGCCAGAAGATTTGATGGTTCCTTCCGGTGTTTCAGAGATAAACAGAATTTTGGCACTGGAGAGTGGATCTCCATTGTAGAGTACGGTTCCTGATACTTTGAGGCGTTCTACTGAAGAACTTGAACTATCACTGCAACTAAAGCTCATGCATACTAAAGGTGCCAATAATAAAACTGACTTTATTGATCTTTGATAATCAATCATAATTAGTATATCTCTGCTCGCTCTGAAAGAATCATCGTTTATGTACACACTGAAAAAGGCGGTCAATCAGACCTCTTGTTTTAAATTAAAATCTGCGTCAGGTCTGTTTAGAAATCCCCAATGACTTCACCACCAGCACGAGTGGCTAAAGCGTCTAGTTTGCCTGCATCGATATTTTCGCTCACGAAATGTACGGAACCGTCTGCCAGGAGAAAATGGGCTCCCCCCACATGATCGCTGCGCCAGATTGAAATATCAGCTCCGGTTTTGGCATTAAACTGACCACCAGTATTGCCCAGAGATGCGCCGGGATAGGATGATCCCCAGCGTGAATATCCCCAGCGGACTGTTCCAACTACACTTGAATCGGAGGAACAGGTTGTAGGTCCCCATGTATAATCTTTGAGGTTGTAATTGAATTCACCTCCCATGATCGTATTTGAAAGTCCGTCCGTAACATCTCGGAACCGGTAGACTCTAGTTATATAGGGAGGAGAATAGTATGTTCCCATTCCGCCTCGACCTTCAAAAAGACCATCATCCCCTTCTTCATCCGTTCCTGTAGAGAGACCATAGCTGGTGGGAGCCCCTTCTTCATCGTCACAAGTTGGATATGGGACAGGCCGACGTAAAACCATGGAAGGGCACAAGTATACGGGGAGTTTCTTATTGATAGCAGCAATATTGGACGGATCAGCGTAGCTCAGACTGAAATCATAAAGATTTTGAGCATTAGCCTGATCCAGGTAAGGAAGGATTGCGACAAGCGGCCCCATAAGCTTTGGGAACTGAACTCCTAAGGGCAATGCAATGTGCACATCGTGATAATTATGAATCGCCAAGCCGATTTGTTTCATATTGTTTTTACATTGGCTACGGCGGGCGGCTTCGCGGGCCTGCTGGACGGCGGGGAGGAGCAAGGCAATCAGAATGGCGATGATTGCAATGACAACGAGAAGTTCAATCAGTGTGAAGGCGCGTCTCTTGCGATAGCGGGATAGCATGGTTTCTCCTGACATGTGTAGTCTTTACCAGTGTGATGAATTTGAAAGATCACCTGATCTTTCAATGCCCGTTTGGTTCTGGCTGGCTGGCTACTGATGGAGAAAAACCATATTTGCTGGCTGGCTGATTGAAATTGAAACTCAGTCTCAATAAATCAGATCCTATAATGCGGTCCCCTGTCCTGCAAGTTTTCCATATCGATTTTGTGGAAAAATTCTAAAAAGGAATCGGCTCAGGGGGAATTGGGAAAGGAAAATCCAGGCTACGCTCACACCCAAGAAGGATCAATCCTGTTAAGGAGCCAACTACCAAGGGGTGGAAGAGACTTTCTCATAAAGATAACGAGAGAAAGGACTTATTGAGGATGTGTTTCCGGCTGCGAAGCAATACAGTCGAGAAACTGCTGCCCGAAGTCGTCACATTTTTTTTGTCCGACGCCCCAGATTTCGAGGAATTGAGGCAGGCTTTGCGGCTTATGTCGTGCCAGTTCCCGAAGCGTTGCATCTCCGAAGACCATATACGGCTGAATCCCCTTCTCTCCGGCGATCTGCTTTCGCAGTAAGCGCAGGCTTTCGAAGAGGTCCTGGTCGACACCTTTCCAGTTCAGATTTGATAAATCGTTCTTTGCAGGACGATTCGTGTCGGATTTGCCGGTCTCTGTCATTCGCATCAACTGGGGAGTGACTTCGCCTTTGAGGAGTTGTCTGCCGGACGCAGTGATACGCAACTGCTGATACTCGGCTGTCTTCGTCAGATATCCCTGGGAAACCAGTTGGTTGATCCAGTGCCTGATTGTTGCCAGGCTTTCTGTTTTCAGCAGGCCGTAAGTACTCAACCTGTCATGCCCGTTCGCCAGGACTTTTTTGTCTTTGGAACCTTTCAAAACCGCAGCCGTATAGGAAGCGCCAAAATTCTGATCCTGTCTGAAAATGGAGGACAGAATTTTCTGCCCGATGACCTGGGCGTCTTCGACTTTTTGAAAATCACCACGGCAGAGATCGCAGCCGGTTTCGCAGTCCTGCTCCAGGTCCTGTCCGAAATGCTGCATCAGATAACGATGTCGACAGTCAAAGGCATGGCAGTAGTTCTGCATGGCCTGCAGCGACTGGAGTGCGCTCGCTTTCGATTCATCGGGCTGGTCTTCCAGAATCCGCTTCCAGATCATCGCATCCTGTTCCGAGTAGAGCAGCACACATTCCGCTTCGAGCCCATCCCGGCCTGCCCGGCCGCTTTCCTGCTGATAGTTTTCCAGCGACTTGGGTAACCCGGCGTGAATCACATAGCGGACGTTCGGTTTATCGATTCCCATGCCGAATGCGATTGTGGCGACGATGACATCCACCCGGTCCTGGATAAAGGCTTCCTGATTGGCTGCCCGTTCTCTATCCTCTAATCCCGCATGATAGGGGCGCGTTTCATAACCGGCGTCATTGAGCGATTCGCTTAGAGATTCGACATCGGCGCGGGAAATACAGTAGATCACGCCCGGTTCTCCAGGATGCCGATCCAATACCGTACACACCTGGTTAAACCGGTCTGCCCGTCGCGCAACGGAGTAAGTCAGGTTGGGCCGATCGAACGAACCGATGAGGATCTCGGGGGTTTTTAATCCGAGTTGTACGGCGATATCGGAGCGGACGTCTTCCGTAGCGGTTGCGGTGTAGGCATGAATGCCGCACTGGGGAAAGATGTTTTTCAGCTCTGAGAGTACACGATAATGGGGGCGGAAATCATGTCCCCACATACTGACACAGTGTGCTTCGTCGATGACAATATAAGACAGGTTAATTTCCGCCAGCAGGCAGAGCATGTTTTCGAGCATCAGCCGTTCGGGGGCGACATACAGGAGTTTGATCTTGCCGGCCCGGACATCGCGCAGGACCTGGCGAGATTCTTCCTGGTCCAGGGAACTGTTGAGACAGGCCGCGGAGATCCCACAAACGCGGAGTGCATCGACCTGGTCCTTCATCAGCGAGATCAAGGGGCTGACCACGACGGCGGTCCCTTCTCTGCAGAGTGCAGGCGCCTGGTAACAGAGCGATTTGCCTCCGCCTGTCGGCAGGACGACCAGCGAATCCCGGTCATCCAGGACAGCGGTCATCGCTACCTGCTGCAGCGGACGGAACTCCGCATAGCCCCAGTATTCGTGCAGTACATCCAGTAAAGCGTCATCCATTCCAGCGCGGGTCATTTTCAATTCCGTATTCTCTGTATCGTCTGAATCATGCAGTCAGCGTGTCGATACATATCGTAACGGGTTGCGCAGAAAAGCTAAAGGAAAGAGTTGATGATGTTGGTATTTATCTGGCTCTCAATGGTAGCAACATCGACTTTTAAAAAAACACAATATGAAAATTAAGTTATCTCGCAATTTGTGATTGACAACTGAATATTGCCAGAGTACCGTGCTTGAGTCATTTTCAGGAAGAGACCGTGATTTCTCTTTTCCCAGCCAGCTCTTCGCCAGCCATCTTTTGACACAAAGATTCGGTTTCCAGGCATCGCTCTTCGCCAGCCTTTGAATCATCTTCAGGCACTTGCGTCAGTTTACCAGGTATCACGTTTCCTCTCTTTTTGATCTCTGATCGTAAGACTCATTTTCTAAAAAAACTCTTTACCCGACTTTGATATTTAAGAGGTAAGGTTTGTTTAAACAAAATCGAATTGCGCGCAGAGGATGACAGCCCTGTCCTGCGATCTAAAGAGAATCCCGTCGACTCTCGCTGGTCTGATGCACCAGAAATCGCAAGCTTTAAAACGTGTTTTTACGGAGAGATGAAGATGAAACGAAGGCAACTATTTTGTGTCGCGTTGTTAATTATTATGGGGAATGCAGTCTGCACTTCAAAGGCACGAGCGCAATACTATTTTGAAAGGGATCCTGCGAGTTATGTGAAAGTGCGTGATGACTTCTTTATAGCGGCGATAGGGTTTATCGATAGTGTAGTGGATGATACTGATATTAGTGTTTCGGATACAGGTAATCAAGCGGTGATTGCGAGTTCGACGACAAGTGCCAGTGCTGTCTCTGAAGTTTCGTCTGTTACTGCTGCTTCAAATACGCAAATAACATTTAACTCTGATTTAGTTGCCAATGGGCAAGTTTCCGCACTCGCAATGAATACCTCGATTGCATCTGTAGGTACTTTAGATTTTGCAGAGTATGCAGGTGTGAGATTTTATGAAGCATATTCAAAAGCAACTTGTGATGCAAAATTCACACTTAGAAACAGTCAGATGGATCCGCCGTCGACACAAATCAAATTAAAAATCAAGCAAAGTTCTTCTTATGCTGCCGATCCGGCATTTTACTGGATGCCAGAACATTCATTTTCGATTTATAAAAATGGTAATCCTTCACCGATGCTGACATCATCGGCATCAGGTGAAGTGACGTTTATTGATCCAGCGGCTAATCCCGGTGATTTTTATGTGATTAAAGGGATTGTAAATGCGGAAGGAGGGGCATCCTACGGATTATATTTTCCAACTGGTATTATAAATTTACTTGGCAGCCTGGAAGTGACTGGTGAAGCAGAGGTCTCTGTCGTGCCGTAGTGGATTTATGGAATCGTTTAATTAAAAAAAGGGAGTCATTCAACTGATCTGAATGGCTCCCTTTCGTTTTGAATCAGCACTAGCAGTCAAAACACTTCAGGCAGCGGATCGTAGCCGTCCACCAGATAGTGGGGACGCCCTGAGAGGTCGTGAATGGAAGCCGCGTTGTAATCGATTCCCAGGTGGCGATAGAGGGTCGCGAAGACTTCGCCGAAGTGAATCGGGCGATCGGCGACCTGGGCTCCCAGTCGATCGGTGGCTCCGATGACCTGGCCGGTTTTAAAGCCACCCCCTGCCAGCAGTCCAGCACCCACAGCGGGCCAGTGATCGCGTCCGCCATCTTTGTTGATTTTGGGAGTTCTTCCGAATTCACCCCAGGCGACGACGGCGACGTCATCTGCCATGCCTCGTTCGTGCAGGTCTTCGATCAGCGTGGCCAAGCCCTGATCAAACTGCGGGAGATGCGTATTCTTTAAGCCGCCAAAATTATTGCTGTGAAAATCCCAGCGACCGAAATTCAGGGTGACAATCCGGGCACCAGCTTCGACCAGTCGTCGTGCCATGAGGAAGTGCTCCAGGTTTCTTGGGGCACCATCACCGAAGTTTTTCGGATCCCCTTTTCCATAGCGTTCGCGGACGGCAGGATCTTCCTGCGAGAGGTCGAGCGCGTTGACCAGTCGATTGGAAGTCAGGATGTTGAACACCTGCTGATTCATATCGTCCATGCCCTGCATGGAACCGCTGGCGTCGGCTTCGCGTTTGAACTGATCAAAGGAGGCCAGCAGTTGTTTGCGGTCGTTCAAGCGTGATTCGTCGATGCCGTTCAGAACCATGTTCTTGCGTGATGGGCCGGAAGGACGAAACGCGGAATTGCTGACTCCCAGAAAACCGGGTAACCCGGGCGAGCCATAGGGGGGATGTCCCGTGTCAGGCGACAGACCGACGAACGGCGGGACAGCGGGATTGGCAGGCCCCTGAAGTTTTGAAACGACCGAACCAATCGAAGGCCAGCCACCGGCCGGCTGATTGCGGGTGGTACGACCCGTGTAACAGATGAAGGAATCGTGGGCTCCATTGGGGGAGCCATGCACCGAACGCAGGGGAATGATTTTATCGGCGATATTCCCCAGGCGTGGCAGGTGTTCGCAAATCTGGAATCCGGGCACCCGTGTTTCGATCGGTCGGAACTCGCCTCGAATTTCTGCCGGGGCATCCATTTTCAGGTCATACATGTCCTGGTGCGAGGGGGCACCGCACATGTAAATCATGATGACTGCTTTTTGGCGTTTGCTGCTGCCTGACTGAGACTCTGCCTGGAGTAACTGAGGCAGGCTCATGCCACCTAAACCCAGTGCGCCAATTTTCAGGATTTCCCGTCGTGAAACACGATCACAGAGCTTAGTCTCTGGTCCCCAGATTGACAGCATCGAAATTCCTTTCTCAAGGACAGGCAGGAGTATAGTGGAGCAATTGTGGTGAGCTAATTTGGTGTGGATCAATGATCAAGGAACATTGATGTGTTCAATTGTAGCACTTCCAGCCGGGGAATTCCAAGCCCAAATCCAGAAAGTGAGACTCTGAAACGAGAAATTCGTTCGTAGCAGATTCTTCATATTTTATCGACTCTCAAGGGGAATTCAGTGGTGGGCAACTGGATCACGCCGCAAAGAGCGGATTGCTGAAATGGTTTCTTCAGTCGTTAAAGTCAGGTATTTTCGCCCGTATTGACATTGAGAAATTAAGTTGAGATCAAGACTTTCGATGGCGCAAAATTTCAAGAATTCTGCTGAGAACTCCAGAAATAATTTGAAATTTTGAACAGGGTTGCGAAAATAGCATCCAGGGCAAAGAAAATACCATGGTTTAAGTTCAGGAAATAGAAAGCGTTTATTTACAGAGAGATTCTGACTGTCATTGATCGGGAGATCGAAAGTGAATCCAACCAGGTCTGACTCAACATCCCAATATGCCCCCACAGAAAAATCATCCGATGACCAGCCTGCGAGCTTGAAAGGCCAGGCAGTGCTGCCTGAGCTTTCCGCCAGCTCGGTTCTGCCTCCACCTCAATCGGGGGCAACTGCCTTTGACCGCTGGCTGATGCGGACCATGCTGAAGCAGGCGGGGAATCCGGAAATCGAGGTTGTTTTATGGGATCAGTCGGTGATCAGCACTTCCCCTGTCCCTCCCCGGTCGCGTGCCGTGATTCACAATCGCAGTACACTCTATAAGATGCTGATCGATCCCAGCCTGTATTTTGGAGATGGCTATTCTCAAGGGCAGATCGATGTGGAAGGGGGACTGGTTACTTTCAATGAAGCCATTGATCAATGCACGCATGTCGTTGATACCAAGCATTTTTATCGAGACGGATTGCGAAGCGGCCTGACATGGTTGAAACGGAATACGATTGATGCCGCCCGCAGCAATATCCATCATCATTACGATATCGGGAATGCTTTTTATCAGCTCTGGCTGGATGAGCAACTGGCTTATACCTGTGCTTACTTTGCGGATCCAAAGATGTCTCTGGAAGAAGCACAAATCGCCAAAATGGATCATGTCTGTCGCAAGGTCGGTCTCAAAGCCGGTGATACTGTCGTTGAGGCAGGCTGTGGCTGGGGGGCCCTGGCGATACACATGGCGAAGTATTACGGCGTCAAGGTCAGGGCATTTAATATCTCCAAAGAACAGCTGGCTTACGCGCGTGATCGAGCGCAGCAGGAAGGTCTGTCGCAGCAGGTGGAGTTTGTGGAAGACGACTGGCGAAATATTACCGGTACCTGCGATGCGTTCGTCTCTGTGGGTATGCTGGAACATGTCGGCCTGAAAAACTATCGGCGGCTGGGAGAAGTGATTTCCGGCTGTCTAAGTCCACAGGGCCGTGGTCTGATTCATTCCATCGGCTGTAATTCGCCGCGCACACTGGACAGTTGGACGACACGCCGCATTTTTCCGGGTGCCCATGTGCCCAGCTTAAGTGAAATGATGCAGATCTTTGAACCCCAGAAATTCTCAGTCTTGGATGTGGAAAATATTCGACTGCATTATGCGATGACACTGGAACACTGGCTGCAGCGGTATGAGCAGAATCTTGATCAGGTCAGAGAGATGTTTGACGAAAACTTTATCCGCACCTGGCGTCTGTATCTGTCTGCTTCCATTGCCGCGTTCCGTTCGGGGTCTCTGCAACTCTTTCAAGTCGTCTTTACAAACGGCAACAATAATGAAATCCCCTGGACTCGTGCAGGACTGTACGCGCAGGAACGGGGAGAGTCCAGGATTGGTGAGCAGACGTAATGTTATCTGATGGCTGCGATATTCTGATTGTGGGGGGAGGGCCGGCCGGTTCGTCCTGCGCCTGGGGCTTACGTGATTCAGGACTGGATGTTCTGATTCTCGATCAGGCCACATTTCCACGAGATAAAGTATGTGCCGGCTGGATTACGCCGGCAGTCGCTGAACTGCTGGACCTGGATTTAGCCGAATATCAAAAATCACATGTCCTGCAACCGATTACCCGCTTTCGGACCGGGATCATCGGTGGGGCTGCTGTGCAAACTGAATATGCGCAGACTGTCAGCTATGGCATTCGGCGTTGTGAATTCGATGCTTATCTGTTGAATCGTTGTGGAGCGCGAACTCGACTGGGTGAGAAATTCAGTTCTCTGGAACGAATTGAAAACGGCTGGCTGGTCAATGGCTGTCTGCAGGCGAAAGTCATCATCGGCGCGGGAGGCCATTTTTGTCCGGTGGCCCGCTGGTTGAACCCGGAAAAACGCGCCGAACATTCCGTCGTACTGGCACAGGAAACCGAATTTTCTCTCACTCCGGAACAGGCAAAGAACTGCTGTGTGCAACCTGAACGTCCAGAACTTTATTTCAGTCCCGATTTACGTGGTTATGGCTGGTGCTTTTTAAAAGATGGTTTTTTGAATGTTGGCATTGGACGCGAGGGAGAGAAAAATCTGTCCTCTGTCCGGGATGAGTTCGTGCAGTTTCTGGATTATGAAGGACGGATTCCCCGGGAGATCCTGGAGAAATTCAAGGGGCACGCCTATCGACTGTATGGCCTGGCGAAACGCACGATTATGGATGACGGTATTTTACTGATTGGTGATGCGGCTGGCCTGGCTTCGCCTCAGAGTGGAGAGGGAATTCGGCCTGCGATTGAGTCTGGCCTGATGGCGGCAGATGTTTTGCAGAGATGGCAGAAAGGCTATGACAAAGCGCAGCTGCAGGAGTATCAGCAGAAAATTCTGGATCGCTTTGGTCCCTGGCCTGACAAGCCTGCGGAGAGCATCGTCCCTGCTCCCCTTCGCCAGTTTCTGGGCAGGCATTTGATGTCCACACACTGGTTTACAAGAAATATTCTGCTGGGGCGCTGGTTTTTACAACAGCATTTGCCACCCCTTGTAAGAAATTGAAATCAGTATCACTCTATTTCCCGGGGGTCGTCATCTGATTGTCAGCCCAGGCGAGACCATTTGAGTTCTATCCCCTGCTTCGTGAGTGATGTCTGAAAATCCTGAAGCTTTTGAGGTGTGTTCCGGATCTGGCGAGGCGTTGTCTGGTTGGCTATTGCATGGGCGCAGAGTGCACCGGCGGCTTCACCAATGGACCACTCTACCGGGTGCAGCCGATAGCAGCCATTGGAGATATGTGTGGTGCCTATGTTTTTGCAGCCTGGAATCAGGTTCTCCACCCGTTCCGGAATCATGGCTCCCAGGGGAATCTGGAAGGGAACGCTTCCCATGTCAATGTAATTGTCTCCGCCGGAACTGGGATGCAGGTCGAGATGGTAGTAGCCGATTCCCACCGTATCGGAGAACGGCTTTGCCAGTAGCGGTTTATGATCTTTTCCCAGCACTTTGAGGCGTTCCGAGTGAGTCAGGTCCTGTTCTTTGATTGTGGTTTCAGCGCGGATGCGACGAGATTCCCGGATATAGGGATATTTGGCCAGTCCGTCAGCAGTGCCTGTAATGTCTTTGCGCAGTCGCAGTCCGGGCCAGCCCTGCCCGCCATCAGGACGCGGTGCGGTGGTCTGCAGCCAGTATAGCAGCGAAAGACTGAGCTGTTTGGCTGCTGTGATGTGCTTTTCCCGTTCTGCGGGAGAGACATCGGTGATGTTGCCCAGCATATAATCATTTTGGGGCCAGTTGATGACGGTAATATCACTGGCGTAAGATCCGGGCGTAAAATTATTGCGGTCAATCATCCGACGGTACAGCCAGAGATTCAGCGATCGGGTCTTCGGAGCGGGGGTCTCTTTTCCACAGGGAACAAAAGAGAGTGCCTTGGGCTCTAATGTTCGAGGAGAAGAATAAGCGAGTGAGAGAAGTTTTCCTGACCAGGCTGGTGTTAAAGGGGGAGTATGATCTTTCCAGAAGTCATACATTTCGGGACGTTCAATGGTATGATCCTCGCCTGCCAGATGATCAATCGCGAAGCAATGCGTAAATGACTGGATGTTGCGGGGATTTGCTTTCTCGGGAGCATGCGGCTCACCGGTTTCTGACCGGGATTCTGCACCAAGAACATACTCGGTTTTTGTTAACGGGAGTAAATCCCCTTCTTCGCTGGCATCGATGAAGTACGATGCATGCAGGGTTACAGGATGTGCTGCCCCTTGAGTCTGACAGGTGACGGCAGTGATATTATCGCCTGAGACTTCAGCAGACAGTGGTTCTGTATTGAGTAAGAGCGTCAGTTGACCACTGCTGATGGCAGGAGCCAGCATTGACTGCAGAGCGGCAATCCCGACTTTCGGTTCATGGCAGATGCGGGACACAGAACCATTGCCCGGATTCAGGTTGGCCGTGTTACGGGCTTTGCTGGTCAACGGATAGTATTGTTTGTAATAATCTCGAATGAGTGTCCGCAGTTTTGCATAAGACTCGGTACGGCCAAACGACTCGATCCATTGATGTTCGTCCGGGGGAACCGCCTGTTGTGAGAGCTGGCCGCCAATCCAGTCAGTCGGTTCGGTCAGAATCACACGTGCGCCATTGCGACAGGCTGCCAGTGCAGCAGCGCAGCCTCCCAGCCCAGCCCCGATAATAACAATGTCTGCTGCCTGCTCGTGAGGTTCCGCCGCAGCCCAGGAGCGTGATTCCAGGGCATGCAGAAAATCGAGGCTGAAGATTCCAGAGCCATAGATACCGCATTGCTGTAAAAAGCGTCGTCGTTGCATACTCATGATGTTCAAAACTATGAAGAAAAATGATTGGGATCAGGAGGGCTTGAAAGAGGAACAAGGCTCTTAACTACTGCTGTTTCGTAATGATCTTAAGTATATCGTGGCGAACAGGACTGTTGGAAGTGTTAAATGCAGAGATGTGAATGTTCAAGCGAGGAAAATATTTGAAGATCAACGAACAGGTAACCCTATGATCTACGCCCAATGTCTACTCTGTGTTGTGTTGATGGTAGTGCCTCGCATGCTGGTCGCTGCTGAATATTTTCAGATCCAGGTCGTCGATAAAGAATCACGAAGAGGCATCCCGCTGGTTGAACTGGAGACAGTCAATCAGATCCTGCATGTCACTGACAGTAATGGGATCGCTGCGATCAATGAGCCCGGGCTGATGAATCAGGAAGTCTACTTTTTTGTTCGCAGTCATGGATATGAATATCCTGCAGACGGGTTTGGATATCAAGGGAAAAAGATCAAGGTCACATCGGGCGGGAAAACCGTCCTGGAAATGAAGCGGGTTAATCTTGCAGAACGATTGTACCGCATCACGGGGCAAGGCATTTATCGTGACAGTCTTCTGACGGATGTCGCAGTTCCTCTGACGCAGCCTGTCTTGAATGGTAAGGTCCTTGGCTCGGACAGTGTGGTAAATGCAAAATTTCATAATCGGGTGTACTGGTTCTGGGGGGATACGAACCGGCCCGGTTATCCGCTGGGGAATTTTTCTGTGCCAGGTGCTGTTTCCGATCTGCCCGATCAGGGAGGGTTGCCAGTTGAGCAAGGCATCAATCTGAATTATTTTCTGGATGAGAATGGCTTTGCTAAGAAAACCTGCGATATGCCGGGCCCGGGACCCACCTGGATTGATGGCCTGGTAACCTTACAGGATAAACAGGGAAGCGAACGACTGTTTGCAAAATACGTTAAGATTAAAGGACTGCTGACCACGTATGAACGGGGGCTGGTCGAATTCAACGAGAAACAGAAAGCATTTGAGAAGCGCGAGGTATTTGATTTCAATGCTCCGCTTTATCCCGAGGGGCATCCGGTGAAATATCGGATGGATGATCAGGACTATATCTTGTTCGGGCAGGCAGCCCCTCTGATTCGCGTTCCGGCGAATCCTGATGCTCTGGCGGATTTGAAACAGTATGAAACCTATTCCTATGTGAAACCGGATACAGCTGCAGCCGCTGACTGGACTGTGGATCGGGATGAGGGGGGAGCATTACGCTACCAATGGCGGAAGAATGTCTCGCCCTTAACCAGCGAGCTGGAGAAAAAACTGATCCAGCAGAACAAACTTTCAGAACAGGAACGATACTTTCAGATGCGTGACATCGAAACAAACGAGAGAATTGAGATTCAGAACAGTTCTGTTGCCTGGAACGAATATCGAGGCAAATGGACGATGATCGGGCTACAGAAATATGGGACTTCCGTACTGGGCGAGATCTGGTATTCCGAAGCGGCAAGCCCGCTGGGACCATGGAAATGGGGGCGTAAAATTGTCACGCATGACAAGTACAGTTTTTATAATCCGAAACAGCATCCCCTGTTTGCCCGTGAGAAGGGGCGTCTGATTTACTTCGAAGGGACTTATACCGCTCTGTTTTCAGGGAACGAAGTCAAAACGCCTCGCTATGATTACAATCAGATCATGTATCAGCTGGATTTGTCTGATCCGCGACTGGCGGCAGAGTTGTTCGAGAAATGAGAATACTGACGGGAAATAAAAAAAACACAGAGACGAAATCGGTAGCGCCGTCTCTGTGTTCATGTTGTGTTGAAGATTGAATTCAGGAATCTTTATTCAAAAGTTTGTCCATCAGGAATTCATCGGAAGTCGCATATTTTTTCGATTTGGAGACGCCGGGGATTAAGAGATGACACTCGGTACCGACTTGATCGGCTTTCTCTTTCATTTTGACGCCATAGACGGGGTGATGAATTCCATGGCCTGCGTTTTCAGAAGGCAGCTTCATGTTATTGTTGTAAGTCATCAAGAGTGGAGGATCATCGGCGGTCAGGTGATTGTAAGGTGAGAATTCCTTGTAAAGTGCTTCATGCTGTTTGTAGTTCTCCATTACTTCCTGCATACTTTTTCCGCCGACCGATTTGTAGATCATCGCATGTTTGAGAACATTGGGACCGAGCCAGGGTTCGATTACTTTAGGGTCGATTGATGTCTGTCCGCCAGCGACTGCCGCAGAAGTCACCCGCGTGGATTCCCGCAGCACCGGATCCTTGGCTTTCGGGTCAGCCAGGTCATCGTGCAGTAACAGCCACATTGAGGTGCAGGCCCCGGCACTGCCGCCTGTTAACGCGATACGCTCTTTGTCAATATTCCATTCACCGGCTTTAGAACGGATGAACTGAATGGCACGGGCGGCATCATGTACGGGAGCGGGTAGTGGCGCTTCGCCCGTTAACCGATAATTAATTGATGCAAAGGAGATTCCCTCTTCCAGAAAAGGCTGGATGTTGCGGACACGATCTTTGTCGCCGCCAATCCAGCCGCCGCCATGAATGTAAACCAAAAGCGGGCGGGGACCAGTGCCTTCTGCCTGCCAGAAATCCAGCTTGTTCATTTTGGAGGGACCATAGGAAACTTCTGCCTGTGTCGGTGGCGGATTGCTGGGTTTGTCGGCTGCAAGAACAATAGAAGAAATTAAGGTGAACGTGATCATCAGAGGAAACATGGAACGCTGCATTTAATCATATCCTTATTAAAACGGTGTCATGTCATAAATACAGGAATGGGATCCTGGCTGCTGACAAAGATCAGTCAGTGATCCCCAGATAGCAAGCTGCTGCAGTCAAGAGTAACCGGTAGCTGGTAATCTATTCTGAGGAGTTTAATTATCCGGATCAATGGATTATGCTGGGATCTGAACCATTTCAGTAAAAATGATCACATTCAAAATAAATCTAAGTGGAGCCAATGGAAATGAAACGCCTGAGTTATCTGGGACTGGTATATTGTTTTTCGATGGCTGTAATGCAGGGAACACTGGCAGAGACGAAATCAGGAGATACACAGCAACTCTGGAAGCAGATTGCCCCCTACTTCGAACCTGTTGATGAGTTTAAAGGTGATCTGGGGGACTATAAATCGCCGTTAAAGTTTTACGATGGTCGTCCTGTGAAAACGAAGGAAGACTGGCAGGCACGCCGTCAGGAAATTCTGAAGACCTGGCATCAGAAGATGGGAGAATGGCCTCCCGTCAATGAACACCCCAAGGTGGAGTACCTGAAACAGGAAGAACGCGGAGACATCACCCAGTACACCGTGCGTTTTGATATTGCTCCGGGGCATCCGAATACCGGTTATCTGTTAATACCCAGGGGGGCAAAACCGGATCACAGCAGGCCCGCCGTACTGGTGGTTTATTATGAACCGGAGACAGGAGTCGGCTTGAAGGGGGAGAATCGGGACTTCGCACTGCAGTTGGCGAAGCGGGGATTCGTGACGTTGTCTGTTGGTCACGATTATTCCCTGTATTATCCCAATCGGGAACAGGCTGAGATTCAGCCGCTCTCGGCGCTGGCTTATGGTGCTGCGAATGCTTTTCATGTTCTTGCAAATCGTAAAGAAGTCGACCCAGACCGGATTGGGATTGTGGGACATTCTTATGGCGGGAAATGGGCGATGTTTGCTTCCTGTCTGTATGACAGGTTCGCGTGTGCCGCCTGGTCGGACGGTGGAATTGTGTTTGATGAAAGTCGCCCCAGTGTCAACTATTGGGAACCCTGGTACCTGGGATATGCAGGCCCCGAATTTCGTAAGCGGGGTTTGCCGACGAAAGAAAATCCTCGCACCGGTCTGTACAAAGAACTCATCAAAGAGGGACACGATCTGCATGAACTGCATGCTTTGATGGCCCCCCGCCCGTTTCTGGTATCAGGGGGGGCTGAAGACCAGCCAAAACAGTGGCGGGCTTTGAACCACACTATTGCCGTGAATCGCTTTCTGGGATATGAAAACCGCGTCGCCATGACCAATCGCCCGGACCATGCCCCTAATCCACAGTCGAACGAACTGATGTACCAGTTCTTTGAGTACTGGCTCAAACAAAATCAGTTGAAATCGAAATAAGGTGATTTATGGGGAGCTGCGTTTCAGGTATAATCCGTTCAATAAACAACTTTATGAATTTTCTTCAGAAGAGATAACTTTACTACCGAGTATCTATGCAGCAGCACTACAGAAAACTCTGAGATGGTCAGGGATGGCTGTCAATGGAACAGTAAATTTTCTCTGTTAAATCGGAAGTGAGACTCACATGACACAGCCCCCTATGCCTGCCATCAAAGACTTTAAACTGACTGGAATTATTCTGTGTGTCATCGGTGTGATTTCTCTGCTCGTCCCCCTGATCGCTGGTATCACAGTTGTTTACCTGATTGGTGCATTTTTACTGCTGGGGGGGATTTTGTATGTTTTGCAGGCCATGCAGATGGGTGATGCAGCCGGGAAAATCTTTCATGTGATTCTGGGAGCACTGATCATGATCGGCGGTCTCGGACTTTTATTCCATCCATTGTATGGACTGGAATTGCTGACCTTGATTATGGCGATCTTTTTTGTTTTTGAAGGAGTCTGGAAGATCATCATGGCACTGGGAATTCGTCCTGCTAACGGCTGGAGTCGAATTCTTTTCAGTGGATTGATCTCGTTACTCTTAGGGGGACTGATCTGGGGCCAGTGGCCGGTCTCAGGAATGTGGGCAGTGGGTACACTCGTGGGCGTCGATTTTCTGCTGACCGGATTTTTCCTGATCAGTCTCGCCAATCAGTCGACAGGTGGACCCTCGGGGCCTTCCGAAACAATCGATGTCTGACACGAGACTGGTCAATGTTGTTGCCCGTTTCCGGCGCTGGAAATCGTAGCTTCTCACCTTGCTCTGTTATGGCTTGGCAGGCAATTCCGGGAGTTCGGGAACGGCAGGTGGCACAACTGGTTTGAGCACTTTCCTGTCTGTTCTTTTTTTGTCAGTAGATTCGGTTTTGTCCTGTGCTGGAAAGTTCCTGCTTCCCAACTGGGCAGTGCGATCAGGTGACATCCGGTTGCGGTAGATTACCAGGCCATCAATGGCATGATACAGGGCTGAGTAATCGACGGGTTCGTCTTTATTATTGATGATGTCATTGGCCAAAAGGGAAATTGCTTTCCGGACCCAGTCTTCATTCAGGCGGTCATCTGGAAGTGCCATCATCAGAAATTCCAGCGTATGTCCTGTTGTTTCCAGACGCTCCTGAAAATTCTCACTGGCACTTTTCTGAAAGAAATAATCATAAGAAAAAGAGCCGTCCAGGTTCTGCATGGCCTTGGCTTCTTCGATGTGTTTCTGGATTTTCTGATCTGCTTCCAGCCAGTAGCTTCGCAGGCGTTGCCCCGAATTCTGAAAAGTATTTCTGGCATAGGACAGAGCAAACAAAGCATGTGTTCCGCCGCAGGCCGATTCATTCGAAAGAGTGGCGTTCTGCATGTAAACCAGATCTTCCATGTGCCACTGTTCCCCTTTTTTGTCCTCCCAGACGGCATCGGGTCCAAGGTAATGCACCAGGCCCCATAGTGACCAGGTTACTTCTTCATTCTCCTGGATCTCTTTTTGAGCGTCAGCAACGATGTCGGCGACGGTAATGGGACCATCAGGGGTCATGAACTGATGGTCGAGCGGAACATCAGCCATAGCGAGGATCGCCAATGATTGATTTTTGTGTCCCTCAAAGGCATTTGATTTGGTATAGCGATGAGCGCGGCCGCCGAACTCGGTTTTCTGGAACCAGGGTTCATTCTCAAAAGTAGGTCCGGCTGAAATCCATTCCAGCGCATTGACTACTTTGCCATCCTTTTTGATCTCGTAATCTTTACGAAAAGCCAGCATGCCATGATAGATCTCCCAGGGAGAGTGTTTCTCTGATGCCAGATAGTGCTGACGGGCCACCTCGATCGCCTGTTCCACTTTCTGCAGAAGTTCTTCAGGGGATTCCAGATTTTCAGTTCCCGTGATTTCGGGAGCCGGACTGGCTGATCGTTCAGTATCGCTGCAACTGGAAAATAAAACACTGCTGGAGAATAGAAATACCAGTAGGGAAAGTCGGAAGGTAAAGTGCATGATTGTAAGGGTTCCAGGGGAAATTTGCATTTTAAGGGACATTGTGAGGCAGGCGTCGTTCCAAATGAGCCTCTAAGGCAGCTGTCTGCTGTGAATGTACCACGTAAAATAACAGAAGTAAATCATATATGTTGTGCAAAATGTCTATGTTGTTAAATGGGATCAGTCAAATCGTTATTACGATCGTTTGCCTGTATCCCGGTATTATCGTGGTGATTCATAGACCGGTGGGAGCGATCAGAATCGATTGAGAGAAAAGTGATTAATCTGGTGTAAAAACTCTTCTCACAGAATGCTGATCGCTATTCGCCGTCTTCCCTCCACCGTCGAAGCCAGAGTCAACACGGTAAATCATTTGAGACCGCATCAGCGAATGTGTTTCGGGCATATTCATTTCATGCTTTACTGGAGTAATACCAGTCAACATAAAAAAGAAACGCCTGAACCCTCACTACTGAGGATTCAGGCGTTGTTTAACTTGATGTGTCTGCTTATGACACGAGTAGCGGTGGAGGGATTCGAACCCCCGACACGCGGATTATGATTCCGAATTCTGAAATGCCTAACCCGTTACTTAATTAGGAGAAACAGCAAGGAGAAAATGGCCTTTACACTCCAGTTTACACAGGTGATTCGGAGCTACGATTGATAGTCGATTCGTGGATAAAATTACCCACTGAAGTACAGCAAATAATTTTACATTTAATTGGATACTTGCAAAGTCGTAATATCAAATGAGCGAGTTCCAAATTTTAATTAGGGTGTCTGGAGGACAGGATCAACATTTGCTGTCATGTCGTTTCTCCATATAGAACTCCAGATGTGGACTTGTGTACTCGCTATCGATTGATAATGTACAAAAATGTTGATAGATTTAGACAAATTTCAATTCTGTCAATCTAAAGTTTGTCAGCATTTAACACCTTGAAAGACATCACGAATGGTCAAAGCTAATATTACTTTACCTAATGGTACTGAAATTACGATTGACGGAACACCCGATGAGGTTCAAGCTTTGCTTGGACAATATGGCCGCCCCGACTCTGGAGTAGCTACACCGAAGTCGAAGAACAAGAAATCCGCCAAAAAAAAGTCAGCTGCTAAGTCTGGTTCATCCTCGGAGGTCGAGCATTCAAGTACCGTTGACATTCCGGAAATCGTCAACCTCGTCAAGAACTGCGACGAGGCGGAGGAGATTGAAACGCAGATTCTCGACCGGGCAAGCCAAGTTGATCGCGTTCTCCTAGCGTTATATATTGTCCACGAGTATCTCGACAACAGCTATAAGTTGTCATCGGGGGATATTGCAAGTGTTACTCGCGATCTTGGTAATCCAGTTTCTTCACAAAACGCATCTAGGACGCTTACTGGTTCAGCGTCTAAGTACGTTATGGCCGATGGCGTCCGTAAAAAAGGATCGAAACTCGGCTATAAGCTGTCCCGGCGTGGTGTCACTTATATGAAAGGCGTGATAGGCGGCAAATCCGATGAAAAATAGGTCTGAATTTTGTGCCGATCTCGCAGACTTAACTTTGACTCACATCGACCGGGCGGTTGCAGTACTCTGGTACTACAGGCAGTCGCAAGAATTTGAGGAGCGTGCAGCGTCTGACCTGGCTGCTGACTTGCACGAAGAAGGGTTTCCAAAACCGAATGTCACGCGGCTCCGTGAGGACCTCCGTAAAAGTCGGTATGTAGTGAAAGGGAAACGTACGGGCACGTTCCAACTCGACGTACGACATCTTGTAGCACTCGATGAGCAGTATCAAGATATGCTGGGACTTCGCCGCATTACTGTGACTGGTGCCGTACTTCCCGTTGAATCTGTCGCGGGCACGCGTGCATACTTAGAACAGATGGTATATCAAATCAACGGTGCCTATGAATCGGGGCTTTACGACGCGTCCGCAGTAATGTGTCGGCGATTAATGGAATCTCTGATTATCGAGGTGTATATAAGCAAAAAGCGGCAACATGAAATACAGAATAACGGTGTGTTCGTATTCCTAGATTCACTGGTCAAGTATATTTCAAACGACAAGAGCTTAACACTGGGCCGTAACACGCCGAAAACCATGGCTGAAGTTAAATCTGTAGGCGACACAGCCGCCCACGATCGCGTATATATCACTCGTCGAGAAGACATTGACGACTTAAAAGTACGCTACCGACGAATGATCAGTGACCTGCTTACGGCAAGCGGAATACGTAAGTAAACCACCCGGACGCTGCCGACAAATCTAAAAATTCATTCTAGGTACTGGCTGTGAGTTCCCCTTCGTCCCGCCGTCGCGTCAGCCTTCACCCTTGCCAGGTTGATACGACGGCGGAATGGAGGGGGACGGACCCTTTGTTTTGTCCCGAGCCGAAGCTTTTTGGTATCTCACGCTACCGAGACACAATTCAGGAGCCATAAAAAAAGAAACGCCTGAACCCTCACTACTGAGGATTTAGGCGTTGTTTGTCTTGATGTGTCTTCCTATGACACAAGTAGCGGTGGAGGGATTCGAACCCCCGACACGCGGATTATGATTCCGCTGCTCTAACCGACTGAGCTACACCGCCAGATTGGTTGACCTGTTGTCTTTGCCAGATGAGCTCATCCTACAAAAAAAACGTTTGCAGGAAAAGTCATTTCTCAGCGCTAACTTGCTTAGGTATCTCACTTTATAGGTGAAATATGCCCCGAGAAGTCGAAAGCTTAACAAATTCCTGTTTGATCGCAAGTCAACCGCCGCTTTCATCCTGAAATGCCCCCGAATTTCGTTGATTGAGATGCCTGTTCCGTGGCGATATACTCGATTCCCGGTTTTCCATGGAAATCTGAAGGTCCTGTGAAGTGGGGGAATTAATCAAAATGTTTTATCAGAATCGGCTCCTGATACTGTTCATCATCGTGTGTTTCATTCTCCCCTGTTATGCAGCCGAAAACTCCCACGAATCCCCTGCTCCTCTGGAGCCTGAGATTCGTACGACTGTTTTTGAGCGGGGGGAAGTCGGCTACCACTCATTCCGGATTCCTGCCTTGCTGAGCACTCCCCGGGGAACACTGCTCGCCTTTGCGGAAGGCCGCAAGCATAATTTAAAAGACAGTGGCGACATCGATCTGGTTCTCAAAAGAAGTGAGGATCAGGGAAAAACCTGGTCAGACTTAGCTGTCATCTGGAACGATGCGGAAAACACCTGCGGCAACCCCTGTCCGGTGGTGGATCAGACTACGGGTCGCATCTGGTTACCTTTAACCTGGAATCACGGCAAGGATCATGCGAATCAGATCCGAGATCAATCAGGCCACGATACACGTCGCGTTTTTATGAGTTATTCCGATGATGACGGACTCACATGGAAGCGGCCTTATGAAGTGACTGAATCCACTAAGAAACCGGAATGGACCTGGTATGCGACTGGGCCCGGCAATGGAATCCAACTGACGCGGGGAAAATATAAAGGGCGGCTGGTGATCCCCTGTGATCATAATGTAACACTCCAGGGAAGTGTCATCCGTCGGGCACATGCAATTTTTTCGGACGATCATGGCAAAAGCTGGAAGGTGAGTGAGCCGATCGGAGAAAAAACCAATGAGTGTGCTGTCGTTGAACTGGCAGATGGCCGGTTATTAATGAATATGCGGAGCTACCACGGTAAAAACCGTCGAGCGATTGCCTTTTCCGAGGATGGGGGCGCGACCTGGTCTGATGTCACACTGGATCAGGCCCTGATCGAACCGGTCTGTCAGGCCAGCCTGATCCGAGCCCGGTTTCCTGCTGCAGAGAAACCGGGGCAGATACTGTTCAGCAATCCGGCCAGTCAAAAACGGGAAAAGATGGTCGTGCGGCTCAGTGAAGATGACGGCAGAACCTGGAAAACATCACGGCTGGTAACCGCCGGATCCGCCGCGTATTCCAGTCTCGTCGAAATCGGCAGCGGAGAAATCGGTCTGCTCTATGAGCGGGATGGATATCGGACCATAGAATATGTCGCCTTTCAACTCGCTGCTTTTCAGCCGGGGCCCTGAGGAAATAATCAACTCATTTAAAATTGGAATATGAATACTTATGGATACATTACTCGATCGTTTTTTGCGTTATGTCAAAATTGATACTCAGTCAGATGAGACCAGCCCGACGTTTCCCAGTACCAAAAAACAACTCGTTCTGAGTCGGATGCTGTTTGAAGAGTGTCAGCAGCTGGGGCTGGAAGACGTGACGATCAGTGAATACGGAATTGTGATGGCGACCATACCCTCTACTGTGGGGGCGGACGTTCCCGCAATCGGGTGGGTAGCACACGTTGATACATCTCCCGAATTTTCCGGGACAGGGGTCAAACCGATTGTGCACGAAAATTATGATGGGAAAGATCTGGTGCTGCCGGGAGATCCGTCGCGCGTTTTGAGAGTGAGTGAAGAACCGCGTCTGAAACAGATGCAGGGGAAAACGGTGATTACCACGGATGGAACGACGCTCCTGGGAGCAGATGACAAATCCGGGGTGGCCGTAATGATGTCTGCAGCGGCGCAACTGATGGGAGATTCCTCAATCAAGCATGGTCCAGTACGACTCTGTTTTACCTGCGATGAAGAAATCGGTCGCGGCATTGAAAAACTGGATCTGGATGCCTTTGGTGTCTGTTGTGCTTATACTCTGGATAGCGATGGCAGTGGCCGGATTGATTCCGAAACGTTTTCTGCAGACCAGGCAATGATTGTTGTCAAAGGGGTGAATACCCATCCTTCGGTCGGGAAAGGCGTGATGGTCAATGCCAATCGTATTTTGAGTGAGCTGATTGCTCAGTTGCCTACAGAAACATTAAGTCCGGAAACCACGGAAGGGCGAGAAGGCTTTATTCACCCCTACCATATTGAAGGAAGTGTTTCCGAAGCTTCTGCCCGGCTGATCTTACGCGATTTTGAAACAGAGAAACTGACGGAATACGCTGAGCTGCTGGAGTCGCTGGCCGAGCCTCTGCGTCAGAAAAACCCCAAAGCGGAGATCACGATCAAAATCCACAAGCAGTATCGCAACATGCGAGATGGTTTACCGAAAGAACCGCGCGCTCTGGAAAAAGCGATCGAAGCGACACGTGCCGCCGGGCTTGAGCCCAATCTGAATGTGATTCGAGGAGGAACGGATGGGAGTCTGCTGACGGAAAAGGGCTTACCTACCCCCAATCTTTCGAGTGGACAGCATAATCCTCATTCACCTCTGGAATGGACGACTGTGGAAGAAATGCAGCAGGCAGTAGATGTTCTCGTCCAGCTGGCAATTCTCTGGGGCAAAGAATCTTGAGACTCCTACTGACGAGTTGAATGAATCTGAATCCTTCTCTTCAATTTTTCTGATGTGGTTCTCCCAGGTTCGGGTTATCCCGGTTAGCGGGACTGGCGAAGCTGGAGTAACACTCTGGTTCCCGCTGCGCATGATGGAATAACGAGTTAAGACTACTGGCCCCCCGCCGGCTGTGCTTCGCCTGTTCTGGTTTCCCCACGGTCATTTAAAAATGAATCGATTATGCAGGTCATAGTACATCTTCATGAAAACGATTGTTTGACCACCTGATTTTTGTGGCTTATGTTAAACATATCGGCAAGATACTTGTTTAAATAAACGCTGTGCATACTTTGTGCAGCGCGAACCGGCGATCGTTTACCTGCCTGCTTTTGATGAGCCCTGCGTGTGGCGGCCTTCAGCAACAGGATAAAACGTCGGTTATAGAGGGGGAACCATGTTTTCTACTACCAAGACGCGACTTCTTAAGAGATTACAATCGAGTCATTTGCGGGTTTGTTTACTGGTGATTCTGCTGGCAGCAGGTTTTAATTCCGCTGCCGCTGATCCGGGTGAACTTCCCATCGTCATTCCTGTCACTCAAACCCAGGCGATTGCCAAAGGGGAAGAGTTTGAACGAAATCGCCAATGGATTAAGGCGATTGAACATTATGAAGAGGCCTTGAAGGAGTGGCCTGAGAACGACAATATCAAATATGGTTTGCGTCGTGCAAAAATTCACTTTGGTATCGACCGTCGTTACATGGACGACAGCTTTTCAAAGGTGCTTCTGACTCAATCTCGGAGAGAAGCATTAATTCTGCTCGATGAAATTCTGTCTAAAATTCAATCCCACTTCGTTGATCCGCTCAGTACAACTTCCTTCGTTGCACATGGTACGGAAAGTCTGTATCTGGCACTGGCCAATGATAAGTTTATCAAGGTCCATTTGAAGGGAGTGCCCCCTGAGAAGATCCGTACGGTCCGTCGCATTCTGAGAGAAAATTACTGGAATAAATCTGTCTCCAGTCATCACGGTGCACATCAGCTGATTATCGAAGTCTGCACGTTGTCTTATCAGAATCTGGGACTGCGGGATACCGCTGTGATTTCCGAATACATGTTTGGTGGCTGTAATGCCCTGGATGATTACAGCAGCTTTCTGACTCCGGAACGTCTGGGGGATCTCTACGACAACATCGAAGGCGAGTTTGTTGGAATCGGGATCGAAATGAAAGCCGAAGTTGGTGAAGGTATGCTGCTGATCAATGTCCTGCCGGACAGTCCCGCGGAAGCGGCTGGAATTCTGTCAGGAGACCATATCGTCGGCATCGATCAGAAAGATTGCCGCAACATGACAACGGATCAGGCTGCGAATCTGTTGCGGGGAACTTCAGGCAGCCAGGTTGTGCTGGAACTGGAAAGCCCGGGCAGTAATCGGACGCGTACCGCACGTGTTACCCGAAAAGCAGTTCAAGTGAAAAGTTTCCCGATCGTTAAGATGCTGGATCAGGAAAATGGAATCGGCTATATCAAGATGACCGGTTTTCAGAAAACTTCTGCTGCAGAACTGGATGCGGCCCTGCAGAAACTTAACAGTGAAGGCATGCGGTCACTGATCTGGGATGTACGTGGAAATCCCGGGGGATTATTGTCCGCTGCTGTTGAAGTGCTGGACCGTTTTCTGGAAGAAGGAAAGCTGGTGTCTACCAAAGGTCGGGTTGCAGACCAGAACTGGAGTTATACTGCACATCGTCCCGGTACCTGGAAAATTCCACTGGTGCTACTGGTCGATGAAAACAGTGCCAGTGCCAGTGAAATTGTGGCAGGAGCATTAACCGATCATCGACGTGCAACAGTTGTGGGACGTAAAACCTATGGGAAATGGTCTGTACAGAGTATCTTCCCAATCCGGGGTTCAACCGGCTTACGTCTGACGACTGCCAAATTCTATTCGCCTCAAGGTAACACTTATGGTAAGATTGGGATCAAACCGACGATCACGGTTGAAAAAGATGAACTGCAGACTGCCATGTATGGTGCCTCGAGAGAGCAGAAGCTCGCTGCAGATTCTGATATCAAACGTGGCTTACAAATCCTGCAAAGGCAATATGCTGTAACACCATGATGGATGAACGTGCCGCCTGGCTCACACAGGGAAAAGGAACAACCCCCGCACTGCGGTGGTCATTCTCAACAGAAGCTCCTTTACTTGCGCTGGATCTGGCACGGGAAACCGGAGAAATACTGGCCGCCGATATTTCGGGCGGCCTTTATTTATTGGATCGACAGGGACAGTTTCTGCATTTGAACCGTGGCATCAAGGATGTGCAACTGGTCCACTGGAGTGATCGCGGGAAACTGGGGGCAGCGATCTATTCCGATAACAATATCTGCTGCTTTGACCGTGATTTGAACGTCTTGTGGGCGATTTCTTTTTCGGTGGAATGCCTGGCCATCACCATGGATTCCTATGGAGATTATCTGGCAGTCAGCCTGGCCAGCGGAAAGACAATTCTGATCGATTCGCAGAAGAAGAAAGTAGCCAGCTTCGAAACAGTACGTCCACTGAGCTACCTTGAATTTCAGGTCTCTGCACCAAGATTGATCGGGGCTGCGGAAAACGGGTTTCTCTGCTGTTACGATCTTGAGGGGAACTGTATCTGGACTGAAAAGCACTGGTCCAATTGTGGGGGAATTTCCCTGTCGGGAGATGGGCAGCGTTTGTACCTGGCGGGATTCAATTATGGAATATTAATGTTTGATCACGAGGGGGAATCAGCGGGGACTCTTGTTTTTGAAGGGACACCTAAAGTGCTCGCCTGTGATTTTGCGGGGAATCGGATCGTCGCTGCGACGATTGAACAGGAATTGTACTGGTTAAATCAGGAGGGGAAGCTGATCTGGGGAGGAATCATTCCCGATGAAACCATCGAGGTAGCCTGCGATCCGTTCGGCCAATGGTGTGTTTGTGGTCTGAAATCCGGACTCGTCCAATGCCTGGACTGGAGTGACTCAATTTAATCCGATTCCTGTCCGCGGGAGAGGTGCTGTTGTGATGTGCAGGCCCATTTTCTTACTGAGGAGGGGCGAAAAGAGGATGGTCTATTTTGACTCTCCCTTGCCAACAGCTTATCATATATGTTCTTCTGTCATTCGGGTTTAGGTGGTTCCAAATCAATTCTTAACAATTTCTGAAAGCGTTCGAGCTCAAGTAAGGCGTTTTTTGAATCAGTCGATTCAGACATTTCTGGGGCAGGCAATGGCCAAGCGGAATGAAAATACTCCTGAGAAAAAAAAACGCTCCTCTGCGCGCGTACCCAGACTGGAATCACTGGGTAAATATCAAATCGAAAAGGAGATCGGTGCCGGGGGAATGGGAGCCGTTTTCCTGGCCCGCGATACCACCCTGAATCGTCTGGCAGCTTTAAAAATTCTTCCGCGTGATAAAGCCGAGAACCCTGTGCTGGTGAAACGGTTCAAAGCAGAAGGACAGGCGGCTGCTCATCTGCGGCATGAGAATATTGTTTCTGTCTATGATGCCGGCGAAGAAGACGGCTATCTTTACATCGCTCTGGAGTATGTGGAAGGCACCGATCTTCATAATCTGATCAATAAACGAAACCGCATTCCTGTCCGTCGATCACTGGAAATTATTACGCAGGTGACTGAGGCTCTGGCTCATGCATATCAACAGGGAATTGTGCACCGTGACATCAAACCTGCCAATATTCTCATTCGTCTGGATGGCGTTGTAAAGCTGACCGACCTGGGACTGGCACGTTCGATTGACGACAATACTGAAACGAGCATTACCCGCGCAGGGACAACTGTCGGCACCGTGGATTACATGGCGCCTGAGCAGGCCCGTGACAGTAAGGCAGCTGATATTCGCAGCGACATCTATTCACTGGGTTGCACCTGGTATCATATGTTGACCGGCCGGGCTCCCTTTTCTGAAGGAAGCCTGACGAATAAACTCGCCGCGCATGCCACCACTCCTCCGCCCGATCCGCGGGAGCTCAATGAGCGCGTGCCCGAAGGGATTGTCGCCATCATTCATCGGATGATGGCCAAGCCACAGGCAGATCGCTACCAGACGCCCGCTGAACTTCTGGAAGACTTGAAGAATTCGAATCTGAAACGTTCGAATCTCGGAAACGATGTTCTGGAAGCCTTGGCGAACGATGAATCAGATGGAGAACAACCTGCTCTTAACTCAGATCAACTTCCGGCGGCAGGCAGCAGTGATTTCCAGATCAATCAGTTTATGCCCGATTACAATAGTTCGGCCGCTGATCATGAAGACGAATTAGCTGAGGATAATAATCGGCTCAGTACCAGTTTCGACCTGCAGCAACTGGCGGGAGAAGTCGATTTCGAATCTGACGTGACAGTACCGGGACTGAAGCGACCTGAGAAATCGGCCAAACCATCAAAGAACAAAAATCAACCGGAACGCAGGCGATCCTCCGCGAAACGCCAGGAACCGCTTGAAGAGGATGGTTCCGTCATCTCTGACTCTGCCATGAAAACGCGACAGGCTGCGCGCCCTGCGAAACAAGAGTCATCCTCACCTTCGACACCACGTAAAGGAACCAGGCCTGTAAGCCGGGAGAACAAAACTTCAGAAAAGCCGGGAGCCCGCAAGAGCCACAGGACCACTGCGCGTCCCACGAGAAAATCATCGAAAACAACAACGGTGACTTCGGCGGATGAGCCAGCGGCAGGAAGTCAGATTGCCGTTGACTACAGGCAGATTGCCATGCTGGCAGGTGGGGTCATTCTTCTGATTCTACTGCTCTGGTGGGGAATCAACGCCTTGGTCAGCTCTGGAGACGGGCCACAACAGGGGCCGGCCACTAACCCTTTTGCTACAGCAGAGCAGAATCGGCAGGAGAATTTACAAAATGAAGTGGATCAGCCGGCGAATGCAGCAGCAGTTGACCAGCCAGCTGAAGAGACTTCTCAATCAGAGATTGCTGTGACGGAAGTAAAGTCGGAAGCAGATGCATCAAAACAGAAAACCGGGTCTGCAGAATCATGGAAAAACATGCCTGGCCGGGGACAGGAAAAAGAACACTTGCCTGAATGGGGGGCAGGATTTTCTGCACTTTCAGGACCAGATGCGGGAAAGCGGATCTCTCACTTACCGGTATTTAAAGTTGTTCGCGGGAACGCCGAGAGTGATGGTGTCTGGGGTAGCTTGGATTCGGCTCTGAATGAGGTGAATTCCCGGGGCGCTGTCATTCGTCTGTATGGCCCGGGTCCCTTTTTGCTCAATTCCCATCGATTGCGTGATATTACACAGTTAATCATCATGGCGGATTCAGATCAGCAGCCGACCATTATGATGCAGGCAAAAAACAAAGATGCCAAACAGTCTGAAGTGAACCTGTTATCATTTTCATCTGGCTTACTCCGTTTTCAGGGAGTACATCTGCTGTGCGATGTGTCGGGACTGTCAGGCTCCGGCGTTTGCAATGTCCTGAATTTAGATCAAAGTGATCTTACATTCCAGGATTGCTCTTTCACACTGGCCGGGACTACGGACAGAGTACTTCGACTGGTCAATTCTACGGGAGCGCCACGTACCACAACGGGACGCGCCGCAGGAGAGTCCCGTATCTTTCTGGAAAACTCCGTGATCATGGGGCAAAATCTGGAAGCGGTGCGTGTCGATCAGCTGTATGTGGATGTCCTGCTCTCGAACTGCTTTCTCTCATCACGGGGGGCACCCTGCCTGGAATTCGGCAGCCTGGATAAGGCAATGAGCCCCGGGCTGGTTTTACAGGAACGAAAAATTCCGCGCACCGCTCGAATCTTTTCCAGTACCCTGCTCTCCGATCAGACCATCTTCGCATTAACAGGACCGCAGGAAGAAAAAAAATCGGGAAAGTCCGATCAGGAAATTCTTGCCAGTGGTGAGACGGATCTGATCGTCATCAATTCCGTTTTGATTGGAAGTCGGAAAAATAAACAGGCAGCAATGCTGACTCTCCATGACTGGCCTCAGGATAAACTGCGAAATCAGAGTGCCAGTCGATTCGATGAGATCAATGTAAAACTGGAAAACGCACTCCTCTGGGGGTGGCCGTCTTATCTCCGCTCTACGGAACAGGGAGATCCCCAAAAAGTTTTTCAAATCGATTCGCATCGAACCTGGCAGCAGAGTTGGGGAAATCATGTCGCTGCTGACATGTTTCAATCAGAGTTGCCTGCCGAACTGGAAGAATTACTGACTCCCGCCTTTATTAAACCCTTACTGGATTTTTCAAAACAGAAAAATGTCTACGCCGTATCGGCGGACGGTGTCATTGCAGGTTGTGACCCTGCACGACTTGCCTCTTTGTCAGAGAGCCAGCAGAGACGGATCAAAGCCGTGCTCGAACAGCCTGACATTGATCAGGGCATACAGAGTCAGTTTGCCAAAGCAAAAACTGAAACATTCGATATGTCTAAAGGGAATCTCAGCGAATTTCTTAACAGTCCGGCAATATCCGGTCCCACGCGGGTGAATCTCAGCGGTCAGGGAATCTGTTACATGACCCCTGTGACCCTGGAGAATAAGCAGATCCAGCTGGTGTTTCAGAACGAAAGTGCAGAGAGCCCGCAGGTGGTCGAATTAAAATTACTCCCTTCTTCCGCAAAGACACGTTCCAAATCAGGAATCGAAGCTTTCTTCAGCTTAAAAAATTCAACACTGGAAGTTTCGGGGGGGGCGTTTCGAGTTTCCCCGGAGCGAAAAGGTGTTGTGCCTCGGCATTTTGTGTCATGCCAGAACAGTCGACTGGCTCTGGATCAATGTATCCTGGCAGCGCTGTTGCTGAACGATAATCGATTTCAGTCTGCAATCTCTATTGAGCCAGGTTCCAGTGAGAAATCAAATCAGATTCTGATCGATCACTCCTTCCTGACTGTCTCAGGTTCCATACTGCAATCTGCCTCCACGCAGCTGGAACTGGAAGTCCGAAACAGTCTGCTGCTCAGCCAGCAGGATATCTTTGCGCTCCCTGCTAAACCGGGGGATTCAGCAGGAATTCATGTGTCATTAAGACAAAGTACTTTTGCCCCGCAGGGTTCCGTTTTCGCAATCAGTGAGGAAACGGGAAACAGTAGTTCTGCTGGTCAGGCGGCTGTGCAGATCATCGCTGAAGAATCCCTGTTTCTGCCTGCCCCCAGCAGTTCCGCGACACGTTCGGATTTTTCAAAAACGGCCTCGTTAATTTCAGCTTCAAAGTCCTCAACACCTCGTCAGGGGATCGAGTGGTGGGGGAATTCGAACGGCTATATGGTGGAGCGATTTAATGTGATCGATCGGGCAGGCGGCAGTTCACCAGGGGCAGAAAAGGAATTCTCAGCAGAGATGGCAAGTCTTTTTGGTGAAGAAGCCGATCTGCACGAGTTGTCGAGTCGGGGGGGAGTGATCTTCCAGGAGCAGAAACTGCCTCCGTTGGTCAAGTTGCAGCCAACTCACTTTCAACTGTTGCCCACATGCAAAGCGGCTACCTGGTCTGACATGCAGCAACCCCTGGGCGCTGATCCCGTAGTATTACAGAAGATCATTGAAGGCAGACAGAATCAGGAAAAATCAGGCCGTATCAAGCGGGCATTCTGAGAGTGGCTAGACTGTGCCCCGTTTTACTGTAGCGTCTCCAGGGGCATTCGGACCGCGTATAATAGATTGAGAGACGCTATAGTTATCTGTGACGCGCTCTAGAATTCTCTTATGGTCAGCTGGCAGCAGGCGGGTGATCTTCATCCAGTCTCGGCACAGACAGCGTGAAGCGGGACCCTTTCCCTGGTTCGCTCTCAATGCTGATTTCTCCCCCATGTTCCCGGATAATTTTCTGGCTGACTGCCAGGCCGATGCCAGTTCCTCTGGCTCCCTTGGTGGATTCAAACAGATTGAATATTTTATTGATCTGATCCTGGGGAATGCCGGGGCCGTTGTCTGAGACCATGATCAGAATCTGGTCTGCTTTTTTCAGATAGGTGGTTTCGAGCAGTACCATACCATTATCAGCCCCTTCTACGGCATCAATGGCATTGATCACAATATTTAATATCGCACGATGAATCCCTTCGTGATCATAAACGGATTCCGGCAGGTCTTCGGCTGGTTCGCATTTAAGCTGTACGCCACATTCCTCAGCACGTGCCTGCATTAATTCGAAAACATCATTGAGTGGGGTGTTGATCGAACCGGGTTCCAGGGCCGGTTTTCGCTCAGTACTGAAAGTGAGCATGTCCATGACCAGGTGATAGATCTTATTCTGATTCTTCTCAACAATGTTCCAGCCTTTGCGAACCAGATCTTCTTCAGACTTGTTAAGTCCCATATCGATCAGATAGCTGCCGCCCCGAACTCCCTGTAGAATATTTTTGATGTGGTGGCTCAAGGTGGCGATGGTCTGTCCCATGGCTGCAAAGCGTTCTGCCTTCAACATGGCATTCTGGAAGCGATAGTTTTCGATGGCCAGTGCAGACTGCCTGCCGATTGCCACCAGCAGACGTAGATGTTCTTCGCTGAATTTTTCGACGGCCCCATTTTTCAACAGCATTTCGGGATGTGAAGTGGTCGTGTCGACATAAATGACCCCCATCAGTTCATGCCGCCCCTGCATCGGGACACACATTGCCTCACGAATGCCTGCCTGCAGGATGCTGCGCCCCCCTTCAAATCTCTGGTCGCGTTGTGCATCGGAAGTACGAACCCCTTGTTTTTTATTGAGCACATAATCCACGATACTGTGTGAAACCGGCATCCGGGTTCCCGACTTTTTCTCTTCGCGACTGCTGTAGATCTGCGGCAGGATTTCACCCGTATGAGGATCTGTGATCAGCATACAGCCCCGGTCTGCGCCCACGGTGTTGATCGTCAGGTCAAGAATACGTTTCAGGAGCTCTTCCTGGGAAATCGTCGGGCTGACGGATGCCTCGGCGACCCGATACAGAGCCTGCAGGTCGTTTTGAATTTCGTGCTGCTGTACAACACCGGAAACGTCGGCTGTGTCGAGCACGACGGAATCGAACCGGTGGTTGACCTCATGTGTGATGCTGGACTGGTTGGAATCCTCATTGCTGATGAGGTCAACCCGCTCTGCCATATAGCGGGAATCTTCATCCAGTGACTGACTGGAGAAAAGCAGCAGGCTGCGACCAATCTGGATATGGTCGCCATTATTCAGTTTGGATGACTGAATCTGAGTCCCGTTGAGCATGGTCCCGTTTGAACTGTTCTGATCGGTAATGTAGTAGGAACCATTTTTAAAAGAGATCAGGGCATGCTGGCGCGAGGCTTCGGTGTCCAGGATGCGAATTTCATTACGGACTCCCCGCCCTACCCCGGCTGGATCAGTGCCAAGTTTAAAGCGAGTACCCAGATCGACGCCCTGGATTACCAGTAACGTCGCCTTGGACACCTCATTTTCGATTAGCCTTTTCATTATATTGTTTCCCAGTCATAGACTGGATCCCCCCGCAGATGAGGGTTTCTCTGTCTGCTGAAATCCGTTGAGCCTGCTGTAGCTGATAAACGGTTATACTGATAACGTTGCCGGTTTGCTCCTGAATTCATACGAAAAACATGGGGTTTGTCGTGAAATCTGAATGCAAGACGTGCAAATATTCAGGGAGATCAGCTTATAATCAGCTGCCATGTCCAGAACAACCGCAGGCAGGCTGAAGTTGGTCAACCCACCAGATGCACTTGAGGCGATACAATTTACGTTCGATGCATCGACTCTGCATAGAATCATACCGCAGGCAGGAGTCCTGTTCAAATCCCATCTGTAGATTCAGAGTTGATCCCGCTTAGAATTACCGTGGCATCACTCTGTAGAGGTGGACTGCTGCAGCAGACTTTCGATAGAGTCAATCAGTTCTGCATATTGAAAAGGCTGCATCAGGAAGCGGGTCGTCTGACCAGCGGTGGCACTTTTAGGTTTTCTGACTGAACCTATGACAACTTTGGGAACCTGGTTCCAGCCGGGCTGGGAAGCCTGGGACTCGTTGAGATCATCATCATGGACGACGACAATATTGGGGATTTCGCTGGTGGAATTCAGGTCAGTTGCATTCCGTTGGCGCACCCGGTCGACACTGCATCCCCGGGGTTCCAGAATCGCTTTGAGAACTTCTTCTGTTTCATTTAAACCATCAAAAACGACAACACGCTGACCATTTACCACTGTTTGGGTTCCTTCCCATGTGCACTGTGTCCTATGAAGACTTCAAGCAGAGAAATCCTCATTCCAGCAGACGGGAAAGATAGCTCGTTCTAATAGTTGTGTCAAAATCAGAAGCGGGAGCTGCATTTCAGTATTTTGAAATATGTAAACTTTACAATGCGATTGTCGGCAGCGGTCAACAAAACGGGCTTACCAGTTTCCAGGAGCGGAGAAATTCTGGTTATAGAATGGTTCCTGATTAATATAATTGTCGGTCCGTTTCAGGCTGTCCAACTGCAGCTGTTTGCGTTCGTTGCTCAGATCCTCGTCTGAAATGCGGTCTCTGATTTCAGCCAGTGGCGCAACGTACTTGGGCTGTTTTACCTTTACATCGGTCGGGTAAAAGACGCCGGGATCCTTGACTTTCGCTCCGGACGAAGCATCTGAAAGCGCCGCGTAGGCAGTTTCAGGATAAATTCGCTGGTGGTAAGTGCTGCTGAAACCAGCGGGCTGGTGATAATCGGGGATGGTGCGACAGCCAGTCTGTGTGCCGGCGAGGACAGCCAGAACGACAAAAAAGCAGCTGCGGTTTGACATAAAAGTAGCTCCCGATATAAAAAGCGGCCTTCAAAACAGGAAGGCCGCTTTCTTTTTATCGGTAGTTAAACTGTTTTTTGTCGAATCAAAATTCAGTTAAAAGCACTTTCAGGAGCTTAACTTTTTGCTGCGGCATAGCGTTTGGCAACTTCATCCCAGTTAATGACATTGAAGAAAGCTGAGATATAGTCAGGACGCCGGTTCTGGTAGTTTAGGTAGTATGCGTGTTCCCAGACATCGAGGCCCAGAATCGGAGTGTGACCTTCTGAGAGTGGAGTGTCCTGGTTGGGCGTGCTTTCGACGACCAGTTTTCCGCCATCGACGGACAACCAGGCCCAGCCACTTCCAAACCGGGTGGCAGCAGCATTGGAAAACTGTTCTTTGAAGGAATCCAGACTGCCAAAGGTGGAGTCGATGTCAGCAGCGAGGTCACCGCTGGGAGCACCGCCACCGTTGGGAGACATTACGGTCCAGAACAGGCTGTGGTTTGCATGTCCGCCACCATTATTACGGATTGCACCACGGATGTCTTCGGGAACAGCACTCAGGTCACTCATCAGGTCCTCGATTGACTTGGCAGCCAGATCGCTATGGCCTTCCAGTGCAGCATTGGCTTTTGAAATATAAGCCTGGTGATGCTTGGTGTGATGAATTTCCATCGTCTTTGCATCGATGTGTGGTTCCAGCGCGTCGTAAGCATAAGGTAGATCGGGAAGCGAATAAGACATTCGAGTACTCCTTTAATTTTCGTGTAATTAGTCTAAGTTGTTGGTGACTTTACGTATATTGCCTGATGTGTCGAACTCATTGAAATGAGGACGGTCTAGAGTGCAACACATTTCATCATGGCATCTCTCAGTCGATTATTGTCAGACCAGAAGGCCTGGGAGACGTACCAGTAAAAACGGGACACAGTCTAAGCCTGTGCAAATACGTCCTCTATCCCCATTGTAGAAGATTAAACCATTCTCACAACCAACTGGCTAAGAACTTTTCACATAGTTGTCAGCCGGCCCTGCACTTCTGGCAGGTGGCATAGTTGACCTTAGCAGGTTGGGGTCTACAATGAGACCGTGCTGTCAATTTCGATAGAAAACTCCTGATTTTCAAGGATCTGTGTTATGAACCGGAAAGCTCTGATCGCTTTGCCTGTTTTCAATGAAGAACGCCATGTGGTAGATGTGCTGACCGAAGTCAAAAAGTACGCAGAAGCGATTCTGGTTGTCAATGACGGTTCATCGGATGGGACGGCTGAGATCCTGAAAGGTGTCGCTGGAATTACCGTCATCACCCATCCGGAAAACAAGGGATACGGAGCCGCCCTGAAGAGTGCCTTCGATTTCGCGATTGAACATCAGGATGAGTATGATGTGCTGGTGACGATTGACTGTGATGGCCAGCACGAACCCGGCTTGCTGCCTGGTCTGGTTCAGCAGATGCGCGATCACTTTGAAACCGACCCAATCGATATCCTTTCCGGGAGTCGCTACCTGAAAGCCTTTAATGGTGACAGCATTCCTCCGGAAGATCGTCGTCAGATCAATGTCGCAGTGACCAATCGAATCAACGAGCAACTGGGTTTCCAGATTACAGATGCGTTTTGTGGATTGAAAGCCTATCGCGTTGAAGCCCTGTCCCTGTTTAATGTGACCGACCTGGGATATGCGATGCCTCTGCAACTCTGGGTGCAGGCAGCAGCACACGCGATGAAAATTGTCGAATTTGCCGTTCCGCTGGTTTACCTGGAAGAGGAACGCAGTTTTGGTGGCTCACTCGATGATGCGATCAGGCGGAAAGCATATTACGATGAAGTTCTTGATCGAGAAATGCAGGCCGCAGGCATGACCTGCTGTGCCTCAGAGAATTGTAACGATCGTACCGATTCTTTCAGTGAGTGAATCAGAAGACGCTGTTTGTAAGGGGGAAGTGGGACTGCATCAGCCACTTTCCACTTGAAATCAAATCAAAAGGACTCGACATTCAGTGAGAGACTAGTCAAACTAAAGCATATTCACCGGCCCTGCAGCTGTTTTGCGATTGCCTGCTAAAATCTGTCGGCTGCGTGATGACATGCGAAAACGAGTATCGAGTGAGCGCTTCCCTCCTTGAAAACCTGGTTGTATACCAGACATAACATGAACTTGTTTAAATTCAGCACTCCATTAAAGCATTGAAATGTCTTCAGTGACTCCATTCCCCTGCCAGAATCCTGATTCCCGATTTGATTCCGGTACGAAACCGGTTCCGGAACCAGAATGGGTAAAACAGGATCTGCGGGTTCCCAAATACGATGATGTTGTGTTCGCCCGCCCGGATCTGTCCCAGATCATTGGTGATGCGGAAGCAAATCGTGACATGTTTCAAAGTTGTTCCCGGGACCGCAGTGGGAAAATCATTTCCAGCCTCCGCTCCTGGGCACGACGCGCCGTACTGGAGGAAGCAGCCCGCTATACTGCCGAGTTGACAGGATCGGCGGTGGAACTGCCGGCAGATCTGGATGAGCAATTACTGTTTATGACAGGTCACCAGCCGGCGCTGTATCACCCTGGTGTCTGGATTAAAAATCTGCTGATCGGCAAAGCAGCGCAACAATCGGCAGGATTGAGTCTGAACCTGATCGTCGACAACGACCTGGTCAGTTCAACCGCCATTAAAATACCGCAGGGAACTCGCGATACCCCCTTTTTCTCCGAGATTTCCTTTGATGAAACGATCAAGAAAAAACCATGGGAAGAAACCACGATTCAAAATGAAGAGTTGTTTCGCACCTTTTCGGCCCGAGTAGAAAAAGCACTCAATGTCTGGCCTGAGCTTCCCACTCCCCTGCTCTGTAATATCTGGCCTGCAGCGGTAGCGCACATGCAGAAATCTGATCGACTGGCGGATTGTCTGGCAGCAGCGCGACACGCCCAGGAACAGCGGTGGGGAATCGAAAATCTGGAGCTCCCCATCAGCCGCATGTGTCAGACCGGGCCGTTTTTATGGTTTGCCTGTCATCTTTTCAAGAATGCCAGGGCTTTTCGGTCGACGCATAACGAAGTGCTCAGCGAGTACCGCAAGGTCAATCGTGTGCGGAGTAAAACCCACCCGGTACCGGAACTGTCCGAATCAGACGGCTGGATTGAATCTCCTTTCTGGATCTGGCGCACGGGGGAGACACGTCGTCACCAGCTGTTCGTCAAACGGGAACAGGATCAGATTCAGCTCTCAAACGGAACGGATGTGATGACCACACTCCCCATGGGAGAAAATTGTGATCTGTCCGCGGCGATTGAAGTTCTCAAACAGTTGCCCGACCAGGGAATTCTCCTGCGGACCCGCGCGTTGACGACCACTCTGTTTGCCCGGTTATTTATGGGAGATCTGTTCGTACATGGCATTGGTGGTGCCAAATATGATGAGATGACAGATCGGATCTTCAGCCGTTTCTTTCATCTGCCGCCACCTCGCTACCTGACTTTATCAGCCACCCGCTTCCTGCCGTTCTGCCAGCCATTCAATGTCCAGCACTGCGATGAGACTTGTCTGCAGCGGATTTTGCGGGATCTGGACTTTAACTCCGATCGGCACCTGTCACCGGAGCAAATCAGAGACGCAGCGACACTGGTAGAGCGAAAGCGGACTTTGATCCGGGCTCAGCAGACTGCTGAAAAACACGATGATTCACTGGCCCGGAACGAGCGGCGCCGCCTGAATCGTCTGCGCTTTCGTGAACTTCGTGACCTGGATGCAGAACTGTCGCAGTTAACCCTGTCTCTGCGAGAAAAGATCAATGGTGATCTTGTGCAGGTACATCAGCAGATGCAGGCTAATGCGGTGATTCAAAGTCGTGAGATCTCGTTTGTGCTCTATCCGGAACAGACGCTCCGACAACTGCTCGAGAAACTTTCTTTCGCATAAAAAGGTCTGTTGTCACAGGCCGTTTAGCAGCTTATTTATCGACGCGTGTGATCCGTTCGAACAGAAACTGATGCCGCGAATTAAACAGCCGGCGATATCCCAGCAGAACAGAGATCACGGTTCCTAAAGCGGTTCCGGATGCAATCAGAAACATGACCACAATCTGATATTTCACTGATTCCAGCGGGCTGGCCCCTGCCAGAATCTGCCCGGTCATCAAGCCGGGTAATGATACCAGTCCGACGACCATCATTGAATTGATAATCGGAGTCATTCCTGATCTGACTGCATTCTGTAGTGCCTCGCGGGCAGCCTCATTTCGAGTCGCTCCCAGGGAGAGCCGCAGTTCCACTTCCCCTTTGCGCATGACAAGTTCTTCACTCAATCGGTCCAGTCCCAGAGAAATTCCATTGAGGGTATTTCCCAGAATCATTCCCAGGAGAGGAATCAGATACTGTGCCGGGTTTTCTGACCAGCTGTGCGGGGGAATGATCACCGTCAATGCAAAACCACTTACCAGCCAGGAACTGACAAAGACAGCGATGATGCTGTTGAGCCAGATACCCGGGAAGCGTCTTTGCGAACGTTGAACCGCAGTCAGGCTGGCGATCAGCGTCATGCTGAACATCAGCAACAGGATGACGGGCCACCACGATAATTCAAAGATCCATTCCAGGATCATGCCAATGAGCAGGAGTTGGACGACGGTACGGATCGAAGCCAGCAGGAGTCGTTTTTCAAGATTTAGACTCAACGAGAAAGAGATGAATCCATTAATCATCACCAGCAGTGTCGCCAGAAAGATATTCAGTGGAGTTAAGTCATACATCGGGTCTTCCTGGCCGGACAGATTGGGAGTGAAAAGGACGGTACAGTTTGAAACTTTGTGAAATTGGATGGGAACCAGCTTCATAGATTGATCCGGAAACCTTAACACAATCTGCATTTACCGGCAATTTAAGCGGAATGCGAATTCTCAAGACCTTAACCTGGCATTCATCAGCAGCGAATAAAAACTTGATAAGATCCGCCGCAACAATGAACGACGCACACAATAGAAAAGACCACAGTCAGAACTGTGACGGCCAGGAAGCGAACCGCCGAGATCGCGGAGTAATGTCATTAAGGAGGATGATATGATCGTGTCCCAGAATCAGCCCGCTGCAACAGTCTCTCGTAAGATTCGAACGATCTTTGTCAGCGATGTGCATCTGGGATGTATGCATTCGAGAGCAGAGGAATTTCTGGAATTTCTGAATGCTCACCAACCTGAATCTCTCTATCTGGTCGGCGATCTGATTGATGGCTGGAAGTTGCGAAAAAAATGGCGCTGGCCCCAAATATATAATGAGATATTTGACCGGGTGGAAGAGCTCAGTCGCAAAGGCACCGAAGTTTTTTATACTCCTGGAAATCACGATAACTTCTTACGTGATTTCGGAAAGCGGTTTGGATTTGTCTCCCTTTCTGATGAATTCGTACATCTCACGGCCGACGGCCGACGCTTCCTGATAATCCACGGTGATCAGTTTGATAAATTTGAAACGGGGGCGCAATGGTTATCGGTACTGGCTTCATTTGCCTATGACGTTCTGCTGACCGCCAATACCCTGTTCAATCGTCTGATGAAACGACAGGGGCAGACCAGGTTTGCTCTTTCTTCTGCTGTGAAATCCCAGGTGAAGCACCTGATGCGGTTTATCAGTGATTATGAAAAGCAACTGGCTGATCATGCCCGACTGAAACGATGTGAGGGAATCATCTGTGGTCATATTCATGCTCCGAACATTCTCGATATTGACGGGATCAATTACTGCAATACCGGTGACTGGGTGGAACACTGCAGCGCCTTGATTGAATACAGTGACGGCGAACTGGAGATTATGTTTTTTGATCAGGAAATCGATCCTGTCCAGAAACCGGTTCCACAAGCACATCCGGAAAGAATCAGACCAAAAACGTTTGTGGAAGCGGAGGTGCCGGGAGTGCTGAGTCGCTTCTGGAAAAAAATGTCATCCTCTTGAACTGATCCGTCGTTGATCAGTTTTTTTTATGTTTATCGGAGATGGGTTATGATTTCTGAACGAATCAGCAGCAAGAGTTTTCAAATCGTGCATCAGGGCAATCTGGTTTACAATACCTGCTGGGAGGATCCACGTCTCGATCGCGCAGCACTGGAACTGGGTCCGGATGATGAAGTTCTGGTGATTACTTCTGCCGGCTGTAATGCACTGGATTATTTACTGGATGAGCCACGCCAGGTACATGCCGTAGATGTGAATCCCAAGCAGAATGCACTTCTGGAACTGAAGCTGGCAGCGATTCGCAACCTGGATTATGAGCCATTTTTTGATCTGTTTGGCCGGGGATACTCAAACGACTGGCAGAGACTCTACACACAGAATCTGCGTGCCGATTTATCTCTGACAGCGCAGAAGTACTGGGATCGGCATGGTCAGTTTTTTTCCGGTGAGGGAAAACGATCCAGCTTTTATTTTCGCGGTTCCTCCGGGCTGTTTGCCTGGTTCGTGAACTGTTATATCGACCGTGTTGCCAGGATTCGTGATGATATCAATTCGCTGCTGGCGGCGCGCGACGTTACCGAACAGACTTCGATTTACCAGTCTCGCAATCTGAACGAACTGCTCTGGACGAGGATGATTAAATGGTGGATGCGTCGGGATCTGACATTGTCCATGCTGGGAGTACCCCGCTCGCAGCGCACGCAGATTGATCAATGTTATGCAGGCGGCATTGTGCAGTTTGTCATTGATCGCATCGAAACGGTTTTTACCAGTCGATCCCTGCAGGACAATTATTTCTGGCGCGTCTATCTCACGGGAAGTTATGACCATGACTGCTGTCCCGAATATCTGAAGCCAAATAATTTTGAACGACTCAAAGCAGGGCTCATCGATCGTCTGTCCGTCAATACCAATACGGTGGAAGGTTTTCTGCGACAGCATCCCGGTGCAATCTCACGTTTTGTTTTATTGGATCACATGGACTGGATGGCTGGCGCGCAACCTCAATTGTTACAAAACGAGTGGCAGGCAATTCTCGACAAGGCGGCGGAGCGTACCAGGATCCTCTGGCGAAGTGCGGGGATGCAGGTGGATTTTGTCGATCCCCTGCAAGTCAGGTATCACGGACAACAGCGGGAAGTTGGCGCATTGCTGCAGTACCAGAATCAGCTCGCGTCAGAACTGCATGAGCAGGATCGGGTGAATACCTATGGCAGTTTTTATATCGCCGATCTACTGGTTTGACGCATTCCAACTCTTGGGACCAGAATCGCCTGCAGGAAACGAGCATGTTATGAGCTATTTAAACACGCGTCTGAATGATGTCAAAACAGTCTGGCAGTTGCTGGTGTCCCGCATTGATGGTCAGACACATACCGAAAGACTCAATTCCTTCTACCAGGGACAGGCAGTCGGCTACGATCAATTCCGGAAACGTCTGCTGCATGGTCGCTGTGAGTTGTTTGAAAGCCTGCCTGTTTCTGCAGGAGATATCTGGGTCGATCTGGGCACCGGGACCGGCGAAAATGCCGAACTGTGGGGACAGCGTCTCCAGCAGTTTCAACGTGCCTATCTGGTCGATCTCTGTCAGCCTCTGCTGGATGTCTGTTCTCAACGAATTTCAGATCGAGGCTGGCCGAATGTATCAGCAGTCTGTCATGATGCAACCAGCTTTACTCCGCCGGAATCACACGTGGATCTGGTCACTTTTTCTTATTCCCTGACCATGATTCCCGACTGGTTTCAGGCAGTGAACCACGCCTGGGATCTGCTACGGCCCGGGGGCATGCTGGGAATTGTTGACTTTTATGTCTCCCGGAAATATCCACCGCACAACCTGCAGTCGCATGGCTGGTTTCAACGAAATTTCTGGCCTGTCTGGTTTGCCGGTGACAATGTGTTTTTGAACTCTGATCACCTGCCCTATCTGCTGGATCGCTTTGAGTTGATTTCGCTCAACGAATCCCAGGGGAGCCTGCCTTTTTTGCCTTTCCTGAAGGTACCCTTTTATTCGCTGATTGCGAAAAAACCGCTCTAGCCAATTCAAGTGCCGGCAGTCCCGACACGAAAAGCCGCTTAATCTGAAATCCGATCCATTTCCTGCGCTCTGATCCTCAACTCCAATCTGTTATGATCACTGGTCAGGATATGGTAAATGCATCAGTGAGATTTCGGAGAGCAGCAGGATGTTGATCGAGGCACTTCAGAATGAATCGTTATACGATCATCCCGTAGAATCATTCCAGTTACTGGAAACGCATATTTCCTGGGTCCTGTTGACCGGGCCTTATGCCTATAAACTGAAGAAGCCGGTTGACCTGGGTTTTGTTGACTTTTCCACATTGGAACTGCGTGAAAAATACTGCCAGGAAGAGCTGCGCCTGAATCGCAGGCTGGCACCCGAATTGTACCGGAAGGTAATCCCGATCACCGGTTCTGAAGAAGCCCCTGAGTTTAACGGAACCGGGGAGGTCATCGACTATGCAGTTCAGATGGTCCAGTTCACCCAGGATCGGCTGTTGAGTGATGCCATCAGGAAGCAGGAATTAACGGCGGAACATATAGATCAGCTGTCGGAAGAAGTTGCTGAATTTCATGCAAAGATTGCCGTTGCTGGTGCTGATCTGGAATGGGGAACTCCCGAAAAGGTACTCGCTCCGGTGGAAGAGAATTTTCGGCATGTGAATGAACTGTTTTCGAATGCGGAAACAGTTCAGGAGATCCTGAACGTGATCCGATCTGAAAATGAACGTTGTTACCGGGAATCCTATGCTTTATTCAAGGAGCGAAAGTCCCGGGGATCTATCCGCGAATGCCATGGGGACATGCATCTGGGGAATATGATTCTCAGTGATCGGGGAGTCACAATCTTTGACTGCCTGGAATTCAATGCCGGTTTACGCTGGACCGATGTAATGAGCGAAGTCGCCTTTGTCGTTATGGACCTGGAAGACCGGGGCCGATCCGATTTCGCCATGCAGTTCCTGAATCGTTATCTGGAACTGACCGGAGATTACGCAGGAGTGCCCCTGCTGCGGTTTTACCTGTCGTATCGGGCGATGGTTCGTGCGAAAGTCGCTGCCATCAGATTAAGCCAGCCGGACTTGTCAGATTCCGTAGTTGCGGAAGCACGCGAGGAATTCCAGTCGTATCTGGAACTCGCTAAAAATTATGTCTCGAGTACGAAACCCAGACTGTTGCTGACGCATGGAGTCTCGGGCAGTGGCAAGTCCTATGGGAGTCAACTCCTGCTGCAGGGGATGGCGGCGATTCGTATTCGTTCCGATGTCGAACGCAAACGTCTGCAGAACGAACAGCAGATCCCGGATGCTGAGCTGTATTCAACAGAAACAACCCGCCTGGTCTATGAAAGGCTGGCAGAACAGGCTCGAAAAATACTGGAATCGGGCTGGAATGTGATCGTTGATGCCACAACACTCAAAGTCTGGCAGCGTAAATTGTTTTACGAACTGGCGGAAAAACAGCAGGTGCCGTTTCAACTTGTGGTCTTCTCTGCAGATCGGGAAGTACTGGAATCCCGGATCAGGCAGCGGGAAAAAAGCGGGAATGATGCCTCTGATGCTACGACAGAAGTTCTGCAGCTGCAACTGGATGAACTGGAACCGCTGGGTGAGAGTGAACTCAGGCAGTCAGTCGCCATTCCCGCCGATCAGGAATGGACGACTGAATTGCTGATTCAACTCCTGCAGGCTCCAGGTGAGAGCTCACAGCTCTGAGTGGATGTTCAATAACGTCAGGCAGGTTCCGCGATCCAGGTTCTTGCTAAAGCCAGATCGTCGATATTGAAATATTTGATTTTTGCTTTTGTGAATGGTTTACAGAACGTGGCCATTCCTTCTTCCCATTTGCTGTCACCCACAATCGCCAGACGTGCAATATCTTTAAAGTGTTTGATGTCAAATTTCGTGTCTTCCCAGAGCGCGCCCATCGTCCAACCATGGAAATCATCCAGAACAACCAGCATGTGTAAGGCACCATGCTGTTGAATTAATGTTTCAATGGTGGGGGTGAAGTTGTGGTAGTCTTCTTTGGCCAGTTTACCTGACAATTTTAATTCCACGTAGTTTCGATCTGCGTGGTGTAAAATTTCAATTGGCATCGATTGTCTCCTGATTCATTGTGAGAGATTCTTTAGCAGGAATCATTCCGGTTTTCGTTTAATCACAGATCCGTTCCGATTGGAAAGATCTGTTCGCGTCTATTATAAGCCAGACATGAATTGAGCATAATTGATTATCGGTTCGTTTCCCAGCAGATTCACAAATTTTAAATGGATCTTTATCGAGAACATTAAGAGTTCTCACGATTCTGGAATCAGATGATTCGACACCTGGCCCGAGGGAAATCTCATGACTTTATCAGCCAGCCTCTGAGCCTGACTGCGATCATGTGTGATCCAGACAAACGCCGGGGATTCTTCTGAGGATTCGAGCCACTGTAAAATAATCGATTCGAACTGCTCGGTGGTTTCCGGATCGAGCCCGGACGTGGGTTCATCCAGCAGCAGGACTTCGGGTGAGAGGATCAGCGCACGTAATAAAGCCACGATTTGTCCTTCTCCCCCGGACAGGGAGGATGACTTTTTTTTGAGAAATGAGTCGGGTCTGCCAAAGGATTCCAGGAAGCTTCGAATGGTTGCGGGATTGTGGTCTTTGTGTTGATTGACCTGAAACTGAAAGGCAAACTGCAGATTTGATTCCACCGTACCTTCGATTAAAATCGGTCGTTGCTGAAGATAGATCACCCTGCTGCGATATTCGGGTATTTGTTTATCCCTGACTGGTTCATTATGAAACAGGATCGTGCCTTCCTGGATTTCATCCAGCATCGCCAGTGACCGCAGAAATACGGATTTCCCCGATCCCGTCGGGCCTGAAATGGCGATGCGGTCTCCCGGGTCAATGCGGAGTGACAGGTTTCGATTCAACCATTGGCCGTCTGAGGCCTGTCGTCCTGTCTGACGTGCTTCCAGCAGGCAGGGGGCAGATGTCTGTGTGTCTGGCATCAGACAAGCTGCTCCATTTCGATCTGGTCGAAAAATGATTCCACGCTGGTTTTCGACAGTCGTGCGGGTAATAGTCTGGTCAGATTATCGGCTGCTGCCGCCATCCCCCAGCGAATGGCGTCAGGCACACTGCGCCCTTCATGAATACCACAGGCAATTCCTGCAGCCAGACTGTCACCACAGCCGATGGGGTTTACAGCATCCGCTTTCGCGGGGGTGAAACGAAAAACCTGTTCTTCCGAGGTCGCCCATAAAGCATCTTTGCCCTGTGAGATCACAACCCAGGTCGCCCCCCTCTGATTGATATCCTGCATCCCTTTGATCATCTGGTCGGTGCTGGCCAGGGAACGGGCCAGGGTATGCTCCAGTTCTTCCAGGTTCGGCTTCACCAGAAAAGGGTTCTGATTTAAAGCGGCCTCGAGTTCCGGTCCCCGCGCGTCGAGTATCACCGGGCAGCTGGTGTCTGACAGCAGATCATGATACAGGGTTGCAGGAGCGCCTGCCGGTAATGATCCGGTGAGTACAACGACATCCGCAGAAGCGACATGGGAGCGGAATTCCTCGGCGAACGCAGATACCTCGAGCGCGGAAACAGAAGTCGCGTTTTCCACCAGTTCGGTTGTCTGCCCCGTTGATCGATCCAGCACGGTCGTACAGATTCGTGTCGGGTTCTGCTGCTCCAGGATACGACAGGGGACCTGCAGGTTCATAAGATCTGCTTCGATTAAATCTCTGGTATAACCGCCAGCCGAAAAAATCGTTTCACAGGGAATGCCCAGGTGACGGATCGCCATTCCCACATTAATCACTTTTCCGGAGGCAGACCAGTGAGCAGATTGACAACGGTTGACTTCCCCGATCTGCAGAGAATCCACTTCCAGAATCTGCTGCCAGGCCGGGCTCAAGCCGGCTGAGATGATCATGTCATAATTCCTTTCAAGAGCTCTGATGCGAGCGCAGACCAGACTGTCAGGGAACCAGTTCGCCCCGCAGCATGATCTTGCCGACCCGTATTCTTGTTCCCTGGTATTTGGCGGACTTCAATTCCTCGTCGGGATTTTTCAGGCGAAATGCAACGGAACTGCGGTCTGGTTGCTCAGCGTCGATTTCGACCGTCACTGTATGAATCTGCCCTGGATCCAGGCCCTCGGCCAGCCTTAATGTGGAGATGCGATGGTAAGTGCAGTAACTGTCAAAACGGGGGGTAAGCTTCTTGTGTGGTTTTCCATCTACCGTGATCTGAACCTGTCCGCCATCGGGGCCGACCAAATCATATAACGCAGCCTGGGAACCACGAAAACGAAATGTGAGTTTGCTTCCCGGAGCATCTGCTTCCCAGATTTGACTCAAGCGTCCTCCGAATCGCTTCTGCAGAACATGATCTGCCGGAAGTTCCTTCCAGTTACCACTGAGCATGGATGCATCCAGGGGAATCATTTTCGCATCAGTCCAGTGTCCCTTCACAAAGGGCTGTTTGAGTTTGGAACTGTGGTTGACGGGCTGAGAAGTGGTTGCCATCTGTTTGATCGCTGATGCAATGACTTCCGTGTAGATCTCATGTCCCGCATCAAGTGGATGCACTCCATCTTTGGAAAACAGGACGATGCCTTCCGCCACCGGGGTGTCGGAAGTGAATTTGAGTTTGTCTTCCTGTTCCAGTTCTGCAATTTTCAATGCGACGTTAATGGAAGGAATTCCATAATGGTCGGCCAGCAGTTCCATGGCGGAAGCAGCGCGGGGGTTCTCGGCTTTACGTAGATCTTTCTCGTAATTCACTCGAAATGTATAGACAAAGCAGATGTCCGTTTGAGGGTTGGATTTCCAGATCTGTCGGACAATACCATCCATCGATTCCCAGATCGCTTCAGGCTGACGGCCACCATCATTCACCGCGAATTCAACGAATACCAGATCCGGGTGATGTTGCAGGACATCTTGCTCCAGGCGAAATGCTCCCAGATCACTCCCGGTACCACCAATGGCAGCATGGATTTCATGAATCTTCGCGTTGGGAAACTCTGACTGCAGCCACTTGGTTGTTTTCACTCTCCAGCCATTCGCGGCTGTGATGGATCCTCCCAGATAAGCCACCCGGACTTCTTCGCCTGATTTCAACTTCTTAACCGTGTTACCGATTCCCTGTCGTGGTTTGATCAGTTCCGCCTGGACCGCATGATATTCAGGGGGATCGGCCTGAACCGACGCCAGGGAGAATATTGTCAGCAGGGTGAAAGCAATCAGTTTGGTGGTGATGGTGTTCATGAAAATCTTCTCCGAGAGTGCGAACAGGAAGCTTCTATTTTAACGAACGGAGATTCAGATTGAAATGAGCCGAAGCGATCAAAATGAGGTTGAGAAGATCTGATTTCAAAGAAGCGATTCCAGAATTTGCGTCAGCTCCTCATCCGTGATTTCACGGGGGTTGCCGCTCATGCTGTTTCCCCGCGAACTTGTAACCAGCGCGGGAATTTGCGATGGATTCACACCGACATCGGCAAGACGGCGCGGAATCTGGAGGCGGTCATTCAGTTGCTGGATTTCCTCAATCAGTAATTCAGCGGCCTGTATTTCGGAATGAGTCTGGTTCGGATAAAGGAACCTGTAGATCGTGGCATATTCCTGCTGTCGAACCGATAGATTTGCTTTCAACGTCGCGGGCAACATCATGGCACATGCCAGGCCGTGAGAGATCCTGCAGTGGATTCCTAATGCGGGAGCTACCCCATGAGCCATCCCCAGGCCGGAATTGGCTAAGGCAATCCCTGAGAGTAACGCGGCATGAGCCATTGCTTCACGACCGTTGCGGGAGTTTCCATTCTCGACCACTTCAGGCAATGCCGGGATCGCCAGCTTGAGCCCCTGCAGACAGAGTGCCTGTGGGATCGGCTGTGCCCGGCACGAGATATAACTTTCCAGTAACTGTGTAATGGCATCCATTCCCGTACGGGCGGTGATTTCCGGGGGAACCGAACAGGCGAGTTGAGGATCACAGAGCACGATGTCGGGTATCATCTGCTCGGCACGCAGGCTTTTTTTGAAAGGTGGCGCATAACTTGAGATGACGGCATTTTTAGTCGCTTCGCTGCCCGTTCCCGCCGTAGTGGGAATCGCCAGGAAAGGGAGCGGCGCTGCGGTTAACTTCAAGCCCCGTCCGACTCCCTCCAGGTAATCCACAACGGTTTCGCTTTCCTGATTGGTGATCATTGCAGAGGTCGCCTTGGCCAGATCAATGCCGGAACCACCGCCGATTCCAATCAGAAAGTCCCCTGCACCGGCCTTTGAGTCTCTGAGCAGCTTTGTGGCCTGATCCACGTCTGCGACTTCGGGTTCATTGGAAATCGTGCGGATAAACTCACTTTTGATATCAGCCTGGGACAGCAGTTGGCGTAATTCGTCAATTACCCCGGATGCTTCCAGCGAGCGCGAACCACTGATGATGAAAGCCCGTGTCCCCAGCGCAGCCGCCAGTTTTCCGACTTCCTGAAAGCGTCCCCAGCCAAAGCAAATCTGTTGTGGTGCGAAAAAATTGTAATTCATAGCAGTCACTTAAATAAAAAAAGGGACGCATCCCCCTGGGATGCATCCCCGCTTGTAGAGATCGGATTTGATTATTTCTTTTTCAGTTCTGTTTCAATTGCGGTCGTGACTTCTTCCGACTGCGGATTGACGCGGGTCCGGAAACGGGCAGCGATTTCGCCATCGCGGCTGATCAGAAACTTTTCAAAGTTCCATTTGACAGGACCGGCTGTTTTGGAGTTCGTCTTTTTCGAGGTCAGGTACTGATAGAGCGCATCGGCATCTTTGCCATTCACGTCAACCTTGCTGAACATGTCAAAAGTGACACCGTAATTCTTGCTGCAAAACTCGGAAATCTGCTCTGCAGAACCTGGTTCCTGTGCACCAAACTGATTGCAGGGAAAGCCCAGAACGACCAGTCCCTGATCCTTATATTTATCATGCAGGGCCTGCAGATCTTTGTATTGGGGAGTGGCTCCGCATTTACTGGCAGTGTTGACGATCAGCAGTACTTTGTCTTTGTATTTGCTCAGATCGACCTCTTTCCCTTCCAGCGTCTTCACTGTGTGATCCAACACGGGGGGAACAGATTTTTTATCGCTTTGCCCGGCAAGGCTCAGGGAACAGGTCAAAGCCAGCACGCCTGCCAGCATAGTCAGTGATTTGAGGTTTCTCATCGATCTCTCCAAGGTTAAGGATCCGGGCAAAATGCTCGGCCCGAAATAAGTAAAACGAACAGTGCTTTGAATCGCGTCTTGCGAGAACGTTTCGATCCCTCGACTATAAACAGTATTATAGTCAGATCTCAGATAAAAATAATACTATTTGTTCGTCGGAGAATCAATTGTCGGGAAGCATTTCGCGGAGGGAAGTTTAACTGTTGTACCGGGCAGGAGAGACTGGCAGGCTGGAGAGATCAGGAGAGCCGCCTGGCAAGGTTCGCTTTGTAGTAGAGTGAACGAAACAGTTCCGAGACCGGAAAACCATCTGTGGTGGAGCCGACTTCGATTTCCTGGTCGCTGATCCAGCGGTTCCGCAGATCAGATTCGAGTAGCTTCCGGGCTGCCGAGTTGAGTTCCTGGAAATCAAACAGCTCGACAATATAATGTTCAGATGAATCTTCCAGCGTCGATTTTTCACTGAAAGCCAGGTGAGCCATGGGTTCCTGTGAAAGGATAAAATCCTCAAAAGGCACCAGTTCGAATGACTTTTCCAGTTCTGAAATCAGGCAGTGCTGAAAAGTTTCGTAAGGTCGTTTCTTATCACCCGGCAACATGAATTCCTGACGTTCGTAATTCCAGTGAGCCAACCAGTGCGTTTTCTGATCGACGGTTTTCTGCAGCAGGATAAATGAGCCTACAAAGTTCCCCATCGTCGATTTTGACCTTTCTCGATCATGAATGCTTGTCAGTGTTGGTTTTCAGTAACTAATGGCCCGACTGAATTTTACCATTGCTGTGGAGGGATTTGGTTTGGAATTCCTTGAAAAGCGGGACCTCCGCTCAGAAAACAGGCTGAAATCCCAGATTCCACGCTATTAGGGGAATCTTCGATTGACCGTATTCTGAGGGAAATTCAGATTTTACTATCTTTTTACGGTTTCCCATTGCATACGAAGTATCTTGTTTGTAGAATTACGCATAAGTACTCACGGATGTAAAATCGTTGTATTGTAGTACCTTTACCATCCCCATTTGACCCTACCCCAATTTGACCCGCCCAATGGCAGAACTGGATGAATCGTCACAATGGTTCTGATTCTGCCCCTGACCTTAAAGGCTCACCCTATGAAAGTTCATCTTATCAGCGATCATCCTGATTTGCCGGACATTGAGATTGGTACCGAAGAACTGCCAGTCGTTCTGGGGAGAAGCAACAGCTGCGAATTACGCATCCTGGATCCCATGCTCAGCAGACATCAATGCGAGTTGACATTCCATAATAATGCCGTTCGCGTTCGGGATCTTGAGTCGACCAATGGTACGATTGTGAATTCAGCCGTCGTGCATGAAGCCCCACTTTATCCAGGGGACATCCTCACCATTGGCATGGCGAATTATGTCGTCAGCTACTACGACGGCGATGGACAGGAAAGTTTCGAAGAAAGCTATTTCTCCGAGAACTCAATTTAGAGTGACTCACCTTTTACCATAGCCTCTCCCAATCTATTATACTCGGTTTAAATGGTTTTGGAGACGATACAGTAAAACTGGAGACTTTCCAGGTCCCGCTGTTTTGTACTGGTTGAGTACACTCTGACGATCTCCTGTGCGCTGAAGCGAAAGCTGTGAGATCCACAAATCGCATCCCTGTCCTGTGGGGGGGCGGTTAACTCCGATTTTCTTCTGGAAGCCTGGTTCTTATGCAATCCGAAGAACTGTTTGATGTCGTTGATGAGCAGGATCAGGTTCTTGAACAACTCCCCCGCTCTGTCGTCCATGCACGCAAACTGCTGCATCGGGCTGCGAATGTCTTCGTCTTCAATTCCAAAGGCGAATTACTGCTACAGTTCCGCTCTGCCACCAAAGACGAGTATCCCCACTGCTATACCTCATCTGCTTCCGGTCATTTGAGCGCCGGGGAGGATTATCTCGAATCAGCCCAGCGGGAAATGCAGGAGGAGATCGGCATCGATACCCGGCTGGAATGGCTCGAGAAATTCCCGGGAACTCCAGACAATGCCTACGAGCATACCGTGCTGTTTCGGACATATTCTGATGGACCGTTTACCTTTGATCCTGTGGAAATTGAACGCGGGGAGTTTTTTGAACTCACCCGTATAGACCGGATGCTGGCAGAAGACGAAAAGCAGTTCACTCCCCCGTTTCGACAGCTCTTTCGCTGGTATCGCCAGAACTGTTCCGGCTGACATAACCGGAATCACTCCCCTTTACGGGGACTCTTCCATCCATTGACCGGCAATAAACAGCAGCGCGCCACCCGAAATCTGCAACAGGAATCGCAGGCTGGATCCACCGATGTGTTCCTGCACTGGTGTGGGGGCAATCATGCCGGCGATAATCAATGCCGCGAGCGCTCCTGTCAGATTGAGCAACAGAAACAGCTGCTGAGGCTGGAGTGCTCTGGCAGGAAATGCAAACAGGGAAATCATCAATGCCCACCATTGCAATCCCCAGCTCCATGCCTCAAGGAACATGCACTGCAAAAGATGAGTCACGGCCCACTGTAGTGCCGCGACTCCCTCTGACAGGTTCGTGATCTGCATTCTGCTGAAGTATGCCATTTCGGTTGTTGCCGGCAGATGCCTGCGATACAGCAACCAGGGAGCAATAAACAGCAGCGTTATCAAAGCGAACTTGCCGACAGAAAAAGCCAGGGTTAGCAGTCTGCCACGAAAATACAGCAGCCCAACGATTGAAACGGCGATCAGGTCGATCAGGAAAAAGGCAATCCCTTCGTCTTTGGTAAAGACTGTCATCCCGGCGGACAATCCTGCGACGAGCGGCAGAGTTTTGAGAACCGCAGGATCGGGAGCAGATTTTTTCGATTCTGTGAGATAACTCCAGAGGTACAGCAGGGTGATCGTATGAAAGCAGGCGATGGGACCATCGGCCTGGCCCGATAAAAAGCCATATTCCCAGGGAATCATGCTAGGCACGGTCGCCAGCATCAGGGTAAACAGCCAGGCGCGCGCCGACTGTCGAGTGGTACGCTGTAATACACCTTGAAAACAGAGAAGCATTCCCAGGTATAAAAGCGGAAACATGATCTTAGACCAGCGGTCGTTGACTTCCCCCAGCAGCAGGTAAGAATGGGTCTCGTTGAGTGGAATTAATAACGGGTATTTCGGGTGATACTGCACAAAATCAGGATGCTGCAAGGCCTCGTTTTGCAGTGTTCCTTCCTGGAAAAGAACAATCGCTTTGAGCCCGAATATGGCGCGTTCGTCCCAGAATCGCTGCGGAGTCATCAGTGACTGGATCACAGTGGACAAACACAGGAACAGCAGAATTCCCAGACAAAGTTTTTTGAAATCATCATCCGTGGCAGAAGCATCACTCGCATTGGCTACCGTTCGAGCGTTACGGAATTGCCGGATGAGAGTGACTGGACCGAGCAACAGCCCGCAGCACATCCACGACCAGGCAACGGTGGATGAATAACTTCCCCCGACCCAGCCCCAGAGGAAATAAAAGAAAGCTGTGGTGCCAAATCCGAACACCAGCCCGAGCCCCAGCAGCTCCGTCAGCGAGGTCTGTGTTTGAGTCGACCGCAGCAGGGAACTGAGCAGCACGTGGGCCGCAGCGAGCCCCACGCCCCAGATTCCTGCAACAGACAGTAGAACCAGTAACAGGTCGGTCAAGGAGTCGCCTCCTGATTCTGTCGGCCACCCTCGGCTTGCGATTCGGGTTGCTGATATTTTCTTAAACGGACATTAAAAGTCGGCTCATAATCAGGACCGTACTGACTTTGCATAAACTGGATCCAGTGCGGGTCTTCCTCAAGACGATCTTTCTCCAGATAGTCTCCCCCTTCAAAATATTCGAGAATATAGTCGGGAGCGATCTGCTCCAGATATTCAGAGTCGAGATCGGACAGACGATACGCTTTCAGCTGGCGTTGCTGGAATTCTTTCGGGATCACAAATTCGCTCTCCGGATGCAGCGGATGAAACAGTTTTCGTGGCAGCAGGTAATAAGATAAAAAAAACAGCTTCTGGTCACTTAATACCAGAATGCGGGCATCCTCTGCTGTGGCCTGTTTTACGAAGCGAATTACATCCCGGTTGGAATCGCTGATGTTGGGCATCATCTCACTGCCGGCCCGAAAATGGTACCAGGGCCAGTCTTCGATCCGGCGGTTAACACCTTTGGCAAAATGGACCAGTCCCAGAATGAACCAGCTGATTAACAGAAACCGAAGCAGGCTCGTTCGTCCCGCATGCTGCAGCGATGTCAAGCGTTTCAACGTTTGCCAGCTGTGATCGGCGAGAACGACAACCCGCTGGTAATAGAAGAATCCCGTGATCGTCAGAAGTGCAAACAGGGGAAGCAGAATTCGCAGTAGTACTGTTAATGCCTGCCCCTGTTCGTGGGCGGCAAACTGAGAGTATTGATCCGGGTTGGCCCGTTTCATCATCCATGTCTGAAAATATTCCACTGGCATCAACCATGCATAAACCATGCCGGGAATCGAAATGAAAAGCAGCAGTATCAGAATCAAACGCACCAGACGGGACATGCAGCAGTCTCTAGAGCAAGTACAATACCGGTTAGGGAGGGGACGTTGAACAGCAAATCCCGAGTCTATGGCTCACGTCAATGAAAGTCAAGAAGCGAAGGAAGGCCACAAAAAACAGAGGACGAGCTGCGAGTGTCATGCTATAATACTCTCCTGGCTGGAATTTCCGCCACAGGAGTGATTATGGAGCTGGCTTATTCTACAGACGTCGGTTTTTGCATGGTTTCTCATTGAGTTTGTATTTGTGCGCACGCAAATCAGCAAAGAAACAGGTTTCAAAACGAGAGGCTGGCAGTTCCTGGTCTGGGGGACGCCTCTGCTTTTTGCCAGCATCATTCTCGCTCAAACGACCGCTTTTCAATCTTCAAAAAGCCCGACTTATGATGAAACCTATTTTCTGGGTTCCGCTTTAGCTACGGTTCATCAGGGATCTCTGAATGAACGGATCTGTGGCGCGGGGGTGGCCCCCGTACCGATTCTGCTGTACTGGTTGCCTGTCGCGTGGCGGGCAGGTGGCGAACCTCGTCAGGACGCCTGGCAGGGAGAAGTGACTGACCCTCCGTTAATCGAACAGGCCCGATTCTTGAACTCGCTCCTGGTGGGTATTCCGACGATGCTGCTGATTTACTGCTGGCTCTTCCTGCGTCGAGGTTTTGCCGCTGGATTTCTGGGGGCAGCTTTAATAACGTTTTCACCGACAATGATAGCTCACTTCTCTCTGGCTACCACGGATGCCTGCTTCACATTGACTTCATTAATTGCTTTGGGAACGTTAACCCGCTATGCGAAAGAGCCCACTCTCCGAAATCTCTGCTGTCTGTCGCTTGCCGTTTCGTTGGCAATTTCCACAAAGTACTCAGGCATATTCCTGCTGCCCTGTACGCTGATTGTAATAACTCTGACTGTCTTCCTGCATCCGGAGTCTACCAGTGTGCCGAACATCTGGTCTCTGTCGAAACCGATACTCCGGAAATGTATCCTCTTTCTGGTCATGCTGATCCCTTTCACCTGGGCCTTTCATCTATTCTGCTTCACGGGGCCGTTGAAAACCGTTTCCTATGAAGAAACGCCCGACGAGTCCGCCTGGGTACGTCTACTGGGGCGAGGGCCTGTCGCCCGGCAGGTGATGGAAATCTCACATCATACATTGAAACGCCCTGCTCCATTTGCCGGCATCCTGTTTCAGTTCCTGCATAATGCAGGAGGCCATGATGCTTACCTGATGGGAGCCGTTTCAGAACATGGCTGGTGGTATTATTTCCCTGTTGCCTGGAGCCTGAAGAGCACACCCGTCGAACTGCTCTACACACTGATCGCATTCTGCTTAGCCTGCTATCTGCTGATTGATTCCTGGAAAACAGTCCGACATCGTGCAGCAGACATTCCGCCGATAGATCAGAGTTCCGACAGACAAAGCGAGACTGGCGAACCGACCAGTCATGCCCCACTGATCTGGTTGCTGGCAGGGGGAATGCTGCTCGGAATGGCTTTGACCAGTCGACTGAACCTGGGGCAACGTTACCTGCTCACACTTTATCCACTCCTGTTTCTGTTTACGGTCGATCAGATCTGGCGCTGGTTTCACTTTCGTGCCTGGTTGCTTTACACTTTTGGCTCCCTCTGTATCTGCCTGCAGATTATCTCAATTACTTCCGTGCAGCCCAATTATCTGTCCTACTTCAATGACAGTATCGGCGGACCCGCTGCCGGAAGATTCTATCTGCTCGATTCCAATCTGGACTGGGGACAGGATCTGCCTGCTCTCAAGGCACGTCTGGATGAGCTTCCGCTGCAAGACCGAGAACGCTGTCTTCTGTATTATTTTGGAACCGGGAGTCCACAAGGCTATGGGATTTCGGCTTTCGATATGCGCCAGAAACTTCCTGAGAATGTAGATGAATGGAACTACCTGGCGTTATCCGCGAATTATCTTCAGGGCCTGTATACACAAGCCAGAGATCCGTTTGCCGGTTTTCGAAGCATCAAACCCGTGGGACAGGCCGGTTATTCGATTTATCTGTTTGACCTTTCAACTCCCCAGGCTCAAAAAGCGTTACAGCACGCGGTTGATGTTTTGCAGAAAATGCAGGAATCAAAAGAGAAGACCGAATGACCTGCAGCAGATTTCAGATCTCCTGCCCCGCTTCAGGTATGGCGATGGCTGAAAACGCATGCTACAATGTCGGCTTCAAACGACGCGGTAGAATGTGGTCATCTCTTAATCAGACGTATCGACACGGAGACTGCTGTGATGAAGCTGCGAATGGGGAGACGGGTATCCTGGGCGAGTGTGCTGATCCTGCTGATGTCGTCAGCAAGCTCTCTGTCAGCCAGGGAATTCGATTTCAACCGTGATGTGCGTCCCATTCTCTCAGATCTCTGCTTTCAATGTCATGGTCCCGATTCCTCTCAGCGGAAGGCCGACCTGCGACTTGATCTGCAGAGCGGTTTGCTGGGTACTGCAAAAATTCCAGGTGTCGTGATTCCCGGCAAAGCGGATGAGAGTGAACTGCTCTCCCGCCTGATTTCTGACGATCCCGATCTGCACATGCCTCCTGCCTCGTCGGAAAAACAGATTACCGCAGTCCAGATCGCCACCATTCAGCAGTGGATCAACCAGGGGGCACGCTGGCAGAAACACTGGGCTTTTATACCGCCAGTAAGACCTGCGATTCCCGCAGTCAAACAGCCAGACTGGGTGCAAAACCCGATTGATGCTTTCGTCCTGGCACGCCTGGAACAGGAAGAATTGGCTCCAGCACCTCCGGCAGATCGTGCTACTTTAATCCGTCGCCTGAGTCTCGACCTCACCGGATTACCACCGACGATCGCCGAACAGGATGCCTTTTTTCATGATCACACTTCGACCGCTTATCAGACTCTGGTAGCGCGTTTATTGAAATCACCTCATTACGGCGAACGCATGGCGATGGAATGGCTGGATGCGGCCCGTTTTGCAGATACCAGTGGCTATCAGACCGATGGCGAACGTCACATGTGGCGCTGGCGTGAATGGGTGATTGATGCTTTCAACAGCAACAAGCCATTTGATGAATTTACCATTGAGCAACTGGCCGGTGATTTACTTCCCCAACCGACCCTCAATCAGAAAATTGCCACCGGTTTCAATCGCAATCATCGTTCGAATTCGGAAGGCGGCATCATCTTTGAAGAATATCTGCTGGAATATGCAGTCGACCGGGTAGAGACAACGGGAACAGTCTGGCTGGGTCTGACGGTCGGTTGTGCCCGCTGTCACGACCACAAATATGATCCGATTTCACAGAAAGACTTTTACCAGCTGATCGCTTTTTTCAATAACATCCCCGAACGCGGTCGCGCGATCAAATACGGGAATGCCGTGCCCTTCGTCAAAGCACCGACACAAGAACAGCAACAGAAACTCTCCAGCATGGATCACGAAATTCAACAGCGGGAGCAATTCTTGAAAGCGGCTGAGCCCGAACTGAAACAGCTCCAGAAAGCCTGGGAACAGCAACACTCACCAGCCGATCTCAAATTATCGTTTCCTGAAAAACATCTGGCGTATCACATCCCCTTTGACGGCGAGGTCAGGCTTGAGGTTATCGGCAAACAGACTAAAGACTTTTATGCAGAGAAGACAAACGCTTCCAGCGATCTGATCAGCGAAGAGCAGTCCATTGATGCAAAACTTCCGGAGTTCAAACCGGGAATCGCAGGCCAGGCCCTCTCCCTCAATGGTCGGCAGCAGTTGGCAACAAAGCAGAAACCGGTATTAAGTGATAAGGATCCTTTCTCACTGGTGTTCTGGGTTAAGCCCGCTCAACTCTCTGGCACGCTGCTGGCATCGCTGACCCCCGCTCAGGATGAAAGCGGCTTTCAAATCGCACTGGACCAGGGACAGTTGAAAATCAATATGGGACCTCGCTGGCTGGATGATGCGATTCGACTGCAGTCAACACGAAAACTGAATCTGAACAGCTGGTCGCAGATCGTGTTGACCTACGCCGGCAATTCACAGGCAGAAGACTTTCAACTGTATGTCAACGGAACCCCCTGGGACCTCGAAGTGAAATTGAATATCCTGACGGGAGGATTTTCGTTTCCCTCTCCCCTTCACTTTGGTGCAGAACACGAAAATGACTTATTCCTGGGACTGCTGGACGACCTGAAAATCTATCGAACCCGCCAGTCACAGGAATGGGTGACGTTGAATTTCGTCAGGGAACCCCTGGAGCGGCTGCTCCAGATTCCTGCCGCTGATCGTTCCGCAGCAGAACGTCTGAAGATACAGCGTTCCTTTCTGGCATTTCACTCACCGGAAATCTACCGTACGGCTTTTCTGGATTTGCAGACGCTCAAAGAAGATCGCGAGTCGTATTACCGCAGCCTTCCCACCAGCATGATCATGCAGGATCGAAAGCAGCCTCAGCCAACGTTCGTGCTCATGCGGGGAGAATATGACAAGCCCGGCGCACAGGTTTCTGCGAATATTCCCGCGAGCCTGGGAACACTCTCAGAGCAGCAACCACGCAATCGGCTTGGTTTGGCCCGCTGGCTTGTAGATCCACAAAATCCTTTAACCGCGCGCGTGATCGTCAACCGTTTCTGGCAGATGTATTTCGGAAATGGCCTTGTAAAAACAACCGAAGACTTCGGTTCACAGGGATCGTGGCCCACGCATCCGGAACTGCTCGACTGGCTGGCGCTGGAATTTATTCATTCCGGCTGGGATGTCAAACACCTGCAAAAGTTGATCGTCACGTCTGCCACCTACCAACAGTCTTCACATGTGACGTCGGAAAAATTAAAGGCAGACCCGGAAAACCAGCTGCTGGCCCATGCGTCGCGGCTCCGTCTGCCAGCCGAACTGATTCGCGATCAGGCTTTATTTACCTCCGGTCTGTTAAATGCAGAAATCGGTGGCCCCTCAGTGAAACCCTATCAGCCTGCCGGCGTCTGGAAAGAAATCGCCAGTCAGCTTTATCAACCGGATACCGGCGAAGACCTGTACCGCCGCAGCATGTACACGTTCTGGAAACGTACCGTCCCACCACCGGCGATGGCAACATTCGATGCCCCTTCACGCGAAACCTGTATCGTCAAGCGGTCGCGGACCAACACACCTTTACAGGCGCTGGCCCTGCTGAATGATGTGACCTATGTCGAAGCGGCCCGTAAGCTTGCCGAACGGATGCTCGAGTACCACGAACAGTCTCCGGCTGCAAGAATCCAATACGCCATGCGACTGGTCCTGGCCCGCGATGCGAATGAACGTGAATTACCAGTTTTAGTCAACGCGATGGAACGCAGTCACAGTCGCTTCCAGAAAGACACCCAGGCGGCGCAGCAGTTGCTCTCCGTCGGAGAGTCACAACCGAATCAGCAATACGATGCCGCAGAACTTGCTGCCTGTACCATCGTCGCCAGTCTGATTCTCAATCTGGATGAAACGATCAACCGGGAATAACTCATGCTGAATTTCACAGACGAACTTGCCTTGACTCATAATCGGCGTGCGTTTCTTCGTCGAAACACAGCCGGTATTGGAATGGCGGCTCTTGCCTCACTGTTGCAGGAGTCTCAAGCTGTAGAAAAAAACGCTACGCCAGTCAGTGGTCTGCATTTTCCGGCTAAAGCCAGACGGGTAATCTATCTCAGTCAGTCCGGTGCTCCCTCACAGCTGGATCTGTTCGACTATAAACCAGGACTCAAAAAGTTTCATAAAACAGAACTCCCCGACTCCATCCGCCGCGGACAGCGACTGACTGGTATGACGTCGGGTCAGAAAAGTTTTCCCATCGCTGCCTCAATGTACCGGTTCGCTCAGCACGGTCACAGCGGCACATGGGTGAGCGAACTCCTGCCACAGACTGCGAAGATCGCCGATGAGCTCTGCGTTGTCAAATCCATGTATACCGAAGCCATCAACCACGATCCTGCAATCACGTTTCTTCAGACCGGCAGTATCCAGGCGGGTCGGCCCAGTATGGGATCGTGGATCTCTTATGGACTGGGAAGTGAAAACAGGGATCTGCCCACGTTCGTGGCGCTCACTTCGGGGGACGGAGGTCAGCCACTCTACGACCGTCTCTGGGGGAGCGGCTTTCTGCCGACACGACATCAGGGAGTCAAGTTCCGCCGCTCCAGCGATCCGGTTCTCTTCCTCGCCAATCCACCCGGCATCGATCAGCAGGCCCGACGCGAAATGCTTGACGATCTGGGTGAACTCAATCGGCTTTCCCTGGAGCAGAAAGGCGATCCTGAAATCGCGACCCGCATCGCGCAATACGAACTCGCATTTCGCATGCAGACTTCGATCCCCGAACTGGCAGATCTGTCGCAAGAGACCCCCGCGACCTTTGAATTGTACGGCGAACAGGCAAAACAACCGGGCACCTATGCCGCCAACTGTCTGTTGGCCCGGCGTCTGGCAGAGCGTGGCGTCCGCTTCATTCAACTGTATCATCGAGGCTGGGACCATCATCTCAACCTGCCCACAAAAATCAGGCAACTGACGGGCGAGACCGATCAGGCGACGGCCGCCCTGATTCTCGATCTGAAACAGCGGGGCATGCTGGAAGACACACTCGTCGTCTGGGCCGGTGAGTTTGGTCGCACCGTTTACTGCCAGGGAACGTTGACGGCAACCAATTACGGACGTGATCATCATCCGCGTTGCTTCACCGTCTGGGCAGCGGGCGGCGGAATGAAACCGGGAATGACGTTCGGTCAGACCGACGACTTCAGTTATAACATCACCGAAACCCCCCTGCCCGTCCACGATCTGAATGCCACAATCCTGCACTGCCTGGGCATCGATCATAAAAAGCTCACCTACAAATTCCAGGGACGTGACTACCGTCTGACGGACGTACATGGAAATGTCGTGCAGGAATTGTTGAGCTAGAAACCTTCGAGGAATTATTATATCGTTCCCCTGAGCCAGTCTGATCGAACCGCAGTCCGCTGAAATTGAATCGGAAAATCTGGTTTTGAATTTCGCTGGACAATGCCTCTATGAAATCGCGTTACCCGTTTCTGACTTCATTGGTGGTGGTAACCATTCTGTTTGGCTCATTCGCCGGGCACGGCAGTTATGCCTGGGTCTACTCGCACGCTGATCAATATCCCACCCCGGCAGAGCTTGCAAAGCAACTCGCCTGGGCGCAGCGGATACATGATATTTCCCAATGGTGTCTCTATAGTGGCTTCATAGCCCTGGCGCTTGTGATCCTTGCTGACAAATGTTCGCGAAAAGATCGCTGACAATCAGGTCAGCAGGCTTGAGCATTCCCGGCTCGCCCATTACAGTCAAGTCGCCGTCTCCAGAGAATTCTCTTTTCCGCTGTCAAACAGAACACAACGCCATGGCTCCCACACCGATTGAACTCAAAAAACTCGAAGGCGAAAACGCCCTGCTCATCGGCTGGGATGACGGCCAGCGTCGGCGGTACACTTACGGAGAACTCCGCAAAGCCTGCCCCTGCGTCACCTGTCGCAATGAGAAAAAACAGGCCGCCGCCGACCCGGTCAAACTCCCCATCCTCACCCCCCTCGAAGCGCAGCCCGTCAACGTCGATAAGATGAGCCTCGCCGGCAACTACGCCTACCGCATCACCTTCAGCGATGGCCACAACACCGGCCTGTTCACCTTCGATCACCTCCGCGAACTGGGTGAAATCATCGAGTAATCCGACCCGTTTCACTGCAGCTTCCGCCAGGCGAACGTGGTTAAATCCAGTTCATATTCACTGTGATTGTCAGCCATATCAGGTTCTTGCTCTTCGTTGAAGATACTCAGTTTTCCCGCTTCGACTCGAATTACATTCTTCGTCGGCTCATAACGGGCACGATGATTTGAAATCCAGCCCGGCATCTCTCCTGAAGTTTTTACCGCTTCGATTTTCCACGAGTCCGTATTCAGCCGGTAAACGGGAGTGAAACCTGGCTTTCGCTGTTCCGAATACCCCATGCAGCCGATCAGATAAATCGTGTCGTCAACCAGTGTCGCGGTATGAAAATCGGTCGGCGGGAAAACGTCTTTCGGATAACCCAGAATCTGAAAGCCCCCTTTGCCATCATAAATCACGACATCATTATAAATATAAAAGTCCGGGTCGTAATAATCTTCATGCTCACCACCAACCTGCACATAGCGTCCATCCTTTAAAGGTGTGAGAGAAGAACCGAAACGATCAGCACACCACACAACTCCCGGCTTCTCAAATGCCGAATCATCCTGGAAATGCTCGCGTGCCTGGTAGGCGTTACAGCCGAGCTGGATCATGTCCGACCAGAACGGGTTATCCATCTGCTCCGGATTCGCCGTCCCATATCGCGGCGATTTATACTTGAGATACTCAGCAGGAGTTGCCTGGAAACCGGCTTTCTCGTCCAGCTTCATCAGCAGGCGTTTCATTTCGGGCGAAGCCAGGCTCAGATCATCGCCGGCTGCCAGGAACAACTTTAACACCTCCACACTGTAAACACCGACAATCGCAGGCTCCACCGTCGGGTTCTGTCCCATTTCCTCCATCAGGGCTTTCGTCTCTTCGAACGACTCAAGCCACTCTTCCTCCGACATCTCTCCTTTAAGTTCTTCCGGCGTATTAATCTTGATGAAATCGAATATATCCTCACCAATGTCAATTTTCTTCAGTGGGTATTTGGGATGATAGCCCCGGTCCACGCCCCGTGCCAGCAGTTCCTGCACACCCGCTGCAAAGTCCTCGCTCACTGCATAATCAAGGGCCGTCGCGTTATAATCGTCGGTCAGTTCAGGGTCCGCCCCCCGGGCCAGCAGTAACTGCATCTTCTCCAGATCTTTGGCTTTCAATGCAATCATTAAAGCGTTCATTCCATTTTCACCCGCTGCATTGACGTCAATCCCCGATTCTAATCCCTGCTGAAGTTCAGCCAGTGTCCCCGTTTTAACCACTTGGTGAAATCGCTTGATCTCCGGCTTCACTTCTCTTTTCGATTCCTGACGCACCTGTGCCTCCTCATTCGCTTTTCCACATCCCACCAGACAGAGCAGCAGGAACGACACCAACCAGATGATTCCTGTTCGTAGAAAAACCATGTGTAAGCACATCCTGAAAAGAGAAAACAGAAATACAGGCAGCCATGGAGGAAACAGAAAATGGTGATCGCCTCCTGCCTTCGTATCATATCAGAATTCCACGACGGGAAAATCGATTCAGCAAAATCATCGATTCACTGTCGAAAATCCACTGCCCAGAATTCCTCTTGACGCCTGCAGGGCGCTGGAGAAACTGCATCGCTAAGCGTCGCGCGCGTAGTCCGGTTTTACGAATACGACAGATCTGTTCCCCTGGAGAAATCGGCACTATGAAAGTCCCTTGTTTCAGGCAAATTTGCCGATGAAACCCTGTGCGAGGGGCGAAGAATCGTCCTTTTCTGTACCAGTTTTCACGCAGTAACGCTCTGATACACACTGATTCTTCCGCACGCAGAGCCACTTCCGCGCCATTCTCGCGCCAGAGCGTCTTGACGCCGCGACGCCCTTCCCCATACTTCCTCTCAACCGATCTCTGGTGGAACATTTCCTGTTGCCTCCCCACGTCTGGAAATAAAAATGACCAGACCGATCTTACCCGATTTCACCCGCCTCAGCAGAGATGAATCTCACGCACATCTGCTCATTGAGCAGTGGGGAAACCTGCCTGCGAAATCTGTTAATGGCAAGAGACGATCGGCAATTTTGACTCCACCGCGACTCCCGGATGTGCTGTGATCTAGAATTTCAGCTCGAAATCAATGTTGGCAGGAGTCTCTGCTATTTCGGCTTTGACTTTGGAATTCTCTGCTTTGCTGTATTGGGGTGGGATGCCCTGCATCCAGTCCACATCGGCCAGCCCTTTACCCTCAGGGATTGGAGTACCATCTTTCTGAGTGATTTTAGAGAATGTGACCAGATACTTTCCCGGCTGAATTCCCGCCTGGTCAGTGCGGTGTAAAACTTGATATTTACCCTGCTCATCGGTGACAGCATGCCCACCCGTGCCACTTGTTCCTGCTTCCGGAGTAAACGTGACTGCCACGCCTGGTGTTGGTTTCCCATTCACTGTGACGGTGCCGGTGACAGGCGTCAGTTTTTCAGAAAATTCAGGCGCTCCTCCAGAACAGCCAGTCATCAACAGAAAGATACAGCAGGGCACAATCATAGAATAGCCTGAAAATTTCATGTATTATTATCCTGATATCTCAATGATTAATTGGTGACGTCATTTAGAAACGTGCGTCTGATATTCCCTCATGGAAATATCAGACGCAAAAAGAACATTTGGGAGCACACCCCGTTTACCGGAGCATCTCCTGCACTGAACTATTCGGCTCTGAAGCCGCTGGAGACGATAGCGAAAACCTGCATCCAGGCTAGAATTCGCCCAGTACCTGACCGTCTGCAATATTGGCAAGATAAGTGCGGGTGGTCGTATCAATGTTTTCACTGAGGAAGCGGACTGCACCGTCTCCCATCAGTACATGCATCCCACCAACATGACTGCTTCCCGGATCATTGTACTGGCCCAGACGTCCAAAAACTGCGGCACGTTGCCACGGAGGAGACTGCCAGGAGCAACAGCGAAATTCGTTGATCCCCTGGGCCGATTTCAGATTGGTCCCCAGTCCGACATGGGATGCAGCCGCCCAGGTAAGCCCTTCACCATCATCAAAATCCAGGGCGGTCTCACAGACCGCAACTGAATTACTGGTTCCATCAGTAATATCCCGGAATTTGCAGTTTGAATTCAAACCAAACATGGTACGACTGGTTTGCGCTTCTGAACTCCAGAGATTGCAACCGCCTGTATCATGACCGATTGACACACTGAACCCATAGCTGGTTCTGGCAGATCCACTGGTTCCCGAACCATAGGATGTACTGGCATAAGGCAAAACACTGCCGCCAGCATCAGACGGGCAAAGCAAACCCGGTATGATATTCTCAGCCAGAGCAGCATTCCCGCTGGAGATCGCAGCGCCGGCTCCGCCACCGGCAAGAGTTCCTCCGATCGAATTAAACTCGCCGGAAGCAGCACTCAGATTCAACTGGTTATATAACGGTGCCTGATCCATGAGAGGCAGTAATTGGATGTATCCGGTATGGTTTGTCACCGTCGGTGCCGGGGTGCCCGGCATCGTACAACCGCCAGGATTTGCAGTGGCGTAAGGAAGAGTACTGTGCGATTCGTGATAGTTGTGTAACGCCACACCAATCTGTTTTAAGTTGTTTTTACAGGTACTGCGACGTGCTGCTTCACGTGCCTGCTGGACAGCGGGCAGTAATAAAGCGATGAGAATTGCGATGATCGCAATGACCACCAGTAATTCGATCAGGGTGAATCCACGGGATTTTTGATTTGTCATCTGAGACCTCTCTATTGCTGTATAATCAGAAAATAAGAGCGCGAATCTCGTCAAGATCGCTTTCAATCAGGATTCCTGTTGGCGAGGTAAACACCGGAGTACGAACAGAAATCGGGAAACAATCTGACCCGCATGTAACCAGGCTTTTAAGAGGACTGATTTGCGAGAAAGAAACCAGGAATTACGTCGGGGAGTATCGGGAAGGCTTTTAAAACGAGGGATGGATTTTTTGGTTGGTGAGCGTGGGCACCATTATCTAAGGAAAGCTAACTAAAAGACACTGCAATATGTGACTTTTCTTGTAGATTCATCAAAGAAGTCTGATCGATATGGGAATCAGGCTGCCAGCGGGGGTTTCGAGATCTGCCAGTCCGAGGCTGTTCGGGCTTTGAACGATGTCAGCCGGCTGTCGAAGCTTCACGCGACCGTAAGGCAGCGGCCCTGTTTCAGTAATTGCTTTATAGGCCGTGTCCTGTTTCGTGGGCGCAATAAATTCAATAATTCTCTGTACTTCCGTAGATCAGATCTTGAAATCCGATTTATAGATGGGTATTTATGAATCAAGTGTCGTTTTCGTGCACGGGCCTGTAATATACACGGAGAAACACAGATGGCAGCGACCGGTTGGCTAAATTATTGTACGTATACTCATGATGTGGATTTCAGTCTGCAGCAGCTGCGTCAAACGGTGTTTGACCGCCGCGAGTTCAGGCTGCCCGGCGACCTGGTCGACGGGACCCCCGCCAGGCAGTCGAAGTCTGCGCCGCCGAGCAGTGATCTGCAGAAACTGCATCAGATCAGCCGGGAACTGGACCAGGCACTCAAAGGCCTGGGCTTTGATGCGAGCGATTCCGAGAAGCAGACCCGCGATGTCGGCCGGCTGCTCGAACAGGTCGACAAGAAAGGCTTCGTCTTCGCCGCCCGGGAAGACCTGGAGAGCAGCAGCCCACCCCCCGCCACGATCGATGAACTGCTGGCACAGTGCGCCGCAGCCGGCACACATTCGATCCTCGACATCCAGCACATCTCCCCCACCCCGCAATGGGGCGCCGCGACTCCTCTCAGCGACGACCAGCTCCAGACCCTGTTCGGCACCACCCGGCCCACCAGAGCCATGATCCAGTCAGCCGAACAGTCCGGCAAGCTGCACGAACTCTGCACACGCTGGCACGCCGTTTATCTGACTGTGTTTGAAGAAGGTCAGCCGGTGGAATATGTGTTTGCGGGTGTCAGCGGGGATTAGTACAATGAGAATAGAATCATCTGTTTTATTGCAACGAGTGCCGGGGTGTGGACATGAGTTCGGAAATCTCCTGCGTGACATCTATTCTCTGTCATCTCGAACAAAATGAGACCGCGCTCTGCTGTCACATTGGACGTGCCGATGTTTTTACGATCGCCGAGCAGCTCGTTCAGAAGCTGCGTGATTCAGGGCAGACTGCTGTCTTTGCCAATAGTTTTACCCCACGCCCGGTGTGGTGGAATCGTTTTATCCCGCAATCGTCTGTGGGCTGGTTTTCAGGTGCGGCAGGTTGTTCGCGAAAAACGGCAGCGGATATCATGGCTCAATTGCCTGTTCCGGTTCACAAACGCCTCACTTACAATGCCGGAAACCCTCGCTGTTTTCTGGCTGTTGCGGCACTGGCTTATTCCAAACCTGATTATTTAATTTATACGACGTCAGGAATGGACCCATTGGGAAGAAATTCGCTACAAAGTTCGATCCATGAAATATGCGGAGGAAGTCGGGCTGTTCATATTATAAATGATACAGGCAATGGGAATTGTCCCACACAATCACCGATGAAATGTGTGTTTTGTTCGGGTGATTGCTCTGAATAGTGTTTCTGCATCTGCGGTCGGAAATCCTCCTTCCTCTGGACTGTCGTTCAGAGAAGTTTTATGATGGGTAGAACCGCTCATTCATGAAATGGAGATCAGAATTATGAAACGTTCCTGTACCCCGCTTTTGCTGGCAGTCTGTCTGCTTTGTGTAACGCAATGCCCGTTCGTGCTGAACCAGACGACGGCTGCCCCTCCCGAAGAACGTCAGGCGGTAAGCAGTCAATCGGTTCCGGCACAATCCGTCAAACAGCAGGCAGCCACTATTCGGCAGCAAAAACCGAAAGCAACGCCGCAACAGGAAAAACAGATTCGCGCCTTGATCGAGCAGCTGGTGTTCGATGAGAGCATCGACCCCAAAAATAAGAAAGCCTTGGAAAAAGAGAGGGATCTCTGCTACGACGCCTATTCAAAGCTGTTCAAATACAAAGAACTGGCTTTCCCGGTGTTAATGGAACATCTGGACGATGAACGTCCTTCCGTCTACTTTCGCAATCATTACCTCGAACATGCAGTAGGCGATGCCTGTTACTGGAATATGGTGTACCAGTTGCAGGACCGACCCAAAGATTATTCTCGATATGGCTATGCCCGCCAGGGCCGGGATGGGAAGTCGCACCCCAAGCCTGTCTGGGAGGGATCACCGTTTGCTGAAGCCGGCGGTCTGAAGAAATGGCTGATTGCAAATCAGAACCTCTCCTACACGGAGCAGCAGATTAAATGTCTGAACTGGATGCTCGCGGCAGAGAAAAAGATTGGTGCCGCCGACGCGGAGAGTTACTTCGTGAATATTCTCCCCCTGGAGATCCAGATCCTCAAACGCCGCCAGCAACTGGGCCATGACGTCCAGGCGGAGCTGAAACGTCTACAGCAGATCAAAGCCGAAAAGCTGGTTAACCAGATCCCGGCTGAGTTGCTGCCGGAGAAGCAGAAGTAGTAGAGAAACCAAATACTTTTTGTGTTCTGAGAGGTAAGCCACCTAAGGTAAGGCATGATTCAGTAGCCGGTATTGATTGCTCATTCTGTTCTAGTGTAAGGATAATGGATCTCTTTTGTGTACAAAAGACCGGGTTGATGGTTTAATATTGATAAAACTTGTCTTCATCTCGTTTATTGTGTTCAGAGGCTCATTTTCAATGACTGAAGCTAGCTCTAATCTTATTCCGAGGAGTCTTTTTTATTCATACGCTCACGAAGATGAAGAACTGCGTATAGAGTTGAATAAACATCTTTCGTTACTGAGAAATCAGGGGATTATCAGTGATTGGAATGATCGGATGATTCTTGGTGGTGAGGAATGGGAAGACGAAATCGATGAAAATCTGGAAAAAGCTGATATCATATTGCTGTTGATCAGTTCCAGCTTCAATGCTTCTGATTATTGTTATAAAAAAGAGATGGCTCGGGCTCTAGAACGGCACAAAGCCGGTGAAGCCGTTGTAATTCCGGTCATCTTAAGAGACTGTGATTGGCACTCCGCTCCTTATGGAAAGCTTCAAGCATTACCTAAAGATGGTAAGTCAGTTACAGGATCTAGTTGGCATAGTAAAGACGAAGCATTTACCGATGTTGCCACAGGTATTCGTGCTGTTGCTTCAAAAAAAAACTAAAAAATATTGAAGCAAGAATCTTTGAAGTTCCCTTTAGAAAAAACGCCGCCTTCACAGGTCGAGAAGAAGAATTGAAAGATCTGCGTGAGCGACTTACTTCCAATAATAAAACAGCACTTACACAAGCCATACATGGATTAGGTGGAATTGGGAAAACACAAATTGCGGTCGAATATGCATATCGTTATCAGGAAAAATATGATTATGTATTCTGGATTCAAATGGCCGATGATACCGATGAATCTATCCCTCACTCCTCAACTGATCCGTCACTTACGATTCTGAATAGCTATGTTGGATATTGTAATAAGCTTCAAGTCTCATTTGATGAGAACGAAGTTGAAACGGCAAAGCACGCATTTAAGAATTGGATGGGTCTAAATAAAAACTGGTTGATGATATTTGATAATGCGGACAAACCTGATTGTCTTGAATCTTTTTTGCCGGTTCAATTTCAGGGACATGTAATTCTGACTTCGAGAGCAAATTCATTTACGCGACTCGGGATTCTAGAATCGCTTGAGATAAAAAAACTCACCCTTGATCAGGCTAATGATTTTTTAATTAAGCGAGTCTCAAGGCAGCTAAATTCGACGGAAGAAAAATATGCTAGAGCACTGGCTATAGAAATAGATGGATTACCTTTGGCTTTGGAGCAGGCGGGAGCTTATATCCAAGAAACAGCAATCACATTTAAAAGATACTTGAAACTTTATAAAAATTTGAGAATAGAACTATTGGAAGAGCAGAAACCTGTCTTGGGTGGTTATGCGAAAACAGTACAAAAAACATGGTTACTAAATTTCCAGGCAGTAGAAGATGAGTTGCCAGCTGCAGTCGAAGTTCTACGTTTCTGCTCATATTTTGCACCAGACGCTATCCCCTACAATACAATAACAGCAGGAGCTAGTTTCTTAAATAATTCGATTCAAGAGGTTCTGGAACAAGCTATTGATCCAATTCTGGGAGTTGCAAAATTATTAAAACCACTTTCAAAATATTCACTTATCAATATTGAACCTGGAGAAGAAAGATTCAGCATTCATCGAATTGTTCAAGAGGTTATGAAAACACAGGCAAATTCGATTGAGGAAGTGAAAGAATTAGAGGAGCAGGTTATTAATGTGGTTGAGTGCATTTATCCATGGACTGACTATGATAACAGGTCAGTCGCATTTCAATTATTTTCCCACTGTTTGATTGCTGCTGAATATGTAAATAAAAATCTGATAGTTACAAGTCGAAGTACAAGTTTATTGGGAAAATTAGGACGGTATTTTTTTTATACAGGTGCATATAAATTAGCTGAACCGCTTTATCATCAAGCCTTATTGATTTCAAATTCATTAGTTGAAAAAGACTTGGATAAAGATGAAGCAATTGATCAAGTAGTCGTTTCGCTAAATAATCTGGCTATGCTTTATAGAAGAACACAACAATATTTTGATGCAGAGCCATTATTCATCCAAGCGATTGATATTGTTGAAAATCAAAACGTTCCTGAGAATGATTTGATGCTAGCAAGCCTTTACAACAATCTTGCTCTGCTATACAAGGTTTGGGATCATCAAGAAAAATACAATAGAATAGAACAATTGTATTTAAAGGCTCTTGTGATTATGCGCTCGCACGATGATCAGAGTAGAGAAGTCGCAAGCGTTTTAAGTAATCTTGCTGCCTATTATGAAACGAAGGGGAGAAATCAATTAGCCCAGAAGAACTTTAAACTAGCAATACGATTGCTTCGTACGAAATATGAGCAGGGAGAAATAAATCCTGATCTTGGTAGCGCAATTAATAATTTGGCAAATCTTTATCGAAGCCAAGAAAAATATGGTAAAGCCAAACCATTATATAAAGAGGCACTGGAAATACTGAATGAGAGCTTAGGGCCAGAACATCCTACTACAAAGACGATTTTTCTAAATAACAAAGTAAATGATGAAAAACTAAAGTTGTAAAAACTGAGTGGTCTTGTGAGTGTGGCCAATATAGCTGATGATTAATATTATCATTAGCTTCACATTTGTAATAATTCAATTCATCTGATTTGTAGAAAAGTTGCTGGAATCATAAACTTCAAAAATAGTATTTCAAAAAAATATTTAGATCTAAATTTGCTTATTGAATTTTGAAATGGTCAGGTTCAGGTTATTGTTATCTTTTATAAGTCTAGAAATTTCAGATTTTAATGTTTTAGTTTCTTTGATGAGATTTTGATTCCGACTTTCATATTCATCTCGTTCGAGTTCAACTCTTCTGATCTCAATATTATGTTCATGGTTTAACAAATCATACTTTCTCTGATGTTCATCGTTTTTTATTTTTTCGTCGATTTCCGCTTCGCGTTCTTTCAAATCTAATTTAATTCTATTTCGAACCTGTTCAGCACTTACTGTTTCTTCGATAATTTTTTTTCTAGCAGTAGCAAGTTGAAGCTCGTTGTCTATTTTTCTTTGCTTTTGTTCTGTGAGAGTTTTTTCCTGGAATATTTGAATATAAAGGCTTATTTTGGGCATTAAGAAGACGTAAAGAATAGAAAGAACGAGGGGGACGATCAAAGTTATTGCTGCATGATAACTGTGAGTTTCAATTAATCTCATTCGATCACTAATATCACCTTCCCCAAATAATAGAATAACCAATATTTTCCAGTTCATGGCTAGTATGAAAAATATGTACGAGCTAACAAGAGGATTACTTGTTCGCTCTGTTAAGGATTCTTTGAAAGATATGACCATGTTTTTGAAAGATTCCATCATTGGTTTTTACCTATTCAAGATGTTCATTATGGCATTGGTTGCCGATATAGTTAAAACCCCTACTCCACCACACTCGTCAGCGGCCCTACGGCTGCTGTTGTGCTGTACCCGAGCGGGTATTTCTCCAGGAGTTTCTGGATGTCGGCCAGGGTGATGTTGTTGAGGAGTTTTAAATCGTCGGCGACTGAGAAGTATTCGCCGCGGTAGACCCAGTTGCCGCCTAAGGACGACAGGCGGCCCATCGGGCGTTCGCTTCTTAGTACCAGTCTTGAGGCGATCTTGTTGCGGGCGCGGTCCAGTTCTTCCTGGGTGATGCCGTTCTGGTTCACGTCGTCGAAGATCTGCTGGATCAGCTTGCGGTTGTCCTCGGTCAGCTCGGGGTCGCAGCAGAGGTAGGTCAGCCAGGTGCCGCTGCCGTCGTATTCGTTGAAGCCGATCTCGGCGGATTCGGCCAGGCCCGTGTCAACCAGCTTCCAGTACAGGCGGCTGTTGGAATCGTCGCCGATCACCACCGACAGCACTTCCGCCGGCAGACGCAGCTTGTCCTGCGCCGCGGGGGCGGGACCCAACTGCATCAGGTGCTGCTGCTGAATGCTTTTCTCGATGATCGTCTGCGTGCCCGGTTGCGGCTGCGCTTCGTCGAGCGGGCGGTCGCTTTTCCCTGCCGGCCAGTGGTCGCACAGTTTGTGGGCCAGCTGCAGGATCTGGTCCCAGTCGGCATTGCCGGCAATCGCCAGCGTGAGGTTGCCGGCCAGGTAATGCTTCGCGTGGTAGTCGCGCATCTGTTCGGCGGTCAGATCGGTGATCGACTGCACCGAACCCAGGATGCTCTGCCCCAGCGGATGCCCTTTGAAGTGGGCCTGCATCACTTTTTCATACGCGGTGAAACTGTGCAGATCGTCGTACATGCCGATCTCTTCCAGGATCACTTTCTTCTCCATGTCGAAATCTTCCTGCCGCAGCGTGGGATAGATCAGCGTGGAGAGCAGTTCCATCGCCGTCTCAATGTATTCGGGCAGGAAGGAGCCGTAAAAGAGCGTGATTTCTTCACTGGTGGACGCGTTGTAGTTGGCGCCGATCTCATCGAAGATGCGGTTCACATCGTCGGCGGAATATTTTTCGTTCCCCTTGAACGCCATGTGTTCGAGGAAGTGACTCACGCCGGAAACCGCGTCGGTTTCATCGCGGGAACCGGTGCGGACGAAGTAACCGATGGCCAGGCTGTGCGCGCTCGGGTTGAGCTCGGCGATGATCTGCAGGCCGTTGTCTAATTGTGCTTTATGAAATATCACTGGGAACCTCTAATGGTTGGGGGCCGATCGTTAAGACGGTGAAATTCGCTGCGGGGTGGGCGTGAATGTAGTTCAACACGCGGTCGGTGGTCAGCTGCTGAATTTCGTCGTTAATCTGGTCGAGTGTGGTAATGCGTTTGAGATAGAACCAGTCGCGGGCAATCGAGCTGGCGCGGGACGACGTCGATTCCTGCGACATGATCAGCGAGCTTTTGGCGCGGGCCTTACAGCGTTCGAGTTCCGATTCTTCAATGCCGTCACCCAGGCGCGTGAGTTCGTGCAGCGTGACATCGAGGGTTTCCTGGGCGCGTTCCGAAGTGGTGCCCGCATAACAGAGCACGCGGCCCAGCCCGGGCATGCCGGAAAGCGATGCGGAAACCGTGTAACACAGCCCGCGTTTCTCGCGGATTTCAGTAAACAGCCGGGCGCTCATGCCGCCACTCAGGATGCCGACGGCAGCCCAGGCGGCGTAATATTCGGGATGGCCGTACGGGACGGCGTCGTAAGCGATGCCCAGGTGTGTCTGCGTGGTATCCTGTTCGGTGAAGAACCGGTTTTCGTCGGCAAAGACCATAGCGGGTTCTTCGCTGATGCTGCTGGTTTTCCAGTCGCCGAACAGTTCTTCGATGATCTGTTTGACCTGTTCGAAGTCGACATTACCGGCGACTCCGATGATGGTTTCGTTGGGATGGAAGCAGGCGTCATACAGGGCGCGGACATCGTCGACGGTGATGAACTCCAGGTGTTCCAGTTCCCCGTCGTTGGGCAGTCCCCAGGGAGCGGGAAAGGCGTGCCGCTTGAGTTCGACGAGTGCTTTCTGCCGTGCATCGTCTTCCACGGAGAGCAGCGCCTGCGCGATTCCGGCGCGGGCAGCATCGAACTGGTTTTCGGGCAGATGCGGGTTCTTGAGGATCTCGCCGTAGATCTTGAGGGTTTCCGAGAGGTTGCCGGCGAGGGTCGCCCCGCTGAAGGTGATGTGTCCGCTGGTGATGCCTTCGTGACGCTGGACGCCGAGATCGTCGAGGGCACACGAGAGCTGCTGGCTGTCATACGGGCCGGCGCCACGGGTAATCAGTTCAGAGAGGATACTGGCGGTGCCACGCCTGTTGGGGGGATCGTAAATACTGCCGCTGGGGACCAGAATGGAAAACGCCGCCGACTGGACATCGTCCATGGTTTCAGCGACCAGCGTCAGTCCGTTTGAAAACTGATGGGTTTGAATCAGTTGTTTGCCCATACGGGTTGCAACCTTCCTGCTTATGTGATTTTTTCCAGGTGACTGATCAAAGTGACGAGTGATATAAAGCCTGAAACCAAAGTGGGTTACGGCTGGCTCAGGGTTCTTCGCGGGCTCTGATCAGAGCGATTCCGCGATCTTAGCGACTGGGGCAGTGTTTTGGTAGTGTCTTCTCCACCCCGGAAGGGCCTGGGGCTGACATGAATAACACGTCCGCCTGGGGGGGAATCTTTGGACTGCAGGAGTGGTGGCCGGGTGGGATCGATTCGAATAGTTTTCGGGGTTGCCCATTTTTTCTCTTGTGGTTGGTTTTGGGGTTTTCGTCGTGGATATTTCTGATGGGGATGTTTCGTTTTGTTTCCATTGGGTGTGATACGGGGTTGATACTCGGCAGGCGGGTCGACACATGGGTCGACCCCTACGATGAGTGGGTGGGCTTTGTTGTTCTGAATTGTGTGCTTGCCCTGACAGTTTCCTGTTCGCTCCGCTCACCCCGGATTGCATCCGGGGCTAGTGCGCCTGCAAGCGCATCGAATCAGCGAGGTGAAAGTCCTTGCCGAGGTTTGACCTGAACCTCGTAACAGAAGGTAACTGCGTTCTTGTG
>PAJV01000029.1 GCA_002706765.1 Gimesia sp.
CAGTAAATCAGGCTTGGGATTGGTCAACGTCCCGAATTCAAAGTCACCGGTAATGTCTCCCTTCAGGGCGGGAGTCTGTAGCTGCCCGCGGGTCCGCGCTACGTAAGTTTTAGTTTTGTCGGACGTGTATCGATAGAGTTCCAGCAGGGAGACCTTCTGATTACGGTCACCAATGGCTTCATCTGCAGCCCCACCCAGTCCTTCCAGTACGTATTTCATGAACACTCCATGCTGGATCTGTTCATCTTCCCAGGAGACCTGCCCCGGGGCACAACTGCTCAAGACCAGGATTCCCTTGGGAGGATTCTCCAGTGTTTTCGCAAAGCCCTTAGTTTCGGTAGTGGCTTTCATTGCCTTTTCCCCGCCAGGGCGAGGATCATTCCGGCAGGCATCGACCATCAACAGTTTGACCCCCGCAGGACTCAATTCCAGCAACTTATAAATCTTTTCCAGTGCTACCATGGAACTGTGTCGATCCACTTTGGCATCAATGGGACAGAAATAGCTTTTGTTTTCTCCTGTCGGATGAATACCGTGGCCACTGAAGGCAATGATCACCAGGTCACCGGGCTCAGCCAGACCTCGTTTTTTCAGACGGGTCCCCGTTTCATCCAGCTGCCCCAATAACAGTTCCAGTTCATATTCAATATTAGATTTATAAGGCTGATAGCGGCGTTCCTGGGCGCCTTCATGCATCAGGGTGACATGGTCTTTCGGAAAACCAACCGCCAACAACTGTTTCTGTAAAGCCACGATATCGTTGCCACAGAATTTTAGATCGGTCACATAGCTGTAATCATTCACCCCGATCAACAGTGCCCACTTCTGATTACCCGTACGCTCGACTAACAGGGATCTGCTATTCGAGGACGTTTGCGCCAAAACGCTGGTGGTCCACAGGAGGCAGCTGGCTACTAAAAATGTTTTAGAGATCTGTTGGGAGAACATGGATGTGCTTCCTCACTCATTGGATGCATTCTGCTTCAGCAGGCTGGTGATTTTGTCAGTAGTACTATTATAGTGATGTTATTCGGTGTCAACAGGGCTCAGTGCAAGTCGGAAACCAACATAAAAGCTGGAGTCGGATGGATCTATCCCAGTACGTACAGTCCCCCGGCAATACACCTCAGGGTTCATCCAACTACCACCTCGAGTAACTCGTTCTAATCCAGATAAAGGGCCTGTAGGATTACTTGGAGGGGAAATCCGGTAATACTCTTCTTTATACCAGTCTTGACACCACTCCGGTACATTACCGTGCATATCATATAAGCCAAACTGATTCGCTTTCTTTTGGGCGACCTGATGCGCATAGTCTTCACCTGCCCCCATTGCATTTCCACCTGACCACTCATATTCATTTAACAATTTGGAATCTTTTCCAAAATGATATATTGTTTGGCTCCCGGCTCGACAAGAGTGTTCCCACTCAGCCTCAGTTGGTAATCGATAAACCATACTCTCTTTTTGATTGAGTCTTTGGATAAACTCTTGAATCATATCCCAACTGACAAAAGAAGCTGGGTATTCATCTCCCTCTTTGACATGTCTCTTACCCTTCCAAGGGGTCGTCCCCATCACACTTTTCCACTGTCCCTGGGTCACTTCGGTTGTTCCCAGATAGTATGGCTTGGATATTTGGACACGGTGTTCCGGATATTCGTTATCAAAGTATTTGGCTTCCGAATAATTAAACTGTTTCGCTATTGCTTCTACGGAGAGACTACTTCCCATCATGAATTCCCCCGGTGGGATGAGAGTCAGCTTCATGCCAATACTGTTGGTGATAGTCACTTCAGTCTTGAGATATTTGGCCCATGCAGCTTGTTTTGCATTTGCTTCCTGTTTACTAAACGGCGCAATGAGTAATGAAGGTTTCTCTTCAACCATGTTGGGCACAGTCAATTCCCATTTGCTTTGCCTGGGAAAACCCGTCAATTTCCAGAGCAGGCTGCTCTCTCCCTTTTTAACTAACGCCAGTAAGTCCCCACGTATTTGTTGCTCAGCAGTCAGTCTCACTTTCAGTCGCACGTTGCCATCGACGTTAGTAGTACCCCGTGCCAGTGACACTGGCTGGTCTTCTCTGGTAGAACGATAAAGCAATTCTACCGTGGCATTGGCTACTAACGGACGACTGGTATCTTCCGTTTTCACTGTCACCTGCAGTAGCGCATTAATGTTATCCAATTCCATCTGAGGTCGATTAGAAACCGAAACTCGGGACAGTCCAAATAAACCACCAACATCTTCACCAATGATTCGTACCGGGTCTTGACTTTTATTTAATTCCCGTCGTGCTGTAAGACGAACATTTTTATAGGTGTAATTGTAAATCTCATCGCTGTCTACGATTCCATTTTTATCTTTATCTGCTCGCCCTCCCAAACCTTCAGCCAGATAATAGGTGAATAAACCCTGTTTCATCCGATCCCATTCCTGAGATTGTTGTTTCTTGCGACTGCTGGCGAGCGTGATTAGACCTTCTGCATGTTTAAACGTGGCGGCTACCTCTTCACTGGAAGTTGGAGAATCATTATCCCCTTTTCCACCAGAATGGCAGCAATCGAGAATCATTATTTTTTGGGTTGCTTCACAGACTCTCAAGGAATTTCTGAGATCGTCCGTGCGAAATCCCCAAAAAGCTAAATTTTTACGTTGACAGTTGCTAGGGGCGAGATAGCCTTGCAACTCATCATCCAAGAATCCGTGGCCCGAGAAGAAGACCAGTACCGTATCCCCTTTCTTTGCATTAGAAAGCCAATTCTGAATCTGTACTTTTAAGTTTGTCAGTAGAGGACGGAGATGAGTCCGCTGTTGATCATCGGCAATTACCAGAATATGGTCTTTTTTATACCCGCAGTTCTCAACAAGTATCTTTTCCATCAGACGAGCGTCCGAAACACAATATTTTAAGTTATTAATACTCTCATCCAGATACTCATTGACGCCGATCAGAACAGCCCACTTTTCACCTTGATCAAAACGGGCTAATGGTGAAAGTGGTTCGATGTGGGGGGAAGAAATGCGATCATTCGCAGTGTTTGAGGGAAGAAAAGATTCAGTACTATTTGAAACCCGTGCTAAACTATATACTCCTTCAACATCAGGACTCATAATCCGAACCGGCGTTTGTTTAACACCGAATATTTTTGAGGCAACAGATGGAACTTTTTGGAGCAGGTAATCGTAGATCTCATTACTATCGATAATTCCATCCTGATTCTTGTCTGCAGCTCCTCCCAAACCTTCAGCCAGAAAATAGGTGAATAAACCCTGTTTCTTTTCTGGCCACTCCATACTAACTTCATTTTTTGAGCAGCTCAGAAAAGTGATTAAACCACTTCTTTTGTGCATGTTTCTGCCAGTTGAACCCCCAGTTTTAATGCCTCTAGCTCCTGTCTTACCTTGATTTGACTGACAGGAATCAAGAATTAGTATTTTTTGAGGGGTTGCACAATCGTTTAATATTTCTGTCAATTCTTTTAAAGCAAATCCTGATGTAGCAAGTTGATCTAACCTACAATTATTGGGAACTAAATATAAATGACCTCTATTGTCTAAAACGCTATGACCTGCAAAATAAAGCAAAACAGTATCACCCCTTTTCACTTTGGAAATCAAGCTTCTAATTTGAGTCTTCAAATTGACTAAGAGTGGTTTATTCTTTGGTGTCTGTTGATCATCACTAATGACTAGAATGTGACCCTTGTCGTATCCACATTTTTTCTCTAGCACTTTTTCCAAAAGTCGCACATCGGAAACACAATATTTTAAGCTGGAGATTTGGGGATCAGAGTATTTGTTAACGCCAATCAGAATGGCCCATTTATCACCGTTATCAAAACGGTCAGCAGGTGAAAGCTTCTCGACCACTAATGCTTTCTTCTCTTGATCCCCAGCCCAGACACAGGGAGAGCTGAGACACCAGGTAAAAACCTGAATGATTAATGAGAGTTGGAGCAGACGAACGAGCATCTGGTAATTTCCTTTCACAACGGCGAGGAATACTTTTCTGAGAAAGGGGGGGAACGCTAAATATCTGAAACCAGTTTACCGAGAGTATCTGATCAAATCAAACCCCTGTATACATAATGTCACACGCAAGTGAGCAGGGACCTTCACCTTTCGGACTTACTTAAAGAATCTACGGACCACACGAAAGCCAAGAAAATGGTGCCTGGAATCAGGAACACCGCTATAGGATAAGGCCGTTTTGGGGGAAGCTGACTCGAGAAACTACTGAGCCCGTCGAAACGGAGTGTCTCGTGCCACCGCCTTAAATTGAAGCAATCCTCGATTCTAACGGTGGATTGGGGGCCACACCGAGTCCATTACTACGGCCCTATATGAACAAACGAAGCCCAGTAATAGGGACTTTTCCATTTATCTTGTTCTCGAATCCATTTTCTCGCTCTATACAAAGACAGGGCAAAATCGGGTTGGTGATGCTCTTTTTCTGCTTGTGATATATAGCCACAATAAAGGCTCATCATGCTGGCGGCAGCTTCATCATCCACTAACCAGTTACTGGCAACTACACGACGCGAACCAGCAACCAGGAAGCCACGTGAAAGCGTCCAGACTCCTTCCCCTTTTTGTTGGGGACCATAATTGGTTTCACAGGCACTTAATATCGCGAGTTCACAACCTTTCAAGTCGAGTTCATTAATCTCAGCTAAAGTTAAAAAACCATCGTCATTTGCCTGGTCCTCTGAAGCGTCACCCGGAGTAAGAGCCAATGCTCCGAAAAAGTTTCCAAAAGTCTGGTCAGTCAGACCGTGACAAGCCAAATGCAGATACTTACAACCTTTTACGGACTTGCGAATGTTTGCTTCAGTAGCACTTGTCTGCAATAGCTGGACTGTCTCAACACCTGCTTTTTTAAAGAGACTGTTGACTCTGTTCGACTCAACTGAAGTATAGGGAAGGCGAGGTAAAGCTCCCCCAACTGCAGAATAACGGCTTCCGGTTGAGATCTCATCTAAGACTGATTCTGAAGAGTTGCCCTTCCTCTGAGGGTAATCCGGATCGCCAAGCGTCAGCACTGATTTATTTTGTTGAATGGAAGACGTGGTCGACCGACTGCTCAAATTATATAGAACCGTCGCGGAAGGGGCGTAGAGAATCGGCGGCCCTACATCAATCATGTATGTTGGATTATTTTCTAGATTTTCTACGACCAGGGCTTCGAATGGAAGCAATGCGAGTGGTCCATCGGGAATAATCATCAGACGTCGAATCGAATCATTAGTTAGCTTGGGGCGTAGAGTATCTGGAATCAGAATCTTCCATAGTACTGTCAGTTGCGGGATCGCTTTTTCAGCCTGCTCTTCATCAGAAAGAACTTGCAGAACACCATTGTTTTCATTGGTGAGAATAGTAGCCAGTTTTTTAGATGTGAGAGGCCCTTTATCACAGGAGAGCGAATTCGCAGCATTTTCATCGATCTCCAGTTTAAAGAGTTGGGACTTTTGGGACTCAATGACAAGAAGATATCCCCCCTTTTCTCCAATCAAATAAACGAACAGTATTCCTTCCTTCTGCAAAAGATTTCGCTGTAACTGACTCAAACGTGGTGGAGCTGCCCCTACGGAAAGCAAAGTTCGATAAATGGGGTTACTGGTACGCTGTCGGTTATAATGTTCGACGAGGGCTTTTTTCGCAGTAATGATCTTCGGTTTCAATTCCGCCTGATTATCTCTGGTTAGTTTCTTTTCTAAAATGGCGAGCGTCTCTTTTAGTTGCCTTTCCTCTTCAGCAATCTTCTGCCGTTCAATTAACGAACGTCCAATATTGAGATCTCGTCCATTCTGTTGAAGGTCATCAAGCAAAGAGCGGGCTTTACCCCGTTCCATGGCACTTAATACTTCAGTCATGTTTGCAAGGTCTCCCAGCTCAAATTGCCAGCTCACCATTGTTTCAAAGGTAGAAACATAATCTGCATAACTTTTCGCACGCAATTCTGCGCCACCTGAAAACTGGTGTCGCTGCTCTTCAGCCAGACGCATTGCCTCATGTAAATCTGCAAAGGCCTCCCCTCGTCGCTTTTGTTTCCAGGCAAGTTCTGCACGGAGATGATAGCTCTTGGAACGTGCTCCCTCTGCAACCGCTGTGGAATCCTGGATCCGAATACAGCGATCAAGTAATGGCTCTGCATCTTCGTACTTGCCTTGACTAATGTAGAACTCAGACATCGCCTTAAGGGTTCCTGCAGCTTGATGACTCACTTCTAGATTTGATTCTTCATAAAATTTCAGAGATCTCTGATAGAGTGGTTTTGCTGCTTCATATTTGCCTTGGGCAGTCTTTATTTCTGCAAGATTAGATAAAACAATAGCAATAAAATGATCATCTCGAACTGGGTTATCTTCTACTATTTTGAGCGTGCGTTGGAAATATGATTCTGCTGCAGGAAACTTTTTTTGATGGAAAGACAGATTACCTAAAGAATTCAGACATCCGGCGAATTTATGATGCTTTGCTCCCAAAGTCTCGCTTATGATTTTAGATGCTTTCTGTAAGTGCAATTCAGCGGCATTGTAATTTCTTTGGGCCATGTAGACATGTCCTAGAGTTCTATTCGCATTACCAAGTAGAGGATGAAATACTCCTAAATTTTGTTCTAATAAAACAATTGCCCTTTTCGAAAGTGATTCTGCTTTAGTGTACTTTCCCTGAATATAATTTTGTTCTGCAAGGTAAGTTAGGGTCATCGATAAAGAAATTGCATTTTGAAATCCTGTTTTCTTTTCCAGATATATGATTGCACGTTGCAAAAGTAGTTCTGCTTCAGAATATCTCGCCTGGATTGAATAATGTCGTGCCAGAGACTGTAGCGACTTTAGCGTATCTGGGTGTCCGGGCCCTAATTTTTTTTCTCGAATCAGAAGTGCTTTTTTTAGTAAAGCTTCTGCTTCTAAAAATTTACCTTGTCTGTCTAAAGATTTCGAGAGTTGGATGAGGGGCTCGGCGACGTTTTCATGTTCCTCTCCGAATAGCTCTATGCGTACTTTTAAGATTTTCTGAAAGAGCTTGTCAGCTTCAGGATATTTTTTTTGCCGTGAGAATACGAACGCCAACTTAAGCATGCACTCCAACAGGTCTGGATCAGTGGGTTTTAATTGCTGTGCTTTGATATTAAGAGCCCTTTGTAAGCACTTCTCTGCTTCTTGAAAATTGTGCTGTAATGCATAAAATCTTGATAAGTCAACTAACTTATCTGAAATGTCTAGATGTTCTGTCCCTAATCTCTTTTCACTAATCGTCAATGCGCGTTGATAGAGGGATTCACTTTTATGAAAATATCCCTGTATATCATAAAAATATGCCATTCTTTCGAGTAGCCATGCTACACCCAGATGCTCAGGCCCTAATTTCTTTTCACGAATCGTCAACGCTCGTTGATAGAGTGGTTCCGCCTCATCATATTTTAGCTGATCTTCAAACATGTCCGCCATGTTGTATAAGCTCTGTGCAACACTCAAATCATCTGGATCCAATTGTTTTTCGCGAATTTTCAATGCGCGCTGAAAATAGGGTTCCGCCTCATCATATTTCTTTTGGTTTGCATAAAATACTCCCAATGTATTGAGCACCGATGCTACATTCAAATGTTCTGGGCCTAATTTCTTTTCTCCAATTGCTAATGCTCGTTTGTAGAGAGGTTCTGCCTCATCATATTTTTGCTGTTTTTCATAGGTGATAGCCAGATTACGTAAGCTCTGTGCGACACTCAAATTATCTGGTTCCAATTGTTTTTCACGAATTTTTAATGCACGCTGAAAATGTGGCTCTGCTTCAATGTATTTCTTTTGGTGTTCATGAAATGCTCCCAATGTATTGAGCACCGTTGCAACATCCAAATGTTCCGGTCCTAATTTCTTTTCACGAATCGCCAACGCTCGTTGATAGAGTGGTTCTGCCTCATCATATTTTTTCTGATCTTCATAGATGTCTGCTAGATTGTATAAACACTGTGCAACATTCAAATCGTCTGGTTCCAATTGTTTTTCGTGAATTTTTAATGCACTCTGAAAATACGGTTCCGCTTCAGCATATTTCTTTTGGATTTCATAAAATATTGCCAACTCAGTGTGTGTCCATGCAACATCCAAATGTTCTGGGCCCAATTTCTTTTCACGAATTTTTAATGCACGCTGATAATATGGTTCTGCTTCAGAATATTTCTCTTGTTTTCGCTTCAATTTCCCAAGTTGAGCGAGCGTCAATGCAACATCCAAATCATCTGGACCATTTTTCTTTTCAAGCATATCCAATGCTCGTTGAGTTAGTGACTCAGCTTCAGCATAATCACTTTGAAGTTCGTAGCATAATCCTAATTTGTAGAGAATTTCTATAACATCAAAAGCATCTGACTCCAGTTGTTCTTCGTGGATCTTCAATGCTCGATGATAGAGCGGTATTGCTTCATTATATTTATGCTGATCACTTTTCAGTGCCGCTTGATTAGATAGCACCATCCCAACATATAAGTGATCTACTCCATTTTTCTGCTCGTAAATCTTAAGTGCTCGGTTGTAATATAACTCTGCTTCTTTGTATTTCTGCTGTTTTCCATTTACGAGCCCCAGATAGTTCAACATGTAAGCAACTTTCTCATGGAGTGGTTCATATTGCGATTCATATATTTTTAATATTCTTTGTAAGAGAATTTCTGCCTTGGAAAAAAGATTTTCCTGATAATATAAATCAGCTAGCTTTTGCAGATCCCGTACGATATTGAGATCTTTTACACCGTACTTTTTTTCAGAAGCCAGAAGTATTTGTTCCCTAATCTTAATTTCCTGTTCATGATCTCCATTTTGTTCTAAAGTTTCGGCTTTTGTTCTCAGCTCTTGAGAATACTTCTCATCCTTATTCTCTGCACAAAAGATAGATTCTGTTTCAATCAAGGTAATCGAAAACAAGATCGACGAGAGTAAGATAGATCGTAGATTATAATGAAACATGCGCTCTCCAAACTAATCAGCCATATCCCTGGAGTGAGACTTTATCTCGGATAGCAATATTTCTATTGCGGAGCAGATAATATGAGTCAGAATTCTTTTAATTTACTAACGATTTTGCATCTACATATCGTAGATGAACGACACCCATTAAGTTACCAGCGGCGATTCCTGCTCGTTCTTTCAAGTTTTCTTCACGTTCCTGGCCTGCAGCCGTTCCCACTGAGCGAGCCGATGGCTTTGCAGAATACAAGGCAACTGTGATCAATCCAATTTGATCCGTGAATCCCTGTCTCCCCGCCAGAGATTTGGTGGCATCTACTACTTTAAATTCACGAAGTTTTCCCTGCTCGCCAGTTTTCGTTACAAACCCAGCAACTTCCCAGGCAACCTCTTCAATTTCACTCGGGACTTCCTGAGGATCCAGGATCCAACTTCGAGCCTCAGAAAGATGTGTGACAGGTAGTCCCCAATATTCTGTAACCAGAGCTTTATCCATGCTATCAGGCTTATCATTCTCAGAATTCGTATTTGGGAGTGTGTCCAGTCCATCCACTAGGAGCTTCATGACTGTTGTCACCCCATTTCTTCCCTGCTTGTTGGTAATGCGAATGCTATATGTCTCTCCCTGGCTGACGGGAATAAAATAGTCATTGCCGCGGGTGCCCCCCTTCCTGACTTTGCCGTCAATTACGAGCTGCACATCAAAAGGAAAAGTCGGATCCAGTAGTATATGTCCTCCTTCGCTGCGAGCATCTAATTTATTGATGACCTGGGCCTGAATTGAGATATTTTGTGTCTGTTGATTAAAAGGATTAACCTGTCTATCTTCGGCGCGGACTATTGCGCTCCGACCGAGCATTGCCCATTCATCCAAACTCAATTCTGCAGTGCCGCCGATCGCCCCCAATTCCTCGAAACCAATGGTTTGCTGCATATTGCAACGCAATCGAACAACACGTCCCTTGCGACTTTGAAATGTACCTAATACAACGACTGGTAAATTCCCAACACTTTTCGATAATCCAACCAACTTGGTATTAGATGAAAGGTCTTGGACTTTAAAACCCTGTTCTTTTAAAGCGTTTCGGAGTCTCCGACGATTTACGACACCGAATCCACGATCCAGTTTCAATTCGGTCAGTTGTCGGTTCATTTCTTCTGAACAATATTTACCCAGAAGGCCAAATTCTCCTCCCAGTTTTTCCTGAAGGGTATTGGTATTATCCATAAATTCCAAAACCCCTAATTGATCGAGTTTATTTTCCTGCATCAAAATGGCAATATGTTCTGACATATTCGCCAAGGTTCGTTTCAGTGACTGTGGCTGCAGTACTATTACACTAGGAACATCTATAATGCCACTACGAACAATGCGTACGGGAGTCTGTTGCTTGTCAAACAACACTTTTGCAGAGTGTCGAACGCGTCGTGAAACATATTTATACAATTCGTCGATATCAACCTTTCCATCCTGGTTGAAGTCCGCATGTCCTTTAATTCCTTCTGTTAGCCAAAAGCTAAACAGCGAACGTTTCTGATCAAAGTAAAAGAGCGACTTTTCCTCGGCTTGGGAACTGGCAATTGTGACAACGTTTTGCAAATCTTCGAATGGTGAGCCTAGGTCTTTGGCAGAGACTTGGTCGCCTGCTCCAATATTTTTTTCAGATCCGGCATGACAGGAATCGAGAATCAGGAGTTTGAAGCCAGATTTACAGGCTGCAATATGATCACGCAGCCAAGTTATAGAAAGCCCCGTATCAGCGGGGCGTTTGATGTCGAAATCAGAAGTGGCCAGGTAAAGTGTTCCTTTGGAATCACGAAATCCGTGCCCACTGAAATAAACCAGGATAGAATCATCAGGGTTCGCATTAACTAGCCACTGAGTAAATTGTGATTTTATCGTTTGAGAAGTAGGTTTGAGAGAGCTGTTCTCCGTTATACGAGTGATATGTTTTTTCTCAAACTGACCATACTGAGTAAGCGCGGAATACAACTGGTTTATATCATTACTAACCAAAGGTAAATCGGGAGTCGTTTTAGACTTGTAATCGGTAACACCGATTAAAAATGCACGCGATGTTCCAGCCTCTAAATACGAATGAGGTCCTACGAAAAAAATGATACCCCAAAGCACGAAACTCAAAAGATAAATTCGGTGCAATCCACGTTTAGTCATTTTTTTATCCTCTTTATGATTAATCTAACATCTAGGTATCGGAGGTGAGAGATGTCTATCTCCCAAACCTTTAGACACAAAATATGTGATCACCCACTAATTAGATTTCTCCCTAGGGTCAAACACGGTGACCTTCAAATTGAAGGCCACCTGTTACTTTTCAGTCAAATATCATACCTTATTTTTTGAAGTTAAAGTCTAACTCTTCATTCCCAATCAAAACCGGAGTTTGTGTATGACCGGGAAACTTATCTTTCACGTAATTGGGGATATCATTAGCAAGATGCTTGTAAGCATCTTGTAACGTTAGCTTTCCGCTACTGGACTTAATTCTTTCAATCAGGAAGTAAGTCATGACTGAAAGATCGCCCTCTCTTCGAACCAGGGAAATTTGACTGGCGCGGGAAGAGGCCAGGACAGCGGCTTGTTTCTGCCCGATATCTTTTGTCCGGGCAAATTCTCCATCAAGAAAATCAAAACCTTCGATGACGCTTTTCGATGGATTCAGTCCCTTTTCATTGTTGGCCTGGCCACCACTTTTACACGCATCCAGCAAGACGACAATGTTTCTGCCATCCAAAGCTTGCAGCCAGCGTCCAAACACATCGTCTGTGATACATGTTTGTTTTTTATCTTCGATTTTCGCATCATAAGGAACAAGAAGCTCGTCTCGACCATCTTTTTCATCTCCATCCGTGTCAGCAATTGAGTCTCCATGTCCAGACCAGAAGATGAGAACTTCATCTCCTGGCTTGGTCATTTCTGGTGCTTTGATCCGAATCAAGTTTTCAATATTTTTAAGAGTTGCTTGCTCATTAACTAGCGAGATTACTTCATCAAAATCTCCATATTTCTTGAGAGCTTCCCCCATTTTTTCACTGTCAAGATGACAAATTCGCAACTCTGGAATTCTAGGGTCTTTATAATCACTGATTCCGATAAGAACGGCAATTCGTCGATGCGTTTGCTGTCGTGTTTTTCTTTCTGATGCCGTTTTGACTGTTTTGATAGCAACCATATGCTCAGCCCACTCCCGACTTTCGGTGTTAGTTGCCTCAACGTTAATTGCTTTCGCATCATTGTCATCAATAAATGTAAAGTTTGATTTTGTTAAGATATCGAGATCCAATGATTTTAAAGGTTGCTGTGTGACGACGGCTTTGAGAATCTCAGTACCTACCGGCTCACCAACACGCAGCCGAAAACCCGAATTTTGTGAAGGAATCGTGATTTTTGAATTGGCTGCTATCTTATTATTCTGCTGAACCTTGTTGGGAAACAAGCAAACAACTTTCTTGTCTGCCTGTAAGTAGAACAAGTAAAGATAGCCTGCTTTTTCACTGATGGCATTGATTTTAACTGTTTCGCCTACGACGTAGGTTCGGTCTGATCGGTCTACATCGACTCGGACGTAAAAACTACTTTGATCATTTTTAACTTCCTCTACAAGGATGGCACGTGGTGCTGCATCGACAAGTGAAACGAGAGAGAGCAGAGCCCCCAGTGCAAACAAAGTAGAGTTTATTTTGTTCTGATAGTAATTCATCTTCTAATTCTCCAGATTCTTTCAAGAGTGATGGCTTTTTATATTGAATACAGGCGTTGTGAAAATAGCTCTGATATTTATTGCACCAGAAACAAGACTTCATCCTGAGCGAATTTCCCCAGAATCTGGTTGATATCAATTTCACCGCTCGCAGTAAGGGGATTTTTTTGATCCTGAAGGTATTGCTGCAGAAGTTCGCTAATTATTTTTTGCTGTGATGGATGCCAGCGAAATTGACCAGTTTGATAGGACTGATACTCTTTCAAATTCTCCTGACCTGCTCCACCTGCCACCTTTTTATTCTGTGGTTGATTTTGAGACTTTGATTTCTGCTTCTGAGAAACTGGCCGCGACTCAGTTTTCTGTTTATCAACTTTTTGTTGCGTCATTTGCTGTTGTTGTGTACCAGAAATCAAACCTGAAAGTAACAACGGACGAGTCGTGACTACTGCTGTGACTCGATGTTGTCCCTTGGGACCATGGACCAAAAACTGTTGTTTGCTTTTCTGTGCAGGGATCTGGATCAGCTTACCAGCAGGAATTTTATTATCTTGCCCCGCCTGTGGATAAATCAGATCCAAATTTCCCTGGGGATCGATATGTAACAGATAGAGATATCCCGGCTTTTCACTCTTAGCTGAAATCTTAAAAGTTTCCCCAACACTATAAATCCCACCTTCAAAACGATCGATGGAGACATCGAAGTTGAATGCTGCGGTACGATTCATCACCAATGCTGCCAGTTCGAGAGGGCTTAGTAGATCAACGCCTTCGGGAATGATTGGATTATTCGGACGTGACTCCGTTGTGCTGGAGTTGTCATTGTTAGTATTGTTGCCAGAATCAGGACGATTATTATCCGCAATGGTGTTTGGCCGATTCTCATTTGGAGATGTTGTGGCTCCCGAACCTGTAAGCATTTTTTTCACCAGTTTATAATCAATCTCTGGATTTTCAGGGCGCGCTACATACGGATACCAGGCAAAGTCCGGATGATCTTTCAAACTATTTCCCACCCACTTTCCTGAACCCATCAATACGGAACCATTCTGCATCCGAAATGTAAACTGATAAGTCTGATAGCGTACTTTTACGCCCACGAAATCCGGAGCAACAGCATCATCAGCCATCCACAATCCAAGTTTTGCCTGATAGATACCATTAGTTCCAGCTTGCGGCTGATACTGAATTCTGTAGGCATAAATTGGATAGTTCCATACCTGATCCCCTGCCTCGACATCAAGAATCAGTGGAATCCCCTGCTGTTTGACATATAATTTGAGCAAACGCCACAGCTGATCGGGTGCCAAATCATGGCGATCTTCTGATCCTCGATTGTCACCAAATCGGTCACCATAACTGTTCGCCACATCTTTAGCATGACCAACAGCCAGCCAACCTTTCTGGTCACTGACTTTTAAAACTAAGGAACTAGCCGGTCCCTGTACCTGACGACTTTTCCGGGGTTCCTGCTCCATCACAGCAGAAGCCGCCCAGGCATGGCAATAACCAAACCATTTAGGGACCTGGCTTCCTGAGGGATGATTATTTTTCTCCCAAGCAGTTGAGTTCTTGCCCGTCGTTTTATCGTATTTAGAAAGAGGACCTAAAATCGCTCCTTCATAATGTGGCCACCAGTAACCAGACCAAGGTGTAAGATTTGAGTGAGCTTCTTCTATTTCTGCAGAACAATTGGAAGAACTGAATGAGAATATTCCCGTAAAGAGAAACAAGGCCAAAATCATTCTCAGAGAAATTACTCTGAAGCTGATTAAACTTTTAGAATGTTGAAGCATGATTACTGTCCTTATGATGTTTTGCCGAAAACATTCGGCTGAATGACCGATGAATTTATTATTTGGCAGGTGTGAATTTGATTAATTTGGTTTTGGTACTGCCGTTATCGCTGTAAATGGGCCACGGAACGTCTTTTTGCCAAATTTGATTAACCTGCCGAAAATCTCCTTTGAGTTGAATACTCAAAGTGGAGTTGCTCTCCAACGATTTCACAAATGAATCTCCCAATGCTTTTTTGACTTCAGCTGGTTTTGTCTGTTCAAACTGTTGTTCAACAGAGTTGGTAAAGCCAACTTCCCCTACTGCCTTGGTCCCTGCTGGACCCGCAAATGATTGATATTGAAAACTACCCGTCGATTTAGTGCCTTGCTGAAAGAGAGGCAAATCAAGGGGTAATGCAGTAAGGGGGCCAATCACGGGTGTTGGCTGATCTGATTGACTGCTATAGCTTTCTGTAATCGTGCGAAAACCACCTTGGACGGGAATCTGAGTTTGAATCTGGCGGATACTGCCCTTTTGCTGGTCTATCCATAACGTGGTTTGAGGATGCTCCGACTCTTCTTTACTCTGACTGGTAATTTCCACCCGAAAAGCGGGGGCACCTGCAATCTTCTCAATTTTTGAAACATGAAACAGCCATGAAACGGGCACTGACTTCTGGCTTACGTTCAGACTATTACGTTCCTGTAAAGTTTGTGTTTCCGTTTGGACAATCCATTGGTCTCCGACTCTCCATTTGGGTTTGACCTGAATGAGATCGGTTTTCCCCTGTTTTTTGGAACTGTCTGTTTCGGGCTGTGCGTTGCATGCAAGCTGCCATGTCAGTGATGTAATTATTAATAGTATGAAAAAAACTATGGAAAGAAACTTCATGCCGAACTCCTGAGCTAATGGTTAATGATTTTTTTCAATTTGAGGCCGATGCGAAAATTAAAGAGTTTTAATTTCTTGATCAAAAATAGGCATTTATTTCCAAGAGTAGATATGCTTTCGATTGTTGCGCACCAAATAGAAATATGCTCTATTCAACTTAAAGGTCCACTCTTGAGAACTGTTTGTCTACCTGCATGCTACATTTTGTCGAGATAATTAACAAAATTCCACCAGCCCCGCTACAGTAGACATCCGGAGGTGATTTCACAATATAATTCTCATCCGAGTACATTGAGTCGATCGAATGGCCTCTGGCCAACTTGAAATTTGACTCACATCAACAGCTATTTCCCAATCGCAGACTGCTGAAAGATCGGTACCGATTCTTCCTCGATTTTGGGTTGGGATGGCTTTGGCTTCGAGAAGGATACCGAGACCTTTCCCTCACCCCGTTGTGCCAAAAATGCGGTGACGCGTGTTCGGCTGGGACTGGTTTGGACCTGATTGCCAGTAGCCTGCAATTCGCGTACTGAGCGGACCGGGTTGGATGTGATGACTACTTGATTCTGATTGAATAAATCATCGATCTGGGACAGCAACTGTGAGCCACTTGTCGTCAAATCGCGAACTTTCAGCAGTTCACGTTGTGTTGAGATTGCTGCCAGCTGCGCTTCGGTTTTATCGATGCGGACTACCAACTCTTCAATCTTTGCTTCCGCATCC
>PAJV01000030.1 GCA_002706765.1 Gimesia sp.
AGCAACCAAAATCCACCGCATGTTCCGGCGAATTCATCCCGCCAGCAGCCAACCCCTGCGCCGATGTTTGCTCCCACTCACACTCAAAGGGTCGCTTGTCTTGGGACTAGAGTGCATCACATTTTACCATAGAATGTCTCACTCTAAGATACTCGGTCCAAATGGCCCTGAAGACACGAGAGTAAAAAAAAGGACACAGTCTAGATTCTCACGGCTGGCATGAGATCACCCTCCAGTTTGTTTCGACAATCCCGACTTTTAAGTTGTTTCATAAAAACGTCTTACGAAATCGTTTTTTGGTCCGTTAACCGATATTCTCTACATTAAGTCACTCGCCTCCCCCTTCTCGTTCAATACGATGTCCTAAGAGACCCTGCCCCCCTTTGACGATCACGGTGAGACTGGTGATCTGAAGTTCGCTTTCAGTTGCCCACTCTGAATGTAATTGGACCAGTGTCATCAATGCTCGGCGATCACCTGCGTGTCGTGGCACTGTTTTTTTTCATCGCCATCGAATTCAAATTCCAGTGTCGTATGCTTGATCTTGAATTCGTCAGCCACTAGTTTCTTGATCTGCTGTTTGATGACTTCCATCTGCTCAGCATTCTCTTTCCGGATTACCACGTGTGTCTCCAGGGCCCGGTGTTCTTCATCCAGTTCCCACAGGTGCAAGTGGTGTATTTCGACGACATCTTCGTTTTCTTCAATCCGTTCCATCAGCGCGGAAACATCAATATCTGCTGGCGTCCCTTCCATCAGCATCCGCATCGCCTGAGGCAGCATTTTATAGACCTGCCACAGAATATAACCGGAGATCAGCAGCGTAATCAGCGGATCGACCCAGTCCCAGCCGAGCCACAGAATAGCACCTGCCCCCACCAGTACCGCTATGCTGGCCAGGGCATCGACAATGTTATGAAAAAAGGCGGCCCGTATATTCAATGAGCCCTTGCTCCTGGGCCACAACAACAGTGCCGAACCCACGTCGACCACCAGTGCCAGAATCGCGGAATACGCCATAACGGACCCGATGACATGTTCCGGCTCAAAAAAACGGGTGATACCCTCGTAAACCAGGTACAGACCTACAATCGCCAGCAGCGTCAGGTTAATCAGCGCACCAATCATCTCGGCCCGCCGATAACCGAATGTAAAACGCTTGTTGGCTTGCTTCCGAGAAATTCGGCGGGCAATATAAGCGATCAGCAGCGCATTCGCATCATTAAAATTGTGAGCTGCATCCGAAAGCAACGCCACGCTGCCTGAATAAATTCCTGCCACCACCTGTCCGACCGTCAACAGCTGATTCAGGAGAATGGCACAGATCAGCCGTGCTGTACTCACGCCCTGCAGAGAGTCATTATGTGTCAGGCCGTGTGAATGACCGGCGTGACTATCGCCTGTGTGTTCGTATCCTGTTGCTTGTGCCATGTATCCTTCAGATCGTTTCCGTTCAACTATTGCTTCCTTCAGGAACAGCCTTACGTCCGACTGTTCCGTAGAATCTCTTTGCACTATAAACCGAGATTTCCGATATGGATCAACGTGAAACCAATTCAAGCATGGATTTTGTTTGATTGTAACCACTGCGGTCCCCTGTGTCTAAAACGAAGTGATTTTTCGCCACCTTTGTTGAGATTCGGGAACCGCCGCCGAGCGAATCATTTTTCAGTGGTCAACACGGTCTCTGCGCAGCCTTTTCTCTGTGAGGAACTCCGTTTTCCGCTATTTTGATACAATTCCACTTCACATCATGCGTGACCGGCAGCGGACAATCTCTGGGGCACAGCCACTTCGGCCAGTTGAAAGAACACGTACTTGGCATACCGGGTCAGCTTGGCACCAATCTTGATCTGCTTCTTACGCAGCGTCGTCAGCGACCAGTTCTGGATAGGATTGAGCAACGCCAGTCGCCGCAGGAAGTTGCCGAGGTCACCCGGGAGCCTGTCCGGAACCCAGGCCGACTGATGAAGAGACCTTCGCGCGTGTCTTTGGTCGAACTGACTGGGCCGTGATGTTTATCCTGGCCCGAGAGGGACGATACTTCGCGCGTCTGAGGATAAATACCAATCCCGCGTTTGAATGTGAGATTCCTGTCAGGCGAGATTATTCCGAGCCCTTTCCGGGCTGTAATCCCGTAAAGTGGGCAGAGGAATATTTAACGAACGTGCATCCCGAACAACTCAAACCTGGTAAGTCGGGACTGATTTTGAGCAGTTTTGACTGGGACGCCGACTGGTTTTTCGATGATACTGATTCGGAAGAAGACTTAAAATGACAAATTAAACAGTACACCGTTTCCAGAGACAGAGCAGTCTGGTTCCTGCTGCTAATGTTTCGCAGATATCTGCAACGGTCATCGGTGGGGGAGCCATCGGCCGTCAGGTAACTGCTCCTCAGAAATTTGTGGTCAAGCGTGACTACAGTGATGATCGTTACCGGTTCATGCTGCAGATCACGACGCTGCAAACACGGAATGCTGAGCTCAATGGGATCGTAGGCGAGGATTATAAAGAAGGGAGGGTCCATAGCTGTAAACAACGGTCAGAAAAACGTTCGTTTTCGTTTGCTGTACGGCACACAACAAATTTCACGAACAAAATATGATGTATCTCTCGGGGCTCTGATTTGATTCGATTTCACTGCAGATCAGACATGGACTCCTGCGTCTGAATTAATGTGTTAATGAAAACGGTGCTTTGATTTGCTGTACCGAATTCAACAAGTTTTGCGAACAGAATTGGTGAACCGGCGATGTCTCCATGGGCATATGGACCGCGTATAATAGTTTGCAAGAAGTTATGTTTAAATGTGATGCGATCCAGGTTAGAGTTTACGATCAGGCATTCCTGGAACCCATTCCCGGGAAATATTAAGACATCCGTCGTAAGTCCGGCCCGCTTTAAAACCAATCAACCACCAAAGGAGTCCAGCAAATGGTCCTGTGTCATATCAGAACATTGATTCTGTTAGCAGTCTGTGGAGTCGGTAATCTCACCAGCACTCTGGAAGCCTCTCTGAAGACGATCGTTATCGATAGTGAGTCACATGAGATTAAAGAGAAAGTCACGTATAGCAAAACGTTTTCTTCCCAAATCAACGCGACTGAGTTTGCCCTGCTCTTCGATCAGGATCTGCAAAAACAAAGTTCGGGTGGATACTGGAACGTTCACATCAATGGCAAATTGCTCGGACGACTGGAAGCACATACTCCTCAGATCGGTGCGGACAAAAAACATGATGGGTTTCACCACATCGGCTTTGCAGTGCCTGCCAATGTTCTCAAAAATGGTGAGAACAGAGTGACGATCGGTGGCCGAGGGCAGCCTGCGGTCTTACGAAATATTGAATTGGAGCCCCACCCCCTGAAACAGGCACTCCAACTGGAAGCGGTGACTGTGAAGGTGAGCACACCAGAGGGGCAGCCCGTTCCAGCCCGTATCACAGTGGTAAACCATCGCGGGCAACTTGCAAAACTTTACAATGCACGTCAGCCGACCACCGCCGTTCGACCTGGAATTCTCTATACACTGGGAACTGGAGATACATTCGAGTTGCCACCGGGAAAGTATACACTGTATGCAACACGTGGCATGGAATGGGGCGTAGCCAGACAGCCCATCGTCGTCGAGAACAACAAGACCCAGAATCAGACGCTGGTCATTTCACATGAAGTCGACACAACCGGATTTATCGCTTGTGATAGCCACATTCATACTTTACCTGGCAGTGGTCACGGAAATGCCACTTTTGAAGAACGTATGATTACAATCGCCGGTGAAGGCATTGAAGTCGCGGTAGCCACCGATCACAATCACATTTCCGATTACACGCCCTATCAAAAGGCTGCGGGGACTCAAACTCATTTTCATTCAATTTCCGGAGATGAAATCACAACCCACAATGGGCATTTTACTGCTTTCCCATTTGATCCTGCGAAGTCAGTCCCCGGCGGTGTGAAAGGTCGAAACCCTCTGTTCCTGAAAGATGATAACTGGGATGAGCTGATCGCCGACATGCGGAAGAAAGGGGCAGAAGTGATTATCTTGAATCATCCCTATTGGCCTTCCATTCCTAAGGGCCCCTTCGGACGATTTCATTTCAATCGCAGCACAGGGAAGTGGAGTGAGGGACCTACGTTTAATTTCAACGGATATGAAGTGGTACAGCCGGCAAACGAAACTCCTGATTTTTTCTACGCACTCGAAGACTGGATGTCAGTGATCAATCGCGGATTAAAGCTTACCGCCGTAGGGGCCACTGACTCCCACACGGTCAACGATCCAGTTGGCCAGGCCCGTACCTATCTCAACAGTCATACCGATAACATATCTCATATCGATCGCCAAGAGGTCTATCGCGCATTCACGGAAGGTCGGGCAACGGCATCAGCGGGCATCTTTGCAATTTTGAAGATTAATGAACATTTTGGCATGGGAGACCTCGTTCCAGCAGCATCACTCAAAAACGGCAGTAATAACAAAAACTCATTATTTACTGTCACTTTACGTGTTGCAGCCCCTTCATGGGTCCGTCCTCGCGAAGCCATGATCTATGTGAATGGAAAACAAGTCGCCTGGAAATCAATCGGATCCACGTTGAATGAGCCCACAGATCAGACGCTTGAGTTTTCACTTGAATTACCACCACATGATGCATACGTTGTAGCATTTGTCCTGGGTGATGGCATTGCATTGCCAGGTTGGACAACTTACGGCAAGGCCACTCAGGCAATCACCAACCCAATCTATCTGGATGTGGATGGTGACAAGAACTATAGCGCACCACGTGCTACTGCCAAAAGACTGATCATGAATCATGGGACACAGGGTAAGAAGCTCACACCGGCTCTGCAGGAAAAGCTGCTTGAATCCGAAACGGTAAAAGCAGACCCTGCCATCCTGCTGCATGTCAAAGACCTGTTAAAACAGGGCGCTGATCACCAACCATAACAAGAGAAGCCTTAGCCTTAAGTTTGGTTGTTACAACCCGCTCTGGAATCGGAGTCATCTCCTGTAACTCCCGCGACATTCTCTCCAATGCCAACGATACGTATCGCATCAATGGTGCCGATGCCGACGACCTGTTCAGCAGCATGCATGTGGGAGGCTGCCATTTCGTGTTTGCAGACGGACGCGTCAAAGTTCTCTCTGAGAACATAAATGGTGATACCTATACGGGGCTGGGCACTTATAATGCTGGTGAAGTACTGGGTGAGTATTAAGCGTTGCCCGGGTGTTGTTGAAGTAACAAAGAACCCTGTCGATGGTTCATTCAAGTTTGCACTATTGAAGTGACAGGAGAGTCAAATGCGTTTTTCAGTCTGGTCTGGTTGTATCATTGCTGCTTTGAGCATCGGATCACTTCCGGACAATGACAGTCTCTCTGCAGCTGAGAGATCAAATGCTGCAGAGCCGTCACAACCATTGAAACTGCTTCTGAAGGAGATGCCGAAACCCCGCTATAACACGCCGGTCCCTTCCTTGGTCACCGGCCGTGTTGTTGTGCAATCTCCGGGAAAAACCAGTGGAGTGAGCGGCGTTTCTGTTTCTGATGGTTATTCGGTAGTAAAAACAGACTCGAGAGGCACGTATTCGCTGAAGCCTGATCCCCGGGCCGTGTTTATCAACGTGACGCGTCCTGCGGGCTATGATGTCCAGGGAAACTGGTATCAGCCGCTGGCACAGGAAGTCAATTTCGAACTCCAGTCGTCGAGTGAGGATGAAAATGAATTTGTCTTTATTCATGTGACCGATACGCATGTCTCAAGTAATCCCCGCTCGCTGCAGGGACTGATTCGATTCGTGCGAGAAGTAAACGGCCTGACGCCCCCACCACGGTTTGTGGTCAACAGCGGCGACCTGCTCAATCTGCACAAAGCCCTGCTGGGCACACCCGGGCAGGGGCACGCGGCTTTCCGCAACTATGTGGGGATCATGAATCATCTGTCGATACCTCATTACAATGTCGCCGGTGATCACACGGACTCCTGCTATCGACTGGATGAGTTTCCCCGCGGGGATCCCCGTTGCGCGAAGCCCCTGTACTGGGAATACCTGGGTCCGAATTTCTTTTCGTTCGAATATGGGAAGATTCACTTCGTTTCTGTCGACTATGGCTATCATCTGGGACAGAGAAAGCTGAAAGTGAACGGACGCCTGCTCGATTATCCCACGCTTCAGGTTCAACCCATGCATATCAAATGGTTGCAGCAGGATCTGCAGCAGCGTTCGCCCGGCACGTTTGGAGTGACGACCTCCGAACACGATCTCGTGGAATACTGCCCGGGATTTCACCAGATCGCGGAGCAGCATGACGTTAGGCTGCAACTGGTGGGCGACGATCATATTGTGACTCACAAGACCAGCCCCGTTCCTTATCGGACCAGAGGTGCGCTGGCCGGATGCTGGTGGAATCCGAAAGCGAATCAGCTCTGTCCGGATCTCTCGCCACAGGGATATCTGATTTATCATGTTTCCGGCGAGCAGATGGACTGCTTTTACAAAGGTCTGGGACAGCGGATTGCCATCGTCTGGCACCGCTATGGCGCCCCCTTAACCGGGCAAGAGAAAATCCAGGCCTATCTCGTGCAGCCCCGTTCCGGTGAAAGTCTGGAATTCTCGGTCAACGGAGAAGACTGGCAACCGATGCAGGAGATCGGAAAACCGTTTTACCGCACGCTTTATTCAGCGACGGTCGATACCCGTGGGTTGCCGGAAGGGATGATGACGTTTCAGGTCCGTAGTACGGCGACCGATGAAGTTCGCAAACGTACCCTGGTTGTCATGAATGGCGGAAGTCCTTCCCCTGCAACAAGGGCGCAGAACTGACCTTTACCGTGGGCAGCAAAATCACCAACGCCAAAACACAACGGACGCCGCGGGGAACTGTCTCTGTTGTGTGGAACGGTGAGGTCGTGGGACAGATTCAACCCCAGACGCCTCAAACATACTCCTTTCCCATTCCGGGCTCAAACCTGAAAGCAGCGAACTTGCTCGAATTTCAGTTTTCAGAAGAGGATGACGGAATGAGTCTGAACAGTCCTCTGCTGACGGTTCAGGGAAACAGGGTGTATGACCCGCGAGATGCCGCGAACAGAGAAATTCGCACCGGTCACTGGGGCCAGGGCGCTGCCGACTGGGGCGGCTTTCTGGTGGGTACGTCGGCGCAGCTGGAAGAATCCCCGTTTCAACGAAAGCAGAACGAATTCTGTTTTGTTTTAACAGAGACAAAATGATCTCGCGGGCGACTTACTTTACGCTCACTTCGGACTCTGACGATTTCACGGCGTCGAACTGTTTCTGAAAGAACTCGACCAGTTCGCGGCTGATATTATGTCTCTTTGACTCGGGTGTGTAGACGAAAACGTTTTCGATCCCGAGTTCGTCCATCTTGTTGACCAGATGACGACCAAAGTTGGGATGATGGATGCCCTGCCCGGGTCGGGCGTTTTCGGATTAATGTCCCAAGGAACAGATACCACTTTTCTCTCCCGAACCTGTTCTTAGAGTTTTGTTTCACGATCACCAGATGAGAATGATTTCAAATGTTGATTGGGAACTTAACAGCATGACTGTTCGGTTAAAAGCAGAACACAAAGATAAAGAATCTAATCGTCAATTCGAAGCTTTTGAAGTCCAATATGTTACTGGACTCCCCAATTTGGTTTATCTTTGAACACTCGCAATCAAACGAAAACATAAACTGGGGGGCAGGCATCCTGAATAATGACCGGGTGATATCCAAACCAGGCGGGAATCAAGTACGACCTGCTGACCGGTAAGCAGCTGTCTGCCTCCCCCCTGTTTAAGCGGAGCGGCTGTAACTACACCGTGGGCAATCAGAACCTGCTCTTTCTGCGAAACAACTGTGCCACGTATGTGGACATGGATCAAAAGAAAGGGTTCAGTCTGCGGAACCTGCGATCGGGGTGCAGCAACAGTCTGGTCGCCGCCGACGGTCTGTTGAGCGTGCCCTGTTTCTCGACCGGCTGCATTTGCAATTACCCGCTGCAGACCTCGTTCGCGATGGTGCATCAACCGTCAGTCAGCCAGTGGACGACTGACGATCCGATTGACGTCAAAGCCCTGCGGGATGAGCAGACTTCACTGACGCCACCGATTCCCCTGGAACCGGCAAAATGAAATCGCGCAGATTCGATCAAACAGAAGGTTCAACTTCTCTGCCTACTTTATTTCTGAAATAAACTGAAGCAGAAAGGAAATCAATCCCCCTAAACAGCTTCAGTGTTTTCGTTTTGTGCCACTATTGGTGCATAAAAAAAGCCGGAGAATAATCCCCGGCATCAAGCAGTTAGCCTACTTGTAACTCCGTAACAGGCGGAGACGTTTGAAGTTCAGTTTACACACTAGAGTATTTGATATCTCTAAGCAACTTCACCCATCGCTCTTGTGCTTGTGTTACTGTCGTTTCTAGAAGAGTCGGATCGAGTTCCTGAAACCCTTGTAGAGCAGCAATACCACAAACCTTAGCGACGATGTCACCGTCGTTCTCTAGGGCCGGCCCCATTGCGTTTAACCAGCCGACAATAACCTCGCGGCATCTTGTAGCTGGATCTACGGTTTTATGGGCGTGAGCGAGTTGTTCTGTTAAATTCTCCCAAGAACGAGGAGCTATAAGATAGATGAGTTGATTGTTTGACCTACGAAGTTTAAAACCTAGCAAGGAGCTTGTGGTTTTCCGTAGATCAACAATACCATCTTCACCTTTTAGCTTGAGACTCGCACTGTTGAGAATTTGTTGAACTTTTATCAGGACTCGCTGGCCTTCGGACACGCTCTCGCAAAGGTAAGTCAGATTATCAACATACCTGTACCAGAGCGGAAACGCGACTTCCGCATTTAGCGGCACGTCGTGTATATAATGTAACAATACATTGAGAGATTGGGGAGAGTAATTACTCCCCTGATCGATCCCTTTTTTTCTTTTCTGTGTCACCCCCTTCGCAATAGTCGAGATCAAATTCACTACAGAGTCATTAATCTTGATGCCATGCTTCTCTTTTAGCTCCAGTTGAGCCTGTTGGTGCGTTTTGATGATGTCTTTCACTTTAACATTATCAAAGGCCTTCCTTATATCTTCAATTATTAATACCCATCTGCCTTTTTCTTCTACCGTTTTCTTAAGCTGTGCCAGCATTTTCCATGGGCTTCGATTTGTGCGATTTCCATATGATCCTTCTAAAAACAACTTATCCAGCTGAGGAGCCAGCGTTTTGTGTAACGCCATGGACACTGATCGATCAAAGATTGAATTAATCTTCAAAGTCCTTTTTTCGTCCGTCCCAGGTTTTGGGATCGACACCTTTCTGGGAAATTGAGGTCGATAATGCCCTCTTAAAAGTGACTCTGACAGCTTGCGGAATACCTTGGCACAGTCGGAGGTTGAGATGTCAAAGTATGAGATCTCATCTTTTCCAGGCCCTAGCCCTCCATATCGGCGGAGTTCCTGAAAACAATACAGAAGATACTCGTGATCGGCGATCTGCTTAAGTGTGATTACATTCGGGGATTTCCCACTCTTTTGGTCACGTTTCTCTTTGCGATACAAATAATAATCATAAGCAGTGTCTATCTTTGGTGACTGTTGCCGTGAATAGGGGAGCAACATAACAGTTGTTCTATTCGGCTTCGTGGTAGCAAACAGAAATTCTCTCCTTTCACTTGAATTCTTAGACTCGCCGTTCACAACCCAACCTTGATCCAGGTATTCTTCTTTCCGGTACTGAGACTGCTTCCGAAAATATGGGTGGTGTCGGTCCGTCAGGTCGATGATCGTAAAGCTCGATGGCACGCGATCTCCGACTGTTAAACGTTTTCGTGAAAATGGCGGCAATCCTATACCGGCATCAGCCCGAATCAATACCCCATCGCAATTAATCTGTTGCAAGGCTGAACTGGTAATAATTATATCGCTATATACAGCTGATTCTGGCTTCTTCCCTTCTGTTAAAGCATATTGAACCTGGGAACCATGTGCATTAATGTCCGCAACCGATCCTGCAACGATAGGCCACCCTTTTAAGAACTTTAACAATCTGGCTGCGTGCTCAAGATTTTCCACTAAGACCACTACTCTTTCAGAAACTTTTGGCAATAGCGGCTTAGAAACTGACGGATATTTCGCACCAATTGCTCTGAAATCATCATATGCTATCGCTTTTGCAAGTCCAGAAATTAAACGGTTCCTTTTGTCATTTCGCCATACAGCTTCTCGTTTCAATTTACACAGGGGTATTCCATCTTTTGCTGTGTAACCCCCTTTGTATTCCATAAAGTAGACTTCCGGAACCAGTTGTAAAAAATCATGCTTGGGAATATACAACCATTCTTGGCCAAAAAACATATCCATGAAGTCTACTTGCTGCTTAGATAACGCCAGGACGTCATCATGCAATGCATATAAGCGTCCTGTAATTTGAAGTGGCCAATCTTTTCTGTTTACCGTTTCTGTGGGATTCAAGCAGATACATATAGATCGCGATTCAGTACAGATCTCATTTTGTTTGAGCGCGTTATCGGTAGCTATTACGATTCGTTTTCCAATAGCTGGCTTTTTATGTGTAGTCGCCACCGAAACCTGATAGAGCCCTCTTCTTTTAAGCTTATTAAAAAGCGTTTTGGCATCTCGTTGTCTGGTGACTATCACGACTATGGATTCTTCAGGCCATACCAACGCGATCTGAGCTATTAACGATTCGACTTCCACCTCGTTTTTTCGGTATGCAATCACTCCGCGTTCATTCTGCTGAACGAATCGGAGCATTCGACGATCGCTAGCTCTGTTGCTGGATAATTTTTCCCAGTTAGGTTCAGGAAGTGAATCTGGTCGCTGACCAGTAAGTTCTATCTGATATCCTCTCTCTTCTAAGAATTGCTTTATTGGCTTTTCCAAACCGGCGAATGATTGCATAAATTCTTTGTTGAACCGATCTCTCATTTCCCAAACTAAAACGAATGGTTCTTCTTCCACAAGAAACCCCTTAGACTTCGTTGCCTTAGCTAGATGCTGGACCGTCTGAAAACGTTCATATAGTTCGGGGACAGGGGGTATTATTTCGATGTACTGCCCCCTGCGATAAATGACTACATGCTGGTTTTCCGGAATCTGAGAAGATCCGTTTTCCATGAATTCACTCCGGTTTTTTCGATGCCTAGAGGATAATACTGTTAATTGAATAGCGAGATTGGATTCATAAGAGGGACAGAATTCAGAAAAAAATTAGCGTTTTTATAACAAGTATTAAAGAAGCTTTGAGTTAATTTACAAAAGGGATACTTAACCTCATGTTTCGTAGATGCATAAAATCAGCCTAGAAAGTACTTTTTAAATGTCAACTAAAACCGAAAGTCGTAAAGACACTGCAGCCGTTATTGAGCCGGATGATGAGCTGCGTCGTCTGGCACAGGAGGGCTATCGAGATTCACGAGACCTGCAACTGTTTGCCAGTTTTTCAGTTCATGCATCCAAGCCTTTCGGACGATCTTAAACGGTAGCCCGAAAACGACCATAAGCCCTACACCCCGCCGCACCCAGCGAAAGCGGCTCACGCATTTTTGATTTGGTTCGGATGGTATCATTCCATTTTCCGGTTCTAAAAATTGGTTCCCTCAAAACAGCCACTACTGTCCCTTCCTGATTACAAGCGGTTTGAACTTTGCATGATTCAAAGTCGGTAAGAGTCGGTCCATTTCAGTTTACCACAGAAGACGTTGACCAGGCTGCCAATCTGCTTGGCAATTTCACTTGCCCCATAAACCAGAGATATGAGCACAGAGCAGCACTGACGGTGAAGAAATTGAACCTCTGGTCAAACTCTGCAAAGAGGTCAAGGTGTTCCAGCTCCAGGAATGGATCGAAGAAAACTAGCCAGTCGATCCCCCAGTCCCTGAAAATGGACACAGCCGAAAGCATACCCCGCTATTCAAAAAATACCAGGATCGTTTCCCCAGCTTTCAGGAACAGGCCAATGTGGCGTTACGCCATCACTGCCAGGAGGGAAATCTGAAGTGGGCCTTACTCATGCTATGGGCAGGCGCTGATCCGGAATGGATGTCTCAATTTGTGTAGCAAAGAGTCGCCCGGAAAGTCACTCGCGCGTAGGCTGGCCACAGACTTGGTTATAAAAAGTTGAGCGAGATATCCTGAGAAAGTCATGCGAGCCGTCCGTACATGGATTCGCATGTTCATTCTGTTGTTGCAGGTTCCAACTATAACCCCATCCAGTCCACTGGAGGCCCCTGTACCAAAAATGCGACCCTACCATCGTTTTTGCCTCAGAAAGGCTCTCAGGATGCCATAGAATCCTTAGAATCGAGTCCCTATTGTAGTCGTGGTCCAATGAAAGAACCTCATGTCAATTTTAACGGAAGAAATACTGTATAAAAGAACAGTATTTCAATTAGGATTGACTGAAGTCCAATTGGTTCCCGTTATTAAATCCAACACCTGAGCCCCCTATGTGTATTGGTAAAAATTGCCCCTATTAGGCTGGTAAGCTCCGGACTTAATCGATCCTTCTGGTCGCCATAGTTCTCGCTGACCGTCAATACCTTCCGACTCATGCTGCATTTGATCCCGTGTTCTCTTAACAGCCGTTGATACGCATCACTGGCATACTGACTCCCGCGATCAGAATGAATCAGTAATCCCTCCCCAGGATTCTGCCGGCCGATGGCCATTTTCAAGGCATCGCCTACCAGATCAGCTGTCACGGTCTTTGACATCGATCAGCCAACAACCTTTCGGGTAGCTTCAGCGAGTGAATAGCCCTCTTGCGTAAACCAGACGCACCGCATCCAGCTTGAATTCCTGTGAATAAACACGTCGTGATACCTTAGGATTTGACGACGATGTTTTAGCATTTCTAGACATGCTGAGCTCCTCTCAGAGAGTATACACTCTCAGGCAGGCGCCCACTATTCCTGGGGAAGTCCAGTACTTGTTCTCGTAGATCAGGATTGTCACCAGAATACGGAAAGACTTGTACGGAGTTTTCTAAGATCTACTCTCAATTGTCCCCCATTCGGGGGACATGACGGCCGTTACAAACTGACAACATCTGGTTCGTACATTGACAGTGCTGTATAATGATGCTTGGTTAAATTTCAAATTAGAAAGTA
>PAJV01000031.1 GCA_002706765.1 Gimesia sp.
AGAGAAAACCGATCTGCGGCGACGTCGGGGCGGTTTCGGGACGAAGCGTTGCGATGTGTGGCGACCCGCAGGCTACCATCACGAACCGGTGTGATTTCAAGCAGTGCAAATCGGGAAAAAACAGGCTGTTTTGCAGTGAAGACCGGGAACAGGTGGCTTGTGTTTCAGTGCACTGTAAACTGGTCACGCGCGCGACTCAGTTTGTCGCTTATCGCCAGCGGCGCGGCGGCGTCAAGGGGAGTTTATTCAGCGTGAGTGATCAAATGAGGAGAACAGAATTATCAGGAGTGAACGATGAGGGCAGCTGCTTTAGTGGACATCAGTTTGAGTATTTCGAGGGGCACGAAGTGGGGGGAGCGTCGTTCGACCGGGCAGGCGATGCGGTGCGAGTGGCGAGGATGCCTGGTGCGGAGGTCTGGCTGTGATCGGTGCCTGCGTAGATGCTGAAGTCGTCGAAGAAGAATTTCTCGTGATGCGAGATACCGTTGTATGAGAGCCGGGCCGACGGATCGGTAGAAATATATCCTGATTTGTAATCCGAAAGTCGCCTCCTCTGGTAAATCGGCAACAGATTGGTTAGAAACAGGTTTCCAACCCTTCGTTTTCGAATTGACAGAAATTACAAGACACAACAGGCCTGACAATGCTGCTTCCTATCATCGCTATCATCGCCGGACTCGCTCTCTTGATCTGGAGTACCGACTGGTTTATCGATGGTGCGGCAGCCGTCTCGAGATATTTCGGCATGTCTTCACTGTTGATCGGAATGGTTGTGGTTGGATTTGGGACATCATTACCGGAAATGGTGGTTTCGGTGATTTCCGCTGCAGAAGGAAATGCAGGCATCGCGCTCGGGAATGCGTATGGCTCGAATATTACTAATATCGCGCTGATCCTCGGGCTGACTGCGCTCATCAATCCGCTGACGGTCAATTCCAAAGTCCTTCGTAAAGAGTTGCCCGTTCTGACAGGATGTACGCTGCTGGCTGCGTGGCAGGTCTGGAATGGAATCATCAGCCGACTGGATGCGATTGTCCTGCTGTCGGTCTTTGCTCTCCTGGTCGGCTGGACGATCTGGCAGACAGTTCGAAATCCCAGCGATGAACTCGAAGCCGAAATGGAACGCGAACTGGCCAGCAATGCCCTGCCGTTACGTACCGCGGTGATCCGGTTGTTAGTGGGACTGACACTGGTTGTTATCAGCTCCCGCATCCTGGTCTGGGGAGCCGTCGAACTGGCGCACCTGTTTGGAGTGAGTGATCTGCTGATCGGCTTAACCATCGTCGCGATTGGCACGTCCCTGCCTGAACTGGCTTCCTCAATCATCGCCACCCGGAAAGGAGAATACGATATTGCCGTCGGCAATGTGATCGGTTCCAACCTGTTCAATACCCTGGCCGTGGTCGGTTTAGCCGGTGTGATCCAGCCTATTGACGTTGATCCGTCGCTGTTCAACAGGGACATCCTTGTCATGCTGAGCCTGACGTTATCGCTGTTTGTCCTGGGATTCGGGTGGAAGGGCCCGGGCCGCATCAACCGGATCGAGGGAAGTTTTCTGCTGCTCTGTTACTTCGGCTATACCACCTGGTTAGTCCGCACCGCGATGATGTAAGTGATTCTGCCGACGCAGGTGGCTGTGATGTCACCCTGTGTGAGAGTGAAACAGAACAGGGAGGTTTTTATCGGCCTGAAGCGCCACTCCAGGCCTCTGAGTTGCAGAACGAACGTTCAAAGAGAGGGTTTGACCTGACTCATATTTGCGAGATAAATTAATCTAACCTTGACAAACAAAGCTTCCTCTATGATAGTTCGTAAAGTAAATCGAGAAGGATCTCAGCAATATGAACTGGCTTCGCAAAATAGTGATAACCTGGATGGTGGCAACGGCCGTGCATGCCCCGTTCCCGGTCTGCGATGGTGATAATCTCGCCAGCGGTCAGACTGTATCACTCCATATTGCTGTTCTAGACCAGTCTTTTGATCTCGATTTTGTCTTACTGGGTTGCGATCTCCCCGATGACTTTGATGATGGCCCTTTGGATATTGATCCTGAAAATGGATCCAGCTTTATCTTCGGGGCTCCTTTCAATGCACAGGTCAGTTCTGTAAAACTGTACGCCGGTTGCATTCAAAAGGTTCACAACAGTCTCTGTCGATTCACTACTGTCGTGGGCGCTGCAAATTCAGTCCGTGCATCGGACATTGCCCCATCTCTTCCTTTTCAGAACTTCTCATTCGGTAAACTGAGCCAGAGCGGAATTGCGCACTTTCATTGTTAAACAATGAAAATCATTTCGTTTTCTGAACTTAATCAGTTTTACCTGACAGCGATATTCTGCGCTGTCTGTCTGGAATGAGGATTCAAATGCGCGTCCACCCTACTGCTTATATTCATCCCGATGCTACCGTACATCCATCATGTAAAATTGGTCCGAACGCTGTGATCGATGGTCCAGTCCGGATCGGTGCCAACTGCCAGCTGGGCCCTTCCGTTGTCATTATGGGGCATACGGAAATTGCTGCTGACTGTTCGATTCATTCTCACGCGGTTATTGGAGATAAGCCCCAGGATAAGAAATACAACGGGGAACTCAGTTTCTGTCGGATCGGCGAGCGTTGCGTGATTCGGGAGTCAGTGACAATTCATCGTGCCAGCATTGAACTGGCGACTACGAAAATCGGCAATGGCTGTTACCTGATGACCAATTCCCACGTTGCTCATGACTGTCATCTTGAAGACGAAGTGACTCTCGTAAGTGGGGCGCTGCTGGGAGGCCATGTCCACGTTGGAAGCAATGCGGTGATATCCGGTAATGTGGGAGTTCATCAGCATGTACGAATTGGACAACTGGCAATGATTGGCGGCGTCTCCATGATCAGTCAGGATGTCCCGCCTTTTACAATGACCGATCATCAGGGCGAAATCATCGGCCTGAATGCTGTTGGATTAGCATTGAAAGGAATCTCTCCAGCCGAGCAGCAGGAACTAAAGGCCTTGTTCAAGGTGATTTGCCGGTCAGGGATGCCCCAGCGGCGATCCCTGGAGCTGGCTGCAGAACTGGCAAATACAGAGCTGGGACGGCAGTTTGTCGATTTCTTTCAAGCCGAAACCCGGAGAGGCTTCTGCAGATTTCGCAGAAGAAATTCCCGGTTACAGCAGAGTATTCTGACTCCTCTGAAACAGCAGAGTACCTGTAAATAACCAGTCATTGACAGCTGAAATTGAAGCTTCGGATTTACCCGGGGGAAGCGATCCCCGGAATCTGGCTGCCTTTAAATCCAGTGGGAAAGATGAAATATGACCAGAATCATCAGCTCATCAGAGACCGTTCTGGATTCCGCGGAATCCGTGACCAGGGAAATGGAAGTCAGTCAGAGTGCAGAGACGGGAAACCGCCCCGGACTTCGTCCGAGGCTGGTGGATTGGGTCCAGACCTGGAGTGTCTGGGGCGGTTGTTATTCTGTGCTGGCGTTGATCCTGCTGATCACGCTGGCATACCTGTTTCTGTTAAGACTCGTCATGATCATCAGCTATGGAGATCTGGCAAAACTCACTGTTCAACAGGCAACACAACTGTTTCTGACGGGATTACAATTTGATCTTCTGGTGGCACTCTGCTTTATCACTCCGCAACTGACACATCTGACATTTCTACCAGGTAAGCGCTTAATCACTAAAACCAGTCGCTTGCTGCTCGACCTCACCTGGTTCGTCGCGTTTGTGTTTCTTCCGTTTCTTGTGATTGCGGAATATGTTTTCTTCGAAGAATTTCAGTCACGTCTGAACTATCTCGCTTTTGAATATATCGTCTATCCCAGAGAGGTCTGTTGTAATATCTGGGAATCTTATCCAATCCTGGAACTACTGGTACTGGTTTCCGCGATGGGGACCGGCCTGTTTGTCCTGTTACGAAAACGTTTTCATGCCCAGATTGAATCGCCACTGCCATTTCGCAGGCGTATTGGATTCTTTACCGCGGTGCTGGCAGGGATCATGCTCCTCTGGTCTGTCACCAGTGCGGAGAGCCGACAGATATCCCGTGATCGTGTTGTCAACGAGTGTTCGTGGAATGGCCTGTACAGCTTTGTTTATTATGCCTGGACCTGTCGATTCGACTATAACAAGAATTATCTCACGCTGGAGAATCGTGAAGTTGATCAACGCTTACGTCAACAGGTCATCGGCCCGTCGGATCGACTGGTTGAGAATTCGAAGAACCCGGTCGACCGGTGGGTCACGTCCGGGAAGCCACGTCAGGACTACAACATCGTTTTGATCCTGGAAGAAAGTCTGGGGTCCGATTTCGTTGGTCAACTTGGAGATCAGCGAGGCCTGACCCCACACTTTGACGCACTCTGTTCGCAGGGCTTGCTGTTTGATAACGTCTATGCCACAGGCAACCGCACGGCTCGGGCTCTGGAAGCAGTCCTGACCTCCATGCCTCCCATTCCCACAGAGTCCATTCTTAAACGAGACCATTCTGATCGAGTTTATACATTGGCGCATGTCCTGGCGGAGCGGGGGTACGAACGACTGTTTATGACGGGAGGCCGGGGCTTATTTGATGGCGTCCGTTCCTTTATGCAGGCTAACGGTTTCAATCACTTTATTGAGCAGTCTGACATTCACGATCCCCTGTTTGCCAATGCCTGGGGAGTGAGTGACGAAGACCTGTTTCGCAAGGCACTGGGTGAACTGGATCAATTGCATCAGACAGGACGTCCTTTTTTTGCCACGATATTAACAGTCTCCAACCATCGCCCTTATACCTATCCCCAGGGACGTATTCCGGAAACAGAACAGACGCGGCAGAACGCAGTGAAATATGCGGACTGGGCATTGGGATATTTTTTTCGCGAAGCACAGAAACTTCCCTTTTATCAAAATACCATCTTTGTGGTCATGGGCGATCATGGTGCCCGCGTGTCCGGCAGCCAGCTCTTTCCCATGAGTTCGTACCGTATCCCGCTTCTGTTGATTCAGCCAGGGGAACAAAAGCAAAACCAGCGCTGCAGCACACTGGGCTGTTCGCTGGATTTGGCTCCCACCATCATGGGGCGTCTGGGTGGGGATTATCGCTCTGTGTTTTACGGATACGATATCTTGAAAACAAATCGAAAGCAGGGGCGGGCAATCATGCAGCATAATCATGATGTCGCGCTGCTCAACTCTGAAGATCAAATGCTGGTGTTGGGATTCGGCAATTCAGCGCATGAGTTTCAGCTGGATCGAAACAGCCATCAACTGCTCCAGCAGGATCAGCCAGATCGCGAGATGATGCATAACGTGATTGCTTTGTTTCAATCAACTTATGAACTTTATTATTCCGATCGCTGGTTCCCCGATTTCCGCCAGAATCCCGGTTCACCGTAGCATCCCCAGTGCTTTGTCAAGCTATAAATTGAGGGTTGCGGGTGTTGTTAACGTGCTCCGTTGTCGCACTCTCGTGATATCTATCAACCCAAAATTAAAAAATGACACTCCACTAGGATTCTCTGGTCCGATTATCATAGCCCACAGGCTGGTTGGATGCTGCCCCCTTTCTGCACCGTGACAGTTCACCGTGATCGCTGATCAGACAGCCCGATCTGAAAATTTCCTGGTCCAGAGGCGGTTCAAGACTGTAGCTGCGGGTCTGTCAGGATGTCGTACTTAACCAGTGGAAGTCAGTACGGTCGCCTTAAGCTTCAGCCTTATTTTGATCAATATCCCAAACAGGTAATTTGCTTATCTGATTTCGCACAGGATTTGTGTTGAAGGCACACCGGAAACGGGGAGTTGCTTTCCGCGGAATGATTCGATTCCTGTCCTTTCCATAAGCAGTGTGGCATGAGAAATGCGACATGAAAGCAGGCTCCTGTTTGCTCTGCAGGGAGTTGCTGCATTCTTAACGTGCGACGACTGCGCGCATCTTATAAGAAGTCCGCTTTGCTGGAGAATCACATGAATAAGTCGAAGTCTGAAGGGAAAACAGAGTCAGCGATCCATCATTCTTTCTGGCTGCAAGATCAGCCTCTGGATGCCCGGTATCCGGTGCTGGAGGGAAATCATCAAACGGATGTGTTGATCATAGGAGCCGGGATTACAGGCCTGAGTGTCGCTTTGGAATTACTGGAACGCGGAAGGCAGGTCACCGTGTGCGAAGCCTCCGTCATCGGAGCCGGGACGACTGGTGGCAGCAGCGGCCACCTGGATGCTCATCCTGAGATGGGGCCGCAAGCGTTATTGAATCAACTCGGAGAAGGGAAGGCACGCGCCTATACCCTGATGAGACTGGAGGCGATCCGTACGATTCAAAATCGATGTGGCGAGAACAGTGAGTTTCGATCCGTCGAGGGATATTATTATACCGAACATGAAGAGGCCCTGGATGATGTCAAAGCAGAATATGAAGCCGCGAAGAAGATCGGGCTTTCTGTGAACTGGACCGACCAGATTCCTGTTCCCCGGGCAGTGGGTGGCTACGCCGTTCAGGGAATGGCGCGCATTGACTGTATGGGTTACCTCAAGACTTTAGCAGAACTGGTTGTTCAAAAAGGGGGACAGATTTTTGAACAGACGCAGGTCAGTGGTCCCGTAGAGCCAGCGCCCCGATCACTGAAGACGGCTGCCGACCATGAGATTCATTTTAATCAGGTCGTCTGTGCTGTTCATTGTAATTTTACTGACTTTCAGCAACTCTACCTGGAAACACCCGCTTATCAATCTTATGTTCTTGCTGTCAAGGTTCGGGATCCTCTGGAAGATGCATTGTTCTGGGACGATTCAGATCCTTACTTTTATATCCGACGCGCGACAGATGATGCAGATCTCATTCTCGTCGGAGGCTGTGATCACCGGACTGGTGCCGGCGATACCACGGCTTCGTTAAAGCAACTGGAAGAGTGGACGCGCGAACGATTCCAGGTGGAGTCCATAATATCGCGCTGGAGTGCTGAGTTTTTTGAGCCAACTGATGGTCTGCCTTTTATTGGAAAAGTGGGTAGCAAGGAAAATGTCTGGATCGGGACCGGTTTCAGTGGAACTGGTTTGACCCTGGGGACCTCTGCGGGATCGATGCTGGCTGATCTGATTACCGGAAAATCAAACAGCCTGACGGAAGAATTGTCTCCTGGTCGGTTAAATATCACTTCAGCTGGAAAGGTGATCTCCGAAGGTACTACAACGGCCGGCAATCTGGCCGAGCGCGTTTTACCGGCTCAGAAAATCAATGCGGATACGTTGCAGCCTGGAGAGGGAGCCGTGGGTAAAGTGGATGGAAAATTTGCAGCGGTCTGCCGTGACCATAGCGGTTGTGTGCATTCCCATAGCCCGATCTGCACGCACATGGGGGGAGTGGTTCAATGGAATCAGGCAGAGCAGACCTGGGATTGCCCCGTGCATGGAGGACGTTTCTCTGCCAGTGGCGAACGACTGTATGGGCCGCCGGAAAAAGAACTGGAAGCGGAATGAAAGGGGTGAGAATGCAGTGCCGAACAGGACTGGAACTTGTATTCGAGAGCTCTCTCCCGGCGGCGCGGGTTTACTCGGGAATCGGTTCGGGAACGCGGTCTTCGGCCAGTGCGGCTCGATAGTCGGCTTGTTCCTGGAAATAGAGCAGTTTGGCATCCACTGCTTTTTCAGCCGATTCCACGGCATACTGTTCGCGCAAGGTCACTTTTAACAGATCTGACAGACCTTCTTCGAAGTTTCGTCGTTCCCGCCGCGCCAGGTCTTCGGCATAGTCGACCGCCTGTTCGGCCTGCTGGGCCTGTTTATAAGCACCGATCAGACCTGCGTAAGCGAATTCGACTTCGGCGACAATTTTTTCTTCCGTCAGTTTTCGTTTGGCGCTGAGCTGTGAGATTTTTCCGCTGACGGACTGCATTTTTCCGCGCGCCTTGCGGCGTTCGATGGGCACTTCCACCAGGAGTAATGCATCCAGCTCAAAGGGCCCTTTATCATTTTTCGGACTGGTGGGGTAACCCACATCCTGGGAGGCGGCCATGATCAAATCAACCGAGGGGAGAGTGTCGTTTTGTGCTTCGGAATGGTCGATGTCCAATTGACGCTGCAGTAGATTGATCGCTTCAATTTCAGGTCGCTGCTCCAATGCCAGTTGTGCATCATAGGCAACCCGTTCTGCATCGACGGCATCCAGTTCGGGAAATGGTGGAAGCAGCTCGGGACCCGGAATCATCGGGGCTCCGTTGGCATCACGAAGATACAGGGAAAGTTTCACTGCTGTCTGTTGCAGCTTCCGCTCTGCGAAAGCCCGTCTGCCGGAACGTTCGGCGACCAGTCGGAGGTTATCAGTTAACTCGGGCGGATCCAGGAAACCATTCTCAACCTGACTGCGTATCCGATCCGTTCGATCTTCAGCCAGTTTGAGTATGCGATCTGCAATCACCAGTTTGGCCCCTGCCGCCACCCAGTCCCAATAGGCGTAGGTCCCTTCCTGCACAAAGCTGATTAATTGCGCCTGGATATCCGGCTCGACTGCCTGCACTCCAAAAGTGGATCGCCACAAAGCAGCCCGTCGCGCATCGATATCACGATTTCGAGAAAGGGGAACGGAGAATCCCGCTTTAAATTCTCCCCCTTCATTCGTCTGACGCTCCAGATACCAGGGCTGGAAACTGCCTCGCCCGACGCGATACCCGGCAAAGACTTCTCCCCCCTGATACAGAGGCTGAATCACACCGATATGCTGACGATAGGTTTTATAATAACCCATCGGCCCGTTCTCTGTCCCTGCTTTTAATTTTCGGTCGAATTCTCCCAGGGTTTCCAGCCGTTCTCCCGATGCCACATCACGCGAATAGAGGGCTGCCTCCAACAGGGGATAACTCTGGTAAACCGAGTTAATGACATCTTCCAGTTCAATTCCCTGTGGGTTGGGAGTGAAGTTTTGACCTGGCAATGGTGGAATCTCCGGAATCCCGAATGTGTCCTCGTTGATCATTTCCGCTGCGACCTGCTCGACTGACGATGGCGGATCTGTGCTTTCAGTTACTCCCGGATCACTCTGCTTTTCGTCCGAAGCGTGAGTGACTGTGACGGGCAGTGGTGTTTTTACAGGTTCAATGACTGAATCATCAGAGAGAGAAATTCGCACGGAAGAATCAAGCGGATCCGGCTCAGGTTGTGTCAGGTGTTGTTTATACCCCGCACAACCTCCCAGGCTGAAAGCAAAGATCGCGATCCAAACTCGAAACATGATTTCATAACTCAACTGGCGGGTTTCAATATGGTCCGAATCAGTGATACATTCACTCTAATCGACACGACAGGTATAGTTAGAGAATTCGACATAATGCAAACAGTGAGTTGAACTGAAGTCGTAACAGAGTCACATTCCACGAAGATCATCGCGTTTGCTTCGCAAGATACAACGAAGGCCGCAAACTCGGCACAGTTTACCTGGTCTTACTTTGGTAGTTTGGGAGGTTTGCTTGTGGTGTTTTTCTGGCCTGGCTCATTGACTGAAACCACTGGTGGGAAACCATTTAGTCTTCGCCAGACTTCGTACCAGAGCGGAACCTGCTTCAAAAGGACCCAGGCATTCGCGCGTACACCCTGTCGCAGAAACCGGTCCTGAGGCCAGGGTTTGTCCTGGGGATCGGGACGGACCAGGATGCGAAACTTTCCCAGGCCGTTATCAATGGCATCAACGGAAACGACTTCGCCACCAAAGGTTCCCACTGCGACGGAAGGCCAGCCTGAAAACTGCACGGCTGGCCAGCCTTCAAACTGCAGACGCACGTGTCGGCCTGGTTCAACCAGCGGCGCGTCATTACCATCAAGCCATATCTGGACAGAGCGGTCTTCTGTGAAGGGAACGATCGTACAAATCGGGTCTCCCTGCTTGAGGATAGCTGTACCCAGATTGGGAGTAATCTGCACGATGTAACCATCGAAGGGAGCTTTGATGACCTGACTTTCCTGTCGTGAAACTTTGACCTGCATATCCAGGAGTTCCTTCTCCACCTTATTCAGCTCCTGTTGTGATTTGGCTATATCACTCTCTGCTTTGGAGACATCGCCATTGGCTTTGCGTAACATGGCTTTTGTCTTATCAATCTCAGCCTGGGCTTTTTCTACTTTTGCCGTGCGCTCGCTCTGTTTGCCCGAGAGCTCATCTTTGGCAGCGCCGTAATAGAATTCAGCTCCTTTGGCTTTGCTGGCCGCTTCTTTCAATTTTCGATTGACTTCCTGCAGCTTCTGCAGCGAAATATTATTTTCCGCCTGCAATGTTTTCATGCGGTCATACTCCGCCTGGAGCTGCGGTAGTGCTGCCTGGTATTCTGCCAGCTTCTGCTGTTCGGCCTGAACTTTTTTGTTCGCCTGTTCAATATAAGCATTCTGCGCATTTATCGTTTCACGCTTGACCGTTTCAAAAGCCTGCACCTGTGCTTCATAAGATTCTACGATTGTTTTTGCTGCTTCCAGGGCGCGCTGATTTGCTTCCAGGTGTTGTTTTGCAGCAGTCAGCGCCTGCTGGGTATTCATTAACTGCAGATCCAGGCGTGCCGCATAGGATTCATCCAGATCGCTGATCTCGGCAATCACCTGTCCTTTTTTGACACGCGCATTCTCAAAGATCTGATCCCCCCAGCGCGAGATGCGTCCGTTGATTGTTGCCTGAATGACCTGCTGTCTCTGATCAGGAGAATAGGCGAGTACATTACCCGTTCCCCGGACAGACTGCTGCCACGGCGCAAACACCATGACGGTGATCGTCAGCACGAGGATTCCAAACAACACTTTCGCGATCTTACGTACCTGGCGTGATGACCGCGCCAGTCGCAAGGCAGGCATACTTGATTCGCTGTATGCCACAGGGCTCAATAACGACCAGCGATTTTTTTTCGAATTGGATATCGTGGTATCAAGTGTTTTTTTATCTGACATGAGAGACTCCCTCTGGTGACACCAGTTGCATATCATCCAGCTTGTAGATCATAGATCCGGCGTTCGCGAGACTTTGTCGTCCTGTGACCATAATCATCGTCCAGAGTCGCTCAGAATCTGACAGCATCGCCATCAGCTGTTCTGCATCGCCATCCGGAAAACAGTCAATCACTCCATCTACCAGCAGCAGGCGGGGACGCCCGACAATGGCCCGCGCCAGCATCAGCCTGCGCGCCTGGTTGGTCGTCAGCGGATATCCGTTTTCGACCAGGCGTGTATTCAGCCCCTGGGGCAGAGTGATGATATCATCACTTAAGCCGACCCATTCTAATGCCTCACGGACATCACTGGTCGAAACATAAGAGCGTTCCAGATGAACATTTTCTTCGAGTGTTCCCGAGAAGATTTCGATATCCCGCACCAGCGCGACATGTTTTCTGAGTGCGTCCGGTCGCAAATCTCTGGGGTCGATCCCATTGATCGAAACATGCCCTTCTTCCGGTTTTGATAATCCGAACAACAGATCCAGGATCCTGCTTTTACCACACCCGCTGGGGCCCATTAACATCACACGTTCCCCCGACTTGATCTTGAGGTTGTGTGGGCCGTCCGCATTAGTACCATGATGTCCGGGACCGGGGATGTTGTTGATCATGACTTCAGCAGGTTCATCGTGCGGCAATGCCAGCAGGCCATCCTGGCGTTCCATCGGCAGGTCAAATAAAACCCCGAGTTTATCCACGGAAGTGAGCAGGTCATAATAATTCTGCAGATGTTTTCCCAGCTTTGCGAACGAACCAACAATGACTGTCACGATCAGCTCGGCCGCCACGAGTTGCCCCAGGGTTAACTGCCCGGAAATAACCAGCCAGCCTCCCAGTCCCAGTAATGCCGTACTGGCAACCGCCTGCAGTCCTAAGGCGAAAATAATCTGACGCATGACGATGCGAAAATGTTTTTTACGTGCACTGAGGTATTCATAGGTAAGATGATCGGCCTGATCCAGTGCAAATTCAGCCGCCCCCCGGTAGCGAAACGCGGTCCGGCAACCGATCAGGTCTTCCAGCCAGGCTGCTACTTTGTACTTTGCCTTTGATTCCTTGATACTGGTGTTAACGGCTCCCCGCCCCAGTACAAAGATGATAAACACGATCAGCCCCAGCAGCACTACGTCGAACCCCAGCAGCCAGGGATGGTAAAAAGCCAGGACGGTCATCCCAATCAGTGTGTTCAACACCAGGGCAATCCCATCCAGCAACAGGGTTGACGAGGCTTTTTGAACCGTAATGACATCGAAAAAACGATTGACCAGTTCACGTCCGGACTGGCCTTCCACGGCTGCCGGTACGATGCGGGGCAGCCGATAGGATAAATCAGCCGCGACTCGGGCAAATAATCGACGTTGAATGATTTCCACGACATAGGTCTGCAGACCTATCAGGGCAGCCGAAAATGAGAGAAACGCCAGCAACATTAATGCCAGTACAATTAATGGTTGCAGCAGACGACCAAAGGCCACCGTATTCACCAGCGTCTCGACAGCCATTGGTGTTGCCAGGGCCAGTAATCCTGTTACTAAAGCAAAGACGGTAATCGTCCAGATATCCGCGGATTCCGGTTTCATCAGTGCAAGCACCCGGTCCAGCGGAGGCTGTGGATGCGACTCATGCCCGGGCTCTGCGGTAGTGGTCAGTTCGGGTTTAATGATCAGGCAGCGGATCACTTCATCCCGGTTTTTCAAGTTCAGAGCTCTGTGCATCCTGCGTACACTCATCCAGGTCCGGCTTTGATCTCGCCCCGGCTGTAATACCTGGATACGTCTTCTTTTCGTCGAGAGCAGGGCTACCCATTCTGGAGGAGTGCCCACGCGGGTGATGATCCGTCCGCCTTCTCGGGCGACATCGGTCAGCTCACGAAAAGTGCAATCCATTACTTTGTATTTCAGCCCCAGGCTGCGGCTGGCTTCCACCATCCAGTCCCACCATTCGTCGTCTGATTCTGACGTATTGACTGAAATGGCTTCGATCAAAGCGCGGCGAATCCGTGTGCGATCGGCGGAACGACCAGAATCGACAGCCAGTTGTTCAAATAACCACGCGGCTGATTTGATATCAGAGGGAATCCTGTTGGGATCCGGATCGCTGGATGCACCCTGATCGTCTGGCGGGTTCTTCGACATAAATCACTCGAGATTCTAAATGGAATTAATCGGACAGCGCTGGCGAGGATACTGTAGTCTGGGATCCTGAAATTAGTAGGAAAAGTATTCACATTCAAGCCACTCAGGCTGTAATAATGACATCGGATCATCGGCTGCATCATATTCACATATTTCAAATTTCATTATTTCCGAAATGCCATGCGGTAAACGATTTTTTTTTAAAATTTTCATGAAGCAGTTGCCTGTCGCCGGGCATACCTGTTTACCAGCACAAATCGATAAAGTGAGAGCCAATAAGGAGTAAACGTAAATTACCCCGAAGAAAAATGGGGAAAGACAAAAATATGATCCGTGATGTGTATTGAATCGGAACAATGGTTCAGGTTGTGGGCTGTTTCCGCAGCCATTCGAATGGGATTTCTGATACGGAGCCGTGTTTCCAGCTTTGATGAGGAAATCGGTGCTGGTGGTCCGAATTGACCGGCTGTGCTGGAAGGGAGTGGGAAGTTTGATTCCGGATGGTACGTGACAGCTGCGACCTCCTGCTCGCCTTGCTCGGCCCGAATTGCATTCGGGTTTCCATTTTTTTCTGATGGCTGGTTTTGTGTTTTTCGTGGTCGATAATTCTGATGGGGATGTTTCATCTGTTCCCATTGTATGCGATGCCGGGTTGAACCTCGCCAGGCGGGCTGACACATGGGACATCTCCTACGGCAAGGCAGGTCGGGTGTGTGGCTCTGGATTATGTGATTGCCCTGGCTGTTTCCTGTTGTCTGCGACAGCCTCGAATTGCATTGGGGTTATCCGATTCTTTCTCGGGCGATTAAAAAGGTGTCAGGAACCTTAAATTTAAGGTTCCTGACACCTTTTTAATACGAGGACTCTTTTTTTCGTCTTTCAGTGGTTCGGGATTTTCATCTGCGGGAGTTGGTGTACTTCTTTTATGATGCTTTGTGAAACGGGTAAGGGAGCCGTGATCACCTTCACCGTTGGGCAAGTCAACGGTGAAACACGCCCGTCTAATTTTTGCAGGACACATTGCAATTAATAGAGAGGTTTCGGGGTGCCATGGCCGGCTTGTCCGGCCGTGCGAAGTGAGTAGGGAAAGCCTGGTTCTGGGAGGTACGCGGCAGCTGCGACTTCCTGCTCGCTGTGCTCGGCTCGAATTTTATTCGGGATCACCTTGTTTTTCTGGGTTGGGATGGTTGTTCAAAGCACTGTCGCGCAAGCCGACAGATGGCACCCGGACGGGGGAGAGGACTTTGAAAACTTGTTATTGTTGCTGGGTTCATTCTGGTGTTCGATCTGTGGAACTGGGGTTCGTTGGCCGGGGGTTGTGGTTTCGTTGCGTGTTGGGTTTTGCATGGTGGTTTATTTTGTGGAAAGACATGGGGGCGTCAAGGGGGATGAACAAGATCATGTGGCGATACGGGTTGAGAGAAAACCGATCTGCGGCGACGTCGGGGCGGTTTCGGGACGAAGCGTTGCGATGTGTGGCGACCCGCAGGCTACCATCACGAACCGGTGTGATTTCA
>PAJV01000032.1 GCA_002706765.1 Gimesia sp.
TACGTTAAGAGTTTCCGAAAGGAAGCAGGCTTGCATCGAGGCGGAGGTCTCCACCTCAGGCACTCTCATCAAACGGGTGAGAGTGCTTTTTTAATGCGCTTATTTAGGGAAGAAGTCGGCCAGGTTCACAACGGTTTCGGTTCGCGCAGAATAGTCCAGGGCATTCAGCACCCGTTGTGTGTTAATTCCCAGATCAGGCCATTGCTGCTCCAGGTGACCCGAGCGAATGATCTTGCAGAAATGATTGATCATGCAGGTTTCCTGTAAGGGATTTTCTGTTTCGTACTTCGTCGAATTTCCCTGGGAATCGGTAATGTGGAATTGTGGTCTGGTATTTTCCCAGGGGCGGGTGAAATCGTCACAGACCAGCGATCCTTTTGTTCCGGCCAGTTCGAACCATTTTCGCATGCTGATATCAAATCCACAGTCAAAGGAAGCGATGCGGTCTTTACTGAACCACATTATTCCGGAGAAGTTGTAGTCGACATCATTCAAGGGCCGTGCTGTCCCAAATACTTTTTGTGGCAATTCATTGAATGCCCACAGCGCGACTCCGATACAGTACCAGCCCAGGTCACCCAGGGAGCCTCCTCCGAGGTTGCGTTGTAACCGGAGATCATTTTCCGGGACTTTATCCCAGCAGAAAGTGAATGCGGATGTCAGGCGACGGTGTTCGCCTAGGACATCACTGCGGATCAATTCCAGGATCTTTTTGGTCCGCGGATGATGATACCACATGACACCGTCCATCAGTTGGACTTGCTGCTCCAGACAGACACGTCGCATTTCGCGCGCCTGGTTTACATTGAGAGCCAGTGGTTTTTCACAGAGGACGTGCTTACCGGCTTTGGCAGCACGCACTGTCCATTCACCATGCAGGGAAGGGGGCAGTGGAATGTAAACGGCGTCGATTTCGGGATCGTGCAGCAGGGCTTCGTAACTGCCCACACTGCGCTTTACGTGATGTTGCTTTGCCCAGGCAGCCGCTTTCGCAGAATCGCGACTGGCAATGCACGTTACTTCTGCATTTTCAGCTTGATTAATAGCAACGCAGATTTTCTCTGCAATACGAGCCGTCCCCAGGATTCCCCAGCGAACAGTTCGGTTTGAGTCTCTCATAAGATGTGTTCCAAAGCGGTATTAAATAAGAATTATGAAAAAAAATTTGAAATCTTCAAACCAAATCGTTATTGTTGAGAGAGTGAGCAGCTTGTGTTTTTCTAATTTTCCATTCTTAATTTCGCATAAGTTCCGCTCAATATCACAGACTTGCAAAGTTCTGTAAAGTGTTCGTCGTTCAGTTTACCTGTCAGATTTTAAGTCGCGATCCTGTCACTATTCAAATTCACCGGGCTTAACGAGGCAGGCACTTTTCTTGTGTGCATGCCTTGAACATATGCGTTCTAAAAAAGCGTTCGCATTGAACACTATTACCAGATCACCGGTTGAGTGATGTGGTAGACAGGAGTTGAAAATGGTCAAACGAATACACTTGCCAACTGTGCTGGGGATGATGCTGTTTTTGTGCAGCACATCCATAGCTCCCGTCAACGGCACTCCTAAAAAAGGTGTCATGACAAAATTGAGTCTCAAGCCGGATGCACCGCAGGTGGATCTGTTCGCGGGAATCGAAAAGCAGCAACTGGGGGCGCGTGTCTATCCCATGAGTGCTTACAGTTCTTCCGTCTTTATTTCCAATCTGACGACGGAACCGCTCACAGTGAAAATTCCTGCAGCCGTTTCTTCGGTTCACATCCTGGCTCAGGCCGGACCAGGTCCGGGACTGTTACAGTCCTTGCAGGATGGTCAGCAGACACAGGTGGGAGACAGCCAGGCTGTGGGAGGAAATCTGAATCCAGTAGGAAACAATCAGAATATTGACTTCAACGGATTGTTTACCATTCCCCCCGAACAAACTGTGAAATTAAAACTCAGTTCGGTTTGCCTGGAGCATGGGAAGCCCTGTCCCTCCAGCATCAAGACTTATGAGTTACGCCCCATTGAATCCCAGGTCAAGGATCAGGCACTGGTCTTAGTACTGCAGAAGTTTAATCCCAAACGTGATGATCTGGAAATGGTGCAGGCTGTCGCCTGGCATTTGAGCAGTCACATGGGTTGGCAGGAACTCGCCAGCAAAAAGAAAAACAAGATCATAGGTGGCGGAATTCCCTACTTTACTCCAGCACAACTGACTGCTGCCCAGAAAGTGGTAGAACTCGCCAGGATCGAATCACATAAACTGGAAGCTCGCGAAGCAAAACCATTTACTGATTCAAAAGAGGATTCTGTAGCGCGTCCCATATTAAGTCGAATTCGCCAGTAGCGACGCTAAAAAAACAGGGGACCTGGTAAGTCCCCTGTTTGAACTCAATTCTGGTGTGCGCGAGCAATTAGAGTGTACCCCGTTTTGCTGCCGTGATTCCAAGGTCTTGGGGCGGCCATGGGGCCGAATCTAATTCACAAAGATACGCTATAGTGAATGTGAGGCGATCTAACGTGAAAGTGGTTTGAACTGCAGTCGATGTGGTGAGTCTGCGTCTTTGCCCAGTTCTTCATGCCGCTTGGCTTCGTACATTTTGTAGTTTCCTTCAAACCAGCGAACTTGGCTGTCTCCTTCAAAGGCGATGATATGTGTCGCCAGACGATCGAGGAACCAACGGTCGTGGCTGACCACCAGGGCACAACCCGTATAGTGTTCCAGTCCTTCTTCCAGGGAGCGCAGTGTGTCGACGTCAAGATCGTTGGTAGGTTCGTCCAGCAGCAGCAGGTTTCCACCAGACCGCAGAAGTTTCGCCATGTGAACCCGGTTGCGTTCTCCGCCGGAAAGCTCACCAACCAGTTTCTGCTGATCCGGACCTTTGAAGTTAAAACGACCTACATAGGTACGGGCATGTATGCTCGATTTTCCGACGACCAGATGCTCGTGCCCCTGGGAAATTTCTTCGTAGACGGTTTTTTTCGGGTTCAAAGAATCGCGGCTCTGATCAACGTAGGACAACTCTACCGTTTCACCTAACTCCAGCGTTCCACTGTCAGGCTGTTCCTGTCCCATGATCATTTTGAAGAGTGTTGTTTTGCCGGCTCCGTTGGGGCCGATCACTCCGACGATACCACCACGGGGCAGTTCAAAACTGAAGTTTTCAAACAGCAGTTTGTCTCCAAAACCTTTGGTCAGGTTTTCGGCGATGAGTACCCGGCTGCCCAGGGGGCGGGAAATCGGGATTTGGATATCGGAAGCATCGTCCCGATTCGCATAATCTTCCGCGGCGAGTTCTTCATAGCGTTGGACGCGGGCTTTGTTTTTGGTTGCCTGGGCTTTAGGTGACATGCGAACCCATTCCAGTTCCCGTTTGAGAAATTTCTGTCGTTTGGATTCCTGTTTTTCTTCGACAGCCAGACGGGCCTGCTTTTGTTCGAGCCAGGATGAATAATTGCCTTCAAATGGAATTCCCCGTCCGCGTTCCAGTTCCAGAATCCAGCCAGCGACGTTATCCAGGAAATAACGATCGTGGGTGATTGCAACGACGGTACCCTGGAAAGTATGCAGGTAGCGTTCGAGCCAGGCAACCGATTCTGCATCCAGGTGGTTGGTCGGTTCGTCGAGTAACAGCAGATCGGGGTTCTGTAACAGGATTTTACACATGGCAACGCGGCGTTGTTCTCCACCGGACAATGTGCCGATCACGGCATCACCGGGGGGGACCCGCATCGCATCCATGGCAATTTCGAGCGTACGATCCAGTTCCCAGAGATTGGCGGCATCGATTTGATCCTGCAGTTTGGCCTGCTCTTCAATCAGCTTTTCCATCTCTTCAGGAGTGGGGTCCTCGCCAAACTTCATGTTGACTTCATTGTAACGATCCATAATCGCCTGAGACTCTGCAACCGCTTCGGCAATGCATTCCTCTACCGTCTGTTTCGGATTTAAATCGGGTTCCTGTTTAAAGTAGCCGATTTTAATTCCCTTGGCAGGCCGGGCTTCGCCGGTGAAGGTAGTATCCTCGCCTGCCATGATTTTCAGCAGCGTACTCTTTCCCGCACCGTTCGTCCCCAGGACACCGATTTTTGCTCCCGGGAAAAAGGAGAGCCAAATGTCTTTCAGAACCTCTTTCTGTTCAAAAACTTTGGTGACGCCTTCCAGTTGCATAATGTATTGTTGTGCCATGACTTATTCTCTTGTCCTGCGGGACGGATACTCTGGAGTGAAGTTTTAGTTATGAACGCCTGTGTTTGACATGCCGCATACCATAGCTGTACGGTCACTGCAAGTCACTGGAAACGGACGACTACTCTCGGAATTAGTCAAAAAACCCGTTAAACGGCGCTGATTTTAGCCATCCTGAAGCGGAATTCAAGAGCGCGCGGCTGACTGCTTTTGTGAGGAAGCCGATTCCGGTTTTCGCTTTAAGATGATGAAATATCCATCAGTCTGATCAGGGAGCAGTTCCCAGCGTTCGGGGTGATCATGGTATTCGGGAATCTGATCGGGAGTTTTGATATTGCTGTAGGGGTGCCGGGTGTCGATCACAATGTAATCGGTATCCGGTGGTGCGCCCGGCTTATTATCATTCACTTTGCGCGGATATTCACTGTAGTCATAGGAGCGGTCAAAGTGGGTATAACGCGGGTGTATAAAATCGGTTGAGGCCACACGACTTTCCGGCGGGATCAGGTTTTCGATTTTGGCAAACTGCTGTGCGCGTTCACCGGGCACATAAAGACGTTGCCAGTAATATTTTGAACCCGGATCCCAGAAGGCCAGTCCCAGTGGGCTGAGGCTGAAAAAGATTGCGGTTGCCAAAGATGAACTCCAGAGGAAATGGGCTGAAAAACTCGGCCTCCGAATGACGTCGGGTTGATGTTGTTTTCTGAATCGCTGCAACACTTCAGTCGCATTCGTTAAACCGTATGCCGCCGCCCATGCCAGGATGGGGACGATGGGGGCATGGAAATGATGTCGCGGATCGCTGGCGACTTCATTCAGGCAAAGCAGGCCGAACAGTGGAACGGCCACCAGCAGGCGACTGGGGGAAAACAGGGGCAGAAAACCGAGCGGGACAAGAAATGCCAGGAGATTCATTAAGGTATCTGGATGCACGAGCTGGCCGAACAGCAGGCTGGGATTGAACAGTATGTTTTCGACAATTTCGGTTGGTGTTTCTCCGAATTGGCTGAAGTAGCCCACGTAATGGACTTTCGCTCCGTCACGGAACAGGGGAATCAGAACGACTACCACGACGGCCAGATAAACGACGGCAAACAGTGAGAGGCTTATTCCCGGTGCAATCGCTTTTATTTTTTCCAGATTAGAAGAAGGGGATGTGGATGTACCACGTTTGCGCTCCTGAAAAGCCCGCCAGGCAATCCAGAGCCCGAGTGGCCCCAGGATGATGGCGTAATCTTCTTTTGAGGCGAGGGTCAGCAGCAGTAGGATGAGCGCCGTTTTCCAGTGCTTAAGTTCGATTGCTTCCAGGGCGAACAGGAGCAGAGGCACTCCAAATGAAATGGGGCGGAAAGTTTTCAGGTCGATGGAAATATCGAGAAAATGCAGCGGGAAATAACACAGGTAAGCTGCCACCATTGCTTTGCCTGCTGTGGTGGAATGACTGTGTCTGACTGCCATACGATACAAGGGGATTGCTCCTGCAGCGAGTGCAACTGTTTCACACAGTTCCATCGTCAGGTGCGAAGGCCAGATCAGATAGAGCGGGAGCAGGAACAGGTGAATGAACTGAATATGTTCCCCCCAGAACAGGCCCTGGTCCAGATAACTGCGAAAGCCTTTGCCATGCGAAACATTCCAGAGGTGCTCTTCATACATGGCCGAGTCGCCATGCGGAATCAACAGGCCGTCGTATAATCGCCAGTTCATCCAGGTGAAGATGAAAGTGAAGATTCCCATCATCAGACAGGAGGTGAGGGGGATTCGTCCCCTGGCTATCAGTGAATCTGACTCAATCTCAGTTGAATTGTATTGTAGAGGAATGAGCATTTCAGCCAAAGTAGCCAGCCAGCCTGCGATACTGATCGCGAACCAGAATGGGGATGTTGCCAGCAGCAGTGATTCAACACTGTCCCAGTTTAGAATAAAAGAGGAGATCCGCAGAATTTCCCATACAGCAGGCAATAACCACCAGCGAAATCCACGGATTCCCCAGTCTGTCAATGCGGTTGGGAAGGCGTGTTTCTGGATTTTGCAGATCAGGAATGCGCCCGAGATCCAGCAACAGCAGGCAGCGACCAGTAGATAGAGCAGCAAAGGAAAAAAGGGAATGAAGGCTGACTGGTTGACCGGATCGATTTGGCCCGACCAGGCCTGGATCAGGGAATGCCGGAGTGAGTCACTCACGAAAAAACCGGCAATACCCTGGTTCCCCAGAATAGTCTGCAGGGCCAGGGTGACAGACCCGCTGCCCAGTAGAATACAGAGCAGGGCAAAGGTAAACTGTCGGCTGTCAAAAGATGGCTTTGTGGCAGGACGCTGGTTCATTTAATTCGATCTGGATTGAGTACGCATCAGAAGGTTGAGTCAGAACAGGTGATTCAAAAACCAGTTTTTTAAAGAAGCAGGCTGAAAAGATTCTGATTCGGGTGAAAAAATACGGGCTCTTGCTACAATATTCTGCACGACCCCTCTCAATCAACATTCTAAATGGTTTTCATTCAGCAGGGAAGCATTACAGGTTAGACCATGAAACATTCTGATGAGCCGATTCGTGTTTATTGTGCAGGTCCTCTCTTCAATCGCAGTGAACGCGAAGAAATGACAGCAATTGCCAACCAGTTAATCGATTCTGGTTACACTGTTTATCTGCCCCACCGTGATGGCATGGAATTTCGACTGATACTGAATGTTCTGGTAGAACGCAACTGGGATGCACCGACGGCTGCCCAGTTTCTGCATGAAGCGATCTTCGCACTCGATGTTTACCAGCTGGTGATAGAGTGTGAGGCGATGGTCTGGAATCTGAATGGCCGCACGCCGGATGAAGGGGCGGTTTCTGAAGCAGCGATGGCCTGGATTCTTGGTAAACCGCTGATTGCTTATCAGGATGACGTTCGCTCGCTGATTCAGGGGCGAGTCAATCCACTGCTGGTGGGAATGGTGGATTTTAAATCGGTTGATGAGATTGAACTCATCCCAGATACGCTTTCTGCAGCGATTAAAGCTCAGGAAATCAGATCATCGGCTTCAACCGAACAGTTGCCGCTTAAGGTTCAACAGGCGGTCAAGGCAGGGCAGGTTTTGTGGGAAGCGCTCTGTTCTGAAGGGGCACAGGAAGATAATGAGCTGATTGCCTCTGTCGTCGAAGAACTCTTTGCTCCCAATGATCCCTCTGCGATTCTCGCTTAAACTGTAATATCAAACGACCGGAAACTGTCGAATTCATATGAACCATCCTTATGTAGAGATCCCGGAGTTATCGAGTCTGCAGTCAGGCAGTGGCCTGGTGCGAATTCCCTATCAGCAGGATGTGCCTTTTACCAGGCGGGTGCGGGCTCTGGTCGATACAGCCGAATTTCGCAGGCTGTCACATATCACGCAACTTGGTTTTACTGCATTGGTTTACCCGGGCGCCACTCATACGCGGTTCGAACATGCGCTGGGCGTATATCAGAATGCGCTGCAGTATCTCTGGCAGTTGGGGAAAGACCCACGTTTTACTGCTACGATCGATGTACATACTGCCGAAGTTCTGATTGCGGCGGCTCTGCTGCATGATCTGGGGCACTGGCCTTTCTGTCATTTGATTGAAGATATGTCGCTGGAGGGGATTCCCCGGCATGAAGCATTTGCCAGAGAGTTTCTTTCAGATGGCCGCGAACTGGCAGAGATTCTGCGATCAGAATGGGGAATTGAACCAGCCGAGGTCTTGGATATTCTGGTTCCCAGTTCTGATACGCCGGAAATGCGGCTGGTCCGTTCGATTCTTTCAGGCCCCATCGATATCGATAAGATGGATTACCTTGATCGGGACAGCCTGCATGCCGGTGTTCCCTATGGTCGTAATTTTGATAAAAACCGACTGATTCAATCGTTGATGGTCAATGCCGCCGGTGATGGCCTGGCGATCGGTTCCAAAGGGAAGACCGCGGCAGAACTGATGGTGTTTGCCCGCTATGTCATGTTCAGCGAAGTATACTGGCATCATGCCGTCCGTTCCGCCAGTACCATGTTTGCACGGGCGTTTTACCATCTGTATCCGCAGCTCGATCTCTCCAACTACTTTCAGCTGACGGAATCCGATTCCATTTCCGTTTTACGTGCGCAAGCCCGGGGAACGGACTGTGAACGACTGGTAGAAGGGATTTTCAGTACGAAGCGACTGTTGTATAAGCGAGTCGCCGAATTCAGCTATTATGAATCATCTGAAGTATTTGAGTTGATTGCACATCGACCTGTTGCATCGCTGGTGCGCTGGAGTGAAAACCTGGCAAAACGGCTTTCTCAGAAGTTGCAGCAACCGGTTATCTCGACAGATATTCTGATTGATGCTCCTCCCACGCATCGGGAAGTGGAATTTAATGTCGAAATTTATTCCACGCGTGAGGCAAAATATCAACCACTGCATGTTGTCTCTCCGGTGGTGGATACACTGGCCCGCAAGCAGTTTGACGATTTTGTGAAGCGGGTGCGGGTGTTTGCCCATCCCGAAATCGCCCGGCATTGTATTGAGTTGGATGATTTTGAAAAGCTGCTGATCGATTCCGTCTCAGAGTGAAAAGATTGAGATAATGAAAAAACGCTGTTTTTCATAAGCCAGCTGTGATAAAATGGAGATAGTTGCAAGTACTGTCAGGCATATTATTCAAACCGGCTGGTCTCTCTCATGAACCGAATTCATCAAGTCAAAGATAAACTATGTGCAGGGATTATGAGCTTTTCTCTGCTGTTCATCGCGGGATGCGGAGGAAGCAGCGAACCAGTCAAGCCACAGTCACAACCGCCCCGCCAGGCAGCAGATTCTTCAAGTATGCGGGCACCGACGTTGAAACCGACTGCAGTCAAACCTGCCCCGAAAAAAACGGCGAAGCAGACGCAGGCTCCTCTTGAGGGGAATCCGGATGATCAGTTCGAGGTCGTCGATTATGTACATAACTTTGAGATTCAGCAGCCAGGTTCAGCAGGTCGAACTGAAAATGAGTTTATGGCGATGTTACCTGCAGGGCCGGGAGTGAATTCAACCAGCTTTACTGTCATCAGATCTGGTACAGAGACGGAACCGAATCAACCGGATTCTGCTTTCAAGTTGCCGGAAGGATTTACGGTGATCAAAGAAGCCGGGTACTCACCACAAGGGCTTCCCAATCGAATTCGCTGTGATGGTGACTATAGTGAAATGGTGCTGGTGCCGGCCGGGGTTTCCCTGCAGGGAGTTGTCGTCGGAGACGCGAATGCCCAACCCCGGTTTTCTGTTTATCAGGATGCATTTTATATTGATGAGCATGAAGTAACGCTGGAGCAGTATCGTCGCTGGCGTTCGGAAATGATCGCCAAGAAAGGCAAAATTCCCGAGCCTGCGGTTAATGATTCGCAGGCTGCCAATTTTCCGGCAATGGGGGTTTCCTATACTGATGCACTCAATTATTCACGCACGATGAACAAGCAGCTTCCACGCGAGACGCAGTGGGAAAAAGCAGCGCGGGGAGAGCAGGGGTTTCCCTACCCCTGGGGGAGTGGGAGGCCTCTGTGGCAGGTGACTCGTCAGCCCGGCCAAATCGATCCTGTAGCATCATTTCCCGGCGACCGTAGTCCGTATGGCGCATATGACATGGCGGGAAATGCCCGCGAATGGTGCGATGACTGGTATTCGAAAAATGCATATCAGGCAGCGCTGGCTCTGGCCGATGCAGGAGTCGTTCGTGACTGGCAGGGGCCTCGACGAGCTGTCGAACCTAGTATGCGTGTGGTGCGCGGGGGACAGAAATCATGGGAAGTCTGGAAACGGACGGGAGAAAACATGCGAACGCCACCCGCCGATGTGGGTTTTCGCTGTGTGCTGAATCTTAAATCGGCACCGACAGATACGGAAAAAACAAATACCGACAGTGCTTTTTGAGTACTGGTACCTGTTGTTTTTTTGCATCATTCTTTGTGCAGATCTACCAGGACCGGCTGGAATCGGAATATCTCCCTCGAAAAAATCGCTGGATCTCCCCCAACAGCTTCAATAAAAGCGTTAAAGCGGGCTAGATCGCGAATTCAGGTCTTGTCAGAGGGGGGATTCAATGAGTATAACAGGGCTAATGATTAGCCTGGCTAATGAATCCGGATTCTCGATATACAAGGAGAAACTGATGCTGCAATATGATTTTGAAGAAAGTGTGGGTTACTGGATCACCATGACCTCGCACTTCTATCAGGATGCATTGAATCAGGAGTTGCTGCCTTACGGGATCACGTTTCGTCAGTTTCAGGTCATCGGCTGGCTGGTTTATGAAGGACCTCTCTCGCAGGTTGAACTGGCTGAGAGGATGATGATCGAGCCTCCCACACTGGTCCGCATTCTGGATCGCATGGAACGTGATCAATGGATCATGCGCGAGAATGATCCCCACGACCGCCGCCGCAAAGTGATCAATGTACTGCCGGAAGCAAAACCGGTCTGGTCAAAGATGGTGGCCTGTCTGAAACGACTCAGGAACAAGGCAACCGATGGCATGACTCCCGAACAGGTGCAGACATTAAAAGCGTTGCTGGCACAGGTCCAGGAAAACCTGGGCGCCAAAGTCCCCGAACTTGAAACTTCCTGAACCCCGGCAAAATATAAACCCCGACAAATAAATAATTGATGCAGATTCAACAAATTTAATATGACGTTGAGGAATCAAATGAGAATAGCAACCAGTCTTGCTGCTGTGATGTGTACGATGATCATGGCAGCACAACCGCTCCCGGCACAACAGGGAGCTGCAAAGGTAGATGTCGCAAAGATCGTCGAGCGTGAAGTCGCATCAGGCCAAACCTTCGTAGGCACAGTGATGCCGATCAAGCGCAGCGTGATTGGCAGTGCTGTGGGGGGGCGGGTTGCTGAATTCCCGGTCAATGAAGGTGACTTTGTTCGTGCCAGACAACCGTTGGCCCAGTTGCTGATCAATACCATTAACCTGGAAGTAGACTCCGAGAAAGCGACTCTGGATCTGCGCAAAGAGGAACTGAAAGAGCTGGAGAATGGAACACGACCCGACGAGATTAAACGTGCGAAAGCATTGATGATGGCTGCAAAAGCAGACAGTGAATATCAGCAGAAACGTCTCAAACGCCTCGAATCGTTGTATGCCAGAAAAGCAGTCAACGATGATGACATACAGGCGGTTGTATCCGAGTCGATTCGCTCTGAAGAGATGTATTCGGAAGCGGAAGCTGCCTATCAGCTGGCAGTGGAAGGTCCCCGAAAGGAACAGATCGCCCAGGCACGGGCCCGGGTGGCCGTACAACAGGCGCTGGTTGATAAACTCGAAAGTCAGGTCGTCAAACACACGATCATTTCACCCTTTGATGGTTATGTCGTTGCCGAACATACCGAAGTCGGTCAGTGGGTGAATTCCGGAGAACTGGTAGCAGAAGTAATCGCTCTGGACTACGTCGATGTCGAGGTGCAGGTTCTGGAAAATCATGTACCCCATGTTCGACTGGGAATGGAAGTCCGGGTGGAAGTTCCCGCGATTCCCGATAAGGTATTTATGGGAGAAGTTGTATTGATTGTCCCCCAGGCAGATGTGCGGGCACGAACTTTTCCCGTCAAGGTACGTATTAAGAATGAGATTTCCAAAGATGGTCCCCTGTTGAAGTCGGGTATGCTTGCGCGAGCGGTTCTCCCCACGGGACCCAGGCAGAACGCGTTAATGGTGTCCAAGGATGCCCTCGTTCTGGGGGGGCAGACACCCATGATTTATGTGGTGGAACCGGGAAAAGAAAGCGACAAACTGGGCAAAGCCCGTGCGGTGCCCGTACAGGTTGGTGTGGCCGATGGCCGGTTGATTCAGGTAAAAGGGGATCTGAAAGGCGGAGGATATGTTGTCATTCGAGGCAACGAACGCTTGCGCCCGGGACAGGATGTTGCGATTTCAAATGTCCTGTCACCTGATGCACTACCCACAGCTAAAGCTATCAACACTGACGGTTAAAGAGGAACAGCAATGAATCTGATTAATGCCATTGTACATAATCCTGTCAAGGTGACAGTCGGCGTATTGATGACTGTGTTGTTCGGTCTGGTTGCCTTGACGCGCATGCCGATGCAACTGACACCTGAGGTGCAACGTCCCACGATTACAGTGGAAACTCGCTGGCCTGGCGCCAGCCCGCAGGAAGTGGAGCGCGAAATTGTTCTGGAGCAGGAAGAACAGTTAAAGAGCGTGGAAGGCATTACCAAACTGAGTTCTGAAAGTGCGGATTCCAAAGGGACGATCACACTGGAGTTCCTGGTTGGTACTAATATGGATGAAGCGCTGCTGAAAGTGAATTCCCGCCTGCAGCAGGTGCCCGAGTATCCGGAAGACGCTGATCAACCGATTATCAGTACGGCGAATGCCGCGGACCGACCGATTGCCTGGTTTATTCTCAGCAGTCGTCTCCCTTCCGATGAAAAAATCGCTGCTTTCCAGAAGGCACACCCGGAAGTCAAAGAGCAGTTGGAAATCGTACGAAATACCCCCAATCCGGGGCTGGCGATGCTGCGATTGCGCCTGCTGGCAGAAGAATATCCCGAAGTTCGTGGAGGCATTCTGCCTGAAAAAGATATCGAAGTCACCAAATTACGGCGTTTTGCGGAAGATGAAATTGAAGCGCGTTTCGAGCGGGTCTCAGGCGTTTCACAGTCAAACGTGCTGGGGGGGCTGGAAGATGAACTACAGGTGGTCGTGGACTCCGAACAACTGGCGGCCCGGCAGTTAACGATTAGCGATGTTCGCAACGTGCTCCGTGGTCAGAATGCAGATACATCGGCTGGCGATTTCTGGGAAGGAAAACGCCGCTGGGTCGTGAGAACGCTGGGACAGTTCCGAAATAAAGAAGAAGTGGAAAATCAGTTACTGGCAGTCAGTGATGGTGCGCCGGTCTATGTGAGAGATGTGGCGGAAGTACGCCTGGGATACAAAAAGCCGGACGGCCTGGTCAGACGATTTGGTGAATCGAGTATCGCCGTGAACTGTGTCCGTGAAACCGGTGCCAATGTGCTGGACATCATGGATGGTTTGAGAGAAGCAGTCAAAGACATCGACGAAAATATTCTCAAACCACGGGGCCTGCAACTGGTTCAGGTTTACGACGAAACCGATTATATTTATTCCTCAGTTGACCTGGTGCAGAATAATATTTTCATCGGCGGAGCATTGACGATGATCGTATTGATGTCGTTTCTACACCTGGGAATTCGTACTCTGATCGTTGTGCCGTTCATTATAATTACAGCCGTCGCGGCAACTTTTATTTCCCCCTGGTTTTTTGCTGTCAGCCTGGCGCTGATCATTGGAGCCGGATTCTGGTTTGCCCGTGGTGCGCTGGTGGTCGGGTTGGCGATTCCAACCAGTATCATTGGTACCTTTCTGATCCTCGGGGCGCTGGGACGCTCCCTCAACGTCATCAGCCTGGCCGGTCTGGCCTTTGCTGTCGGGATGCTCGTCGATAACGCTGTCGTCGTGCTGGAGAATATTTTCCGACGCTATTCACTGGGAGAATCTCCTTTCCAGGCAGCGATCAAAGGGACACAAGAGGTCTGGGGCGCCGTACTGGCATCGACATTGACTACGATTGCCGTATTTCTGCCAGTGGTATTCATTGAAGAAGAAGCAGGACAGTTGTTCCAGGACATCGCGTTGGCGATCAGCGCTGCCGTCGGTCTGTCTCTGATCGTGTCGATGACATTGATTTCAACCGCATCAGCGCGACTGCTGCATAAACGAGATGACCAGGGCCTGGAGGATGTTCAGCGTTCGACTCATCCCGAAGATGATCTTGATCAGGCAGAGAAAAAGAGCGCCCTGCATCGGGCTATTATCGGGCCGATTGAATCGGGCGGGGCTTTCTTTGTGAAATCAATTGTTGGCATGAATGCCTGGATCCAGCGGGGAACAATCAGACGACTGGCAGTGACGTGCATCCTGGTGGGAGCTGCTGTTGGCATCAGCTGGCAGTTATGGCCTAAGGTGGAATATCTGCCTACCGGTAACCGGAATCTGATTTTCTGTATATTGATTCCGCCTCCGGGCTACAACCTGAACCAGTTGATGGAACTGGGGGAGACCGTTGAGTCAGATTTGCGACCTTATTGGGATATTGATCCGGAAAGTGAAGAAGCAAAGAAACTGAATTATCCGGTCATTGGCGACTTTTTCTTTGTGGCACGGGGACGCCAGGTATTTATGGGTATCCGGGCCTTTGATTCCCAGCGTGTGGCAGAGTTGATTCCCCTGGTACAGCAGGCGGGATCAAAACTGCCGGGAACATTTACCGTCGCGAAACAGTCCAGTCTGTTCGAACAGGGACTGACGGGAGGACGGACAATTGAGGTTGAAATTATTGGTCCCGATCTTGAGAAACTGGTTGCCATGGGCGGGCAGATACTGGTCAAGTCCAAGCAGATGATTCCCAATGCGCAGGTGCGTCCTATTCCCAGTCTGGACCTTTCCAGTCCGGAAGTGCATATCGAACCGAAACTGATGCAGGCTGCTGAAAATAGAGTCAGTAGTGCCGATCTCGGTTACACGGCCAACGCGCTGATTGATGGCGCTTTTGCCGGCGATTACTACCTGGGAGGAGACAAAATTGATTTGACGATCATCGGTCAGTCGCGCCATATTCAGAATACTCAGGATGTCGCAGCCCTCTCAGTGGCGACTCCGGATGGCAGACTGGTTTCATTGGGAGCCTTGGCGAATGTGAAAATCACAAGCGGTCCCGAACAGGTGAATCACCGCGAACGGCAACGCGCGATTACGATTGAAGTTTCGCCTCCTGAAGAGATGGCACTGGAAGATGCCATGGATCAGATTCAGTCAGAAATCGTTCAGCCGATGCGCGAAAACGGACAACTGGCGGGTGGCTATCGTATCAATCTGTCCGGTACAGCCGATAAGCTGCGCGATACCTGGGCGGCACTGCAATTCAACGTGCTGCTTGCATTGATGATTACCTACCTGTTGATGGCAGCATTATTTGAATCGTGGCTGTACCCGCTGGTCATTATTTTCAGCGTGCCCCTGGGAGCCGTCGGTGGAATTCTGGGGCTCAGTGTTCTGAATCTGTTCATGCTGCAGACACTGGATGTACTCACCATGCTGGGGTTTGTAATCCTGATCGGGACTGTGGTGAATAACCCGATTCTGATAATTCACCAGTCTTTGAATCATATCAACGAAGATGGTATGACTCCCCGGGAAGCGATCCTGGAAAGTATCCGGACTCGTATTCGCCCGATCTTTATGACCACAACCACAACGGTCCTGGGGCTGTTACCACTGGTATTGTTCCCCGGTTCCGGAAGTGAACTTTATCGCGGACTGGGAAGTGTGGTGCTGGGGGGATTAATTGTCTCCACTCTGTTTACACTGATTCTGGTTCCGACTTTGTTCAGTCTGACGATGGATGCCAAAGAGTGGGGGCTGAATCTGTTACGACCAGTCGCATTGAAACGGCCTCAGCCATCTGCTGCTCCGCGTGAGGTTGAGATTGATTCCAAGGAAAATGTTACAGTGTAAAGTACGCTTTCCTGATAAAGCCCGGCCTGTGCCCACTGGAATTGAGATGGTCAGCCAGAGGGGGAGGTGAGCAGCCCGAATCATTCGCTGGAACCACTGAAAGTACAGTTGCCGGCGACGGTGCTCAGGCTCGGAATCAACGTTGACTGTTTTCAGGACAGGAGAGAGCACAATTGAGCTGGAACTTGAAGTCAACTGGCCTGTTGATTCAAGCAGTGTTCGTGGATATCGTCATTGAGCAGGAAATCCCGGTGATCGAATGACTGACGACACTGGTTTGCAGGCGGAGCTTCAAATGAGTTGACAGCAGGGGGATCAGTGGAAGTTCGATTCAGATTAGTCGAAATCGATCCCCAGTCGGTATTTCAACTGTTCCAGTTCTTCGATGGACTCATCGCTGGAAGAGTGCACATGCTCTGCTTCTGTGATGAATTTCAGATCATTGATGTGCGGGATGCCATATTCTTCGAGCGTCTGTTCGAACTGTTCAATTCCCTGGCCATACATGATGAGCAGCTTGTGCTCGTCGAATTGAACTTCCAGTGGAATCTGCGGGTTCAAAACCGCAATCCCCGCGCAGCCATCATTCAGGAGCAGGTCTTCGTAATCGTAGAGTGTACTTTTCAGAACAGGCAGATCCATGTGTTCGCGATACAGATCCTGATGCTGGTGATTGGACCCGTCGTGACTGGTTTCCAGAACAACATCGACTTCATATCCCAGTGGATCGAGCAGATCGATAAAGAGGTCAAACAGGATTTCCCGGGAAGCGGAAGCCATCAAAACAGGAATTTTAATCCCGGTTTCTTTGTCTGTGTATACGTCGTGACGATAACCAGCCTGCGGTACGACTTCGAGATCGTATGACGGACGGATGGCGTCAGTCAGCATGAAATCGCCGTATTTGGCAATTCTCAAATGTGTTTCCAGCTGGTCTTCTGAGAGACTTTCGAAACTGCTGCGCGCTTTGCCCGCGGCATTATCCCGATAAGTTGTCTTCAAGAATCGTTTCAAGAATCCCATAGTTCAATCTTTCCCCCTCACGACAGGCAACAATCATGTTGCCAACCGGGCTAGAACCGCCCAAGTATTGCTTAGTGTTTGATTTGTTGTATTGACTGGTCAGTAAGTTCACTGCTGCTGGCCCGAAACGAACTGCAATCAAAAAAACTTTAGCACGCAAAAGCAGGTGCGGTCTGATGTACTCAGGATGTTGTCTGCTTTTTTGCTGAGTTCGGGGCAGAGAAGCCGGAAGGAGGAGATACGGAGTGTGTTCCAGACAGTTAAAATGTCCGGTTATGCTGATCACGTAAATTGCCGGATCAATTTTGGGGGATGAAAACGCGCAGAACTGATGCATTTCATGTGACCGTTACGATTGATCGCGATCAGAAAAAAACTAGAGAGGCTATGTGTATAGTTGACGCATAAGTGCTTGTTTAATAGAGGGTTAAGAGGATTTGTCTGTCTGCTTTTCCAGTGAAGATTTCCTGCTGGGTCAGCCACCAGATTCAAGCGAGAAACACATTGCAGTAAACCGGGAACCTTACTAGAATCCGGCCCCCTCTCCTGTTCTGAAAATGTGAACTCCACAACAATTCCCTGAATCCTACAACTGAGTTGTCCAGCCACGGATGGTTTAATGGGTTGTTCTAACCTCTTTATTCAATCTAAAAATATTCTGCAGATCCTGTTGATACATTTAGTGTGTCTGTGGGGGCTTACGGGCAGTGTGTATTCAGCCGAAGCTTACGAGATGGAAACGCTTTACCTGAAAAGCGGTGAATTTTTCTCCGGGGAAAGCATTGGATTTGAGAATGGAAACATCCTGTTTCGTCTGTCAGATGGACAGGTACAGTCCATTCTGCTGGAGAACGTAGATCGACTGGAATATAAAGGGACCGATACTCAGGTTGAAGAAGGGGATCAACTTCTGGTCAGTAACGATAATGCAGAATTACCTCCATTACCCTCGATGATCAATCAGCTTCCTGTACCGCAGCCCCTGGGAGTGGCCCCTGATCTGGATGAGGGGGTAGATGAAGAATCAGCTTTTAGTCCAATTACTGAATACTCGGATCAGTGCTGGGAGTATGTAGAAATCTGGACAAAACGGTTCGAACTGGGGGGAACTTATCTGGCGGGGAATACCGATCGTAGTTATGTCACCACTGGACTGAATCTCGAAAAATCTGATAATGATAACCTGTTCGATTTTGAGATCGGTGGTCGCTGGGGACAAGCCAACGGGATTCGTGATGCGAATCGCTGGTATGGTAATGCCACTTTAGATATTGCCCGCACCACTAACTGGATCGTCTTCGTCACGAACAAGAATACTTATGACGAATTCGAAAATCTGGACTGGCGCGGCACGCTTTCTACTGGTCTGGGATATCGGTTTATCAATGAAGATGACAGGCGACTGATAATTCGTCTTGGTCCCGGTGGAACGCGCGAAATTTATAACAGCCCCACCCTCAAGCGAACCACGTTCGATATATTTGCTGAGCTAGAGCTTATTTGGCCGATTTCCGATCATATCAAACTGGAACATAAACAGACCTGGACTCCCAGTGTGGATATCGTACAGATTTTGCGTGTGACCACCGAAACCGGCCTGCTGTTCAAGCTGGATAATGAGGATCGTTGGAATCTGCGGATGGGACTGTTGCAGATTTATAACTCGTTTCCCAACGCAGGCCGAAAGAAAAGCGACTATACAGGCAGCGTTTCTCTGGTTTATACACGCAAATGATCAGAACGAACTGGGTTGAAATTATTTAGGTTTTCCCAGCTTGACGGTCAGTTTTTCCCGCTTTCCTTCACGCATGACTGTCACTTCCACCTCTTCCCCGGGAGAGAACATGCGCAGCGCCAGGTCGAAGTCATCCAGCCCGTCGATTTTCGTTTTGCCCATTTTGATTATGGTGTCGCCGGCTTTCAGGCCTGCTTTATCAGCCGGGCTGCCAGGAGAGGCACCGGAGATGTGATATCCGGGCCCTTCGCCGCCAAAATCAGGAATACTGCCAAAGTAAGGGCGATTGCCGGAACGCATGGTGGTTGCCGGACGTTCAATTTTGACATACTCAGGACGCTTGGGATTTTCTGCAGTCGCAATGGCGATCTCTTCCAGGAAACCAACGACACGCTGCATGCCTGGAATATTGATTTTATCCCAGTCATCGGAGGGGCGATGGTAGTCGCTGTGTGTACCCGTAAAGAGATGGAGTACGGGGATCTGCTTACCATAGAACGAACTGTGATCACTGGGACCAAACCCTTCCGGTTTGAGTGACAGCTTCAAGTCGTATGTTTTTGCTGTTTCCTCAACCAGTTTTTCCCAGCGGGGCGCAGTACCGGTTCCGAATACCGTCAGTTTGTCATCGGTCAATCGTCCGACCATATCCATATTGAGCATGGCCACCGTATTTTTGATATCAAAAACTGGATTCTTAACGTAATGTGCAGAGCCAATCAGCCCCCGTTCTTCGCCGGTAAATGCAATAAAGACGATGCGCCGAGGTAGTGGTGTATGGCGCGCTGCCAGTCTACGGGCCAGTTCGATGAGCGCAACCGTCCCCGACGCGTTATCGTCGGCACCGTTATGCACGTCGGTCGATTCCGGTGCCAGCGAGCCTTCGCCTCCATAGCCTACGTGATCGTAGTGGGCACCAATCACGATCGTTTCATCTGCATGTGGTCCTTTTCCTTCCAGCACACCAATCACATTCTTGATTTCCGTACGGATCTGCTCAACGGAAATCTCCCCTTTGGCTTTCCAGTCTGCCAGGGCAAAGCTTTCCGGTTTCAGATCTTTATCAATTTTCTGTTCCAGTTCCTGCAACGTGGGCTTGCCGGCTGCTTTGAACAACTGATTACAGGCAGCAATGGTGATATGGGCGATTGGGATGGAACGTCCGTCTCCACTGCCGGCATAACCGAACTCCATCAGTTTATCGAACTTCGCGTCTTTTAAGACCTGTCGTGCCTGTTGAATATCGTGTAACGCTTTTTTGAGTTCGCGTTCGGCTTCTTCCTGTTTTTTCTCAGACGATTTTTCCCAGTTATCGGTCGCTGTAATCAGTTCTTCGATCGCATCCTGTTCGAGTTCTTTGGCTTCTTTCTTATTTTCCTGAGTGGAATAGTCGTCATTCACGAACAGAATCGCTTTGGCCCCTTTGCCGAATGCCGTGCTGACTTTATAACGCAGGGCAGCATAGCGGGAGATTCCATGTGCACCGGCAAACGGGCTGTTTTTATCTCCCTGTTGAGGAGTCCGACGCATGATGATCACAACTTTGTCTTTGACATCGAGATCGGCGTAATCATTGTACTTGAGATCATCGGCATCAATTCCATATCCGCAGAACACCAGTTCCGCATCAAATTTCCCCGATCCGCCAAAAGAACAGGAGCGAAAATCCTGATCGTATTTCAGGGGAATGGTTTTTCCATCGGGGCCCGTCAGTTCCAGTTGATTTGTGGGACCGAGTTTACTTCCCGTATTAATCGTAAATTTCTGGAAAGCAGTCTCTTCAACGACCTTCACGTTCAGTCCAGCCTGCTGGAATTCTTTCGCGATATAATCCGCGGCGAGGTTAATGCCCCGTGTATCGACGCCACGGCCTTCCAGTTCGTCAGAAGCCAGGTATTTGATAGCATCCAGCATGCGCTTTCCACTCACGGAGTCCGGTTCTGACTGCGCTTTGATTTCCGGTTTGACTGGTGTGGCAGGAGTCTCGCCGAAAACAAGTGAAGACCCAGGGCTCAAAAGCAGGCCCAAGCCAATCAGGCTCGATAGACAGGCTCGGAAAATAACAGGGGCCACATTGGATTTGATATTCCAGACAGACATAAAACCTCTTTCTCTTATCGATTTGTCTGTAAAACAGGTCAGTACTATTACGCAAGCGGTGAGGCGAGTGTTGGAACGACTGGTCGGTTTCGACTGCCATGAGTGTGCTTTTATTCTATTTTCGCAATTGTCAGCCGGAATGGAAGTCAGTACACAGGGATAAATGGAAAATCAAAATGATGGTCAACTCATTTTCTCGATTGAATTTATGCCGAGCAGGCCTGAACTGGCGATTTGATTCGCGAACGGTTAGAGTTTATTTTTTCATGCAGATCTGAGACCCCGATTGATAATGGAACCATCAATGGAGATACCCACAGCGACGCTCATTGACTGTGGTTTACCAGCAGACAAAGCGAATCAGCTGGTTGATTTACTGAGGCAGATCCCTGTCCAGTCAGATGAGGAACTCTGGCGTTTTCTGACGACAGAAGTACTGACACCGGAGATCCCTTTTGGTGTTCATCAGTTATTATACCAGCGGGTCTTTGCGGAACGTATTACTAACGGAAAGCCTGCCCCGGCCTGGTTTCCCGGGGAGAGGGAACTCCAGCAATCTCATCTTGCGGAATGGCGGGGCGATTTGAATCTGGCTGACTTTGACGCGGTCTACGACTGGTCGATTTCTAACCGGAACGATTTTACATCAAAGTTAATCGACTCGCTGGGAATTCAATTTCGAGAGCCACCGCAGCAGATCATGGATTACAGTGCCGGTGTCGAGGAGGTTGAATGGCTCAGGGGAGCGACGCTGAATATTGTTGAATCGTGTCTGCGAGAGAAGTCAGATGAAACGGCGATCCTGTTTCAGCGTCATTTAGAAGAAGTACAGAGCCTCAGTTATCGTGAACTCAGAGAACTGACGGCCCAGGTTGCCAACGGGTTATCGGAGGCAGGCATCGAACCGGGCGAACGTGTAGCGGTGATGCTGCCTATGACGCCGGAATCGGTGGCAATTTTTCTGGGAATCATTGCGGCCGGTTGCGTGGTTGTGACCATTGCAGACAGTTTCTCTGCCGAAGAAATGCAGGTGCGACTGAAAATTACGAATCCCCGGCTGATCTTTATTCAGGATGTGATTTCGCGCAATGGACGTCAATTGCCTCTGTTTGCGAAACTGGAAATATTACCTGAGTTAGCGGCGGTTGTTCTTCCCGAATCGGAATCGCTGGCAGTCTCTCTGCGTGAACATGATCAACTCTGGTCAGATTTTCTCTCGGCCGATTCGGAATTGACCTGTGTACCGCGTCAGACTGATGCTGAAACAACCATCCTGTTTTCTTCCGGAACAACAGGTAGCCCGAAAGGAATCCCCTGGGATCAGACAACGCCCATTAAATCAGCGGGGGACGGATACCTGCATCATGATATTCACGCGGGTGATGTTGTCTGCTGGCCGACCAACCTGGGCTGGATGATGGGGCCCTGGCTTGTGTATGCCTCCTTAATCAATGATGCCACTATTGCTCTGTCAGACTCCGTGCCCACCAGTCGCCGGTTTTGTGAATTTGTACAGAATGCGAATGTCACCATGCTGGGCCTGGTACCAAGTATCGTGTCGGCCTGGCGAAGTCAGGATGCGACCGCAGGTCTGGACTGGTCGCAGATTAAGGTCTTCAGCTCTACGGGGGAATGTTCAAATCCCGAGGATATGTTCTGGCTGATGTCACGTGCCGGCTACCGACCGGTAATTGAATACTGTGGCGGTACTGAAACCGGCGGAGGATATATCACGGGAACAGTTCTGAAGCCGGGGGTACCCGGTCTGTTCTCCTGTCCGGCACTCGGCTTTGAGTGGCTGTTATTGAATGAAGCTGGAGAGGAAACCAAGAACGGTGAAGTATTTTTTGTGCCCCCGGTAATTGGACTCTCGACGCGATTGATTAACCGAAACCATCATGACGTTTATTTCGCTGATATTACGCCTGGTCCACAGGGACAGACACTCCGCCGACATGGTGACCAGATTGAAGCGTTACCGGGCGGCTACTTTCGGGCCCATGGTCGCGTCGATGATGCCATGAATCTGGGAGGTATTAAAGTCAGCTGTGTTCAAATAGAAGAACTGCTGACGCAATCTACAGGAGTCAGAGAAGTCGCTGCCATCGCGGTTGCGCCACCTGGAGGGGGACCGGGCCAGCTCGTGATTTTTGTGGTGATGCAAAATAGAGACTCCTTTATTGCGGCAGACCTAATGCAGGAGATGCAGCAGATGATTCGCAGTCAACTCAATCCTCTTTTCAAAATACATGCCGTCCGTGAAATTGAACAACTACCCCGCACAGCCTCCAATAAAGTGATGCGTCGGAAATTGCGTGATTTATACCAGAGTGAGGAATTATGAGTCAGCAGAAACAGACCAGGGTGGCCGTACTCAGTGCCGCCCGCACTCCCATCGGTTCTTTTAACGGCGTGTTCAAAGATCTTTCAGCAGTCAAGCTGGGGACGATTGTTGCAAAGGAAACATTGAAACGTGGCCAACTGAGTGCCTCACAGATCGATGAAGTATTCCTGGGGCAGGTATTTACTGCCGGGTGTGGCATGAACCCGGCCCGGCAGGTGGCGCTCAATGCAGGAATGCCCTTCGGTGTGCCGGCTACCACTGTGAATATGGTATGTGGTTCCGGGTTGAAATCAGTGGCGTTGGGTGTGCAGTCGATTTTGTGTGGCAATGCCCGTATTGTCCTGGCAGGGGGTATGGAAAGCATGAGCAACGCTCCCTACCTGCTGCAGGGAGCCCGCAGTGGTTTCCGGATGGGAAATCAGCAATTGGTCGACTCGATGATTCACGATGCCCTGTGGGATGCCTTTTACGACTGTCATATGGGGATGACGGCAGAGAATCTTTCCGAAAAATATGATATCTCCCGCGAGGAACAGGATCGCTATGCCCTGCAGAGTCAGGCACGCTGCCAGGCAGCAATCGAAGCGGGAAAATTTATGGACGAGATCGTGAGCGTTCCCGTCACGAACAGGAAAAAAGAAACAACTCTCATTTCGCAGGATGAATACCCGCGCAAAGAGACCAGTTATGAAACGATTTCCTGTCTCAAACCTGCATTTAAACCCGAGGGAACTGTCACTGCTGCTAACTCCTCCGGCATCAATGACGGTGCCGCCACCCTGCTGATTGCTGAAGAACGTTTTGTCGCCGAACATCGTCTACAGCCGCTGGCCTGGATTCGCGCGTTTTCCAATGTGGGGCTCGACCCGCAATTCATGGGCATGGGGCCTGCGCATGCAGTGACTGCATTATTGAAAGCAGAAAAACTTTCCATGGCGGAGATTGGTCTACTGGAAGTCAACGAAGCATTTGCGGCTCAGACGCTGGCAGTTGGTAAATCACTGAGCTGGGAAGAGGAGCGGGTCAATGTCAACGGCGGGGCGATTGCCCTGGGACATCCACTGGGTGCCAGTGGGGCGCGAATTGCGGTGAGTCTATTACATGAGATGCAGAAACAGAGAACCCAACGGGGTATTGCCTCGCTGTGTATCGGTGGCGGCATGGGGATTGCCATGTTGTTCGAAGCGACCTGATCAGCTGAGTCGAAGATGAAAGCGAAAGAATCATGCAGGAAATTGGAATTCTGGGAGCAGGGTTAATCGGTGCCAGCTGGGCGACATTCTTTGCAGCGCAGGGACTGCCGGTCCGTATCTACGATGTGAATGACCATGTCAAGCAGCAGGCGCTGGATCAGTCAGTCAAGAATCTACAGCGTCTGGCTGATCTGGAGCTTCTCACTCAGCAGGCTGCAGCAACTGCGCAGGGGAATCTGAAATCTGTCGACTCGCTGGCGGAATTGCTCCTCGATGTGGAATATGTACAGGAATCCGTGATCGAAGATTATGAAATCAAAGCAGACGTGTACCGGGAGTTCGAGCAACACGCACCGGACACAGCGATTCTGGGCAGCAGTTCATCGGGACTCTTGATGACACGGATGCAGTCCGTGATGCAGCATCCCGGACGGGCATTAATCGCGCATCCCTTCAATCCGCCTCACCTGATCCCGCTGGTGGAACTGGTTCCCGGTGATCAGACTGCGGTTGCGACACTGCAAACCGTCAAAGAATTTTTTCTGAAACTGGGCAAACATCCCGTGGTCTTAAACAGGGAAGTGCCCGGTCACATTGCCAATCGACTGGCGGCTGCAGTCTGGAGGGAATCACTGGCATTACTGGATGCGGGAGTAGCCAGTGTGGAAGATATTGACGCCGCACTCTGCCAGGGTCCGGGTCTGCGGTGGGCGCTGATGGGGCAGCATCTGATTTACGAACTCGGCGGGGGCACAGGTGGCTATCAGAAATTTATTGACACAATCGGAGCTTCTTTTGAAGCATACTGGGAAGATATGGAGCACTGGACGCGCATCCCTGAGTCCGCAAAGCAGAAGGCCGTTTCCGGTACGCAGTCTTATTTGAATCAGAAAAGCCCGGGCGAATGGGCTGCCTGGAGAGATGAGAAACTGGCCCGCATTCAACAGATCTTACGTGAGGAAAAGTGATGTCTGCACCTCGAACTGCCCTGATTACTGGAGCTGCCAGTGGTATCGGCGCTGAGATTGCGCAAACTCTGTTTCATGAAGGTTATCATGTGGTGATTGCTGACCGGAATGAACCCGATTACCTTGCAAACCTCAGCGCAAGTGATCGGCGAATAAGGTTTATCTCTACGGATCTCTCACAACAGGCTGACTGTCAGTCGCTGGTCGAACAATCGATCACTGAGTTTGGAGTGATTGACATTCTGGTCAATAATGCCGGTTTTCAGCACGTGGCACCATTGGAAGAGTTTCCCGAAGCCACATGGGACAACATGCTGCAGGTCATGCTGACCGCCCCGTTTCTGTTGACAAAATATGTCTTTCCGGGAATGAAGCAGCAGGGTTGGGGCCGCATCATTAATATGGGATCAATTCACTCGCAGGTGGCGTCGCTCAATAAAGCCGGTTATATCGCGGCAAAGCATGGTCTGGCAGGGCTGACAAAAACAACGGCTCTGGAAGGGGGGCCCTATCAGATCACCGCGAATCTCATTTGTCCAGCTTACGTAAGGACGCCTCTGGTGGAACGGCAGATCGCTGCGCAGGCAGAGACGCTGGGCATCAGTGTGGAGCAGGTCGAAAGCGAGGTTTTTCTCAAAGCCTCCGCGACGGGCAAAATGATCGAACCTGCTGAAGTGGCTGCGATGGTCTGCTTTCTATGCTCTGACCAGGCAAAATCAATTACCGGCGCCAGCTGGACCATCGATGGCGGTTGGACTGCACAATAAACCTGCTTATCGCGCGCTGTCAGTCACCTGGTTCTCTCGAAGTTGATGGAATACTTTACCAATACCGGACGTCCGACGATGCTGGTCCCCCACGGTCGCATTATGCATGAACTGTTTACCTGAACTCGACTGGAATCAGTGCTTCTCTCTGTCCTCACGGGATGGCTATGATTGATTTGTATCAGAGACTGCGGTCTAATTAAGATCTGGTGAAGTGACAGGTAATCGTTAACTTAAACTGATGCAAAAGATTTTTTGACCTGCATTAGTTGCTCCCGGGAACGAGGCTGCTCCGTGGCAAAGATTCTGGTCATCGCTCTATCTGTGTTGGTAATTCTGCCAGCGGTACTCACCGCAGAGAACACCATTGGGAAACCTAACATTGTGTTAATTATGGCGGATGATTTAGGGTATGGAGACTTGAGCTGTTATGGGAGTCAGAATGGTAAAACACCCCATCTGGATCAGCTTGCTGCCAGGGGAATGCGTTTCACCGACTTTCATTCAAGTGGAGCAGTCTGCAGTCCCACGCGGGCCGGTTTATTGACCGGGCGCTATCAGCAGAGAGCGGGCATTGATGGCGTGGTCTATGCGGATCCCCGGAAGAACCGACATCATGGACTTCAGAAAAATGAGATCACGCTGGCGCAATGCCTGCAGGATGCGGGGTATCAGACGGGCATGTTTGGTAAATGGCATCTGGGTTATCAAAGGCAGTACAATCCGACGTTTCGCGGTTTTCAGCACTTTGTGGGTTATGTGAGCGGCAATGTCGACTACTTCGCTCATCTGGATGGAACAGGAGTGTTTGACTGGTGGCATAATGCCGAGTTGAACCGTGCAGAGCAGGGCTACGTAACTCATTTGATCAATGACCATGCGGTCAATTTTATCCGTCAGCAGCGAGAGAAACCTTTTTTTGTTTATATCGCGCATGAAGCCGTGCATTCTCCCTACCAGGGACCCGGGGATCAACCGATGCGAAAAGAGGGGGTGGGGGATATCAAATCTGCCCGACGAAAAGATATCGCCAATGCCTACCGTGAGATGAATACGGAAATGGATAAAGGCATTGGTCAGGTCGTCAACGTCCTGAAAGAACTGAACCTGACGGAGAATACATTCCTGTTCTTTCTATCCGATAATGGTGCGAATAAAAATGGTTCGAATGGAATACTGCGTGGTTTCAAAGGGAGCCTCTGGGAAGGCGGGCATCGTGTGCCAGCCATCGCTTGCTGGCCCGGTCAGATTCCCGCAGGAACCGTTTGTGATGAAACCGTCATCAGTATCGATCTGATGCCCACGATTCTGGAATTGTCGGACGCGAAAGTCCCCGCTGGTCATAAACTGGATGGTGTCAGTCTGGTCGCCCTGTTAAAGCAACAGCAATCATTAACGCCTCGACAGATCTTCTGGGAATACAATGGTAAATCTGCGGTGAGACAGGGACCCTGGAAACTGATCATGAATCAGACTCGTCAGGAACCGGTCGAGTTGTACGATCTCAGTCGAGATATGACAGAATCAGAAAATCTGAGTGAATTGCAGCCCCGCCGTGTTCAGCAAATGCAGTCTGCACTCGCTGACTGGAAAACAGAAGTGCAGCAGACGGCAACACCTCAACCTGAAAAATAAACTTTAAACTGCTGGCAGGAGAACCAAAGATGCTTCGTCTCACGATCTTGTTCCTATTATTGTTTCCGCTGTCTCTGCTGACTGCGGAAGCAGCCCCGGATTCTTTACAGGCGGGAGCGGCAAAATATGATATCACCCCGCGGAAATTCCCTGTATCAATGACCGGCAGTTTCCAGGATCGCCAGGCACAGTCTGCACATGATCCCCTGCATGCCCGGGCGCTGGTTTTGAAGAGTGGTGATGTCAGTGTTGCGTTTGTGGTTTGTGATATCTGTCTGATTTCACGCGAGATCTTTGACGCCGCCAAGCAGATGGCATCCAGTAAAACGGGCATCCCCACTAGCCAGATGCTGACTTCTGCTACTCACACGCATACCGCGCCGACTTCCGTCCCCCTGGCACAGTGTCAACCCAGTCCGGAATACGTGCAGTTTCTCACGGAAGGAATCGCGCAGTCCATCATTAACGCCCATGCCCGGTTAGAGCCGGCACAGATCGCCTGGGGAGTCACAGAGGAACCCGCTGAAGTGAACAACAGGCGATGGTATGTCAAAGAGGGAGGAATCCTGCCTAATCCCTTTGGGAAGCTGACTGACAAAGTCCGGATGAATCCGCCCCGGGGGAGTGATATTCTGATCAAGCCGGCTGGCCCCATTGACCCGGCGGTTTCCTTTCTGTCGGTTCAGACTGAGGATGGAAAGCCCCTGGCGTTGCTGGCTAATTATTCTTTACATTATGTGGGAGGAATTCCGCCCAATCAGCTCTCGGCAGATTATTTTGGAGAATACTGCCGGCAGATCAAAAAACGGCTGGGAGGTGATGAGACTTTTGTGGGCATCATGTCTAATGGCACGAGTGGAGATATCAACAATTATAATTTCAAGGAACCTCGCCCGCGTGCGGCCGCCTTTGAACGGGTCATTGAAGTGGCATCCGTGATAGCAGATAAAACTTATGAAGCTATGAAATCATTGAAGTATCAGCGACAGGCAGAAATCGTCATGCAGGAACGGACTCTGGATCTGGGAATTCGCAAGCCGGACCAGGACGAACTGGCGTATGCGAAGAAACTGTTAGCCGAAGCGAAAGACCCCGACCGTTTAACCACGAACGAAGTGTATGCCCGGGAAACGGTCAAAATTGACAAGGGGCCCGAAACCGTCAATATCAAACTGCAGGCACTGCGGATCGGTAAACTGGGAATCGTTGCGATACCCTGTGAAGTCTTTGCGGAAATTGGTCTGGAGATAAAACAGAAAAGCCCGCTGAAACCAACATTTGTGATCGCCCTGGCAAACGGCTATAACGGATATCTGCCTACTCCGGAACAACATGTATTGCAGGGTTATGAAACCTGGAGATCGGGTTGGAGTTATCTGGAAGCAGATGCTTCAAATAAGATCAATCAACAGATATTTCAGATGTTGAACCAGATTTCAGACTGATACCCATGATTCAATCATCCATAACGAAACACCGAGGTCAAAATATGAAAAAACAGATTGCGATCATCTGTGTGGCATGTCTGGTTCTGTTTCAGTTTAATCAGGCCGGTTGTACTTCCGAGCCGAATCAATTAACGGAACAGGAGCAACAGCAGGGTTTCAAGCTCTTGTTCAATGGCAAGGATCTGACAGGTTGGCAGCATGATGGAAACTGGAAAGTCGAAGACGGCGTCATCACCCGTTCCGGTAAAGGGGGAAGCCTGACATATCAATCACAGCGAGTGCCCGACAACTTTGAATTAAAGTTTGAATGGAAGGTGGCGGCAGGAAGTAACAGCGGCGTGTATTACCGTCCCGGGCAATATGAATATCAGATTCTGGACAATAAGCAGCATGCAGATGGCAAGAATCCCCGTACGAGTGCCGCTTCGATCTATTTTTGCCTGCCACCTTCGCATGATGCGACGCGTCCTGTGGGTGAATGGAATACAGGACGCATCGTCTGTCAGGGGACCGTGATTCAACACTGGTTGAACGGGGAAAAAGTCATCGACCTGGATTACACCGACCCACGCTATGCCTGGCAGGTAGAACTGCTGGCCAATCGGGGAGGGAACCTGTCTGATCGTGACGCGAACCTGTCTCTGCAGGATCATGGTGATCCGGTCTGGTATCGTGGTCTGAAGATGCGGGAGATTCCTGATACAGAGAAACTCAAACGCAGTGATGTGAAGCCGGCGGAAATTTCGGATGCGGCGCTGGCAGCGGAGCAACGCAAGCTGCAGCGGATTATGGAAAATCGTGCCCGGCAGCAACAGAAAAAATAGTCAACAGTTCGCAGGTTTCAATCGAACGAGATGATGTAATGCTAACATCTGACGTTCCGTCGCTCTTGAAAGGATGACAAATTTCATGTTCTGGAAGCGTTTGAGTGTGATCTGTTTATTCTTGATGATGTCTAACCGGTTACTGCCCGCGGCAGAACCGGTTCAGGTGATTTTTGATACGGATATCTCGGGAGACGTCGATGACGTTCTGGCACTGGCGATGTTACATACGCTGGCAGATCGAGGGGAATGCAATCTGCGGGCGGTGACCATTTCCAAAATCAATCCGCTGACAGGTCCGTTCACTGATGCCACGAATACCTTTTACGGACGGGGCGATATTCCCATTGGAGTCACCCGCGATGCCCAGAAACGTGAGAGTCGCTATTTGAAGCTGATCCAGGAAAAGCAGGGAGACCAGAGTCGTTATCCCCATGATATCAATTCGAATCAACAACTTCCGGATGCAGTTTCGCTATTGAGGAAAACGCTGGCTGCTTCTGCAGATGGTTCGATCGTCATTATTCAAGTAGGCCTGGCGGCAAATCTGGCGGATCTGGTAGAGTCGAAAGCAGATGGGTTCAGCCCGCTTTCCGGTTCTGAATTGATCAGACGAAAAGTCAAACTGGTCTCCGTGATGGCAGGTGCGTTTGAACCCATTGAGGGAAACACACATTTCCTCGAAGCCAACGTGCGAAACGGAATTCAATCCATGCAGCGATTTGTCCGCCAGTGGCCTCTGAGTACTCCGGTAGTCTGGAGTGGTTATGAAGTCGGAATTGCCGTCCGCTATCCGCGTGAGAGTATTGCCAGGGATTTTAACTATATGAAACATCACATCGTACGGGAAGCTTACCTGCTGCACAGTGGACCAGAGCACGACCGTCCCAGTTGGGATTTAACGAGTGTGTTATATGCAGTTCGTCCACACGATGGGTATTTTGATCTGTCCGAACCTGGAAAAGTGACGGTCGACGACGATGGGTTTTTGAGTTTCCATCCAGAAAAACAGGGACGGGATCGCTATCTGAAAATGAATCCCCTGCAGGCAGTACAGGTGAAAGAGGCTTTAAGAAGTCTGGTCAGTCAGCCCCCGGTCAAGCGGAACCTTCGATAATCGCAGGAGGCAGGAATTCATTCTTTACTGCATCGAATTTCGACTGACTTCCTCCAGTAATGTGTCGATGGAGTTACACATTTCCCGTTTGAGTGCATGCAGACTGTTTTGCATTTCTTTGAGTTGATCGAATCGATTATGAGAATTGACGGGGGGAGCGCTCTGGTCTTTTATTTCAGGGGGATCAGGCTGAAATGGTGTTTCTGCAGGCTGGTCTGTATCAACCTCTTCGAGCACCATCGGAGCAGCGTTTCTTAATTTTGAGACAAGTAAATCCGTGTCGATCGGTTTAATCAGTAGATCTCTAAATCCCAATGCCAGTGCTTCGCGTGTCAATTGCTTCATTTTGGGTGAAGAGGTGCCATGCTCTTTGGTCACCATGAGGTAAAAATTCAGAGGTGGAATGACGCCTTCATCATTGAACCGTTCGATTCTGGCAGCGGCCCTGTATAGTTCAAGGGCATTCATTGTCGGAAGAAACAGACTGGTCAGGACGGCATCGATCGAGAAATCGGTCTTCAGGATCAGAAGCGCCTCTTCACCGCTTTCGGCAGAGACGGTCTCAAAATGATGACGTCCCAGCTTCTGGTTCAGGCTCTGGCGGATGAATCCGATTTCGTCGACAATCAGTATTTTCATGGTTGTGTCCTGATGCGAATTAAAGAATCGATCATGATCGCTATCTGATGAGAGAAGTTCCCATAATCTTGTATCGCCCTCTGGAAAAAAAATAAAAATGGGGGAAATTACCCAATTCTTGGTACTGTTTTCACCTCAATGTTGAATGAAGCACTAAGTTTAGGTAGAAAGGGGTGAATGAGGTAAATAGGATAATCTTGTTGTCTATTGTAAAACAGTGATACAGGAAGGATGACTGGACTGTCTCCCGTATTGCTGAAACGTCTCCAGGAGCATTGGTATCGCGTAATATTGAGTGAGAGCATCTATGGTGAAAAGCGATGTGTTCAAGTGCTTTGTCAAGCTGCAAATTGAGGGTTGGGGGTGTTGTTTACGTGCTCCGTTGTCGCACTCTCGTGATATCTATCAACCCAAATTTTAAAAATGACACTCCACTAGTCAGGACTGATCATACCAATTCCAAAACTTACTCGATCAAACCAGACTGTAACTCGAGATGTCTTTTTTGAACCGGTGGTTCAAAACAAATGATTTAAAGATAAAGCATCAACGAAAACTGTCCTCCGAATGCTTCTGTCCCGTTGAAAACTTATACTCGAAGTGACCTTCGTTTCTGTTCCACTGAATCCCCTCTTAGTGGATACAACCTGTTTGTACTACTGGTGTGTGTCCATCATTTCAGATAAATGAACTCCTGTTGACAATCAGTACAATTTGATCCCTCTGATGAAGCAGGAGAAGATCTGGTTGTTTCGCTGTCGTAAGAGATATTTCTATAGAAAAAATATAAACCGAATTGAAATCGGATAACTAGATAATAAAACATTTCCTGTTGAGTCGTATAAATGACTTTTGCAAATCATTGAATGAGATGCAGGAATCATTTCGTTTCAGATTGTATTTCACTTGAGGGGCCAATGAAGGAATTTAATGTTTACATCATCGACGATGATCCTGATGTCCTGGATTCGATTGCCTGTCTGTTGCGAACGTCCGGTTATACGGCGATACCTTTTAACAGTGTTTTCTCTTTTCTGGAATCCAGCGAACCTGATACGCCGGGGTGTGTGCTGATTGATCTGATCATGCCGGAAATTTCCGGCATTGAAGCGATGCAGTTATTTGAAAAAAGACAGCTTCGCTTTCCAGTGATTATGATGAGTGCCTACGGAAATATTGAAAAAGCAGTCTCTGCCGTCAAGCAGGGAGCCTGTGAATATCTGGAAAAACCATTTGCCCGAGAGAAGTGTCTGCAGGCAATTGAAACAGCACGCATTATCTGGAATCAGCGGACAGAGGAGACAGCCGACAATGGAATGCAGGTTCTGCAGTTGTATGATGGTCTTACTCGCAGGGAAAAACAGGTCTTTCACCTGATCGCAGAAGGCCATTCAGGTAAGCAGATCGCAAATTCCATGTCGATCAGTTATCGGACAATGGAAAAACATAAAGCGAATGTTCTGAATAAATTAGGGGCTTCCAGTACCACCGATATCGTTCATATTCTCTATAAGATCAAAGATATGCCCGGTTATCGAAAAAATGGATCTTCTGATTCTTCTCAATAGATTGAAAAGTACTGAAAATCGACCTTCCTCATACATTTCTCCGTTTCTGTAATTTCCTGATTTGATTCCCTGTATTCACTCTGAAATAGACAGACTTTCCGTGTCAGTCGGGCAATTCGCCTGACGTCGGGCTGAAAGTGACGTCTCCAGAGGCCTCTGGGTCTGTGTCAGCAGTGTGTGGGGCGCTATGTTAAGGCGGTGCCCTCCTTTGTCTGATTTCCGCCTGCAACTTTGGGGATCCTGATTTGAAGTACAGGAAGCGGTAATGGGGGGATTCCCCCATCGATTGAGGAGGTCAAACATGCCGATACAACACCAACTGATGTTATGAACAAGTAGTGGTCATGTTTGTGAACACGACCTTTATTCTTGAATTGAGTTCTAAAGACAAAGGGGTAAAACGGAAGAATCGCATTGTAGTTTTCACCGACAGATAAGGGCCGCGTATGAGTTCCATTCAAACTCGATATTTAAAAAATCACCTCGCAGAGCATCTGCTGAAATTCAGTATTGATGTGGTAGTCGTGATAACTGAAACCGGCAATATTGAGACAGCTGGCCCTTCCATTGAATCAGCCTGGGGATGGAGTACAGAGGAGATTTCTGAAGCGAATATTCGTGATCTGCTGACTGAAGCCTCCTGTGATGCATGCCGGCATTGTTTTTCGGAGTGTATCGTCTCTGGAAACGGTGCCGTTTGTGAGTTGGTCGTCAAGCATAAAGACAATACCTGCATTCCGTACGAGTTGACTCTCCATCAACTTGAAAAATCATATGAAGGCGTTCACTTCATCGGAATCTTCCGCGACATATCCGAGCGGTTTCGCTTTCTGAATCAGCAGACTGAATATCTGGAACGTCTCAAGCAGACGCGACGGGAACTGAAACGAAAAGAATTTGAACTCAAATCAGCACTCAATCTCGTTGAACAGGCTAACCAGGCTAAGAGTGAATTTCTCTCGAATATGAGTCATGAGATTCGTACACCGATGACGTCAATTGTCGGGTATTCCGAAGTATTGAAAGAGTCGACAAGTCTGCCAGAACATCATGCTCTGATCGATATCATCCAGAGAAATGGTGATCATCTTCTGCAGGTCATCAACGATATTCTGGATATTTCAAAAATGGAACTGGGTCAGTACGAACTCATCAAAGAAGATTGTTCTCCTGCAATATTACTGCAGGAAGTGATTGATGTTTATGAACCACAGGCAAACCTGAAGGGGTTGCAGTTACTGACACAAATTCAGGAGACGATTCCTGAAACAATTCAGACTGATCCAGGGCGGCTGAAACAGGTTCTGGGTAACCTGCTAAGCAATGCAGTCAAGTTTACAGACACCGGCCAGATTCGCATTGAAATCAGAGCGTTTACCCAGTCAAATTTCGAGTCACTTCTGCAGTTTAATGTGGCTGATACCGGTAAAGGAATATCACAGGGGAACCTGAAACATATTTTTGCGCCGTTCACTCAGGCCGATAATTCCGCATCGCGACAATATAGCGGTACGGGGCTGGGGCTGACGCTGAGTCAAAAACTGGTACAGTTGCTGGGAGGAAAATTAACTGTGCAATCGACTGTGAAACAGGGAAGCGTGTTCTCGGTTACCTTGAATGTCGGCAGGAAAATATCAGAGGGAACGGAGACAGACAGCCCGCTGGACCTTCGCGACAAAAAATGCCTTTCGCAAACCTCATCTGATTTCACAAAGGGAAAAATCTCAACCGGGATGAAAGGTAAAGTTTTGCTGGTTGATGATACACAGGAAATTCGCAGGCTCTTCAGCTATATGTTGTCAAAGATGGGACTGGATGTGACGACTGCCACGAATGGCAGGGAAGCAATTGAGGAAATCCATGAGGCTGAGGGACTGGGGACGCCATATGATCTGGTCCTGATGGACATGCAGATGCCCGTCATGGATGGTTATGAAGCGACCCGGTATCTGCGGAGCCAGAATTATCAGATTCCTGTGATTGCGATAACCGCTCATACACTGATTACTGATCGGGAGAAATGCATCGCGGCAGGTTGCAGCGACTATCTGGGGAAGCCAGTCAAATTTGAGTTCCTGTCAGACATGGTTTTCCGTTATCTGCCAGTGACACTGCGATTGCCCAAATACTCCTGAACCAGATTGAAATGGATCGTAATTTCGCAACAAATCACGGTTCAGACAGGCATGATTCAGTGAGCATTTTACTGAAAGAGATAGCCGAGGCGGGACTCGAACCCGCACGCCCTTTACGGACCCGGGATTTTAAGTCCCGTGCGTCTGCCATTCCGCCACTCGGCCATGTGCTTTAAGATTATATAGCGTATTAAGTTATGCAGTTCAACCCAGTTTACCAGGAAAAAAACATCAAAAAAGCCGTCTCACAGGATATCAGCGAGGCTGGATTTGCAATGAAACAGCTTTTATTAAAGGGTGATGATCGGTGACATTGATGTGGGCTCCCTTTGATTTTGAGGCAGTTTTTTACCAGCCAGGTGGCGCTTTCTCTCTCGCATCTGAAGAGAATTGAGGAATTTGCCAGGTTTGCTTTAGACTGCGCCCAGATTTACTGTCGCGTCTTCAGGGCGATGGGAGCCGAGTATTATAGATTGAGAGTCGCTCTGGTTATATGTGTGGCGCTCTAATATGTTTCGTCAGCCAGTCCCCGTGCGCGACGACGTCGACGACGACGATGCAGCCAGCGTTCGCCATCTTCGGCTTCAGCAAAGAAGGAACCGGAGAGCAGCCGATAGAAAAACAGGAGCACAAATGCGCCGCCTGTCGCTGCAATAAAGCCAAATGTGCTGATCGGAGTCACCCGGGCACCATCCCAGAAAAACATCAACGTACCACAGCCGACAACACTGCCGCCGATCCCCATTAACATCGTACTCACAGCACCACCAGGATCTTTTCCAGGCATAATGGCTTTCGCTGCCAGGCCGACCAAAGTGCCAAAACCTACCCAGACTAACATTTCGTTTACGGCTTCCTGGAGGATTCGGCTGGTATTGTCATCAAACATTATGACGGTCCTTCGTCGATAAATGCTTATCGAGATATGATTTACGGTGTTGAGTCGAGGGTGGTGTTTCGATAGCGGAGAGGAGCCTTTTATTACTCGCTTTTATCATTATCGTCAACCCCGGCCTGAAACTTGGGTAATGAACGAGCGATTTGATTTTTGATTAAAGTTTTGTAGAGTTAAAACAGTTTTCGAATCAATAGATCAGTTTGCAGGAACAGATATTTTCCCTGTGACGCGCCTGGGTAAATGAAATAATGAAACTAGTTGCTCCGATTTTTGTATTGTGTTCTTACATCGCTCTGGGTGTATTCACTTCCGTGACCCAAGGGGCAGAGTTTCAGAAAAAAATTCTGACTGAAAAGTATTTTGCAGATGGAATCGCGAGTGGCGATTTCAATCATGACGGGCAGCGCGATATTGTCGCTGGCCCTTACTGGTATGCAGGGCCCACTTTCGAGAAAAAGCAGAGTTTTTACGAACCGGTATCCTGGCCACCCGCTGACAGTCCCAGTAACTGCATGCTGGTGTTTGTATACGATTTCAATTCGGATGGCTGGGATGACATTCTGGTTCTGGGACGCGTGCATCTTCACGAAGCATACTGGTTCGAAAATCCACGAACGGAAAACGGAGAATGGAAAAAACATTTTGTGTTCGAACGCGTTCAGGGTGAATCACCGCTTCTGGTCGATGTGACCGGAGATCAAAAGCCCGAACTGATCTGTCACTGGGAGAATCACTGGGGCTGGCTGGCGCCTGACTGGAGTGCACCAGACAAGCCCTGGCGTTTTCATTCTGTAGGACCGCGTGGGGAATGGAATCGTTTCTATCATGGAACGGGAGCTGGAGATCTGAATGGAGATGGTGCAACAGACATCGTGATCAATGATGGCTGGTTTGAAAATCCAGCGCAGCGAGGAGTCGACTGGAAATTTCATTCATTCGCTTTTTCAAAAGATAAAGGTGGCGCTCAGATGCTGGTTTACGATGTAGACGGAGATGGTGACAACGATGTCATCTCCAGCGTCGATGCACATGGTTGGGGACTGGCCTGGTTTGAACAACAGCAGAAGGATGCGGAAATCACTTTTGCGAAGCATACAATCATGAGTGATCGCAGCGAACTGAAGCAGTATGGTGTGGCATTCACTCAGCCACATGCTCTTGCTCTGGCTGACATTGACGGCGATGGTTTGCAGGATGTAGTGACCGGTAAACGGCGTTGGGCTCATGGTCCGAACAGAGATATTGAACCCGCGGCAGCACCTGTGGTTTACTGGTTTCAAATGCAACGCAGCGAGGATGGTAAAGTCCACTATATTCCCCATCTGGTCGATGACTGGTCTGGCATTGGTGTGCAGATTGAAGCCTCCGATGTCAACCAGGATGGGAAGACTGATATTCTGACCGCCTCCAAACTGGGGACGTTTCTGTTTTTGAACACGGGAAAATAATCAGCCGCTGAGCCAGTCGTCCCGGTGGGCTTCAACAAACTCATCATCATTCAGATGTGGGTAAGCTGCATAGATGCGATCGATTTCTTCCAACTGACCGGGGCCCAGGGTTTCATGGGGATTCAGGCACCAGGTACCTTCCAGCAGGCCTTGACGACGCAACACTTCGTGGATGCCGGGAATACAGCCCTGAAAGCGATTGGCGACATCGAACAGTACGGCGTTGCAGTCTGTCACTTCTGTATTGCGATGAATCGTGGAGAGGGGAATATCCGAATTCGCTTCCGCGACCTGCCGGCATTCTTTGAGAATCTCCACAGCTTTACTGGTCCAGACAGCCCAGTGCCCGAGCAGCCCACCTGCGATCCGTCTTTCAAGCTGCCTTCCATTCGAGGTGAAGCGAAAGGGGGTGACCAGATCGAGCACGATGTTGTCATCGTTTCCTGTATATAATGCGATCTCGTCGCGTCCCGATTCCGCGACCGCGCGGATCACATCCAGGGTATGATAGCGATTGAAAGGGGCCAGCTTGATGGCAGCGACATTTTCGATTTCGCAGAAGCGACGCCAGAACGAGTAAGGCAGCAGACGTCCGCCGACATCGGGTTGCAGGTAGAAACCAAATACAGGGATGACTTCCGAGACGGCCTGGCAATGCTGGATCAGGGTTTCTTCGTCGGCGTTCTTCAGCGCGGACAGGCTGAGTAATCCAAAATGGTAACCGGCTTCACGGGCGATGGCTGCTTCGCTGGTTGCCTGTTGCGTATCTCCACAAATGCCGGCGACACGCAGCAGAAGTTGATCGCGCTGGTCATCGGCGCGGTTCATTTCTTCGGCTGCCAGTTCCAGGACAGGTTGATACAGGTCGATGCCGGGATCGCGAATTTCAAACTGTGTGGTATGGACGCCCACGGCCAGACCACCAACTCCGCTGGCGATATAGTAACGTGAGAGGGCTCTTTGTCGGCGTTCGTCCAGTTTTCGAGATGCATTCAATGCAAGCGGGTGAGCGGGGATCGCGGTTCCCAGCTGTAGTGTGTTTGTGATTTGGGAAGAGTTCACGATAATAGATTCCTGTATCATCAAGCGTTCAAGCCAGGCAGGCCGGGGTTAAAATTTGCCGCTGCGCGATTCAAAATGCGTGGGCTTACCCAGCAGGGGACGTTCATTTCGGATCCAGTCAGCAGTCCAGTCGAAGATCTGTTCGATCTCCACCAGGGGGGCTCCGTATCGTTTGTGAGCGAATTGCCCATTATTGAGCAAGGCATCTTCGGCTGGTATTCCAGTGAATTGAGGAGTTTTATTGAACCGTGTTCCAAACGCTTCGCAGATGTCACGAACTTTAAGAATTTGCGGACCGGAAACATTCAGGTAAGTCGGTGGGGAAGCGGCATCGGGCATGGAACAGACCGTGATGGCATTCGCGTCTCCCTGCCAGATGACATTCACATAACCCATGGAGAGATCGATGGGCTGCTCGTGATAGACCTGTAATGCCAGATCGACGAGTACTCCGTATCGACATTCTGTCGCATAATTCAAGCGAATGATGGTCATGGGAATATTCAGCGTACGGCTGAAGTGTTCGAACATCCGTTCGCGTCCCAGGCAGCTCATGGCGTATTCACCCACCGGATTGGGCTTGTCGGTTTCAACGGATCCCTGACTGGTTGCCGGGACGAGACCATAGATATTGCCGGTAGAGAATGCAGTGATGCGGCTGTTTTGATATTTATTGCAGACCAGCGCAGGCAGGTAGGTGTTCATGGCCCAGGTAAGAGATTCGTTGCCTGTCGCCCCAAATTTCATCCCCGCCATATAGATGACATGGGGGACGTCAGGCAGGCTGTTGATAAACGTATTGTCGAGCAGATCTCCCTTGATGGTTTCAATTCCCAGGTCTTCGAGTGGCTGCCTGCTGGTTTCATCAGAGAAGCGGCTGACGCCAATCACCCGTCGACTGATGCCAGCTGCTTCATCGCCGCGGAGAATCATGCGGGCCAGTGTCGGTCCCATTTTACCGGCAATGCCGAGAAGGATTATGTCTCCGGAAGTCTGCTGGAGTGTCTGAATCACCTGGGGAGTGGGGCGGCTTAACAATTCGTCGAGTTGTTCGACCTGATTGATTGTTTCTGGAAATTCGGTAGTCATGATATGTCTGAAACTGTCAGTCTTCAAATTGGAAAATGCGAGGATAGTTACTTCTCACCGCATTATGGCAGGTTCAGGATCGAATTGGAAATCAACGTTAAGTTATTCCCGGGGTAGCTCGCAGGCCAGGAGTTGATCCCAGTCGGGCAGGTCGGCTGAATTTTGTGAGAAATAACTGGCGACGACTTCGCCCCGGTCAAGTATCAAAGCGGCGCCCAGTTGTTGTACGTCTTTACCCGGTATGCCCGGAAGATAACCAGAGAGAATGGTCGTTTTAAAGCCAGACCACCAGACAGCGGGCCCCACAGTCTCAGCCAGGCTGCCTCGTTTAACCTGAAACAGTTCATACAGTTTACGATCCGGGTCGCTGAAGCTGTAAACGTTTGATAGCTCATAGCGGGCCAGTAATCTGGCTGCTTCTTTTTCGTTCATCATATGCACGACAGCCAGTTGCAGATGACGTTCCACCAGTTGGGCAGATAGCGATTTCAACTGGTCGAGAACCTGGCGACAGAACGGGCAGCCACCATGTCTGAGAAAGACGACCAGTACGGGTGAGCTATCCGATAGTTCTGTGAGCGTTTTTCCCTGGCTGGAAGAAAAGCGGGAAAGGGCCTCCCGCAACGGGGCGGAGTTCATGAGAGTCTTTCAGTTTGAGAGTCAAAGTTGTGATCAGACCGACGCAGGAGATCAGTTCTGAGGTCATTCCGTCTCTATCGAGTTTACCACAAAGCGTCCGGATGTTCTTTGTGGAAGTTGGTGATTTCCTGAACGGTTTCCTCAATCGTTTCGAGATCGGAATAGAACATGGCGGTGGGGTCGATCTGTTTTTCTTCCAGAAAATCGATTTCCGCCTTCATTTGAGGGATCGCAGCGATCCGTGGCAAGACGACCAGCCAGAGCAGACCGACGCCCGCCAGCAGGATCAGGAACTGAGCCCATTGTTGTCGGGAGCGCGATCTGACGGCCGCCTGGTCTTCTGATTTGAACTTGAGGGACGAATGACTCACAGGATGTTACAGACTGTATGAGAGCTTAAAATAGTTCGTGAATGACTTCACCATGGTCTATGGCGGCAACTGGTCTACCTGAGTGATCAAGGAAATACGTTTCAGGATCCATACCCAGTACCCGATAGATGGTATGATGAATATGCCCGGGGCGTACCGGTCGATCGGCCGGAGCTTCTCCCAGTCGATTCGTGGCTCCGATGATGCGTCCGCCTTTAACGCCTCCGCCACCCATCAGGCAGAACATCGCGTTCCCCCAGTGGTCGCGGCCCGGCGTTCCCATGCTGAGGGGAGGCCCCCCGTTACCGCCGTTATTCATGCGCGGCGTACGACTGAATTCGCCACACAGTACGACGAGAACTTTTTCACTTAAACCTCGCTGAGCCAGGTCTTCAAACAGGGCACTGACTGCCTGATCGACGCGGGGCAGGTAACTGTCCATGCCGCTCTGCAGGTCCCAGTGGTGATCCCAGCCGCCAAAATGGACGGTGACAAAGGTAGTTCCTGCCTCGACCAGGCGACGTGCCAGCAAAACGCTTTGCCCCCAGGTGTGGCGACCATATTTTTCTCTCAGTGCATTGTCTTCGGAATTCAGATCGAACGCCTTTCGGGCTTTTTCACCGGTGACCATTTCGTAGGCTTTCTGATCCAGTCGATCCATGGAGCTCAGCATGCCTGACTGATCCACTTCGCGACGCAACTGGTCAAAGCTTTGCAGGAGACTCTTTCGATCCTTCAGGCGATCAATCGACAGTCCGGTGGTGGGATTGAGGTTCGTGACTTGAAAATTCGGGCTGTTGGGATCAGAGTCCGTCTCAAACGGATCATGCTGAACGCCGAGAAAGTTTCCACCAAAGTAACCCGGTCGTAAACCGATGCTGGAAGCATAGGGGACGGAAACATATGCGGGCATGTTGGGATCACGCGGGCCAAGGACCTTGGTCGCCATGGACGAGATTGACGGATTTCGACCGGCAGTGCTGCCACCATTAACGTCACCGCGACCGGTAAGCATCCAGTGACCGCCGGTAAAATGATCGCCGGTATCATGGTGCAATGAGCGGACCAGCGAAAATTTGTCTGCACATTTTGCCTGCAGCGGAAACATTTCGGTGATGTCCATGCCAGGCACGTTGGTAGATATCGGATTCCAGATGCCCTTGTATTCACTGGGGGCTTCGGGCTTCAGGTCGTAAAGATCCATGTGGCTGGGGCCCCCATCCAGCCAGAGTAGAATGACGGAGGTATCTTTCTTCTCCACACCCGCCTGTTCGGACATTGATTTCGCATGCAGAATCTGTGACAGGCTGGCGGAGCCCATCCCGGCAATCCCTGCCTGTAGAAAATGGCGTCTGCTGATGCCATCACAGTACTTCCCTGATTTACCAAATTCAACGCGGAACATATTTGCGATCCTTAGCGCGAAATAAAAATAAGAGTTCACTTATGCGTGTATTTTATTGATGGCGATCTGGTTTCGTCAATAAGGAACCGCACTGATTTATTCTGAATACGTAGCCTGTGAGTCAGTCAGCTTAAGGAGATTTTTCTGCTTTCAGTTTGGCAGCCCGGTAGATGACACCGTTGATTTCGCCGCCGATCATCAGGATTGCTCCTGTCAGATAGAGCCAGGCCAGTAGCACAATGAAGCCCCCGATGGTGCCATAGGTCTCGTTGTAGTGGGCAAAATTCTCGACATAAAGACGAAAACCCTGCAACATCAGGATCCAACTGGTGACAACAAAGATGCTGCCGGGAGTAAAAATCTTCCAGGGTAACTTAATACTGGGAACGGCCGAGTAAATTACCGACGTGGAAATCAGCATGAAACCACAAGCCACGGACCAGCGGACGCCAGCCGAAAATAAGAGGTTTATCCACGTGGAATGAAGATTTGTGACCAGCAGACTGGCGATTTCTGGACCCACCACCAGCAGGATGGAAGCGGTGAGCAGCAGGATCAATACACCAAATGTGAGCAGCAATGCCAGCCCGCCTGACCGCAGAAAAGAACGGCGATGTTCGACTTCAAATACGGAATCCAGTCCCTCTTCCATGGTAATAAAGAGACGGGTTCCCCCCCAGGCGAGCAGAAATACGCCCCCACCGATCAGGCTGAGTGTGGTTTTCTGCTGTATATCTTCAATCTGAGCAAACAGCAGACTTGAGACATTGCTGGGTAACCCCTGGTTGATGGCGTTCTCTACACTCAGGATGACGCCTCGAATCGGTAATTGTGCCAGACAACCAATTATAACAATCAGCAGTGGAAATAAAGTGAATATGGAGTAGTAGGCAAATTGCGCGCTATGGGCACTGAGGTGATGCTTGTCGTAGCCTTTCAGCGTTTGAATCATCAAGTCCCAGAGTGTCAGCCCGCCAAATTTCCACATGGCGCGGAACCCAATTTTTCCCAGCTGTATCTGTTCCCGTTCTGACATGTCAGTCCGATCTTATATGTTGTGGTTTAATACTTTACGGTGATCTAAGTGTTACAGCAGCAGTGAAAGCAAATTCCTTATAATTGATATAATCATTAAAGGTTAACATTTTGAAATGACGATGACAGAGATAAGGGGAGCTTACATCTCAAGTTTACTCTCATCGAAATGAATTACACCTCTTATCTGAAAAACAGAGATTAATCGGATTTTCAAAATGAATTCGTTGCTCAAATTGACTGCGGGAATTGTACTTTGTCTGCCACTGACCGGCTGTGCGAGCCCTGGATATTACGACCCTGCCACTGGCATGATCTGCAGTGGTCCGATGTACGGCCCCACAGATTTCATGGATGATATCAAATGCAAGCTTTCTAAACACCGTGCCAAGCGGATGATGAAGCATTGTTGTAATCCCTGTTCGCCCTGTGATCCCTGCAACACCTGCGATCCTTGCGGCGGAGGCGGATTTGGCAGCACGCTTCCCGGCATGATGACTTCGGGCACTTTCAGCTACGGCGGAGATGATGGCTCGATGGAGTCTTACCCTTCGCCGAATTATGCTCCTCAGTCCAGTTGTCCCACTTGTGGGCCACAAGGTTACCAGGGGCAACAAACTTACGAGACTCCGCAAACCTATGAAGGCGAATACATGCAGGAGTCTGCACCACACGAAGTCGCTCCGCATACAGGACCTGCTACCGTCGTTCCCCAGAAAATCTCTCCGGTCCCTGAACATGGATCAAAAGGAGTGTTAGGTAAACCGGCGCCGGCTCCCGCTGCAGAAGAGCCCATGTCCTCGGTTCCTCCTGCTCTGTTACATACACCGACGATGATCCCAGGGTCCGCTCAACCGCGACAGGGAGCAAGACCTGTGCAGTGGGTACCCGCGCAGGTTCATTAGACTGCCACGCGAATTAAAAATTCAGGTCAGCAGATAGTGAGTGTTGGGCATCCCCATATTTCCAAGACGAAGACGGGTTTGTTCAGAAAGGTCCAGACGGAGTGATTCAACCTGATCGAGTCTATCAAAGGTATCTCAGGTTGCGAAGGCTGTATTCCAGTCGAATGCAGATTTGCCTGACCTGTATTCTTTTTTGTCTGTTCACAACAGATGCCGAAGCCACGATCTACGAAGTCGGTCCTGGAAAGAAATATTCCCTGGTTGAGAAAGTTCCCTGGGAAAGCCTGGTTGCCGGGGATGAAGTCCAGATCCACTGGCGGCCTCAACCTTACCATACCAAATGGGTTCTCTGTCGCCGCGGTACGAAAGACAAGCCGATCGTGATCAAAGGCATTCCCTCAGAAAAAGGGGAACTGCCCGTGATTGACGGACGCCGGGCAATGACGCGTCCGCAGTTACGATTCTGGGGAGAACAGCGAGGCATTATTAAAATTGGAGGTGCCCGCGATCCGGAAGATACCATGCCCGCCTACATCGTGATTGAAAATCTCGACATTCGCAGTGCGCGGCCTTCCTTTTTCTATTTCAGTTCAGAAGGACTGCAGAAATACTTTCAGAATGCAGCTGCCATTTTTGTTGAAAAAGGGGAGCATATTACGATTCGAAACTGCTACCTGCATGACTGCGGCAATGGATTATTCGTAGCGTATGACACGAAAGATCTGCTGGTGGAAAACTGTTCGATCTACCATAACGGGATTGCCGACAGTTATTACGAACATAATGTCTACACCGAAGCCGCGGGAATCACTTTTCAGGGCAACTACCTGGGACCGCTCAGGAAAAACTGTCTGGGGAATAACCTCAAAGACCGGTCTGCAGGGCTGGTGGTACGATACAACTGGATTGAAAGTGGTAACCGCCAGTTGGACCTCGTGGATTCCGAAGGCGGCGATACGATTCGCTTTGATCCACGCTATCGCAGTGCGTACGTGTATGGGAATGTGCTGGTTAAACTGGAAGAAGATTCCAACAGCCAGATGATTCATTATGGCGGCGACAGTGGTGATGAAAGTGCTTACCGAAAAGGAACGCTGTTCCTGTACAACAACACGCTGGTTTCACGACGCGCGTCGACAACACTGGTCAGGCTTTCTACGAACAGTGAGCATCTGGAGTGTCGCAATAATATTTTATATACCACGCATGCGGGCAGCAGCTTCGCGATTCTGGACGAGAAGGGAACGGCGAGTCTCAGCTATAACTGGATCAAACCGGGTTGGAAAGCCGCGCATTCCAGCAGTTACGGAAATGTGAAATCAGAAGCAGAAGTCCATTCCGGTGATGATCCCGGTTTTCAGGATGAAGCAAAAAATCTCTTCTTTCTGACGGCTAAATCAGCGTGTCTCAACAAAGCTGGTCTGCTGCCCGTGGCAATTCAAAACAACTTTCCCGTACTTCAGCAGTTCAAAGGTCCGCGTGGAATTGAAAAACGCCCCGCAGCATCTCTGAAGGACCTGGGGGCGCTGGAAAGAGAATCGGAAGAATAGCTACCCTTCTGATCAGGCGGAACCATACCGGGCGGCGACTTCGACCAGTGTTTTCACCATGCAGCCGGTCCCGCCGCCTTCGCGATGCGGAGCATTGGCAGCAGCAAACGCAGGTCCGGCGATATCCAGGTGCACCCAGGGAGTTTCGCTGACGAAATTCTCCAGAAACTTGGCTGCGGTAATCGCACCACCCCAGCGGGTTCCCACATTCTTCAGGTCGGCGACATCGCTTTTCAGCTGCTCGGCAAACTGCGGGAACATGGGCATTTCCCAGACATCTTCACCACTGGCCTGTGCCGCATCCTGAACTGCTTTGGACCAGTCGGCGTTGTTTGCGAAAACACCCGTCACTTCTTCACCCAGAGCGACCACACAGGCGCCTGTCAAAGTTGCCAGATCAATCAGGTTGGAAGCACCACGATCGACTGCCAGCGCGAGGACATCTGCCAGAACCAGTCGCCCTTCTGCATCCGTATTAAGGACTTCGATTGTCTTGCCGTTGCGGGCTGTCAGGACATCGCCCAGCTTATAGGACGAACCGTTGATCATGTTTTCGACCAGCCCCATGTAGCCGATGACATTTACAGGCAGCTTGAGCTGGGCGATCGCATGCATGGCCCCCAGAACCGCAGCGGCACCTCCCATGTCACATTTCATGGTTTTCATGCCGTCACTCGGTTTCAGGGACAGTCCACCACTGTCGAAGGTGACCCCTTTGCCCACCAGGGCCAGTGTCGGTGCAGATGCATCTGCGCCTTGATATTTCAAAATGGCCAGACGGGGGGGCTGATCGCTGCCCTGGGCGACGGCCAGCATGGAGCCCATCTTCTCCTGTTTAAGCTGCTTTTCATCAAGGATTTCAGCTTCCAGACCTGTAGACTTCGCGACTTCCACCACGCGGTCAGCAAAACTGACAGGGAAAATATCCCCCGCATGGCGGTTTACCATTTCCCTGGCGAGGTTGATTGATTCCCCCAGAATTCTACCCCGATCTACAGCCTGCTGACTGGCGGCTGTATCACCGGTGCCAGCAATGGTGATAGTCTGAAAGGGAGAATGGGCTGCTTCTGCGCGATACAGGTCCTGCCCGACCGCACCGACGATCATTGAGGTACTGGCAACTGTGGCGAGCTGCTCAGCCGAGAGTACACTATTATCGACTTCGGGCAGGGCAACGATGATATTGGTTTTGGGTTTACTGGAAATCGAACGGGCGGCAGTTGTCATCGCTTTTTCCAGCGAAGCCAGGCTGAGGCTCTCTGCTGTCCCCAGGCCGACCAGCAGAATGCGCGGCGTTTTGATTTCGGTGATGCCCAGCAGTGTGGTAGTTGTACCTGCTTTGCCGGTGAAGTCTTCACTTTCGATCAGACGGGAAATCAGACCGCCTAATGTCTGATCCAGTTCTGTTATGGAGTTGTTAAGCGGAGCCGATTCGACCAGCGCCAGAACCAGCCAGTCAGCAGTGAGAGAGGAGAGTGATTCATTCGTAAATTGCGTAGACATCGGTTCGATCAGTCCCTTTATTGTTGAAAATCATCAGATTAAGATAAGTTGTTCCACAGATTGTTTGTTCCACAGTTTAGCAGATCAGGATTAAAAACCAAATGAGAGACATCAGGATCGCTGCCGTCCAGTTTGAACACCGTAATGGAGACAAGGCATATAACCTGCAGCGGATTCGTGAACTCTCTCAACAGGCGGTTGCCCAGGGAGCGGAAATCGTCAGTTTCCATGAGTGTTGTATCCCTGCTTACACGTTTGTGCAATCATTTTCGAAAGAAGAACTGCTGGAACTGGCAGAACGGGTTTCCGATGGTCCGAGTACTCAGGAACTGATGAAGATTTCCCAGGAAGTGGGAGTGCCGATACTGGCGGGACTGTTCGAGGTCGATCAGGGGGAAGTCTATAACAGCTATGTCTGTGTGGATGGCGGTGAACTGGTTGCCCGCTTTCGCAAGCTGCATGCGTTTGTGAATTCGCATCTGGCATCGGGCAGCGAGTATGTGGTTTTCGATCTGCGGGGCTGCCGCTGTGGCATTTTGATCTGCTACGACAATAACCTGGTTGAGAATGTGCGGATGACAACGATGCTGGGGGCTGAAATCATTTTCATGCCTCACGTGACCTGCTGTCTGCCCTCTGTGATGCCCGGACGAGGACTGGTCGATCCTGCACTCTGGCAGAATCGAGATCGTGATCCGGTCCGGTTGCGACAAGAGTTTCAGGGACCGAAAGGGAAAGGCTGGCTGATGAAGTGGCTCCCTGCGCGAGCCTACGACAATGGCATTTATGCCATCTTCACGAATCCGGTCGGCATGGATGATCGGGAGGTCAAACCGGGACTTTCGATGATTGTGGATCCGTTTGGAGAAATCATCGCCGAATGTACCAGGCTGGGAGATGACATCGCCATCGCATTGTGTACAGACGAAAAACTGCATCAGGCCGGCGGACGCCGCTACATACGTGCTCGACGACCGAACCTGTATGGAAAACTGGTCGAACCACCGGCAGAGCCGCCGGTCACAGCGCCTGGCTGGGAACTGAAACCGTCCAGTTGAGTCAGTCAGTCTGTTTTCAAAGCGGGGTCAGCAAAACCGGCTTCCTGAAACCCCTTGATCCGCAGCTGACAGGAATCACAGTGGCCACAAGGCGTGCCATCGGGCAGGGGATCGTAGCAGCTGTGTGTCAGTCCATAGTCGACACCAAGTTCCATGCCGGTTCTGATAATATCCGCTTTCGTCAGCGAAATGAGGGGAGTGTGAATTTTCCAGTGACCGGAATGTTCCACACCGGTTTTGGTCGCCAGTGATGCGACCGTCTGGAACGCACTGATAAACTCGGGGCGACAGTCAGGGTAACCGCTGTAATCGACGGCGTTCACGCCGATAAACAGATCATAGGCATTCAGCGTTTCTGCCCACGCTAATGCGATTGAGAGAAAAACGGTATTTCGCGCGGGAACATAAGTGATGGGGATGCCGGTTTCCAGATCGTGTTCGGTGCGATCTTTGGGGACATCGATATCCGCCGTCAATGCAGAACCGCCAAAAACGCGTAAATCCAGGGGGAAGGTGACAAACTTTTTGACATCAAATGCCTGACAGACTTTCTTTGCTGCTTCCAGTTCCTGCCGATGACGCTGGCCGTAATCGAATGACAGGGCATACAGTTCGAACCCGGCATGCGCGGCGATGGCTAATGTCGTTGCCGAATCAAGGCCTCCACTGACGAGAACGACGGCTTTGGGAGCTACAGTCGTCATTGATATTCAGACTCCTTCGAGGATCAGTCGCGATTATGAAACCTGTGAGCAGGTTGAAAACTGAAAACTAGCAGGAGCGTTCTGTGGATGCAATCCCCTCGGCACAGAGAGGCATGTTTTCGCTGACATTGAGAGTCTGACTATAAGCCAAGCTGGGAAGCAATCGCGAGTGCCGCGTAAAAATCCCGTAATCCGGCGAACTGATATCCAAAGGGAATGATCCGCGGATTATACATGCGATCATAATTGCCGAACCCACGGAACTGCAGTGAACCAAAGCGGAAGGAAGGTCGGTAACCGTTGTAATAGAATGTGTTCCCCCGGTAAGGCGATCCAAACCAGTCGGAACGAATGAAGTCGCCATACATGTAACTGGCCGGGGACCCCTGCATACCGGCAAATGTGTAACGCTGATACCAGGGCATGGATCGCAGGTAATAACTGCGATTGATCGGCGTCGAACGGGTGGTGCAGTTTTCACAGACCGCGGTGGAGTTGACATGAGGAATCTCACGCGGTGCGATGATGATCAGGTCATTGCTGTCAGACTTGCTGCTGACAGGCTGCGGACCTTGCTCCAGGGGGAAACGGGTTTCCCGGGTGGCATAGGAGTTCATACCCGGAGTCGGCGAGATCTGAACAATCCATTCAGGAACGGTGTCAGTGGTAGCAGATGCGGTTGTGGTTTCTGAATCGTTTGCCGGTTTCCGGGCTTGAATGGCGGCGTGTGAAGTCTGGTAGTGAGACGTTCCCAGCAGACAGGCGACGATAGTCAGGATTGGCAGCAGGTTTTTCATGGCAGTGACTTCAAAGTTCAAATCATGGTCTTCAGATGGCTTGATGCGTGGCAAAAAAACAACGCTCTGGATCCCATCGTAGGAGGGGAAAGAGACCATTTACCAATAAAAATCCTGATTACCGGGTGAAAAAACATAAATTATCGCAGCATTTTGACTCCAGGCTGGCAGGCGGCTTGATGGATGGCGGTCTGCTGATTAATCTCACGTGCAGGGCCTGTTGTCTTCAACAGCAGAGAACCGAGTTCAACTTTCAAATTCAACATGCAGTGGAGATACACCGTGGCCGCGAAAGCCTGGGGAGGACGATTTCAACAGCAGACTGATGCCCGCGTGGAAGCGTTTACGGAATCGATCAGTTTTGACAGCCGACTGGCGGCGGTAGACATTCAGGGATCACAGGCGCACGCCCGGATGCTGGCCAAAGTGGGCCTGATCAGCGATGACGAATGCGCGCAGATCGTTGAGACGCTGACCCGGATCGGCAGTGAAATCGAAGCGGGGAATTTCGAGTTTCGGTTCGAACTGGAAGATATCCACATGCACATTGAAAGCGCGCTGATTGAGCGAGTAGGTGATGTGGGCCGAAAACTGCATACGGCCCGGAGCCGCAATGATCAGGTTTCGACCGATCTGAAGCTCTACACGCGCGAGGCAATTCAACGCGTGGACGGGCTGCTCAAAGATCTGCAGATTGCATTTGTAGAACGCTGCGATCGGGACCAGGATCTTGTACTGCCAGGCTTCACGCATCTGCAGCGGGCCCAGCCGGTCAAAGCCGCCCATTACTGGCTGGCTTACTGTGAGAAGTTCGACCGTGATCGACAGCGCCTGGCAGACTGTCTGAAACGCGTGAATATTTCGCCGCTGGGAGGGGCTGCCCTGGCGGGAACTTCATTACCCATTGATCGGCATTACACGGCTGAACTGCTGGAATTTACCGATGTGGCGCGTAACAGTCTGGATATTTCCAGTGACCGGGACTACCTGGCGGAATTCTGCTTCTGTATGGCATTGATCGCGACCCATCTGAGTAACTGGGCAGAGGAATGGATCGCCTGGTTCTCGACAGAATTCGGTTTTATCAAACTGCCCGATGCCTTTACCACGGGTTCGTCAATCATGCCTCAAAAGCGAAATCCGGATGTGCTGGAACTGATTCGTGGCAAGTCGGCCCGACCGATTTCCGATGTGCAGCAGATCCTGGTACTGCTGAAAGGTCTGCCGATGGCTTATAACCGGGATATGCAGGAAGACAAGCTGGCGCTGTTTGATGCTTATGATACAGTGGCTGCCTGCCTGGAACTGGCAGCAGCGATGGTAGAAGGAGCAGAACTGCAGCAGGAAACAATTGCCAATAAACTCGAAGACGGATTTCTTGACGCGACCGCATTGATGGAATACCTGATCAAAAAAGGGACACCAATGCGGACCGGGCATGGCATCGTCGGGAAACTGGTTTCGCTGTGTGAATCGCGGTCCATTCGACTGGTGGATCTGTCTTTAGAAGAATTGCAGCAGGCCTGTCCGCAAATTGAAGAGGACATTTACCAGGTTCTGGGGGCGCGTAACGCGATGGCGGCACTGTGCAGTTTTGGTTCGGGGGGAGAAGCACCGGTGCAGGAACAGACACAGTACTGGAAAGAGAAACTGGGGCTGTAAAGAGCGCTTCCCGGCGATCTCGATTTCTGCTTCTGTATTCTCTGCTGATTGAGCGTTCATGAGAAATATCAAACTGACGTTGGCTTATGACGGATCGGAATACGCGGGCTGGCAGGTGCAGCCGAATGGGCCATCGGTTCAGGCCTGTGTCGAGACAGCGATTGAGCAACTCACTCAGCAGCGAAGTCCGGTGCTGGTAGCCGGTCGTACCGATGCCGGCGTGCACGCTTTAGGGCAGGTCGCCAGTTTTCAGACGGACTCTACAATCCCCTGTAAAAACCTGCAGACAGGTTTGCAGCGGTTTCTCCCGGACAGTATCTGTGTCCGTGAAGCGCGGGAAGTATCGTCGGCGTTTCATGCGACCTATTCCGCGGTTCAGAAGCGATATCGGTATGTGATCCATAATTCCACGGTTCCTTATCCGTTCCTGAAAAAATATGTGAGTGAGTTTGGCCGCCCGCTGGACGCCGAGCGGATGCATGCCGCCGGTCAGGAGCTGCTGGGCAAGCATGATTTCCGCTGTTTTGAATCACATTACCCGAATAAAGCCACCAGTGTGCGGACAATGAAAGAACTGACGGTGCAGCGTACTGGTGTCTGGCCAGTCTGGGGTGTGTTGGAACAGGCTGAGCTTTCGTCGCAGAAGTCAGCGACCAGGGAGTTCATCACCGTTGATGTTGTCGCGGACGGTTTTTTATACAATATGGTGCGGGCGATTGTCGGGACGCTGCTTGAAGTCGGCGTGGGGCGCTGGACCACAAACGATGTACAGAACATTCTGGCAGGAATGGACCGCGCGCAGGCCGGGCCGACGGCGCCCGCATGTGGATTGTACCTGGTTCAGGTTGACTATCCGGATTGATTTCTGCAAATTACATTTGATCCAGAGCAGGAAAATGACGTTTACTGTAAGCCAGGTGTTCCACGGGGACAGGGAATAATCTTATTCGGATTCAGAGAGATTGAAGGGCGCGCTGACTTCAGTCCGGAAAGCGAAAGATGAGTCAACCACCACCGCCTTTGCCACCGCATGATGCCGATGAGCCGATCTTTCTGGAAGACTCATTTGACGGAGGGGGAGAACGGATAGATGATCAAAAGGGTCGCATTTTTCCCTGTGAAGGCTGCGGCGCTGATCTGGTCTTCAATATCAAAACACAGAAGCTCCGTTGTGGACATTGCGGCTTTCAAAAAGAAATCGGCATTGACCCGAATCGGGAAATTGAAGAGCAGGATATCCACGCCATGCTGGCGCACCTCCGCGAACTGCGGGAACACCCGGAGCAGTCAGAAGATGATCAGGAACAGGAAGTGCGCTGCGAAGGTTGCGGCGCCACGCTGCTGTTTGTCGACTCTGTCACCAGTTCTGAGTGTCCATACTGTGCCTCTCCCATTCAACTGGAGAACGCGCATACCTCTGAAAAGCGGGTTCCCGTGGATGCGGTGCTGCCTTTTCTGATCGAAGAGCCCGTAGCGCGGCAGCAGTTAAAAGCCTGGGTGAAGTCGCTGTGGTTTGCGCCCAATGAATTTGTGGAGAAGGGGGTTGAAGGGAAATTTCACGGTGTTTATATGCCATATTTCACTTACGATTCCATGACCAGTACCCGTTACTCCGGACAGCGGGGGGAATATTATTATGTCACCGTGGGCACCGGAAAGAATCGGCGGCAGGAGAGAAGGACACGGTGGTATCCCGCTTCTGGTTCCTTCCAGAATTTCTTCGATGATGTGATCATCCTGGCTTCGCATGGTCTGCCTCGCCAGTTAATTCGAGAACTGGAACCGTTTCCGCTGCATCTGATGGTGCCTTTTAAGCATGCTTATCTGGCGGGATTTACTGCGCGGACTTACGAGATCGAACTCGATGATGGATTTGTGCTGGGGAAAGAACGGATTGATGCCGCCCTGTATTCCGAAGTCTGCCAGCGCATTGGCGGCGATACCCAGCGGGTTGATGCGGTCGAGACTCAATATGATGCGATTACGTATAAACACCTGCTGTTGCCTTTGTGGCTGTTGAGCTACAAATACAAGGACAAATTGTATCAGGTCGCCGTGAATGCAGCGACCGGCGAAGTGAATGGGGAGCGTCCATACAGCTGGGTGAAAATCATGTTTGCTTCGGTGGCAGCAGCTGCGGTGGCAATCGGTGGAACCGTGCTGTTCAACCAGTAATTCGCATCCCGGCAGCTTGAGCCAGAATCGCAGGAATCTCTCGATTTATTCGAGTTTGTGACCTGTTTTGATGGGCAAGTCGCTGTAGTCTTCAGAAAATGGAAACAGATGCCTCACAACGGTTGCTGATCTGTCCGCAGGGAGGTAAAAAAAACGTAAGATTCCGCATTAATCCTGACCTGTGTTCCAGGGCAGGTACACTGGTAATATTCAATGTTAAGGAGTGCTTAAGAGATGACTCATCCGATTCGAGTTGCGGTAACCGGGGCAGCTGGCCAGATTGGTTATGCCATGCTGTTCCGTCTGGCTTCCGGGGAAATATTTGGCCCCGATCAGCCTGTCATTCTGCATCTTGTAGAAATTCCTCCGATGCTGTCGGCATTGGACGGAGTGGAGATGGAGCTCGAAGACTGTGCCTTCCCAACTCTGGCCGGTGTCGTGAAAGCGGACAGTGACCACCTGGAAGATGCGTTTGCAGACTGTAACTTTGTTGTCTGTGTGGGGAGTATCCCCCGTAAGGCCGGCATGGAACGTGGTGATCTGATCCGGATCAACGGTCCGATTTTCACCAGCACGGGTAAAGCGATTGAAGCTGCTGCTGCTGACGATGTGCGGGTGCTGGTGGTAGGGAATCCCTGTAACACCAACTGCCTGATCGCGATGAGTAATGCTCCCAAAGTACCCCGTGATCGCTGGTACGCCATGACCCGTCTGGATCAGAACCGTGCCATGTCGCAGATCGCCAGAAAAGCAGGTCAGCCTGTTTCTGCAGTCAAGAACATGAACATCTGGGGTAATCACTCAGCCACACAGTTCCCTGATTTCTATCATGCCACGATTCACGGGAATCCCGTTATTGAAATCATTGAAGATCATGACTGGTTGCGCGGTGAATTCATCGAAACCGTACAGAAACGCGGTGCAGCCGTCATTCAGGCGCGTGGTGCTTCCAGTGCCGCCTCGGCTGCGAATGCTGCTCTGGACACAATCAAGAGCATTATCACCCCGACACCGCTGGGTGAAAGCTTCTCAGCTGCTGTCTGCAGTGATGGCAGCTACGGCGTTGATGAAGGTCTGATCTGTGGTTACCCGCTGACCAGTGATGGCACCACCTGGAAAATCGTCGCAGGTCAGGAGCATGACGATTTTGCTCAGGCCAAATTTGAAGCCACTTTACAGGAACTGCGGGATGAACGCGATGTCGTTCGCGACCTGCTGCCTGGTTAAGGCTGTGTAAAGTTTGAAGTTTCAGTGAAAGAGTCACGCTCAATCGACGTGGCTCTTTCTGTTTTTATTTACCGCGCATAAATCAAAGCCGAGTCGAAAAATGCATTCTGACGAGTTACGTAACATCGATAATCAGCATGTCTGGCATCCCTTTACCCAGATGCAGGGACACCGGGATGAGAATGTGCCCATCATTGAATCGGGGGAGGGCTTCTTCCTGATCGATACCCAGGGTCGTTCGTACCTGGATGGCGTTTCGTCACTGTGGTGCAATGTGCACGGGCACCGCGTGCCTGAACTGGATCAGGCGATTCGCGCTCAACTGGATCGAATTGCGCATTCGACATTACTCGGGCTGGCAAGTGTGCCTTCCATCGAACTGGCGGAGGAACTCGTCAAACGCACGTCTGCAGATTTGACCAAAGTGTTTTATTCAGACAGTGGTTCGACGGCAGTGGAAATCGCGTTGAAGATGGCATTTCAATATCATGCAAACAAATCCCCTGCCGAAACGCAGCCCCGCGATTTGTTTGCCTGTATGCAACACGCATATCATGGTGATACGATCGGTTCGGTGAGTGTCGGCGGAATATCCATTTTTCATCAGATCTTCGGCAAGCTGCTGTTTGAATCGGTTCAGATTCCCTGCCCTGTTTCCTATCATCGCCCCGAAGGTTATACCGAGGAAAGTTACATTGAATTCTGCTTTGCCGAACTGGATCGACTGCTGGCAGAACATCATCGGCGACTGGCGGCTTTTGTGATTGAGCCACTGGTGCAGGGAGCAGCCGGCATGCTGATTCATCCCGCTGGTTATCTGAAACGTGTGCGGGAGCTGACGAGCCAGTATGGGATTCCCCTGATCGCAGATGAAGTGGCAGTTGGCCTGGGACGGACCGGGACCATGTTTGCCTGCGAACAGGAAGGGGTGACTCCCGATTTTCTCTGTCTGGCGAAAGGGATTACCGGCGGCTATCTGCCGTTAGCGGTCACCATGGCGACTGATGAAATCGCTGCTGCCTTCGAGGGGGCTCATACTGACTATAATGCCTTCTACCACGGCCACACTTATACGGGGAACGCCCTGGCATGTGCGGCGGCGCTGGCGACGTTGAAACTGTTCGATGAGAACAGCACGCTGGATAACGTTCGCGAGACCTCTGCCGTGCTGGCACAGAGACTGGCAGAGCTTAAAGATCATCCACATGTAGGCGAGATTCGACACAAAGGGGTAATGGTGGGGATCGAACTGGTCGCAGATCGGGATACCCGGGCTGCGTTTCCTGCAGAACGCCGCATGGGGCACCAGGTGACTCTGGCTGCCAGAAAGCAGGGCGTGATTGTGCGTCCCCTGGGCGATGTGGTAATACTGATGCCGGCTCCGGGAATGCCTGCTGAGTTGATCGGGCAGCTGTGTGATACCGTATTTGCCGCGATTGACGAAGCGATTCAGATGCAGGTGGCTTGAATCGAATCCTGTCTACTTCTGCTTATCTGACTGATCGGAACCTGCAGGTGGGTCTTGATTCTGCTGTCCCATCTGTTTGAGTACATCATTAATGTCAACGGTCTCAATATCTTTCAGGCTGTCCATCGACATGTCAGGACGCTGCATCAGTTTCGCGGTTCGACTGCGGGCAAATTTCTGATCGCTGACAATGAACCTCCAGATCAGAAAGCCCAGCGCGACACTGATCACCAGAAACAGACTGACAATGTATTTGACCGCACCTGAAGAAGAGGGAGCCGGTGTATCTGAGGGTGGGAACCAGCGGATCTGGCGTGCTACCAGCAGTGGTGCCGTCTGGAGTTTGCCGGCAGCGGAAGGATAACCCGTTTTCTTGAAGTAATAACCCGTAATCTGAACCGAAGGCATTTCTTGCAGGTCGTTACCGGTGGGAATCCCCTGCGGAAGTTGAGTACAGAGCACGCGCCAGGGATGAGTCCCGGAATCATTAGAGAAAAACCAGCCTTCATACAGGGAGTTCACACCGTATTGGTTTTCTTCCACAGGTACAGGCTTGAGACGTTTCAGTTGCCCCTTGACTGTCATCAATTTTCCCCGGTATTCGGGAGACTCGTTCATGACGACGACAAAGGGAGGGGCTGGTTCTGTTGACTGTTCCAGAACGTTCTGCGGAATTGCGGCCGCTTTGGCGAGCAGGTAGTACAGGGAGTTTGATTCATGATCGCGAATACCCAGAGTACTGTCAGAAACAGAGTTCAGGAGTCGCGGATCAACGCGTACATCAAATTCACCCGTTTCCAGCCGGGCGATGACCTGGGCGGGTACCTCGATTTCAGGAGCGGGCTCTGATCGAAACTCGTCCGGCTTCAGCGCTGGTTCTTCTCTGACACTGAAATCGATTTCGCTGGGATTCACTTGCGCCTGTTGCCGGGCAGGATCGTCTGCCGGACGTCCTGTGAGCCAGTACCAGTTCTCTTCGCGTGATGCATATAGCATCCCCAGAAAGATCACGCCCAGAGCGGCAACCAGTCGAAACAGCCGGATCTGATCACGGCGGCTGAAATAGGAAGGCGTCGTTGATCGTTTGTGAAATCGCATTCAACAATGCCCTTTTTCAGGTTCCTGTTCTTAATGATTCCCGCTGCAGTCCGGATCGACGGAAAGCGGGAACTCTGGTTATTTTCGTTTGGGTTTATACATGTGTGTGGCCTGACCGATGAAGGCTTCTGCGCCTTCCATCAGGGTTTCTGACAGCGTGGGATGTGCATGAATGCTTTCGGCGACATCTTCTGCGACGGCAGCCATCTCGACAGCCAGTACGCCTTCGGCGATCAGTTCACCGGCGCCGGGTCCTACGATGCCAACGCCGAGTACGCGTCCGGTTTTTTTATCGAAGATCATTTTGGTGAGACCTTCTGTGCGGCCCAGAGTCTGTGCCCGCCCTGAAGCGGCCCAGGGGAAGCGGGTGATTTCCACATCCAGTCCCTGGTCTTTGGCTTCCTGCTCGGTCACGCCACACCAGGCAATTTCCGGATCGGTAAAGACGACCGCGGGAATGGCGATGTTATCGAACTCGCCGAATTCGCCGGCAATACTTTCGACGGCGACTTTGGCTTCGCGGGTGGCTTTGTGTGCCAGCATGGGTTCGCCGGCGATATCACCAATTGCATAGATGTGAGGCTCGGCGGTTCTCTGCTGCGCGTCGTGTTTGATGAAGCCGCGGTCGTCGAGTTCCAGTTTTGTATTCTCGAATCCAATGCCTTTGTTGTTCGGACGACGGCCGATCGAAATCAATACGCGGTCAAAGAGTTGCTGGGGTTCAACCCCTTCACCGCTCAGATCGGCAGTGATGCCTTCTTCTCCCGGTGTCAGTTTTTCAACTTTGGTATTCAGGTGAATTGCCGCGAAGCTTTCGGTAAGTCGCTTCTGCAGTGGCCGTACCAGGTCGCGGTCGGCACCGGGGAGCAGTCCACCCGTCATTTCGACTACAGTGACTTCGGAACCGAGGGCCGCGTAGACGCTCCCCATTTCCAGGCCGATGTAACCGCCGCCCACGACGAGCAGTTTTGCGGGGATGTCGGCCAGTTCCAGGGCGCCGCTGGAATCCATGATCCGATCATCATCCAGGTCGAATACGGGAGGCACAGCCGGTGAGGAACCAGTGGCCACAATGGCGTATTTGAATTGAATGGTTTCTTTCGTGCCATCCTGTTTGGAGACTTCGACCGAGTGGGCATCTTTGAAGCGGCCGAAGCCTTTGAGGATTTCCACATTGCGGGCGCCGGCCAGTTGCCCGATACCGCCGGTCAATTGGGTCACCACTTTGTTTTTGAAGTCCCGCAGTTGATCGAGGTTGATCTCCGGCTTCTGAAAGGTGATGCCCCACTCAGCGGATTCTTTTGTTTCATTAATCAGCTTGGCAACGTGCAACAGTGCTTTGGAGGGGATACAACCCCGGTTCAGGCAGACGCCACCGGGGGCGACGTCATCATTGACCATAATGACTTTGTAACCTTTGTCGGCTGCTTCGAATGCCGCCGGATACCCGCCGGGGCCACCGCCGATGACCACAATATCCGTTTCTCTGGTAGCTGATCCAGACATAATATCGATAAACCTTTTATTGTATTACTTCAGTGTAGATTACGAGCTCAGCAGTCAACCAGCAGATTGAACGGATCGGAGAGCAAACTGGAAAGACGCACGATGAATCGGGCCGCATCGGCACCGTTAATTACCCGATGGTCGTATGATAACGACAAAGGCAGCATCAGGCGCGAAACGGGTTTGTCATCGATCAGCTGGAATTCACGACGCGAACGAGACATGCCCAGGATGGCGACTTCCGGATAATTGACGATCGGCGTAAACGATGTTCCACCCAGGCCACCCAGATTGGTGATGGTGAAGGTCCCGCCCTGCATGTCATTCATTTCCAGTCTGCGATCGCGCGCCTTGATGGCCAGCGCGTTCATTTCGTTGGCAATGGTGATGATGTTTTTCTTGTCAACATCTTTCACGACAGGGACAACCAGTCCGTTTTCGGTATCAACGGCAACACCGATGTTGATGTAGTTCTTGAAGACAATTTCATCGGTCTGCGAATTGAAGCTGGAGTTAAAACTCGGATATTCGTGCAGAGCAATGGCAATGGCTTTCATGGCCAGAGCGGTCATCGTGACTTTGGGACCCGAATAATTGGGCTTGGAGATAAACAGTTTTCGCGCGGTCTCCAGGTCGGTGATATCCGCCAGGTCATGTTGAGTGACATGCGGAATGACCTGCCAGGACAGACTGAGGTTTTTGGCAGAGACGCGGGAAAGCTTATTGAGTTTCTTACGTTCGACTTCTCCAAACTGGGTAAAGTCGGGCAGGGGAGGTACAGCGATGCCGCCACCCCCTGCAGAACTGCCATTGGCAATCAGATTTTTGACGTAATTTTCGACATCTTCCTGTGTCACCCGGCCACCGGCTTCAGAGCCACTGACCTGATACAGATCGACGCCCAGTTTGCGAGCCAGTTTGCGTGTGGCAGGTCCGGCGGGGACAGGCGCTTTATTTCCCGATGAGTCCGTATCGGCTGGCCGCACAGGAGCCGTTGCCGGCTTGGATGTCGACTTGCTTTCCTGCTTGCGATTTTCCTTTGGTTTTTCCTCAGTCGGCTGTTCTTTCGAGGACGCCTCTGGCTCTGACTCTTCTGCTTCCGGTTCCGCTTCTGGTTCTTCTGACTTGGCTTCTGCTGATTTTTCATCTTTGGCAGGAGCGGATGCTTCGCCGTTGGATTCATTGATTAACAGTAGAACCGCGCCAATCGAAACCGAATCGCCTTCAGAAACTTTGAGTTCTTCGATGGTCCCTGAGTAAGGCGATTCAAGCTGGACCACCGCCTTATCGGTTTCGATGTCCATCAGAACCTGTCCCTGCTCCACTGTATCGCCTACCGCGACAGAGATTTGTCCGACATCTGCTGTCTCGACACCCTCACTCACTTCAGGAAGTTTAAATTCAGTAGCCATAGTTTTGTGTTCTATCTTCTTGTAGTAATGCTTCAATGAAACCTGTGGTTATGGGAGTTAAGCGAGCCGTGGATTTACTTTCTCCGGATCGATTCCCAGGTCTTTGATGATGGCAGGCAGCTTTGATTTATCGAACTGACCTTCTTCGGCTAATGAGACCAGCGTTGCAACCACTACGTTTTCAGCATCGATTTCAAAATGACGTCTGAGTGATTCACGGGTTTCACTGCGACCAAAGCCGTCTGTTCCCAGTACACAATAGTTGCCTGGAATGTCTTCACGAATCTGGTCGGCGACCAGTTTGATATTATCACTGGATGCGATGAAGGGGCCAGCGACACCTTCAAAGAGCGTATCCAGATATGATTTCTGTGGTTCGGCATCAGGATGCAGCCGGTTCTCACGTTCGATATCTTTCACATTGCGGGCCAGCTGGTTATAGCTGGTGACACTCCAGACATCGGTGGCAATATTAAATTTCTCTGCCAGGATTTCCTGGGCTCGCAGGACTTCACGCAGGATCGGACCACTGCCGAACAGTTGTGGCCGCATTTCGACAGCCGGTTTTTCGACTTCCTGCGACCGGAATTTATAAATCCCTTTGATGATGCCATCGACAACATCTTCGCCTTCAGGTATCGGGGCCATTTCGTAGTTTTCATTGTAGACGGAGAGATAGTAGAAGATCTCTTCGCCTTCCTGGTACATGCGTCGCAGACCTTCCTGGATGATCACTGCCAGCTCATAAGCGTAGGCAGGATCGTATGCCAGTAAAGTCGGCACGGTGGAAGCCATCACGTGGCTGTGTCCATCCTGATGCTGCAGACCTTCTCCGTTGAGCGTGGTTCTACCGGAGGTACCACCCAGCATGAAACCTTTGGTCCGCGAGTCGGCAGCAGCCCAGACCAGATCGCCCACACGCTGGAAGCCGAACATGGAGTAATAAACATAGAAGGGAATCATGTTGACGCCCTGGTTGGCGTAGGCGGTGCCTGCCGCGATGAACGAAGAAATCGCTCCCGCTTCATTGATGCCTTCTTCCAGAATCTGTCCGTCTTTGGCTTCCTTGTAATACATCAGCTGATCACGGTCGACCGGTTCATACAACTGACCCTGGCTGGCATAGATCCCACACTGTTTGAAGAGACCTTCCATACCAAAGGTACGGGCTTCATCGGGAATGATGGGCACAATCCGCTTGCCGATGACTTTATCTCGCAGCAGATTTCCCAGCAGGATGCCGAATGCGCCGGTGGTGGAACCTTTTTTGCCAGCCATGCTCGTCAGGAATTTATCGAGCGATTCCAGGCTTGGTGTTTCCAGCCGTTCTTCGGTTGGCGTCCGCTTGGGAAGATAGCCGCCGAGTTCTTCCCGTTTTTTCTGCAGGTACTGCATTTCGGGACTGTTTTCGTCTGGTTTATAGAACGGAGTGTCCTTGACGTCTTCATCACGGATGGGAATACCGAATCGAGACCGGAAATCTCTTAATTCTTCTTCATTTGCTTTTTTCACATTGTGAGCGATGTTGCGGCCTTCGCCAATCTCACCCAACCCATAACCTTTGATCGTTTTTGCCAGGATCACGGTGGGAGAACCAGTGTGGTTCACGGCAGCATTATAAGCGGCATAGACTTTTTCCGGATCGTGGCCACCACGTTTCATGCGTTTGAGCTGGTCGTCGGACAGGTGTTCTGCCATTTTTGCCAGTTCGGGATTTTCCCCAAAGAAGTGCTCCCGAATGTAAGAGCCTGGTTCGACGACATACTTCTGGTACTGTCCATCGATGACCTCTCCCATGCGTTTGACAAGGTGACCATCTTCGTCTTCCGCGAGCAGGGGATCCCAGTCACTACCCCAGACCACCTTGATACAGTTCCAGCCGGCACCACGGAAAGCCGCTTCCAGTTCCTGGATGATTTTACCGTTCCCGCGAACAGGTCCATCCAGACGCTGCAGGTTACGGTTGATGACAAAGATCAGGTTATCCAGGTGTTCGCGTGATGCGAGTGTGATGGCACCGAGGGTTTCGGGTTCATCGGTTTCACCATCACCGACAAAACACCAGACCTTGGATTTGGAAGTATCCATGATGCCGCGATTATGCAGATAACGCAGGAAGCGTGCATGGTAAATGGACATGATGGGTCCCAGACCCATGGAGACGGTCGGGAACTGCCAGAAGTTCGGCATCAGCCAGGGATGCGGATAGGAAGAGAGTCCGCCGCCGCGGGGAATTTCCTGGCGGAAACGCTCCAGGTTTTCTTCTGTCAGACGTCCTTCAACGAAGGCACGGGCATAGACCCCTGGAGAAGCGTGTCCCTGAAAGTAGACCACGTCTCCCGAGTGGTCTTCCGTACGGGAATGGAAGAAGTGGTTGAATCCGACTTCACAGAGGGTGGCTGCGGAAGCGTAGGTTGAAATGTGTCCGCCGATGCCGTCGTGATATTTATTGGCCCGCACGACCATCGCCATCGCATTCCAGCGAATGATACTTTTGATGCGGCGTTCAATCTCACGATTTCCGGGAAACGGTGTCTGCTCGTCGACGGGAATGGTATTGATGTAAGGTGTGTTGGCCGTGAAGGGCATCGTCACTCCCTGACGATAGGCGCGTTCCTGCAGAATGGCCAGCACGTTTTTAACTCGTTCTTTACCGTAGCGGATGATAAGGTCATCCAGCGATTCAAACCATTCTTCCAGTTCTGCCGGATCGACTCCAGGCACTGCACCTGTAACTGTCTGTTCTACCATGAGATATGGTTCTTTCAACCTGCTTAAGTATGTTCGATGAGCGTAACTTCACTTAGATCACTGACAGTAGTTATCCAGGAAGAAATTACGCAGATGAGTTCTCAACAATTCTAGGGATGTACCGTGAGTAAGGGAACTGTCACGGTTCTTTTTTGGGATCGTTCAGCTTTCGGTTCAGAGTTGAGAATGCTGGGACAGATCCCGGTAAGGGAAATGCTAACTAATTTCTGTCTGTTTTGCGAGTCAAAGCAACGGGTCTAAACTCTTTAATAGACATAGCAAACGGCAAACAGAATTGCGACAGGATTCGGGAGGGAAATTTTGAGGAAAATGGGATGGGATTTCGGAAAAAGTTTCCGGGGAAAAGCAAGTCGTTCACCCCTTATTTATTGATCGGCAGTTGCTGTATGGAGCGTGAGTCCGTCTCGGATTTCCTGCCGGTGTAATAATAGCCAGTTGTGTTTTGATGGATCAAAATTTACAGGAAGGAAATCAAAGTTCGCAGTGTCCACAAGTCCTTGCCCCTTCTTAAGATCATTAATTATCGTGCATTTTTAACAATTCTGCCTGTTAAAATTGTTTTATCAAGTCAGATTCCCTAGTATGAGTTCAGTATCTCAGAAGAGAGACCTCGCTTTGTAAAGCATGACCTCAGAGAGTTTTAATTCCATGTACAGCACATCATCGGCTGAATTCCTGCAGACAGATTCATTCTCCCAACTGGGTGAGCGGGCGATTCTTACGGACCAGTCGAAGTCCTGTCAGTGTGAACTGCTGGCCGTGAAAAAAGCGGTGCGTATGCGGAAGGTCTGTGTCACACGTGAGCTGCAGAAACGAGCCGAGCAGATCTGCTCGACCGAGATCGAATATGTCTACAGTGAGCGTTTTGACCATGATGCCGCCAGCGATGAAATTCTGCAGCCCCTTCAGAAACTGTGTGCGGCCCTCAATTCGGATTCAGACTACGATCTGTCGGAATTTGATTTCCAGCAGGCCCAGCTGTATGCAGTTCCTCTCCTGGATAAAGAGCAGGAAGTCATTCTCTTTCGCGGGATGAACTACCTCAAATATCGGGCCGAGATGCTGAAGTCAGAGGTTGATCTGAAATCTCCCTGCATTGGACTTCTGGACCGGATCGAGCAGAAACTGAAGGACGCGCGGCGTCTTCGGAATTACATCATTCAGGCCAATCTGCGTCTGGTGGTCTCAATCGCCAAAAATCTGACGGATCGGGCCAACCTGCTGGAAGATATTGTCAGCGATGGCCATCTGCCGCTGATTCGTGCTGTCGAGATTTTTGATGTGGAGCGTGGTAACCGGTTCAGTACCTATGGAACCTGGGCGGTGCGTAACTTTCTGTTTCGCACGACCAAAAAAGGGCGCAAGTACCGCAAGACCTTTTTGAGTGGGGCAGAAACTCTGGCCCTGGGGTTGAGTGATAACCGCTCGACATCCCGGTCGCATGAAACCTATCATCAGAACATAGACGATGTTCTGCAGAAGGTGCTGAACACACTGGATGAGCGGGAGCAGTTAATATTGAAGCGTCGGTTCGGTCTGGAGAAATCAGACACTCCTGAAAAATTCCGTGAGATCGCGGAAGACCTGGGTGTGAGTACCGAGCGGGTGCGACAGTTGACAATCCGCTCACTGCAGAGAATGCGGGAAGCGATTGAGGAACAAAAACTGGAAATACCGGATATTCCGGAAATCATTTGAGTTCCCTGTAAAGAAACCATTCCGCATAATTGGTATCGAGTTCCCGCTGTGGTATAAGCATCACAGGCGCTGGCGCCTTTACCTGAAGTATCCCTTTTCACCATAGTTGAAAAATCATGAGTTCCGATTCCGACCCGCAAACCCCGTCCGAAGAGACATCGGCCGAAGATGACAGTCATCTGATCCGTCTGCAGAAATTTCTGGCAGCCACCGGTCTGGGTTCCCGACGTCACTGCGAAGAATATATCGAAACCGGACGCGTGACTATTGATGGTGATGTCGTCACTGAGTTAGGTGCGAAGGTCGATCCGGAAACGCAGGTCATCGAAGTTGATGGCGAGCGGGTGCGCCTGCAGCCGCGTCGTTATTATCTGTTGAACAAACCTTCGGGTTTTCTCTGTACCAATAATGATCCTGCCGGCAGGCGGAGGGTGGTCGATCTGTTTCCGAATGATGGCCAGCGGCTGTTTACCGTGGGACGACTGGATGAAAACAGCGAAGGTCTGATTCTGGTAACCAATGATGGTGAACTGGCGCAGCGTCTGGCCCATCCCCGGTACCGTGTGGCCCGCACTTACCATGTGCAGGTGGTTGGGAATCCCCCCCGCGAGAAGCTGGATGAACTCCGGAAAGGGGTTCGCTTCAAGGAAGGCGTGTTTCGGGTCTCCGGTCTCAAATATCTTAAAAAACAGGGCAAGAGCGCATTTCTTGAGTTAACGCTGCACGAAGGGCAGAATCGAGAAATTCGCCGCATGATGGCGCGGATCGGTCACAAGGTGATTCAACTCGTCCGGATCCGTTTCGGGCCGCTGAACCTGGGAAAACTCAAAACAGGGGAATCCCGGCGTTTATCTGACACCGAGCTGAAAAAATTGCGACAATTGTTAAATGAGAAGCATTCCCCGGACATCCGTCATCGAAAGGGACAGAAGAACGCTGCACCAGTGAAAGGCCGGGCCTCCCGCAAAACGGCGGTTAAGAGGTCGGGTGAACGGGGGGCAGCCGCCGGGAAATATATTTCAGAAACAACCCCAGGCGGAAAAAAGACTGGCGGAAAAAAGACTGATGTAAAAAAAACCGGTGTAAAAAAAACCGGTGTAAAAAAGACCGGCGAAAAAAGGACCGGTAGCGTTCAAAAAAAGGCCGGGGGAAAGCGGACTGTTTCCACAGGGCGGAAGCCTGCTGCAGACTCCACAAAACCGAAAACAACAGGACGTAGAATCATCGGCGATGATTCGGAAAAGCGAACACGTCAAGGAAAGCGAAAATGACAGAGGCTTCCCAATTCAGTCATTGTGCAACTCCCCGGTATCTTACAGCGCGTGTCATTGAGCAGGAACGCATGGCGCAAGACACGTATCGCTTGCGTATCGAGTGTCCCGAAGTGGCGCAGGTCATTTTGCCCGGTCAGTTTTTCATGATACGCGAACCGGATGTGAATGATCCGCTGCTGGGACGGCCCTTCGCGTTATACGATACCTGTCTGGATGATAAGGGTACGCCGACTGGCCTCGATTTTGGCTACGTCGTGGTCGGTAAGCTGACTTCCCGCATGACACACTGGCAGCCCGGTGATCGTGTCGAGATCTGGGGGCCGCTGGGAAACGGGTTTCCTCACCCGGGCAGCGGTTCACTGGTGATGGTGGCGGGGGGAATCGGGCAGACTCCCTTTCTGGCCACAGCACGAGAAGCACTGGGACTGCGCCAATACGGTCAACCCGAGCGTATATTGCCTGTATTGCCAGATTCTGTGAGCCTGTTATACGGCGCGCGATCCAAAGCATATCTGGCCGGCCTGGATGATTTTCAACTGGACGGACTCAATGTCGAAGTCGCGACCGATGATGGATCATACGGACATCAGGGCTTTGTGACCGAGTTGTTACAGCAGCGGATTGAGAGCGACTCACCCCCGTCAACGATTTTCAGTTGTGGGCCGGAACCGATGATGGAAGCGGTCAGCAAAATTGCATCCCGGGCGGGAATTACCTGTTGGCTGTCGCTGGAGACTCCGATGGCCTGCGGTTTTGGTGCCTGCTTCAGTTGCGTGGCGAAAGTCCGGATCAGTGATGATGAGTGGGATTATCGGCGGACCTGTGTCGAAGGACCGGTTTTCAATGCAGAATCTCTGATCTTTTAAGTCCGATTACTGTGGCTGAGTGAGGTTCCCGACGTTTGCGTCTGTCGCAGAGGCGCACCGGGGCACTCCTGTGAAACAGGTAGGGCAGAGAGGTATAACTTCCTTTAAAAACAGCGGTTGCAGCGAGATCATATTGACAGTTCTCCTTAAAAATCTTTATAGTCCTGCCAGCAGACAGGCCCGATAATGAGTGTGAAATATGATAAGCACAATCTGATCGATGCAGAATCTTTTGCCGAATTGACGCAAAGCCGGTCAGAGTCCGGTTCTAACGCTGGTTCAGATCAACAGGCCGAGAGTGCGCAGCAGCAGCAACTGATTCCCCCCGGTTTTAAAGTGCTGTTTGTCAGTGAAGTGCGACCGGTGTGGGTGAGTCTGGCATTACGGCTGGATGCAACAGGCTGCAGTGAACCACGGTTTGAATGGGTTTCCACCGCCGAAGAAGCGTTAACGCAATTGCGAAAAGACAGCTTTGACTGTCTGCTGATTCAGTTTGACGAGGTTCTGAAAAAGTCACGCCTGGAACTGTTGAATGCCATTCGTATCAGTGGGTGTCACGAGCCTGTTGTCCTGTTGTTGTCGCATCCCGATGACCAGGTGACGCTGGCTGCCTGTGAAAACCAGGCGGAAATCCTTGTTTCTCCCGCGATGTGGGAATCACCGGCATTATTAAGTGTCGTGCGTCGCGCCCTGTTTGTTCAACAACTCACTGAAGAAAACCATCAATTACAGGTGGACAAACATCGGCGTCTGATTCGTGAACGGGATGAAGCGGAACGACTGCTGAATCAGCAGCGCTCGATTGTAGAAGAACTGCAGACCCTGGTTTATCCCGATGCGATAAACGAAATGCAGTCTGAAACTGCAGGAGATAAACAGACGGATCCTCACAAATCTGATGCTGCAGCAGAACTTCCCCGGATACCCTTCGAGGTTCGAGATTACTATCACGAATTATTACGTACCTACGTAATCATGGGAGCGGGCAGCCTCAAAGATGAAATACTGCAGATCGCCGAACTACTGGCGGCTGTGGACTTAACGCCCCCCCAGGTGCTGGAATTTCATCTGGAGTGTGTAGAACTGATCGTCAAAGGGCTGGGCAATCGGAGTTCCCGACATGTAATGAGTCGAGCCGATCTGCTGGCACTGGAGATGATGGTTCATCTGGGGGAATGTTATCAGAAGAAAAACGGCAACTAAATTGTGGCCCGTTGTCGTGAAGTCTCTCTACGGGTAAGAACCGGGAAATAGTACGAGAGACGCTTTAAGAAATTGATGTGCTCCGGATTTTAAGAGAGTGCCCGTATTCTTTTCGTGATCCGTTCAATCGTCAGACCGGCAGCCAGTGATATGATTGACGGGGGAAGCGAGCGTGTTCTAAGTGGCTCTTATGAAACAGCTTGTGGCTTCGGTTTCTTATTTGTAAGAGTCCGTCAAAAAGTACTATAAATCATTTCCATAGCGACGTATAATAGAGCAAAATTAACTGTGCGATGTGGTCAGTTATTTAGTTTCTTCCCCACGAAACGCAGACCTTGGTAATTTTGACTGTCATGGCAGACAGACACATCGGGGTTGTTCGTTTCAGAGCATGAGATTGATTTACCAAATCTGATCCGCAAAATGCATTACCAATAATTGATCATGTCTGGGACATTGAGGATGGGTTCAGAAAAACTTGCCGGGGCAAATGCTCAGGCTTTAGAGACTTTGGTTCCCGAAGAATACAAAAAAGAAGCGGGCAAGTTCTGCCCGCATGCGGGCGTCGTTTCGCGTGGCTCCGGAATGTTTCAGGAGCAGGGACGACAGCTGCTGCTCAGTCGTCTTCGCGTGGCTTCATTGCTGCTGGCTTTGGCGACTTCGGCGTTTCTGATACGCGGCTTGTGGCTTGGTGAATTTGATGATTCACACGGACAGGAAATGCTTGTCCTGGATACCATCTTAACGGGAATCCTGTTTTCTGTCGCTGGTGTCCTGTGGTTGAAACCCTGCCTGTGCCTGTGGCGTCTGCGTATTTGTGAAGCGATCACTTTTGGTGCGCCTGCGGTATTTCTCATCTGGTGGCACTTCTGTGAGCTCTGCGCCTGCGATCCCATTTTATTGGGCAAAGTGGCGTTTGCATTTCCTCTGCGCACCGTCTTTCCCTGGATGATTCTGATTTATACTTACGGGTTTTTCATTCCCAACTCGCTGCGGGGTGTGATCTCTGTCGTGAGCCTGATGGTGATCAGCCCGCTCGTCGGAGCAGTGATGACGGGAAAGCAGGTGCCCCAGGTTTCAGAGGTACTCTACTCAGGCGGGTTGTCGGAAATGATCATTTTGCTGTTGATCGCTGCCAGTACCGCCGTCTATGGTTCGCATCGTGTGGGCAGTCTGAGACGCGAAGCCTTCGATGCGAAGAGCATCGGCATGTACACTTTGCGGAAGCAGGTAGGCAGCGGTGGGATGGGAGAAGTCTATCTGGCGGAACATCGTCTGCTCAAACGTCCGTGTGCCATTAAACTGATCCGGCGGGACAAGGTGGATGATGAAAACATCCTGTTGCGGTTCGAGAGTGAAGTGCAGGCGACCGCGGGATTAACACATCCCAATACGATCGAAATCTATGATTACGGCCATACCGAAGAGGGGACATTCTTTTATGTGATGGAGTTTCTGCCCGGGTTGAACCTGCAGGAAATCGTCGAACGCTTCGGCGTCCTGCCTCCGGAACGGGTTGTCTATCTGTTGAAGCAGGTCTGTTCTGCTCTGGCGGAAGCGCATCATAAAGGTCTGATTCATCGAGATATCAAACCCGGGAATATCTTTTCCGCTGAGCGTGGGGGGCTGTACGATGTTGCCAAGCTGCTGGATTTTGGACTGGTCAAGGATAAACGCTCGAATACCGATTCGTTGAACCTGACCATGGAAGGGGCTGTCGTCGGATCGCCTCTGTATACCAGTCCTGAAGCCGTGACCGGAGACGGGACTCCCGATCCCCGTTCTGATATCTACTCGCTGGGAGCCAGTGCCTACTATTTACTGACGGGCAAACCAGTCTTCGAAGGCGAAAATGCACTGAAGGTGATGTTCGCGCATGCGAGCGAGACGGTTATTCCTCCGTCGTCGATCAATCCCCGCATCCCGGAAGAACTGGAAGCGATCGTCATGAAGTGCCTGGAGAAGAAACCGGAAGATCGCTACCAGCGAGCAGAAGAACTGAGTGCCGCCTTGAAATTGCTCGAGGTTGATGAATGGACACAAGAGCAGGCGATTGCCTGGTGGTCAGAAGCAGAACAGCTCGTGCAGCAGGAACCGGACGCAGAATATGTATCAGATTACATGAAGGCGACCACGATTCTGCCTGTGAATGCCTGAGTCCGCACTGAGCCAGGTTTAAGTGCAGCTGCGCGACTTATCTTTTTCGATGCTGCCAGTTCAAACGGTCCCGGGTCAGGAAACCATGCCTGATGGCACAGTCGACACAGTAGATGTCATGGCCGTTCGTCACCATAATCTCACCATGCATTAACAGGTGGAAATGGTCCTGCCCGGGAAATTTGGAAAAGCAATATTCTTTGGAAGACGAGCGTTTGACGATGAGGTTGATGTTGTCTGTCTCGTTGACGGGCACATACAAGCGTGCATCGGGATTCTGATTTTGGTCCGTTTCGTTTTCCATGTGAGATTGCAGTCTAAGCTTGAACTTCTGGTACGGGGACACCCAGTTCCCCGGCAAGACTGGTCAGGGCTTCCCAGTTTCCTTTATCCAGAGAGATGCCTGTCGTTTTTCGGGTGGCAGCGGTTTTCTTTTCCGGATCGCCTGGCAGAAAGATCTCGCTGATTCCCTCTTTGAGGGGCACGCTTCTGACATACTTCTCCAGATTGGTGATTTCGTTGAGCAGATGGTTCTGGCCTCCCAGGTGACCGGGATCGATGACCACGACGAAGACACAGTTTCCCTGTGGCGGTGGTGGGTCAGGGAAAGCACATTGTCCGCCTGAAAGGGCACCGCAGAGCATTTCTACCATGAAAGAGAGCCCGAATCCTTTATAAGCCTGGTCACCGCCCATCGGAAGAATCGTGCCTGGAGGATTGCCGTAGAGCATATTGGGGTCTGTGGTGGGGTTTCCATCGGGGTCCAGGATCAGTCCGGGAGGAACCTGTTCGCCGGCGATTTTTTTGATGCGAACTTTGCCTTCTGCGGTGGCAGAGGTACCGAAGTCGAGTACAAACGGGCCTTCCGCACCGCCGGGCATGCCGATACAGATCGGGTTGGTTCCCAGTCGAGGTCGTTTGCCCCCGACGGGCGCGACGCGGGGGGCAGAGCCGTGTGTGTTGGCACAGATAATGGAAGCCATCCCCTGGGCGGCAGCCATTTCAGCATATTCCCCCAGGCGACCGATGTGTGAGGCACGCTTGAGTGTACCACAGGAGACGCCGAGTGTGCCCGCTTTTTCAATCAAACGATTCATCAACTCGTGCATGACAGTCTGGCCAAATCCCCAGCATCCGTCGCCGGCAATCGCTGCCGGTGTTTCATTGAGAATCTGCAGTTTCTCGCCGGCTTTCAGAATACCTTCTTTGACGCGGCCCAGATAAAAGGGAAGACGCATCACGCCGTGCGAGTCGTGCCCCAGCAGGTTGGCGTCGACCAGGCTATGGGAAACGATGCGTGCTTCTTCTTCATTCGCGCCTCCTTTAAGCAGGAGTGATTCGGTAAAGTCTTGCAATGACTGGGCAGAGATAACGGGCACTTCAGAAAGTCCTTCAGATAAGTGGTATGGTTGAGCCAATTCTGGACAAAAGCTGGAATTGCAGGATGCATCGGTTTCTATCATACAAACTATTTTATATCCGGTAAATTTAGGGGATATCAGGATTTTCCCTGTTGACCAGAAAAAACGACAGGCCCGAACTCCGTCGTTTGAATCTTTTGCACAGTAAGTTGAACCAACTGGTCTGATTAGATAAAAGAATAGCCCCGGAGAGAGACCGCCCCCCGGTTGTTCTGGAGGTGTTCGGGTATTGATCTTCAGTCCTGTTTTTTGAAATTCGTGGAAATCGGAGAAAAAGTCGGACCGATTAACGAATACGGAAAATTCATCATCTTCTCAAATTTTAACAAAGAGACGGGCGTTTCAACTCTTCTGACAGATGACCGTCTGGCTGGACGATACTCGTCAGGTCAACCTGTTGATTCGGGACGGGACGCAAGTCAGCGAACAGCTGACTTCACTGAAATCACAGGTGAACGAGATTTATTGCGAGAGGGACAGTGAATGAGTTTCAGTGTAGAGAACATCCAGTCACTTAACGAACTGCGACAATTTATTCATAAAACACTCTGTGAGAAAGAGAACCTGCTGGAAGAGCAGTTCTCGATGTCGGAAATGTCCCTGATTCGTCGGGGACGCAGTTGCGGACTGCAGTTCTCGATCAATGGCCCCCGTAGCGTCCGTCTGGGAGCAATCTGGGCTTCCGACTCGAATATGGTCTACTTCTATGATGCACGGGGCGAACGCTATGCCAAGGTCCATCTTCCCAATCGGATCTTTATGGCAGAAGAAGAAGCTGCCTGACCTCTGCTTTAATCTGTGTTGTTGCGCCCCGGGAGTGACGAGCGTGTTGCGCTGGTGGTCGTCAGTACCTGCAGGCGAGTCGCCGCTTTGCTGCTGCCATACTTTTCCGCGTTGCGATAATGCAGAATGGCAATTGTAGGCGTCGAATGTTTTTTCTCTGCCTGCTGCCCCAGTTCATAAAATCGTTCCGCCTTGGACTGCCTGATTTCGCTGGCGTTTGAAATCGTTTCCGCGGTACCGCTGGCGGTTGACCGATTTTCAGTGGGCTGATTCAGTAACTGGTTTCTCCAGTGCTGATATGCGGAAGGATTGTATGGGGAGTCGCGTAACACGCGCGGCGCGGAATTGAGCAGCATCTGATCCATGGCTTCAAAATCATGGATATAAACGCTCACATTGCTGGTTGCACTCTGAAAAGAGTGACCGTACGAGGAACCACCGCGAAACGGTCCTGACTGTCTGAAATGGGAGGCCCCTGATTGAACTCCTCCCAGCAATGCAGAACCTCGATCGGGAACAGTCAGTGTTGTTCCCGTTGAAAATTGTTGTACGATGGGTTGCTGGATTCTGACAGCCTGTGCTTCCGCGATTTCGAGAGGGGCGACGATCAGGCAGATCAACGTGCTTCCGCATGCAATGATTGATTTCATGGCTGGTCTTTCTGATCAGACGGTGTCCCCGTTTATTGTTGCGTCTTCCAGGTCAAGGGGACGGATCATAGTGCCGGGGCATAGATACCAGGAATTTTCGTTCGGGAGTCGCGATGGTTAATAGTGATACGCTCCCGAATTTGAGACTGATTGAACTCTCTATCGTAAGGCATCAGTCTGGGATCGACAACTGTTTTTTCAGGATGTGACACCGCAATTTGTTGTGATGCAGACTCTTGATTGATTCGAGAGTAACCACTTTCAATATCCGGAGTGAAGATGAAATTGTTCTATAGCTCAGCAGTGAAATGGTTTGCGGGAATAGTATTGCTGCTGTCATGCATGTTCAGTGCAGCAGAAGGTGTGTCGGCAGAAAATCGTCCCAATGTGATCATCGTTCTGACCGACGACCAGGGATATGGCGATGTCGGGTTTCACAATAATCCCAAAATCAGAACACCTCACCTGGATCAACTGGCCCGGAAGAGCATCGAACTGACCCGGTTCTATTGCAGTCCGGTGTGTGCACCGACGCGTGCCAGCCTGTTGACCGGTCGCAACTATTATCGTACGGGAGTCATTCATACCTCGCGTGGCGGCGCGAAAATGCAGGGTGATGAGGTCACGCTTGCCGAGTTGCTGCAGCTGGCGGGCTACCAGACCGGGATCTTCGGGAAATGGCACCTGGGGGATAATTATCCGATGCGGCCGCAGGATCAGGGCTTTGCAGAAACACTGATTCATAAAAGTGGCGGGATTGGACAGAGTCCCGATCAGCCCAACAGTTATTTTCATCCGAAGCTCTGGAAGAACGGGGATGCATTTGAATCGACCGGCTATTGCACGGATGTGTTTTTTGATGAGGCGCTGAAATTTATGGATCGACAGCAGCAGGCAGAGAAACCGTTTTTTGTTTATCTGGCGACGAATGCACCGCATACACCTCTGGAGATCGCTGAATCGTACTGGAAGCCTTATCAGCAGCAGGGGCTCGATGAAACGACGGCCCGCGTGTATGGGATGCTTACAAACCTGGATGAAAACATGGGAAAACTGCTCTCGCATCTGGATCGCAGCGGACTGGCCGAATCGACCCTGGTGATATTTCTGGGAGATAATGGTCCGCAGCAGAAGCGATATACGGCAGGGCTCCGCGGTCGGAAATCCTGGATCTATGAAGGGGGGATTAGGGTTCCCTGCCTGGCGTACTGGCCTGGTCATTTTCGGGAAGGGGAGAAGATCGATCAGATCGCCGCTCATATCGATTTGCTGCCTACTCTGTTGACCCTGACAAATACACCGCGGCCTGAAGCCCTCAAACTGGATGGAGTCGATCTGTCACCATTATTGACAGGCAGTCAACAGAAGCTGCCGGAGCGGAGCCTGTTTTTCCAGGTGCATCGAGGGTTGATGCCTCAACGCTATCAGAATTTCGCAGTGGTGACAGAGCGGTTTAAGCTGGCAGGTTATCCCGGCACATTTGGAAATGAAAACCTGATGCTACAGGCGGTACCCGTACTGGAACTGTATGATCTGTCAAACGACCCGGGGGAACAAGAGAATGTGTTGCACGCACATCCCGAGACAGTAAAAGATCTGCTCTCACAATACGAAGCCTGGTTTTCGGAAATGAAAGCAGCCCGGAACTTTGAACCAGGCCTGATTGTGATCGATCAGATGAAGGAGCACCCCAGTGTCTTGTGCCGTTATCAGGATGGAACGTTCCAGCGAGGAGTTTCAGAAGGCTGGATGGTAAAAATCGTCCGAGCGGGCCTGTATCAAATCAAGATCAAGCGACAAACAGAAAAACCAGGCAAACTTTTTGTGAACTGGCAGGGCAGAACCGTGCATGAATACCTGGCGGCGGAAGAGTCAACTGCAGAGTTTGAACTGAAAGCCGGGACGGGACTGCTCGATATCTGCTTCCAGGCAGAGGGAGAGGATCGGATTTATCCCGGCGATAACAGTACACGGGGAGATGTCGTTCTTACTCAGATGAAATAAAAAAACCGGCGGGGAAATCTGGTTCCCAGCCGGTTATGCTGAATCATGTATTTAGTGGGGCGTCCTAGTAGTTCCAGTCCAGACCGACACTCCAGGTTCCGACACTCCATTTTTCCCGCTTCACATCAATGGAAGGAAACAGGCCTCGTGTTGGCATCCCGGTCCAGAGAATACTTTCGTAAGGGCGAGTGACTTCGCCGGCGACAATGTAAGTGTAGCCGACTTTCAGTTTGGCTTCTTCCAGCAGTTTCATGCGTTTCAGTACTGGTACTTTGTCGAAGAGGTTCATTTCTGCGAAGATCGACTGTTCAAACAATGGTGAAACGTGCGTGTGAGTCTGGTAGTCGCTGAACTGGTTTGGATTGGGATCAGCGGCGGTAGGTGTGATCAGGGCTTGAGGACGATCGGGGTCGGTCGGATCATCGCGGGTGATCATACCAATGTTATCGCCGTTCAGTTTGATCTTTGATCTGTTCGCCATGATACCGAATTTGGTCTGACCCCAGATTTTGAATTTATCGCCACCCAGATCAAACTGGAAGCCGATTTCAGGTCCAGCCAGATGGGTATCTACCGTATTGTTTACATAAGAAGTCACAGGATCATTCACACCGAGGAAAAAGACAGTTGTGGTCGTACTGGTATTACCGGAGGACTCGTCTTCAGAGAAACCGGTGTTGTCAATAATACCATCCTGGTTTTCGTCAGTACCAGTGGGGAGTGAAACCACTTTCAAGTCGGGTTGAGTGGCAGCAACCGTTGTTCCTTCGGCATAAACCAGACCACTGTCACGACCGTAGAAACTGAATCCTTCCCGGACCTGCATGTATCGGGCACCAGCCAGACCGCGGATTTTCAGGTTTTTCTTATCCACAAAAGGTGTTGACAACCAGGTCAGATTGGTTCCCCAGGACTGACTGATGGTTTTAATCCGGAAGTCGATGTCATAAGGGACAGAAACCCCGTCAATCGTGCCATCATCCAGGGGGAGTGAAGCCAGGTTTTTCAGTTCCTCTTGAAGAATCGCTCCTATGTCCTGAACAGTGTAACCGGGAATCGGTGTGAATATATAATCGGGAGGAGACAACAGGATGTCAAAGACTGCCTGATTCGCCGGGTTTGATTTATGAGTTGAGCGAATATCAGCGGACCAGACGGAATCGGCTTGTGCGATCCACCATCCAGTCAATTCGATTCCGCTGTCGTCGTCATTCAACCAGCCCCAGCGAATTCTTGCACCAGGGGCATTCATGTTCGGGACGACATCGTAAGTGGTACGGTCAAAGAAATTCAGTCCCGTATTATCGTTGAACTGATCGTAGTATTCTTCATCTGTTGCCAGAATCAGTTCGTCTTCCATCATATGCAGATAAGAAACGGAATCATTATTACCGAGCACGGTACTCCCCGGTCGGCGATACCGACCGAACAGAGCTTCCATGCTGAAGAAATGCCTCTTCCCCTGGTTGCTTGATCGAAACTTCCAGAGTCCATCTTTTTCAACACGATGCTGCTGAAACTGATGTTCAAAGGGTGAGATTCGGGGGAATGCACTCACCGGTGCCTCGGGACCGACATTCATAGGAACGCCCGGTGCTGAGGGAGGTCCGTATGGTCCGGCTGGCGGCTGAAAGTAGCCAGACGGTGGAGGAGGTACCATGGTTCGTGCATAGGGATGTGTTCCGGGGTCGTATGATACAGGTTGTACCATCCCGGCTCCCTGGTATGAGGGCGGATAACCCTGCGCATGTACTGTAGAGTATGCATGCGAGATCATAACGATGCTCAATACCGGTGCTAGCCAATGAAGAAGCCGCATCTATACGTCCTTACAAACAGCGGAAACAGTGATAACAATCCGCGCGGTCTAATACGGAAAAACGCGGAGTCTGTTGCTGGTTATATCGGACAGCACTTCTGGTAAACTGTAGCGATTATTCGGAAGATGCCGAATTTTCCAGTTTCAATAGTCCTGACGGTTGTAAGGGCGCTGCATGAATGGGGTCAGGTGTATACTTATGAGGTGACGGATTTTTGTTACACGGGACAGGTCATTAAATTGTCGAACTGGAATGTCATTCTGTAAGATGCTTTTATGTATAGAGATAAGGTTGATGCGTATCGGGACGGTCTGAATTCAGTCCGAGAACTTGCCTCAGGAAGAACTCCATTAAGCCGAATCTGTGTAAATACGACAAAATCAGAGGACCGGGCCGATACTCCAGGGGCAAAACTCCTCATCTCCGATGCCCTGGGCCTCACTTTTGGTTTTTTTACCACTGGCCACTTCGATGATCAGTTCAAAGATTTCGTGGCCTACCTGTTCGACAGACGTGCCATGCAGGATTCGACCGGCATCCAGATCCATATCATCTTCCATGCGTTCGAACATGGGAGTATTCGTCGAGATCTTGATACTGGGAACCGGTTTGCAACCAAAGCAGCTGCCTCGTCCGGTGGTAAAAGCAACGACATTGGCTCCGCCGGCCACCATGCCTGTGACAGATGCCGGGTCGTAGCCTGGCGTATCCATGATGACAAAGCCTTTCTCGGTCACAGGTTCTGCAAAGCGGTAGACTTCCCGCAGTGCAGTGCTGCCCCCTTTGGCAATCGCACCGAGTGATTTTTCGTAAATCGTGGTCAGCCCACCTCTTTTGTTACCGGGGGAAGGATTGTTATCAATCACGACGCCGAATTTCCCTGTGTATTCTTCCCACCAGCGAATGCGTTCGATGAGTTTTTTGCCGACTTCGGGTGTGATGGCCCGTCGCGTCAGAAGATGTTCGCCGCCATAGATTTCAGAAGTTTCACCCAGAATCGAGGTAGCCCCGTGTGCGACCAGCAGATCACTGGCGATACCAAGTGCCGGATTGGCCGTGACGCCACTGTTACCATCACTGCCCCCGCATTCGGTGCCCAGGATCAGTTCGGAGACAGGAATCGGGACGCGGGTGACATCGTTCACCTGGGGAAGATACTCTTTCAACAGGGCCGAAACCTGCTTTACTGTTTTAGCAATGCCACCTATATCCTGAATATTAAGTACCAGAGGTGCATTGGCAGGTGGTTCTTTCAGGTTGGGAAGTTGTACCAGTCCTTCTGAATCAGAAAGAAAAGCCCCCTGACCGGTTTCGCAACCCAAGCCCAGAATGACATAGGCGCCTATATTGGGATGTTTCGCAAAACCTCCCAGAGTCCGCATCAGTTGATGGTGATCTTCGCCATCATACTGCATGGCACACCCCCCTTTGTGAACCAGGGGAATGATTCCATCAATATTCGGGAAGTCTTTCAGAGAAGTTTGTGCCAGTTCCCGTGCGATGTACTTCGAAGCGGTGGCAGAACAGTTTACCGTACTGACAATCGCAAGATAGTTTCGGGTTCCCGCTTTGCCATTGGGGCGGCGGTAACCCATAAAGGTGCGCCCCGTGATCGGTTCCGGCGGGGATGGTACATCAGTTGAATAAGCATAATCCAGACTCAACTCGCCTGCTGCCAGATTGTGGCTGTGAATCCAGTCACCGGGCTGAATATCGCAGGTGGCAAAGCCGATTACCTGACCGAACTTACGGATGGCTTCCCCGTTGTTGATCTGTTTAATGGCGACCTTATGTCCCAGATCGATGTCTTCCCGGGTAATAACGCTTTCCGTTTCTGATAATTCACACTCCTGATTCTCGCCGACCGAGTTACGGGCAATGGCGATATTGTCTTCGGGATGTAATTTTAACAGGGGGGAGTGGGCGACGGCAGACATATTGGTTGAACGATCTAATTGAGAAATAAAGAGGCTGCGAAAATGAATCAGATAACGCATCCCGTGCTGCCTGATGAACTCTAAAGAACTCAGGCTACCTACTGTAGAATATCTCGACTTGTGGCAGCAGAATCAAGGGAGGGATCGCACAACCATCACTTTGCCTGCTCAATCCGAGTCTTTTTTCGTGGGAGAACCGGTTGATTCGTGCGACGTTTCCAGAATTCAGAAGCCCGCGCTGGATCGTATTTCGGATTTTTCACAGGCAGGGCTGCTCCCGTGCTGGTTCGCCAGTCTGCCAGTTTCTGTTGCAATTCCGCTGCTTTTTCTGGATTCTTCGCGGCCAGATTGGTGGTTTCTGATAGATCCTGCTTCAGATGATAGAGTTCCAGATTTCCATCGGCGAAGAATTCAATCAGCTTCCAGTCTCCCGCACGAATCGCCCCCGCCGGGGTGGAATGATGGTAATGAGGATAATGGAAATAGATCGCTTCCCGGTTGAGATGAGTGGTGGGGTCCTTTAGGAGTGGAACCAGGCTCAGCCCGTCGATGGTCTGGTGTTGGGGAGGGTTCGCGTGTGCGATTTCTGCAAAGGTCGGCCAGAAATCGATGCTGATTGTTGGCTCAGCACAGGTTTTTCCGGCAACGGCGACGCCCGGCCATTTAATAATCAGAGGAACCCGAATGCCCCCTTCATAGAGTGAACCTTTCTCATCGCGAAGTGGAGCGTTCGTGGAAACAATGTCACCGCCTGAGAAGCTCTGTCGCAGACCGCCATTGTCTGAGGTGAAAATCACCACGGTATTATCAGTCAACTTCAGTTCATCCAGCGCAGCGACGATGCGACCGACACTGTCATCTACATGCGCGACCATGGCTGCATAAATGGGATTATTGATGCCGGAATCCGGTTTGGGTTTCTGCTGATATTTGCGGATCAACTGTTGCCTGGCTTCCAGGGGGATGTGGACTGCATAATGGGACAGCTGCACGAAAAAGGGCTCTGACTGGTTCTGCCTGATAAACTCAATTGTTTTGTCGGTGAGGAAATCGGCGAGATAGGTTTTGTCAGGAACATCAGTGGGAGGCGTGGTACTAAAGCGGGGAGCAAAATGACGACCTGCGGTGACCAGTGATGTCTGATATCCCTGTTTGTCGGGGTTATGGGATTCCGGGCCCAGATGCCATTTTCCGAAGTAGGCGGTGTTGTAGCCTGCTGATTTCAGGAGTTCGCCTGGTGTGACGATATCTAAAGGGAGATGCGGAGCGTTCTCGGGAACGATCAGTTTTTCAAACGGCCGCCAGTGGCCGGGGATGAAATCGGTCAGATGCAGTCGCGCCTGGTATTGACCGGCCTGGATACTGGCCCGCGTGGGAGAGCAGACCGGGCAGGCCGCGTAAAAATCGGTGAAACGTACGCCATCACTGGTCAACTGGTCGATGTGCGGCGTGTCGTGAAACTGATGCCCATAACTGACAGGGTCAGGCCAGCCCATGTCGTCAATCAGGATGAACACAATATTCGGACGGTTTATAGTCGCTTTCTGCTCGGCCTGCGAGACTGTCAGGGGAACCAGCAGCAGGCACATGGCGACGAACAGACTCTGAAGAAGTGATTTCAGTAGCATATCAAGGTCCTCTTAAGAGACGGGATGCGTGGTTTACTTCTTACGATAAAAATCGGGTCCCTTGCTGCGATAGCCGGGCGCCGGCAGCTGTTCCCAGGGGACGACTCCCGCGTTCTCTGCCCAGGTCTGCCAGGCTTCTGCGAGGGAAGCAGCGCGCTCCGGTTCTGATTTTGCCAGATCGTGCAATTCACTGCGATCCTGGCTCAGGTCATACAGTTCCCAGTCCTGCCGGTGTTCTTTGACCAGTTTCCAGTTTCCCAGGCGAATGGCTTGATTGCCTTCATGTTCCCAGTGCAGGGTGCGCGGTTTTGTCTGTTCAGGCTGCTGAAAGGTGGGCAACAGACTGACGCCTGACAGGGGCGTGATCTGTTTTCCGTTTCGCGTCTCCGGATATTTCGCGTGAGAGATGTCAGCAAAGGTTGCCAGAAGATCAATCACGTGACCCGTCTGTCGAGTCCAGCCGCCCGTCTGTTTGATCTGTGCTGGCCAGCGGGCAATCAGGGGCGTCGAAATGCCCCCTTCATGCATCCACATTTTATGAAAGCGGAAGGGGGTATTGCTGGTATTGGCCCAGCCGACTTCGGCACAGCGAAACGATTCGCGAGTGCCTGTGACTGCCCCAGGCTGGTGTCCGCGGTCGATGTACTCGGCACTGGCGCCATTGTCTGACAGAAAGAGGACCAGTGTATTCTCTGCGGCACCCATCTGGTCGAGTTGTTTAAGTACCTGTCCAATGCCTCGATCCATGCTGGTGATCATCGCAGCGTAGACGGACATCCGCAGATCCCATTCCTGCTGCTCTGGTTCCGTCAGTGAATCCCAGGCTGGGGCATCGGGATCGCGGGGAGAGAGCGGGGCGTTGATCAGTCCCAGGTCCTTCATTTTCTGATGACGCTGTTTGCGGAGCTGATCCCAGCCTTTCAGATAGTTACCTCGACAGGCTGCGATATCTTCGGGCCAGGCATGCAGTGGAAAATGCGGCGCCGTATAAGCAAGGTACATAAAGAAAGGTTGCTGCGGCTGTTGGCGGGCATGGTCTTTCAGGTATTCGACGGCGCGCTGGCTGAAGGCATCGGTAACGTAGTAATTCTGTTCTGGAGGTTTAATGAACTGATTGTCTTCATAAAGTGGTCGTGGGGCAAAGTAGTTCCCCCCTCCCCCGGTACCATAAGCGCGGTCGAAGCCTCGACCCAGAGGCCAGTTTTCGTTGGGCTCCCGCATGCGATATGTGAGATGCCATTTACCGACGTGATAACATTGATAACCTGTCGGCGCAAGGACCTGGGGAATGCTGACACAATGTTCGTTCAGTTCGCCCTGGTAGCCGGGCAGTTTGTCGTTCCGGTTCATCCAGCCCATACCCGCCTGATGCGGATACAGGCCGGTCATGAGGGACGCCCGCGTGGGGCAACAGCGACCGGCGTTATAAAACTGTGAGAACCGAAGTCCCTCTTTTGCCAGCTGGTCCAGGTGGGGAGTCTGAATTTCCGAGCCGTAACAGCCCAGATCTGAGAAGCCCAGGTCATCAGCCATAATCAGGATGATGTTGGGGGGCTCTGCCTGACAGACGCTGTCAGAGAAAGAGACAAGAAGCAGACAGAGCAGTAGCACACCAGACCAGTTCAGACTGCGAGGTGTAAAACAGCGGGGGGTAAACTTTGTGTAATTGTGGGGAACCATGATGTTTCGAGTGGTCCTTTGCGTGAGCGTTCGCGTTCGGAACGTTGTTACATCCGCGCCTGGATTTTCTGAACAGGCAACGCAATCAATTGTCCTTCAGCTGTTGCGGGACGTCAACTCTCATGAGATTCAATGCGGATTAACTGCGACGAGGCACTGGTTGAACGGGGCAGCAGCCGGTCAGCTTAAATCCGCGCTGACGCAACTGACTCAATCGAATGCGGCGTGTTCATCTCAGGGAGGTGAATACTTTCTGATAGAATTCGATCCGGTTTCGGCGTATATCCCCCGAAAGTCAGTGGGGTAGATCAGCCGTGTTTGTATGTTGATCTCGCTGAAACAAAAAGTAGCAAGAGAAAATGGCTCACATGAATTATGATTCCGCAGGTTGTTTCAATAATTCTATTTTCATCAGGGGCACGAGACCGTCAAGACGGACTCACAAAAGTAGTTGGCGAAACCGGGGTGAAGTGTTGCGGCGTAGTGCTGATCTGTGCCCACATCGTGTTGAAGTGCTGCGATGTGTGTCGACCCGCAGATGGCATTTGAGCACTGTTTTGAAAAATCGTGCTGAAACGAGAGACTTTAATAGTGCGGATTTGAACCCGGTTCACAGAGATCAGCTGAAAATATAATGCACTCGCGCGCGACTCACAGCAACGTAGTCTGGACGAAGGCAGGTGAGAGTCAAGTTCAGTTTATTCAGCATTCAGGGTTTCAGATTGTGAGGAGACTGTCGCTGGTATGAGAATGTGCACGCCTGTTGATTTGATTGAGTTATCTTTTCCTAAATACTCTGTTGCCGGTAATTTGTGTCGATCTCTGGTCGTGAAATTTGTATGATGGATCAGTTAAATTATTATGAATTCGATTTTAATGGGGCCACATATGCGAATTCTGATTGGATGGGATAATCCCGATGAATGTGAACTCATTTCTCTGTATCTGGGTGTGAGTGAAAATGAGCTGACAGTCTGTGCGACTCCGGAAGAATTTCTGTCAGAGGCGCTGGAACAGCATGAGTGGGACATCATTCTGATGTCGATTATGTCACCTGATCCGCAAACCGCTTTCGACCATTTTGAGCAGATTCGACAGAAGCACCTGGATACGCCCGTCGTAGGTGCATGTCCGACCCAGGGCACCTTTCATGTGGCCCGCTTCCTGACGGCGGGCATGCGGGCATATATTATCCGCGACGAAGGTGGTGACTTCATGTTTCTGATGGAAACCACTTTGCAGAGCGTGGTAGATTCTGTCCGTGCGGAACGCGAACGTTTTGTCGCGGAACGTCTGCGGGAAGAAGTGGAATCTGTCCGCAAGCTTCAGGAATCAATTATTCCTACAAACCTGATCTCACCTGACCGGTTTGATGTCACTGCGCGGTATGAATCGTCGCAGATCCGGGTGTTCGGTGGTCAGCCGGTGACGTTAGCGGGAGGAGATTACTACGATGTCTTTATGCTCGACGATGACAATCTGGTATTGCTGGTCGGCGATGCATCAGGACATGGCATGAAAGCCTGCATGTCGATCATGACCATGCATACGCTGGTGGGAATGATTCGCTCCAACAAATATCTGGATACGGCAGCCTTCGTGAAGGATGTGAATAATCGTTTGTGTGACCAGGCGATCGTGAATGATGACGGCGGGTTTATCACGCTGCTGTATGGAATCCTGAATTCCAAAACGAATGAATTCCAATGGACGTCCGCCGGGGCTCCGATTCCGATGATTCACGAACTGGAAACCAATCAGGTTTGCGAACTGGGAACGCTCGATGACGGGGGCCTGCCGCTGGGTATTGTACCTGATGCAGACTATGATATTCACACTTCCGTTGTCCCACCTGACAGCCGACTGCTGATCTTTACCGATGGCCTGGCAGAGGCGTTTCCCGGTGAGAAAGAGACATTCGGCGAATTTGGCATTCCCGGCATCATGCAGTCCTTGCAGGCTTCGCGAAGCGCGAGTCTGGAAGAGTCGCTCGAAAACCTGTTTCGCGACTCCAATGCTTTTACGGACGGATCGGGCAGACACGATGATACCTCAGTTGTATTATTAGAGCGAAAAAACTAGAGTCCCTGTGTTAACTTACAACGAACTGACAGGATAAGTTTGTCTGGTTTTAATGCAGGATTTTCGGTTTATGGCAGCAGATGCAGAATTGAATCTCTCGTTTATCGAGAAAAAACTGGGGACCGTCGGGCGTATTGCTTACTATGCAGCTCTGGTCGGGCTGTATAGCCTGATCCCATTGATCAAGAATGATTTAGGGGCAGTCGCCGGTGGATTTTTAGAAAGTCTTGGCTTACACCCCGAGCAAATTGTCGAGATCGAAGAGTTTGGTGACTTCTCATCGAATCTACATGGAATCATCGGACTTGTACTGGGGTTGCTCTTGGTTTTTCGGACGAACAGTTCTTACTCCCGCTGGTGGGAAGCCCGTAAGCTGTGGGGGCGCCTGGTCAATGTGACCCGGAACATGGCGATCAAGTTTCGGGAATTCACCAACTTCAACCGCGATGAACTGCGGGAACTGGCGGGAATTATCGTTGCGTTTCCCGAAGCGCTACGCGATCACCTGCGTGAAGACGATGACTTTGAGATGTTCCCGGAACTCGAACAGATCGATCCACCGCCGCGTCATATTCCAGCATATATCGCAGACCTGATTTACCGTCGTGTGATTGGCTGGAAACGCTCCGGGCTGATTGACGGTGATGAATTGCGGATCATCGATACCGAGGTGCGCGAACTGATGGAGATCTGCGGCGGCTGCGAGCGGATTCGCCGAACGCGGCTTTCCCCTTCCTATCGGCTGTTCGTACGCCACTGTATTACGCTTTACCTGTGTACGCTTCCCTGGGGACTGGTCGAAGAATTTAATTTTTGGACCGTTCCTATGACGGTCATCATGGCTTATTTCATGATCGGGATTGAAGTCATTGCACACTCCGTGGAAGAACCATTCGGTCTGGACGAAGACGACCTCGACCTGGATGGTCTGTGTATTACGATTCGATCCACGGTGAATGAGATTCTGGATCGCTTCGGTAAACAGACAGATAACCCCACCTGAGTCTCGGCCTATCCCGTGACCTGTTCCATGAAGTTGGTATAGGCGTACCAGTCGGGATCGGCTTCTGTGTGGAATTCGATCGGGAGTGGCTCCTGGTCTGCCAGGGCTTCGTTCAATACCTGCAGCGCCAGATCTGCATCGCGCAGATACCATTGCCATTCGCAGATCTGGTTACCCGTAATCAACATCGTCAGGTGTCCCAGGCCTGTTTTGAGCCAGATCTCGACCAGTTGTTCTTCAAACTGGTTCATCTGTTGCTGATCTTCCTGGCCTGGCATGCCTGTTTCATTGGGCGAAGTGTACGACCAGATGATCTCAACACGGGCGGGAAAATCAGCGGTACTGATATCCTGTGGGATCGTCGGCAGCAGGCGAAAGAGGACGGTAAATTCATCCTCCATCGCGGTTGCGGTGAGCCATTCCTGTTCTTGTGGTTCTTCTGTCAATTGACTGACTCCTGTGTTTTGGGCTGCGTCATCAACGAGACGACAATCAGGACAATGAAGCCCAGCGGGATGGTGACGAGTCCTGGTTGACTGAAGGGAACGATGGCGGTTTCAGGATCCCAGCCATAGATGCCTTTGTAAGAATCGGCGCTCATCAGAATCCAGCCCAGGGAGGTAATCATGCCGGTAAAGATGGCGACGGTAATTCCCTGCTTGGTCGTTTTAGGCCAGAAGAGCAGCATCACCAGGGCCGGCAGATTTGCAGACGCAGCCACGCTGAAGGCCCAGCCGACCAGGTAGTTCACATTGAATTTTTCAAACAGGATACCGAGAATAATGGCGATGAGGCCGACGACGACGGATGCGATCTTGGCGACGCGGACTTTGGCGGAATCAGTCATTTCTATTTTCATGAAGCTCGACATCAGGTCGTGCACCACGGCACCGCTGGAGGCGATAATCAGACCACTTACGGTTCCCAGCACCGTAGTAAAGGCAATCGCGGAAATAATCGCGAACAGCCAGTCACCAATACTTTTTGCGAGCAGGGGAGCTGCCATGTTGGAATTGGTCACATCCATGGCGCCACTGGTCATTGCTCCCAGACCCATAAACAGGGTCAAGATATAGAAGTAGCCAATACTGCCGATACCGACGATCGTACTTTTGCGGGCACTGGCCTGATCTTTCACAGTGTAATAGCGAATCAGAATGTGAGGCAGTGATGCGGTTCCACAAAAGAGTGCCAGCATTAATGAGAGGAAGTTGAGTTTCTCGTAGAATTGATCACCGCGGATGCCGGCAAACTTGGGATGGTTACCGGGGCTGAGAACTTTTTCTCCGGAAGTTGGTTTCGGAAAATAAATCGTCAGGGTGGAATCATCCTCTTCTGTAACTGATTCCGATCCCCAGAGGATGATTTCGCTTTCACGAATCGTGCTTAAAAAGCTGGTTATTCCCAGGGGGCCTGTCTCAGTTTTATCACCGGGCAGTTTGCTGATGCGACCAACGGGGTAGAAGTCGGTTTCTCCTTCTCCGGTCCCCTGGGGCAGGCCATTGATGATGACAGCGCCTTGAGATGTGGTCAGTTTGTATTGGGTTTCAGAAAGGAAAAACTGACCTTCTTCGTTTTCGGAAATCTTCCAGTAAGAGGTTTTGCCATCCTGTGTGAGTTGCAGGATTCCTTTTTTTTCCCAGGCTCCCTGCTCCAGGGGAGTGAGTTTGTCTTGGTCGGTCAACTTGAGTTCGTTTTTCCATGTCTGCAGATCATTCGCAGCGACGGGACCGAGGATTTGAAACTGGTGAGTGTTTTTTCCGTCATTGACCGGTTCGGTGGAAAGGCCACGCTGCAGGATCAGGATCGTGAGAATGGTACTGAAGATGACGAGCAGTGAGCCCTTCAGAAACTGCACGTAGGTTGTGCTGACCATGCCTGCGGTCACGACGATCAGGATGACGATTGTCCCGACCATCAGAACACCAACGTAATGCGGGAAACCAAGCAGGGGAGTAATCAGTGCCCCCGCGCCGACCATCTGGGGAATCAGGTAAAAAATACTGACAGCCAGCGTACTGATGGCAGCCGCGAGTTTGATGCCCCGTGATTGAAATTTGCTGTCGAGCGCATCGGCGAACGTAAAACGTCCCATGCGTTTGAGGGGTTCTGCAATCACGAACAGTGCCACGATCCAGCCTGCCAGGTAACCGATGGAATACAGGAATCCATCGTATCCATAAAAGGCAATCATGCCGCAGATGCCGAGAAATGAAGCTGCCGACAGGTAGTCACCCGCGAAGGCAACCCCGTTCACAAACCAGTGGATACCTCCCCCGGCGGCGAAGTATCCTTTCGCAGATTTGGCTTTGGCACCCAGCCAGAAACTGAGGCCGAGGGTCACGGCAACGATGGCGCCGAAGATTAAGACCGCCATCAGAGAGGGTTCATAAATCATGATTTCGCCTCCCCGTTTTCCGTGGTGGGTGAGTCGATTTCATTACGGCACATCCAGCCATAGATCAGGGCAAGCACAAATGCGGCAATAATCAGCATGAAGCCATACACAATGGCCAGGTTCAAACCAGCGACAACGACCAGTTCCATCCTGGCAGGCGAAAACGTATTCAGAAAAACAAATCCGCCATACAGGATGAGATAGACAACAAACAGGATCAGACCCAGTCGCGTATTTCGCGAGATGGTTTCCAGACTCTCCTCTTCCTCAGGCTCATTCGGGCCATGATCAAAACCTGCCATAAGATGTAAACCCTTTAGATGAAACGCTATTTCGGGCAAGATCAGCCAAAGGGCTGGATCTGAATTAATATTTGAACTGACTATTCAACCCTGAATTGATTGGGGAATCAACAGACTTCAGAAGCAGAGGAGCAAAGATATCGAAAATCTGTTGTTTTTAAAGGGGCGAGAGGGAACTTCAATCAGAAAGGTGTCTGTACAAGTCTGAACAGGCAGCGCCTTTCCTCTTTTGACTTCTAAGGAGGAGAACTGAGGATCAGGTGCTTGCGATTGTCGTTCAGTTTCTTCTCACCAATTCCTTTTACGTTCTGCAGGTCGGCGATGGAATGAAAGGGACCATGGGCTTCCCGGTAGGCCACAATCCGTTTTCCCAGCGAAGGACCGATGCCCTCCAGCTGTGCAAACTCGACCCAGGTTGCCCGATTGATATCAACCTGATACTCATAAGACAGCGGTTGCAACTGTTTGATTTCAATGGGTTCTGTTCCCCAATGTGACATCTGAATCAGATGAATCAGCGCAACGATGAGAATTGCAGCGAACAGAATTCCCAGGAAATACTGATCATCCCGTTGCAGCCCGAGAAAGGGGCGAGAGGGGGTTTCGTTGGTTTCCTGGTCCTGTATCAACAGTCGGTACTCGCGTAATGGAATGAATAAAACAACTGAGAAATTCAATTAAGGGAGAATGAAAGCCTTAAAAACGAGGACACTAATTGACCTCACTGTGAATAACACATAGAATAAAAGTGACTGTTCACCAGAAGTATTGCCTGTCCAGGACAGTTTGCATCATCAAGCTTACAGCCACAAAGAATTTATTCCAACGTTGAGGGGGTTCCGTGCGAAATCTTTTACACTGTACGAAAAAAAGTCACATGATCTATACGGTCATCACGTTGGTTTCGATTTCATTGCTCAGTACCGCTTCTGTCTTTGCCCAGCCGAAAGATACGAAAGGCCCTCCTAAGCCCCAGGAGTTGATGCTGACAGCACAGGGGGGCTGGCCCATTGCGATTACGTATTTTGAGTCCAGTAACGCCGCTGATTCCCCGGTAGTAGTACTGTTACATGGCAAGGGGGGCAGCAAACGGGTCTGGGATCAGAATTTCGCGCCGATCCTGCAGCAGAATGGTTACGCTGTGGTTTCGGTTGATTTTCGAAAGCATGGCAAAAGTCAGTTGACTGCCGCAGATGCAGGTGGCAATCAGAATCAGAAAGGGAATTCCCGGGATAAGCTGTCTGCCTTGGATTACAGAGCCATGGTCGCGCTGGATCTGGAAGCTGTCTGGAAATTTCTTTATGAAGAGCATCAGAAAAAACATTTAAACATGCAGAAGACAGCGATCATCGCTGCGGACATGAGTGTGCCGATTGCACTCAATTACGCTTTGTATGACTGGAGTAAGGTACCCTATGATGATGCGCCCGTGCTGGCTGCGAAAACCCCTAAAGGCCAGTCGGTAAGAGCACTCGTGCTGATCTCACCCGATGCCAGCGTGCCCGGTGTCTCCGCTTCACGCGCTGCCGTGCGGATTAAAGAGCCTTTATTTGGCATCGGCTTTTTCGTCTGCACAGGTGCCGGTGATTCACTCGATCGGGGTTCTGCGAACAAGCTGTATACGCAGTTGACTTCCGCACAGGGCTCTGAAGAGCGAATGTATTTCAAGGAGTATCAGGGTAAGCTGCGAGGCACCGATATGCTTGGTAAGCGACTGGGGCTGGAACTGGATATTCTCAAGTTCCTGGACAAGCATCTGAAGAAACTGCCTGGTGACTGGTCTGATCGACGCCCGCGCTATGACCGGGATGAATAATACCCCATTCCAGATTTGAGGGCACTGGCTGTCAGGCCGCTCTTCTTTGGGGAGTTTCCTCCTGACAGTTGTCCTCGCAGACAGACAGGGATTTCAATTTAATCTTGTCTGACAGCAGCGCCATTTCTGTTCTGATCGAGGTGATTTCGCGTTCTTTCTCTATGAGAAGTGTTTCCAGGCGTGCGATTCGCTTTTCGGGATTGCGTTGCAGGAGTCGGTTGATGACATCCAGCATGAGAGCTGCCCGGTAGAGTTTCATGATCAGGCTCTTTAAGCGAAACATCCGCGCGGACTTTAACAGCCCCGCCATGCGAAATGCCCGCAGGAAAGCAATCATAGGCAGACAGATGACCGCGAGGTCGATCCAGTGTTTGCGACAGTAGTCCACGCGTTTCTGTTCGATCGAGATCATGACGATGAACTCCAGTGTGAATGCAAACCAGATCAGTCCGGTTGCTAACGCAGTGATATCTGCCAGCAGCGGGGTCGCTTCAATCTGTTTCTGCCAGTAATGCTCGACGGCAAACAGGGGCAGAACCAGTAATGCCATGACCAGCATCGGAACGGAAAAAGATTTTCTGACACGTTCCAGAAACGCCTGATTGACTTCCCGCCACGCCAGGACAGGAAACCAGATGGACCGTCCCGTCATTTGATCTCGTGCACAAATTCTGAGGGGGGGAGCCAGACAGTACAGCAGATTAAATTTCCAGCGGGGGCTTCCCAGTGCAATGTGGGTAACGGCTTCCGCGACAAAGCAGGGGTAGAGCAGGAACAGACACCAGTTGCAGATGTCCAGCGCGATTCCCGGTGAATCCAGATTGAAGAGATGGAGCGTGCCTGCGAAAAAAGCGAGAAACAGAATGGAGCAGCAGAACATCGGGGCAGCTGCAAACTGATCGACTTTTTTAGTATAGCGATTCATGGTTCTCATCACTGCAAATGGGGAAGTACAAGAAGTCCTGTCCCAATGAAAACGTCAGCCAGGGCGAGGGTTTATATTGAATATCGGCAAGAGCGTCTATTCAGAATAACCCGACCAGTCTGCCAGCTGAAAAAACTGCTCAATCAATATGATGACATTCAGGGGCTGTTAAAATCAGTGTAAATGATGTTTTAATTTAGCTGTTCGGTACAGGTTAGCCGAATATCTTGCCTGTTTTGATAATTGTCACGCGAAGTGAGAAATTTTTGTAGAAATGATGTCGTAATTGTTACAAAGAACGAGAGAGGGTGTTGCGTAAATGATTTTGTGTGTTCTATTAATATGATCGTAAGTTGTTGTGAATAAGTTTCTTAGTGTGTTGTTGTGGGATGTGTTTTCTCTGATTGGCACGGCGCGTGCATAAGTGATTTATTACCACGATGTGGTTTAAATGATAACAGAAACTCGTCTTTTCAAATGTGGAGAAATCTCAATGAAACGTTTCATGATGACTTTAGCAATTTGCGCCGCGGCTGTTGTAATGCTGTCTGGCGACTCTCAGGCCGCCGAAACTCAGACCGCTTTTTTTCAACCTCGTCCCGGTGGTGTGGTTGATGTGATTACCTCACCGTTTCGTGCGTTGACCCGACCGGTCAGCTATCGGACTGCTCAACAGACGTACCGTCCCGCATATGGTCAACCCTCTTATGGTAACACGAATTGTGTGAACGGAGTCTGTTACCCCACCAGTAATTATTCCAGTTACAGCAGCCCTTGTGCTTCTGGGAACTGTGGGGCAGGCATGGCATGTCCCGGTGGTAACTGTGGCACTGGATACAGTAATGTAAACTGTCCTGGTGGAAACTGTAACATGCCTCAGTATCGCTATCCTACCCAGAATTACTCAGGGTATCGTGGAACAGGTTCTTACGGAACACAGCAATACCCGGCTTACCGTCCGGTCACCCAGCCTGTATACCGCACTTCTGTTCCGGTATCCACTAACTCCATCCGAAACGATCCCTTTTTCCCTTAAGAGTATCGGTATATTACTGGAAAACTGGTTCGAAACTACAGGATGAAAAATGTGGTTAAACAAACACTGAGCTGCTGGAAAGTTCCAGCAGCTCAGTTGTCATTTTTGGGAAATTGTTCTGGGGAATGTTGTTTTACTTGTTACACTATCTACAGCTGTCAGTTAATTTATGTATAAACTGAGTATTGGTTGAATAAAATACAACACAACCTTTCTTTCGATCATAGCTTCGTGTTCCTGCAGATTCAGAGGTTCTGGATTTCAGGAAAAAAAAGAATGATCAATCACAGGCAGGGACGTCGAAGTATAGAATTAGGGATAATGGTTAAAATTTGATGGTGGTTACCTCTGTCCGTTGGCATGCAGGCGACCGCTGTTTGTAAATAATTTAGAGATATAATACTGAGTTGAACGGAAAGTTCTGGTTTCTTTTTCTGGTGCTCAGAAGAAGACTCCGACATTTTCCTGTGAATCGTTCGACGCAGTGATGAAGAGGAACAGGTCAGTAATGGGTCGCGAATTGGTACACTCACTCAGCTCCCCGATTCATTCCATGCATACATTTTCCTACGGCGCGGTGCCGCAGGACAACGGGGTGCTTTTTTCCGTTTACAGTCGATCAGCCACTTCAATGTGGCTCCTGCTGTATAATCACGTTGATGATACCGAGCCTTCGGAAGTCATCCGTTTCAACCAGGAATATGGACGCCTGGGAGATATCTGGACTGCGTTCATTTCAGGAATTGGTCCAGGTCAGCTTTACCATTTCCAGGCAGATGGTCCCTTTCAGCCGGAAATCGGTCAGCGGTTTGATAAACGGGCGCGACTGATTGACCCCTACGCCAAAGCACTGGCAGGGAATTTTCAGCCCTCACTCGATGGTATTGTGCGGCCTCCCAAGTGTGTCGTCGTCGATGATCAGTTTGACTGGCAGGGGGATCGGCACGTCCGACATCACCTGGCGGACACTGTCATTTATGAAATGCATGTGCGTGGTTTTACCAACTCACCATCGAGCGGAGTAGAGCATCCAGGTACTTATCTGGGGGTCATTGAAAAGATACCCTATCTGATCGATCTGGGAGTCACCGCGGTTGAGTTGATGCCGATTCACGAGTTCCCCATGAATGAGGCCGATGGGACGTTTACCGACCATCAGAACTACTGGGGATATGAAACACTGGCTTTCTTTGCGCCGCACCGTGGTTTTGCAACGAATTCAGAACCAGGCGCACAGGTCCGGGAATTCAAAGAGATGGTACGGGCGTTGCATGAGGCTGGTATCGAAGTCATCCTGGATGTGGTATTCAATCATACGGCAGAAGGGAATGAGCACGGTCCCACGCTCTCATTCCGTGGCCTGGAGAATCAGGTTTATTATCACCTGGATCAGGGTGGTAAATACTATAAAAACTATTCGGGTTGTGGAAATGCGATCAACGGGAACCATCCGGTTGTCCGGGAAATGATCTTCCATTGTCTGCGGCACTGGACCTGTAATTATCATATAGACGGTTTCCGTTTCGATCTGGCTTCGATTCTGAGCCGCGATCGTAGTGGTAATCTTGTTCCCAGTCCTCCCCTGGTGGAGGCCATCGCAGAGGATCCGTTGCTCGCAGATACCAAGCTGATTGCTGAAGCCTGGGATGCTGCCGGCGCTTATCAGGTCGGTTCATTTTCTCACATTCGCTGGGCGGAATGGAATGGTCGTTACCGGGATGATATTCGTCGATTCTGGCGAGGCGATGTTCCTACGCTGGGAGATTATGCGACTCGCATTTCAGGTTCGAGCGATCTCTACCAGAAAAACGGACGCGAGCCATTTCATGGTGTCAACTTTATTACCGCGCATGACGGATTTACGCTGAATGACCTGGTGAGCTACGAGCACAAACACAATTATGCCAACCGCGAAGATAATCAGGATGGCGAAAATAACAACATCAGCATGAATTTCGGCGTGGAAGGTCCCACTGATGATCCTGCCATCATCGGGATGCGTGAGCGACAGATCAAAAATATGCTGGCGACGCTCTTTTTGAGCCAGGGCGTTCCGATGCTGCTCTCTGGTGATGAATGCCGCCGAACTCAACGGGGAAATAACAATACCTATTGCCAGGATAACGCCATATCATGGTTTGACTGGTCGCTGGTTAAAAAGTACAAGGGGCTGTATCGGTTCTGTAAAGAGCTGATCCATTTCCGACTCTGTGAGCCGACACTGAGGCAACGTAATTTCCTTACCGGTAATTCGGATGGTGTAGAGAAGCTGCCCGATGTCAGCTGGTATAACGTGATGGGACACGCTGTCGACTGGCGGCATGATAAGCACTGCCTGTTATGCATTCTGGGAGCAAGGCATTCTTCACGGCGCGTACGCGATGGTTCTGATCTGATGATCCTGGTCAATTCTTCTCCTGATCCGCAGGCCTTTGAATTGCCGGTGGGAATCAAACCCAAAGAGTGGAACCTGACTATCGATACGTCGGCCCGTTCACCGCTGGATATTTTCCCCAAAAGGGATGGAGCGACGCTGTATCCGCGTGTTGCCGTACTGCCGCCACGTTCGTTGCGTTGTTATGTCCGTCGGGGTGGTCGTAAGCAGACAGGTTGATTTTCAGGTCAACTGCATGATGACGATCAGGATTCCCAGCGGAATACACCAGTACGCAAAGTAGTGCAGCTTGCCTTTTTCCAGCCAGCGTACGAGCAGCCAGAGCGCCACGATTCCGACCACGGCCGCAATCAGGGCGCCGGTGAAGAGCAGGCTCAGTGGGGTGCTGAGGTGCTGGTTCGATATGATTTCCGCCGTCTCCAGGATCGTCGCGCCGGAAATCGCCGGGATCGCAAGCAGAAATGAAAAGGTGGCAGCCGACTGTCGCGACATCCCTGTGAGCAGTCCCGCCACGATTGTGCTTCCGCTGCGGGAGATTCCCGGCAGGATGGCAATCGCCTGCGCCAGTCCTATGAGTAGGGCCTGTTTATAGGTGATTTTCGTGTAGCTCTGGTCGTTGGGTGGAATGCGAGGGATCAGCAGCAGAATCAGCCCTGTCACAGGCAGCATGCATCCCGCCAGCAGGGGGCTCTCCAGAAAATGCTCTGCGTACTTTTTGGCTGTCAGGCCAATGACAACCACAGGCAGTGTGCCCACAATCAACAGCGGGATGACGCGCAGATCCTGGTTAATCAGCCGGAAGATTGTCTTGTGATAAAAGATCAGGATCGAGAGCAGGGTTCCCGCGTGAAGCACGATATTCACATCCGTCTGATCCGCCTGGATATCCATCAGGCTTTCCACGATCACCAGGTGGCCTGAAGAGCTGATGGGCAGGAATTCGCTGATCCCCTGGATGATGGACAACAGTATCATTTTTAACCAGGTCATAGTGGCAACTTTTCAAGGAAAGGGGAAGCTAGTGAAGTCGCCCAGTGCAGGGAACGATCAGCGTGCTTTGATTCAGGCGTAGGAGTCATTCAAAATGCTTGACTGGCAGAAATGGTATAAGTGATTGTTTTGAAAGGGAATACGAATTGTGATGGGTATGAGGTCTCAATAAAAATCATGAGAGACTATTGCAAAGACTCTATAACGAGGAATTGGAATCTTGTCAATTTGAGTCGAGTTTAACGGTTGAACGGGTTAGTCGGAGTCGCTATGGTTGTTGCCTATTGTAAATGAGGTTTTGAAATGTCTCTAATTGTAATGGATCACAATGAATACACTCATACCAGCAACATTGGTGTTATCTCTCTCGTTAGCACCAGCTCAGTCAGTGGAAGTGCCTGCGTTGCCAGAAAACGTCATTCAGCTTTTCAAAATGGAAGAGGATGTCTCCCGCCATCAACTCCTGTTGTTTACTGCCAGTTGGTGTCCCGCCTGTGTGCAGATGAAGAACAAAGAATTCCCCGCGTTGAAGAGGCAGAACTGGGAAATCAGTGAATCGGAATCGAGTCATATCCGCATCATAGATGTTGATCAGCATGCAGCCTTGACTCAAAAATTTAATGTGCAGTCGCTGCCCACATTGATCCTGATGGTCGACGGCAAAGAAGTCAGTCGCTCCGGTTCATTAAATGCCTACAGCATTGCCGAGATGTTTTACAACGGCAAGTGAGCTCTCACCGGGTTTACTTCCGCATTACCAGCCCCATTGAGAACAAGTCCCGCGGAAGCGGAATGGGGAATGCTCTATTGTAAGCCCGGGATATATTCTGGTTATGGCACGTGTTGCGAGCCGGCCTGTTGCGTCGGCTCGTTTACTTTCCAGGATCCCAGGATTCGGGAAGCTGCGATCTCTGAACGGAGCTGATGAACCTCTCCCCGCATGCGTTCCAGGGAATGCTGTTGCGCGTAAATCTGGCGGCATTCGCGTTCGAGATGCGGGAACAGGCCGTGTGACAGTTTGGTCTTGGCCAGATGATTTGCCAGCTGATTGATTTCCTGCTCCAGTCCCCGTTTCAGTTTACGGGTAAACATCATGACCAGGAACCCGGTCCAGATCAGAAAAATGACACCGGCAGTGACATAGAAATCAATCGCCAGGATATTCGATTCATCCAGGAACGAGTCGTAGAAAAAGTTTTTTCCAATGCGGACGAGTGCGTAAACAACCAGCGCCAGAAACAGGGTTTCATACATAAAACGTGTAAACCAGCCTGAGTTTTTGTGGGCGAGCCGGGTGATGATGCCGTCAATTTTTGTGCCCGCATCATTCAGAAACTGTTCCTCGACATGCGCTGCTTCTGTCTGCAGGTATTCCAGCGATCCCAGCTGATGTCCCGGTGAAGGGGTGAGGCCTGCTGCCTGCGCATAGCCATCAATCATCAGCTGTGATTCGCGCAATTTATTATCATCGAGACCGAATGCCCCGATTCGTTTCATACGGTCGTCAGCCGCCTGTTCCTGTTGACGGTTACCCAGCCAGCGGGCTCCCTGCAGGGCACCAATTAATGCGACCTGTGCGGAATTACGGGCACGAAACAGACTGGCGGAAGCGATCAGATTTCCCAGTCCATTGTACAGGCGGAGTATCATGGAGAACGGGCTGCTGCCCCAGGAGTCGGAGACGCAGGACAGGAGTCGGCGTTCCCAGAGATTGCGACTGACGAGTAATTCCGACTTGAGTTCCTGTGACATCTGTTCTGTGAGGACAGCCTGCTGCTGTTTCAGGAATGACTCAAGTTCGTGGACCGCAGGGAGTGCGTTTTCGATTTTTCCTGTGCAGTGATCAATGGCATTCTGCATCAGTTCCAGCAGGTTGGCCCGCCGGACCTGCAGTCGTTCCGACTTACCCAGCTGGGAGCTCAAAATGTTCTGTAAAGCAGCGAATTCAGGATCGGGACTGCGGTCTGCCAGTTGATCTTCCAGTGCCTTGACTGAATCGACGAAATAGATTTCCGGTACTTCAAACTGTTGTGAAAGCTGCTGTTTCCAGTCTTCGCGAATGTCTTCATCCAGACCGGCGTGAGTCTGCACGAAGATCAGTCGCCTGCCGACTGCTGCTTCAATCAGTTCTTGAGACACCCGTGCCGACCTGTATTTCTGCTGAGTTGAGGTATAGAGCAGGATGTCACACAGCGGGATAATATGCTGCAGTCGCGTGAGGTTGTTTTCTTCAAACTGGGATTCAGACGTGTCCGGGTCCGGGCAGTCAATCAGAATGATATTCTGCAGCTGATCCAGTTTTTTCTGTTCGACATGAAACTGACTCAGATCCAGCCCGAGTCGATCGAGGTCGGTCTCCGGATGCGCAATCAGGACCGGTTTTGTCGTGGTCGGTCGCTGGCGACCGGATGTAGTGCAGTACGATCCAATCAGGGCATTGACGAGGCTGCTCTTCCCGGTGCCCGTGCCGCCAAAGGTGGCAATCACCAGGGGCGATTCCAGGCGCACACGCAGCATATCCAGCCGCGGCAGCAACTGCTGGATGACTGCCTGGCATTGTTGTGCCGTCTTCCAGTGTGTCTGCTGCTCGCTCCAGTCTTTGAGCTGATGGATCAGATTGTCCACCGCTGCCAGCATTTCAATTTGTGCTAATTCGGATGTAGGCATGATTTCGGTCTTTGTTTCTGGTCTCATGTCACAGTTAAAAGATGGATTCTGGTCCCCATCTCAATTTAGGATTTAAAGAGTAATCTGCAGTTGATTCAGCTGCTGTTCCAGTTCGTTAACGGTCTGTTGAACCGCGTGATAATTTTCGGATTCTGGCAGGGCGACGGCAGACTTCAGTTCTTCCGGAAGCGTTTTCAGTAAATGGGTGCGAATGGCATGCGCCAGCCACTCGGTTCGCTTCTGTGCAAAGACGGCGTGAAAACGTCTGATTTTTGCTTCGAGGTACCCCATGCCCGATGACGCGGATCTGCTGACGGCTGTCTCTCCGACTGTCGTGGCGGCGGTGCCTCCCGCCACATCGCCGGCTACATTGACGACTGACTGAATCATGGTGTCGGTGACGATCTGCGTGCCGACATCGCCGACGGCGCCGAAGCCCACAAAGAATAAACCGACACTTAGTACCGGGCGTCCCACGGCTGCAGCCCGATCGATCTGTTTGATCAACGAATAATATTGCGGGCTTTCTGATTTGAAACTCGTCATCTCCCTGTCGACCAGTTCTTCAAACTGAGCCGTAAAGTTGAATTGGGCATGCTCGGCATGTAACGTCTTCAAGAGTGCTTCGCGTGACGTTCCGCTCAGCAGCGTTTTCAGTCGGCTGGTCAGCAGTGCGTTACCGAGTTCGCTGACAAGCGTCAGGCGATCATAAATCCCTTCCACAGTCTGCAGGACAACCGACCATTCCTGCTCCCGATAAACTTCCATCGGAGGTCGTTTTTCTTCTGCTGTCAGCGAATGCAGGTAACGTACCGGCCAGAGGACGCCTTTACCCAGCGAGTTGTAAAAGCCATGCACGTGGGCGGACCAGCCTTCCCGCTGTTCCTGCCACCACTTACGCACGGCAGAGACGATAACGGGATTGGGAACCAGTGGCCAGTTTTCAATCTCGGCCAGCTCATGCTCTGAAAGCAACTCGGCTGCCGAACGGAATTCCTGACTGCGCGATTTGATTTCGCGCAGGTAAGAGGGGACCCCTGAGTCCTGCTGGATGAGATATTTTAATGCGCCCCGCAACGTCTGTACTTTGATCTCGCCGAACTGCATTTGTGACAGAACCTGCATCAGGTTCACAGCGGTATCTGTCTGGGGAACGCCGGCATTGATCTCTGCGGGGGCGTCAGCCGAAGCCGGTTCAAACGTGCGCGGGTAGAAAGGAAGTTCCAGGCTGTTGGCAGCACCCCTGTCGTTCGGGGCAATAAATACCAGTTCCGGATGAGCGCCTGTTTCCTGGCAGAATGTGTTTAACCACAAAGGCCAGTATTCCTCATCATCGGGCAGCTGGCATTGATTGAAGACGGTGATGATGACTTTGTCTTCGCGGGCGGCTTCCCGAAAGAACTTTTTCACTGCAGCATCATTGTACTTCTGTTGTGTCAACACGGTGACCAGCACATCCGCGCATTGCCTGATCCGCTCGGCACGTTCCCAGTTGACTTCGGCATCACTGTCGATGTCTGGTGTGTCCAGTACCAGGAGATTGGAGGCCAGGGTGTCACAGTTTTTCCAGAACAGCAGATGCCGCTCATCCTGTTTCAGGGGGTCTTCAGCGGCTGACCAGGGAACCAGCTCAAAGCCCTGGAAGACTTCGCGTAGATCGTGCTGCTGTTCAAAATGCTGAGGCACCAGGCAGACCGGATGCCGTGTCTGAGAGGCAAGGGGGCTGATGGCACTGGTCTGCTGGTCAACCAGATGATTGAAGATGACGCTCTTGCCGATATTGGTTCCCCCCACCACCGCCACCACCAGGTACATTTCATTGGTCAGCTGGGGGATCAGCTTACGTTCAAGAATGTCAAACCATTCCCGGCCACTGAGGCGGGGGAGATCCAGCTGGCAGGACTGCGCTTCCAGGGCCAGCAGATGGCTCCGCAACTGGTGAATGGTGTGGGAAAATTTGCTGAGCGTGGTGGACATAGGATAATTGGATTCAGGAATGTATGATGTTACAGCTTGTGGTTCGCCCGTCAGGCTTGATTCTTATTTCATAATCGCAAGGTTTGAGTATATCGATTTCCGGAACGCAGGATGAGTCCAAATTGGATCAGAGACGTTTCAAATTCGATCCAATTCTCTGAATTAACGGTCGCAAGGTTTGACGGGCGTAAATAACTCAGATAGGATCCATCCAGCCGCACTTTGCAGTGTTCTCAGCTCATTTTGCGCACCGGGAATTTGTAAATGCAGTTTGACGCCTTCAATAGATAAGTCTATTGATTGTAATTCTTTAAGAACGTGACCCCTGGCAGGTCATGTGCCCATTAACAACGAGGAGTGAAAGATGTCGGAATTGGTAGTTAAGGATATTCTTGAAGCGGGTGTTCACTACGGTCATAAAACCAGCCGCTGGAACCCCAAAATGCGTCCCTACATTTACGGACGTCGTAACCAGATTCATATTATCGACCTGAAAGAAACAGTCCGCGGCATTATTCGTGGAAAACGTTATCTGGAACGGGTTGCCTCACAGGGAAGTCTGATCCTGTTCGTAGGAACCAAAAAGCAGGCCCAGGGGCCAATCCGCGATGCCGCAATCGCCTGTGGTATGCCTTACGTGACCGAACGCTGGCTCGGTGGTGCGTTAACCAACTTCCGCACCATTCGTAACCGCCTGAAACGTCTGGAAGAGCTGGAATCACTGGATGAAACCGGTGAAATTCATGCGTATTCCAAAAAGATGCAGTCCACACTGCTGCGTGAAAAGCGAAAAGTCTTCCGGAACCTGAACGGTATTCGTACCATGAACCGTCTACCCGAAGCACTGGTCGTGGTTGACCCGACCAAAGAAAAGAATGCGGTTCACGAAGCACACATTCTGGGAATCAAGGTCGTGGGTCTGATTGATACCGACTCTGATCCCGATGAAGTCGATCTGCCGATCCCCGGTAATGACGACAGCATCCGTTCCATTCGTCTGGTGATGAACCAGCTGGCTTCTTCCATCATGGAAGGCAAAGGCAAGCTGCCAGACACGGGCAAAAAAGATGACAGCGGTGAAGCGGACGCTGAAGAACAATTCAAGCCAGTCCCTTCACTGTAAGAGATATACAGCTTATTAAGATGGCATTCGTGTCTTCCGCCGACTGGTGATCTCGCCAGTCAGCGGATTCACTTGAAACACAAACAAATCGGAATATCAAATGAAAGCAATTGATGAAGCAGTTGCTTTCGAAGGAGATTACTGAGATGGCTGAAATCACAGCAGCAGCCGTGAAAGCATTACGTGAAATTACCGACCTGCCCATGATGGCCTGTAAAAAAGCATTGCAGGAAGCAGACGGCGACCAGGAAAAGGCAATCGAAATTCTGCGGGAAGAAGCGGGAAAGATCCAACTGAAGCGAAGCGACAATGCCACTTCAGAAGGTCGGATTACCGTCCTGTCCAACGAAGATGGTTCAGAAACAGTGATGCTGGAAGTGGCCTGCGAGTCAGCTCCTGTTGCCAGTGGAGAAGACCTGGTTAACTTCTCCAATGCCTGTGTCGCGCAACTGATTGCCAATCCGGAAGTCAATACAGTCGAAGGTCTGCTGGCGCTGCCTTCCGAAAAGACACCCGGCAAAACTCTGAATGATGACTTCATGGATATGTTAAACAAGATCCGTGAAAAGATTGTCGTCACTCGAATCGCCCGCTCCTCGGGACCAACTGGCAGCTATGTGCACCATGATGGAAAAACCGGCGTTCTGCTGCAGGCAAAAGGTGAAACGGCAGATCCCGAACTGCTTCGTGGCGTGGCAATGCATATTGCTGCTCTGAAACCGGTTGCCGTCAATGAATCAGAACTGGACCCCGCTGTGGTCCAGGAAGAACGCGATCGTCTGATTGCCGAAGCCAAAGCGACCGGCAAGCCAGATAACATTATCGAAAAAATTGTTGATGGCCGCATGAAAACGTTTTTTGTCGAACAGGGCGTACTGGTTTATCAGCCTTACGCGGTTGATGATTCCAAGACTGTCAGCCAGGCATTAGCTGAAAAAGGACTGGAAGCAGTCTCATTTACCCGTTGTGCAATTGGCGGTTAAGCATTTAAAACTGTGACGCATGCGTACTCATTCAGTGCGCGTGCGTTTTTTTCTATATCGACGCTGAGTGCTCCTTTTTACAATCATCTCCAGACCGACTTTTGAGGATACCACGGATGAACGATTCTCCCGCCCCTTTGCTTAAGCCTGCCTATGAGCGTGTTTTACTCAAATTAAGCGGGGAGGTTTTCTGCCGCGATGGAGAAGGTGGCATCAGCATGTCTGAGCTGGAGTCGATTTCCGGCCAGATCAAACGACTGGTCGATTCCGGAGTCCAGCTGGCCATCGTCTGTGGGGGTGGCAATATTTTACGAGGCAAGCAGTTTTCCTCTTCCAGCGGTTCGATCAATCCAGCCACAGCCCATTATATGGGCATGCTGGCGACTGTGATTAACGGTCTCGCCCTGCAGGATGCCCTGGAAAACGCGGGCGTGGCGACACGTCTGCAGACGGCAATTCGCATGGAAGGGGTAGCAGAACCCTTTATTCGCCGACGGTGCATTCGTCATCTGCAGAAAGGGCGCGTGGTGATTCTGGCTGCTGGAACCGGTAGTCCTTTTGTGACGACGGATACGGCAGCAGCTTTGCGTTCCCGTGAAATTGACGCGGATATTCTACTCAAAGCGACCAAGGTGGACGGCATCTATTCTGATGATCCAGAGAAAAACCCGCATGCGGTTCGTTTTTCCGAGATCAGTTACCAGGATGTACTGCATAAGAATCTGCAGGTGATGGATGCCCAGGCACTGCATCACTGTATGGAGCACGGGATCCCGATCCTGGTGTTCAACTTCCGCAAAACCGGAAACATCGAAAAAGCAGTGGCCGGCGAAAATATTGGCACACGCGTGCTGCCGACAGTCGAATCGCGGACAGAAGGATAAGCCCGGTTACTGACGATTACTTCTTGCGCAGAATAAAGACAACATCTTCAGTCTGTGCATCGAGTTCGATCGTAAAGTCCATTTCATACATGAAGTCGTACATCTCCACGACTTCGAATTCAGGGACTTTTTTCAGCAACGCTTTAAATTGCGGCGCGGTATACGTGCGGTAGTCCATCGTGTCAAACAGCTGAAACTGTCGCGAGGGTGTGTAGACGTCAAACGTCATCTCCAGGTGCTCGTTCCGTTTCTTCAAGTCTGTGGAGATTGACTGCATATGTGAATTGATCTGCAGGTTTCCGCGTCGGGCCGACCAGCTTTCACTCTGCATCGGCTCTCCCACCGTGGGAGTCAGATGTAATCCCAGAATATACAATCCGCCGGACACAATCGCATCAGCCATACATTTCAAATGGTTTTCAGCTGCGGTTTCGGAAGGCAGATGGCGAAAGCTGTTAATGGTATTAAAGGCAGCGTCGACAGGTTTTTTCAGTTTGAAGTCCGACATATCTCCTGGAACAGCAGAACGGGGGAAGCCAAAACGCTCGAGTCGGTCATTGCAATATTTGATTGCATGCTGATTGAGATCGTTTCCCGAAACCTGATAGCCCGCCTGGGCCAGTTTGATCAGCAGACGCCCGGTTCCACATGCGGGCTCAAACAGTCGTTTCACTTTCCGTGTGGCGTGCTTTTCAAAGCAGTTTTGCAGAAAGTCAAACTCGGCTTTCCAGTCATCTCCAAAAATGAGATCGTAATATTTGGGGTAGTCGTACAGGTGCCCTTTGATCGTTTCCATATTTCTTTCTTGCCGAATTACGTATTGTGCTCTGGAGAAGACATTCGCAGTATCAATAAAAAAAGCCTCAAGCAGACGTTATAGTCTGCTCAAGGCTGATGTTCAACCAGTGTCGAAAGAATCTGAGTTCAGTCGCTCTTGTTAGAGGGCTTTTCCCAGGGTATGGGTGGGAAGGTCTTCAATTATTTCTCCCGGGCCGTGAACAAAATCAATCGAAGGATTTTCTCCCAGGCCGATGTAGACGGAAATCGAGTAATCTTTAAAGAATCCTTTCCAGGTATACTGCTTCATCTTTTTACACATCTGGGTATGGTTATCGGCAGGTCGCGTCAGCACAGTCGGTTTGCCGTTGATGTATTTATTGACATCAGACATCCGCAGATCTTTGTTCTGATCGAGCAATTCGTTCTGAGCATGTTGTAAAGCCAGCTCCGTTTCATGTGCGTAAGCCTGGGCATAAAAGTCAACCATTGCCAGACAGAAAACGATTGCACCCAGGGTCCACGCTAACATTCTGATCGCAGACAGGGCATAAGATTCGACAGAGGTTGTGGATGCATAGCTGGAGCGCGCTTCTGGCGCTTCGATAGACATTGTAGACATCGTTGAGCCTTTCTGTAGTTCCTACATAAGGTGGGTGTAGGGAAGGGGTGGGAAAATAAGGCGTTTCTTCTTTGAAATTAAGGTGGGAACGTCAAGTTCAGCTGGTGGGATGTTACCTCCTGAGTTTGAATTTCACAAAGACAACAGGTTAACTTTGTATGAATCCCTCAACTTTTCCGGCTGAGGAGGCTGGGGGATCTATTGCCTGGTTTAACAGGCTTTTGTTAGAGCATATCACATTGAATCAGAGCGTCATTCTGTCAGCTAGACTCGGGCCACACGGCTTTGGTGACGCTACAGTAAAACGGGATATCCTCTAAACATATGGTAGGGGATTGACAGCTGGATTGACAAGTCTGAATTCCAGAATTGCCTGAAAATGATACATGTGAATACTATTGAGGGTCGAGGTTTTCAAATTTTGCATCTTTGACCATAAACTGGTTCAAGTCTAAATTCCCTTTCAGTTCTGAATCAATCAACTGCAATCGCGCTTCAATTTTATGTAATCGGGCTTCCAGAGCAGGGTGGAACACCGATTTACCCGTTTGAGGCTGATTTCTGGGGACTTCAGGATAGCCCAGTTGACGTTGCAGAGCCCCGAACATGTATAAGGGATCACGATTGAGATTGGCTTTGGCGATCCGTCCATCCTGACTACTGAATAAAACCGGATACCGAGGCTCGAACTCGGCATTACCCGGGCGTCTGCGCTGTTCATCAACAAAATGTTGTGAACGCATATAAATCAGCTGTGCAAAATCAACAGATCCCAGCTGCTGTTTCAGCTTGCGGATCCATTCAGACCAGTCAGTATTGTATTGGGTATCCCGGGAGATGGCTTCCAGACCATGATGGTATCCCAGGCGGTTGCGGGAAATGCATTCGAACTGATAGATAAACATTCCTGCGCTGCTGGGTGATTCGGTGCGATATTTGGCTTCACGTTCCAGGATTTTCAAAGCAATTTTCTGATCGAATCTGGACTTATCAGCTTCCGCATTTTTCATGATGTAAGTCTGAAATGGCGTGAAATAGTGTGCGAGTTTCTGCATTCCATCGGAGATACGTCCGGTGAGCATTAACTCTCCTTTGAGGAAGTCAATCGCCATCGGCAGTTTGGTCGTTGCCAGAATTTCTTCATAGATCGTTGCCAGAACGACCTGGGAGGGGATCGCATCTTCCAGTCTTTCACGGTAATTGCGAAAGAAGTAAGTCTGTTCGATATATTCTTCACGATCCAGGGGCATCTGTGTCATTGGGTTGGATTCGAATTCAGGTAGTTCGGGAAAATGAGTACGTGTCTTACAGCCGCACTGTTTTCATTATACCGTATCACGGACGAAAACGGTTCAAAAAGATCCGGGAATCTGCGTGCGATCCTGACTGTCGAGAAAGGATTGCAAAATGATCTGGGCAGCGAGTTTGTCCAGGTAGGCCTTCCGTTTGTTGCGGCTCATATTCATGTTGACCAGAATCTCTTCTGCCGCTGCGGAAGAATAGCGTTCGTCCCAGTAACAGACGGGGATCTCGGCGAACTGGCTGACCCAGTTACCAAACTGGCGTGCTTCTCTGGCTTTTTGCCCTTCATCACCACTCATATGCACGGGCAGGCCCACAACCAGGCCTTTGCATCGATACTCTGTGATGATGTTTGTGAAGTGTTTCTGATCCTGTTGGGGGCTTTGTCGGTTGTAGTTATCCAGCGGGCTGGCGATATTCTGTTCGAAGGTGGAAATCGCAATACCGACCCGTTTCGTGCCATAGTCGAGTCCCAGCAACCGTCCCTCTGCAGGGAATTCCACTTCAAACGGTTGACCGGTTTCAGAGGTATTGTTCATAGCCGCGCTCCTCGATCAGGGTCACGAGTTTTTTGATCGCGGATTCATCATCTTTCGGCGCAATCAATGTGGCATCGGGCGTGTGTACGATCAGGCAGTTCTCCACACCGAATGTCGCAATCAGATGATCGTCTGTCGTTCGGATAATACTGTTGGAGGTTTGCAGGCCGCAGTGTGGTCCCAATACGGTATTGCCATCGGCATCGGTGGGGAAATATTTCTGCAGCGTGTTCCAGTTGCCGACATCGTCCCACTCAAACTCAGCTGGAATGACAGCCAGATGTTTCCTGGAGTGCTCGAGAACTGCATAATCGATGGAAATGGATTTCATGTCAGGAAAAGTGCGTTCCAGTGTTTCAGTATATTGCGGCAAATCGATGACGGCGGCGATCTCCCTCAACTGGTTGTGCATTTCCGGTTCAAATTGACCTATCGCCTTCAGTATCGTTTGCGCTTTCCAGGCGAATATTCCGCAGTTCCAGAGATAGTCACCACTGTCACAATACTGCTGCGCGGTTTCGGGGTCTGGTTTTTCCTTGAATTCTTTGACGCTCAAGCCCGGCAGATTCGCTGCGATGGCGGATCCAGTTTGAATATAGCCGTACCCGGTGGCGGGATAAGCCGGGGGGACGCCGATCAGCGCAAGGGTATCCGGTTCGGCTTCAATCAGTTTTACCGCCTGTCTGACGGTATTCACGAAAGCTGATTCCGGCTGGATTACATGATCGGACGAGACCACAAGCATGATGGCTTCGGGATCAACGTGCAGTAGATGGATCGCTGCCAGGCCAATACAGGGGGCAGTATTTCGAGGTACCGGTTCGACCAGGATCTGGTCCGGGCTCAACTGAGGGAGTTGGAGTTTGATTTCAGGTGTAAGCGTATTGTTCGTGGCGATCCAGATTTGCTGCGCCTCTGAAAGTTCGCGACAGCGCGCAACGGTTTCCTGGATCATGGTCTGCTGGCCCACGAGTTTGAGCAGCTGTTTGGGAATCGCTTTGCGGCTTTGAGGCCAGAAGCGGGTTCCACTGCCACCCGCCATGACAACTGTATGAAGCATGAAGCCTGTTTCTCCGGAAGGGAAGTGTGTTCTACCTGAATGTTCGCAGGAATTGAGTGTATCAATTCAGCAGCAGCCTGCTATTCTCCCAGATACAGGGGAGATGTAAATTGCGTATCGACTGAGATTTTCTGTTTTAGCTCTGTTTCATCCACGGCAAATAACGGGCTGATCTCAACGATGGCATCAGCGGGAAGTTTGACACCACAAGACTGCAGCCAGTCGGAAAAGATGAGGTTGAGTGCCTCATGGGCTGTCCGGGGAGAATCCTGGCCCTCTGCATTTTTGACGGGATTAAACTCACGCGATCGATCCGTTTCATAGACCAGTACGGTATCAGCTTCAGGCAGCACATCAAAAATGAACCGCTCAAATTTGATTGCATTGGGTTCTTCAGGAGCGACTTGAGAACCCGATGCATCGATAAACGGCACTTTTTTATTCGCCTGATGGAACGGAAGCCGCGCATCGTCGTTGGCGATCTGTTCCAGGAAATCCCGATTGAAAATATGAATCGCTGTGCTGCCCGCCCAGTGCAACAGGTTGCCAGCCTCATCTGTCTGCTCGGCAATCGAATCCGGCAGGTCACTGTATTCGATGATCTGGGTTTTCTGATCCACGTCGCAGACGACCCCCATTTTTTCATCAGGGGATCGTTTCGAGACCACTTTCACGGAGACAGCGGCGTTCGCATTCTGGTGATAGCCCAGGAACTCCGGATCACAGACGATGGCGGTCGGGTTATCGACCTGGTGATAATAGAGTGTGTCGATGCCCTTTTCGCGCATCACATCAAACATACCATTGTTTTTCAGTGCTGCCAGCATGCCACCATGTCCGTCCGGACTGACAGCGATGTAGTGTTTCTGCTCGAGCAGGATCTGCCCCGATTCCGCATCCACGGCGGGCATCGTACCCTGTTTAAAGAAGTAGAGATCGTCTGAGGACAGTCCAAAATTCTGATGCTGCTGGAAATATTCGACGGTCTCCTCGTGAGTGGCATCACTGGTCATGATGAAATAGGAGATCGGCTGACCTGCCTGGCGTGCGCGGGCCCGTAGCTGTTCGACCAGAATCTGAAACAGCGAGGTCTGTTTGACAGGTCCGATGGGATACATGCCTTTAGGATGGCTGAACCCCAGGCGCGAACCCTGGCCGCCCGCAACGAGGATCGCACCGACTCGGCCTGCTGCCAGCAGTTGATTGCCTTGCGCAGTTGCTTTTTCTGACTCAGTCGGAGCGGACTTGCGATCTTCCAGTCGAACCACGGTAGCAGGGCGGGTAGCACGTTCTGCTTTCTGAGCCGGCGATTCCTCTGATTTCGCGGAGGGATCGGGAGTATACAGCCGCTGGATCTGAGCGAAGTTGATGCGTTGGATCTGTGCCAACAGTTCGGACCGCTCTCTTTCATTCAGTTCATCCCACCAGGCGAGGAGATGAGTCTGCTGAAAGTCTGCTAATGTCTGGTAAAGGTCCTCTGGAAAGGATTCGGGGGCTGTCATATGTTCTGGTTCCCTTTTGTTGAATGGGGGTTCCGGGTTTATTCGCAATCCGGCAGCAGGGCTTTACTCACACAGCCATGATGGGCCTGTGAGGTGGTTGCTGAAAAATCAGCCAGGTAGCCGCGGGAATGTTTAACGGGTTTGAGATTATAACGTTCACGACGCTGCTGTAATTCCTGGTCGGAAATATCAACGCTGATTTCACCTTTGAGCAGATCAAATGAGATCGGGTCACCATCCTGGACCAGCCCGATGGGACCACCGACGGCTGCTTCCGGAGAACAGTGTACGCCAATGGCACCGTGTGAGACGCCGGACACACGGGTGTCAGAGATAAAGGCGACTTTGCCATCAAGTTCCGGCACGGTCAGGGCAGCTGTCGCGACCAGTACTTCCGGCATGCCGGATGCGACGGGGCCGAGGTTACGTAATACAATGACACAGCCAGGTTTGATCTTACCGGCCTCAACGGCATCGACGACACCCTTTGCTTCATCAAAACAACGGGCGGTGCCTGTGAAGTGTGATTCCTGCATGCTGGAGACTTTAAAGACGATTCCTCCCGGTGCCAGGTTGCCGAAGCATACCTGCATATCGGCGTAGGTTTTGTAAGGTTGATCCAGCGGGGCGATCAGTTCCTGGTCGGCGGGAACATCGCCGATGTCTGCCAGATTTTCTGCGATTGTTTTTCCTGTCACCGTCAGGCAACTTCCGTCGATGATGCCTGCTTTGAGCAGATGTTTCATGAGAACCGGTGTGCCACCCAGGTGATGCAGATCGACCATGGTTTTTTTGCCGCGCGGTGCAAAGCTGCAGTAAACAGGCGTTTTTCGCAGGATTTGCTGGATGTCCTGCAGATGAAAATCGACGCCTGCTTCTCGTGCCAGCGCGAGTAGATGCAGGATGCCATTCGTAGATCCACCGACGGCTGCGATGGTGGCGGCTGCATTTTCAAATGCTGTTCGGGTCAGGATGTCGCGCGGCCGGATATTCTTCTGCAGCAGGTTTCGCACGGCAGAGGCGACGTTCAGGCATTCCGTTTTTTTTGCATTATCAATGGCCGGAGTCGAACTGCTGAATGGCAGCATCAGTCCGATGGCTTCCAGCGCGATCCCCCAGGTATTGAAGGAAGCGGCGATCCCACACCCGCCTGGTCCGGGGCAGGCGGTTTTCAATATCTGTTCTGCTTCTTCCTGTTCCATCGCCCCGACTGCGGCAGCAGCCTGTGAGTCGTAAACATCCAGGATTGAAATGTCCTGACCTTTGTGGCAGCCCGGCATGATACTGCCTCCACTGACAACCAGGCCCGGATAATTGAGTCGCGCCAGCGCCATGGCGAAGCCTGGTCCGTTTTTGTCACAGTTGTGCAGACCAATCAGGGCATCATATGAGTGTGCGCTCACGACGCATTCCGCTGCGTTCGCGATCATATTCCGTGAAGGGAGACTGGCGTTGCCTCCTTCCTGTCCCTGGGTGATGTTGTCACTTACGGCGGGAACTCCAAACGGGAGGCCGATCATGTCTGCGGACTGACATCCCTGGGCAATTTCTTTCGCAAGATCGTATGCATGCACATTACAAAGATTACCATCCAGTAACGGCACCCCAATCCCGATCTGAGCCTTGTCGAAATCCTGATCTGAAAAGCCCAGACCATAATAAAAAGCGGTGACTCCCCGCTGCCAGCCATGGGTCAGGTTCTGACTGTTCCAGTTGAAAGGGTGATCCATGATGATATTCCTGAGCGAATTGGGGTGACAGGGAATGTGGTCTCTTGTTTTTATCTAACTCTAAACAGTCCCTGGCGACACGCCAAGTTACTTAACATTTGATTTTCAAAACAGATACAGAGTCCAATCGCCATTTTCCAATAGGAGAGTCCCGAAGCAGCACTGCCTCCTGTTAGGGACAGGTCTATTCCAGATAATTTCATTGAGGCGCGTTGAGAATAGAGTCCAGATCAGGAAATTCTGAAAAATTGGCTGAATTGTTTGAAATCAGAAGGTCTTGAAATATTGTATGTTGTTGCTATATAATGAGTTGCTGTGAATTGATCTAATCTGCCTTTGCGCTTGCTCATTCGTGCAGAGGAACGTAAACTGTGATGTTTCGTAAAGCAGAGATTTCTATAAGCTGTTTTGTTTTCTAATTTTAGGAATCTGAGTACTCGAACGATTACGTTTGAGAGGTCATTCCGGCAAAGCAGTTCGATGCCCGGCATCGGTAATAAAGCAGAGTCAGGGACAGCACACGGCAAGAAGTGCTTTCGGAGTCCCGATCCACAAGACTGGCAGCGGACAGTCTGTGAAATCGATTTAAGGTTTTCAGGTAATAAAGAAGCTGAGAAAATGAAAAAAGACATTCATCCCGATTATCACCCTGTTGTTTTTAAGGATACTTCAACAGGTGATTCATTCCTCATCCAGTCAACAGCCACTTCCAAAGCCACAGTCGAATGGGAAGACGGAAACACCTACCCCCTGGTGGCAGTGGAAATCAGCTCTAAATCTCATCCTTACTACACCGGTAAGATGAAGTTTGTTGACAGTGCCGGTCGCGTGGAAAAATTCCAGAAGAAATACAACTGGGACAAACGCAAAGGTGCAGAAGAAGCGAACAAAAAAGAAGAAGAGTAGCACAATTATTTATTGTCATAAACTGAGGCTCTACGGACGATCCGTATGAGCCTCGTTTGATGCATGGTCGTCTCTTTTCTATTTTTTATGTCTGGGTTTGTGCTTCCACACTGTGTGAAGCGGCAAACCGAACACCACAGACAGGCTTATCGTGGATTCGGGTAAATGAAGTTTCCCACCCTGCAGGTAAAACTGGATCGTTATGAGGAGTTGGAAAAAGAACTCCAGGATCCGGAAGTTCTGGCTAATACCAGTAAGCTGGTTGAAATCCAGCGTGAGTACGGCGGCCTGGCGAAAGTTGCGTTAGCAGTTCGCGAGTATAATAACCGTGCCGAAAACATCGAAGTCGCCCAGGAAATGCTGGAAGAAGAGTCTGATCCGGCTGCCAGAGAATATGCGCAGAAGGAACTCGACGAACTCTACGAAGAGCACGAGAAGCATACCAAAGAGCTCGAAGACCTGGTGGTCGCCGGTGATTCCATCACGCGTGGCGGCTTGATCATGGAAATTCGCGCGGGTGCCGGCGGCGACGAAGCGGCTCTGTTTGCCCGGGAACTCTTCGATATGTACATGCATTATGTAGAAGCACAAAGGGGCTGGAAAACAGAAGTCTTGAATCTGAGTGCCACCGAACTGGGGGGCATTAAGGAAGTCACCTATTCCATTGCCGGTGAAGGCGCGTATCACCGCTTGCAGTTTGAAAGTGGCGGACACCGTGTACAACGTGTACCGGAAACGGAAACTCAGGGCCGTGTGCATACCAGTGCTGCTACAGTAGCCGTGCTGCCTGAAGCCAGTGAGATCGAAGTGGAAATCAAGCCGGATGACATTCGTCTCGATACATTCCACGCGAGTGGTCCTGGCGGGCAGAAAGTGAATAAAACGGAAAGCGCCGTACGCATCACTCACCTGCCGACCGGCACCGTGGTGCAGTGCCAGGATGAAAAAAGTCAGCACAAGAACAAATCCAAGGCGATGCGCGTGTTGCGTAGTCGCGTGCTGGAACAGATGCAGCAGAAGGCGGCAGATGAACGTGCCGACCAGCGTCGGACTTTAATTGGCTCGGGTGACCGCAGCCAGCGCATTCGTACCTATAACTTCCCGCAAGGTCGCGTGACGGACCACCGCATCAACATTTCCCTTTACAAAATTGATCAGATCATGCAGGGTGACCTGGATGATCTCATCAATGCCCTGTTGCAGTTTGACCGAGAAGAGCGTTTACTGGGCGACGGCTCAAAAAAATAAATACGAGCCTGCCGATTAACGGTTAGCTGTAACAACGATGGATCGTGCCGTGAATGAGAACTCACCATCATCGGATCACACCTCCGGGGCTGCTTCGGAACCCTGGACTGTCCGTCGGATTCTGGACTGGACGACCGCCCATTTAGCGAAGCACGGCAGCGATTCACCGCGTCTCGATACCGAAGTTCTCCTGGCACACGCGCGCAACTGCGAGCGGATTCGCCTCTATACCAATTACGAAGATGTCGTCACAGAGCAGGAACGCGCCCTGATGCGACAACTGGTGCAAAGGCGGGCGAATTCCGAACCGGTTGCCTATCTGGTGGGAAAACGCGAGTTCTTCGGGCTCGATTTCCAGGTCGATAAGAACGTACTGGTGCCCCGTCCCGATACGGAAACGCTGGTCATGGAACTGGTCGATGAGGCGCAGAAATTAACGGCCCCTTTCATTCTGGATTTGTGTACCGGAAGTGGCTGCATCGCGATTTCAGCTGCTGCGAATTGTCAGAATGCAAAATTTCTGGCAACAGACATCAGTGAGCCAGCGCTGGCAATTGCACAAAAAAACGCCGCCGCCAATGAGTTATCGAATCAGGTTGAATTTCGGCTCAGTGACTGTTTCGATCAGATCGCGCCGGGAACTTTGTTCGATCTGATTGTGAGTAATCCGCCTTACATTCGCGATGCGGAAATCGAGCAGCTGGAAAAAGATGTCAGGCAGCATGAACCACGCCTGGCATTAGCAGGAGGAACGGACGGGCTGGATTTTTATCGCAGGATCATTCAGCAGGCGGGAGGCTATTTAAAAGACAAGGGTTTGTTGATGCTTGAGTTCTCACCTGAGCAGGAACCCGATTTACTGTCGCTGTTTAAAGCCACTGGTGAATACACAAATGTGAGGGTCAAAGCGGATCTGGCGGGGCGGGCCCGGGTGATAATCGGGCAAAAACTGCCTATCTTAAAATGAACGGATTTTCTATACTGCGTCTGCAAATCGACGTTTAATCTACAACAGGAGATCCAGGGATGGATATGTTTATCGTTCGCGGAGGCGAGCGGCTTTCCGGCAGCGTTTCTGTCAGTGGTGCCAAGAATTCCGCATTACCACTGATGGCGGCTGCGATGGCCTGTGAAGGCGAAACCACCCTGTGCTCCATCCCTGATCTGGTCGACGTCACAACGCAGTCGCAGGTTCTGGGTTCTCTCGGCATGGATGTGAACCGCGATCCGGATGGCGCGGTACGTCTCAAGACAGTCGATGAAACATCCTGTATTGCCGATTATGAACTGGTGCGTCGCATGCGGGCCAGTGTCTGTGTGCTGGGCCCCCTGCTGGCCAAACGTCGCATGGCGTGTGTCTCGTTACCGGGTGGATGCAATATCGGCGATCGACCGATCGATCTGCATCTGAAAGGTCTGTCCGCGCTGGGAGCGCAGATTCGTGTAGACCGGGGTTATGTGATCGCGAGAGCAGACCGTCTGCGCGGCGCCAATATATTCCTGGGTGGTGCCTTCGGGAGTACGGTTACGGGGACCTGTAATGTGATGGTCGCCGCCGCGCTGGCAAAAGGAACAACCACCATTGAGTCAGCGGCCTGTGAACCCGAAGTGGTCGACGTCGGTAACTTTCTGAATGCAGCGGGAGCGAAAATCGCAGGGCTGGGAACTCCGTTTTTGACCATCGAGGGAGTGGAGCAACTCAATGGCGTGAAACACGAAGTCATCCCGGACCGCATTGAAGCAGCTACTTTAATGATCGCCGCTGCCATCACGGGGGGAAATGTCTGTCTGAAACAGGTCCGGCCCGATCATATTACGGCTGTGATTGAAAAGCTCAGGGAAATTGGTGTGACGATTCAACTCGAGTTTCCCGATCAGCCGGCAAAAAAACAGTCTGTCACGGTGCAGGTGACCCAGCCACTTCGATCGGTTGACTGCATCGCATTGCCTTATCCCGGCATTCCCACAGACGTGCAGGCACAGTTAATGTCGCTGCTGGCGTGTGTGCCCGGTATCAGTATTGTCACCGATAAGGTATTCCCGGATCGTTTCATGCATGCTTCCGAACTGGCACGCATGGGGGCGAATATCCGTCGAGAATCGGCCAGTGCCATTCTGAATGGTGTGTCGCGCTTAAGTGGTGCCTGTGTGATGGCCTCTGATTTGCGTGCCAGTGCCGCACTCGTTCTGGCCGGCCTGGCAGCCGCAGGAGAGACCGTGATTCGCCGGATTTATCATCTGGATCGCGGCTATGAACGCCTGGAAGAGAAACTGATCTCATTAGGCGCGCATGTCGAACGCGTTAAAGACGAACCACAAAACATGCCCGACAGTCTGAAGCTGACGGATGGCGAAAGTCGTCCCAGTTATTCTGAACTGCTGGATGCTTTAACCGGGCCGCACTGGAACCAGGCTGCCGGTCAGCAGAATACTGAGCGTGTGACGTCAGCTCAGGATCTCGCAGACGAAGAATAATTTCGCTTCTGAAACAATGTCAGGTAGCGCGATTATTCTTTCTTTTCAGACTGCTGTTTCGCAAAGTCAAGGCAGATCAGATGCGATTCGCTTCTGAGGTACAGTCTCTTGTGCGCGAGTACCGGGGCTGCCCAGGCGGGATAATTGATTTGCGGGAATGACGTCCGGCAGACTTCATGAAATTCCTGCGGGTCTACTTTGACAATCGCCAGCGTGCCTTTTTCTCCCAGTACGATGAATTTGTTGTCGGCCAGAATCGCGGAGCCGCGCCCATAGAGAGGGTAGGGGGCGGTTTTGCCGGAATCGATCCACTGGAACTGTCCAGTGAGTGAATTGCGTTTGATTTTGTCGATGACGGGGGCTGCGCCATCGGTTTCCCACATGACTTTGCCGTCAGACAGTCGCACGCAGCGCATCGTCGCACCACGTTCGTGGCGACCGCTGAAACCGTAGAGATAACCATCGTGATGAATGGTCGTCGACCAGTGGGTCAGCATGTTGGTCGGGTCACGCCAGAGTTCTTTATAGCTTTTGCCGTTCGGCTCCACCTGCAATAACGCCGAGCCTACCTGGTAGGCGGCGGAAAGGAATATTTTATCATCGATGACAACCGGTCGGGCGGCATTGACGGAATCGTTGATCATAGACCGGAACCAGTATTTGAAATTCAGCGAACCATCTTCCGGATCGAGAGAGACCAGCCCCTGTCGCATCAGGCAGAGCAGGTGCCGCTTCCCGTGAATGGTGACGGCAATGGGGGACGAGTAGCTGGATATTTTCTCATTGCCGCGCCATTTGTAGACAGGCAGTCTTTCCCAGCCTGTTGAAGTGCCGTTCCAAACATCTTTACCGACATTGTGCCAGAGTGTTTTACCTGTCTTCGCATCGAAGGCGACCATGCCGGAATCCGGTTTGCCGCCGACCATCACGATGAGTTTGTTGCCTTCCAGAATGGGAGTGGCACCGACGCCGAAGAATCCGGGGGGAACATCAAATTCTTCCAGGCAGTCGCGATGCCAGACCAGGGTGCCGTCCTTGATATTGAGGCAGTACAGCTTGCCCTGTGCGCCAAACGTAAAGCAGAACTGTTCGGTCAGCAGGGGCGAGCAGCGTGGGCCGTTGTTGTAGCCGTAAGGATCGCGGAAATCAGATTCGTAAGCGTACTTCCAGAGTTCCTTACCTGTATCTGCAGTAAGACACTCAATGACTTCTTTCCCCTCGTCTTCTCCTTTTTCCGGACGATGATGGATCACGAGGCGATTACCCAGCACAGAGGGAGCGCTGTAACCCGTGCCAATTCTTTTTTCCCAGAGCAGCGGGGGGCCGGACTGGGGGAAGCTGTCGATCAGACCTGTCTCTGCCGAGATGCCCGTCTGTTCCGGCCCGAGAAAATAAGGCCAGTCACCTGTTTTCACAGCCGGAGGCTGCGCGAACAGAGAGGTAGCCGGCACTCCTGTCTGAGGAGTGGGTAACGACAGGTTCAAGAGCAGGATGAGTCCCAGGCAGATGCTGCAGAAATTTCGGTTGAGATGATTCATGGGTGAGTCGGTCGCTTTCATCAGTAAATCAGCCGGAGGCAGGAAGTCAGGGAAGTTGGTAGACCTTATAAGTACGATTTTGATAGATCGGGTCGATGGTTGTAAAGGGGCCGAGACGTTTTACCAGCAGATGCGTAATGCCGGTCTGCTGGTGCAATGCCTGTAAGGCACGATCATCAAAGCCCTCATTATAATATTCCTGGCCCCATTTTCGTAGGTACTTGAGGCGTCGATTCCATTCCACAATGCCGCTCGCATCCTGGGGGCAGTCTTTGAAGGTCACATATTCCGGTCGCTGAGCATACCATTTGAAATCGGTTTCATGAGCCGGAGTCAGAAAGAGTGATTCCTCGGGGGTGTGTTCCTGAATCCATTCACAGGCGTCGATCCAGTCAGCCCGCTGCGCGGATGACATCTTATGGATCGGAGGGTGTTGCCAGGCGGAATAAAGGGTGCCCGTAAAGATTCCCAGGCAGAGAACTGCCAGAATCATTTTGCGCAGAGACAGCGAGAGCCACGCGGGTCTGGTTTTCTCTGCTGTATTCTCGAAAAGATGATGCTGAATCAGGCGCGGTAAGGCGATGGAAAAGGCCAGTGGAAGTAGAGCGTCAAACAGTCGGAAGGGATAGAATTTGAGTAGCGACATGCGAAATGCGTAATAAGGCATTTCGCTGGCAGGTCTGGGGCCGGCACCCAGCAGTATCCCGATGCAGGCCAGTCCCACAGAACCGATGATGAAACACTGAAAGAAGCGACTGGTAAACGACGGGCTCTGCTTACGTGTCAGCAGCAGCCAGGCAATCAGCAGCACCGCATACATGAGGTAGCTGAAGAGATCGAAATCCATCGGGTCGAGGTGGTGCTTCAGTCGGTAAAAAACCTGAATGTAGTTTGCAGCGAAACTGTCTTTGGGGTTTCCCTGCACCAGTAGCGCCAGGGAGGGAATCAGGCCGGGCAGCGAACAGAGAATCAGGCATCCCAGGGCGGGGATCGCCGCTTTGACAGAATGGAGCAGCGTCCTGCGATCCAGGTTCTTTCTGTTGAAGCAACTCATGCAGGCCAGCGCAAACAGACCGCAGGCCAGTGCCCAGACTCCCACCACAGGGTGCCAGGTGATCGTCAGCCCGGTGTAAATGCCTGCCCGGTTCCAGTTTTGATCACAGGCATTGGCCAGCGCCAGAAACAGGAAACCGTATGCGAAGACCTTGGCTTCCAGCCCGCCTATAATCCATTCCCCGGAAAAGTTCCCGATTGCCGCCAGCGCGAGGTAGAACCAGACTGTGATTAATGGTGACCAGTAGCCGGGACAGAGCGCACCAGTCAGTCGATACCAGCCGATCGCCAGTAACAGGAATGCTGCCAGTCTGCCCAGCACTGCTGTCAGCGGTAACGACAGCACCTGTGTGACGGCACCGACTGTCTGGTAAAAAAAGAGATGCGCGTTCGAAGACTCCAGGAAGAAATCATCGGCGCACCACTGTGGATTCCAGTAATGACGTGCCTTGGTCAGATAGTGCGGTTCGTTCGTGCCTGGTACCGGAAACCGCAGGAATGAATCTGCGGCAAACGATCCGCCGATCAATAAAATCATGAGAATGGCTGGGTACGGTATCTTAGTCGCTGTGGATTCAGGGTTCACTGAACTTGAGCACCTTATGTAGCCATCAGACGTCAACCGGAATAGCGCCTGCCGGATCAGTATCTGGGAGTCTGTTCCGGAATCAGTTTATTTTTTCTTCGTTTGTTTTTTGGGCGATTTTTTCGTTGCTGCTTTTTTAGCGGTCACTTTTTTGGCAGCAGGTTTCGCAGCAGGGGCTTTGCCTGCTGTTTTTTTAGCAGCCTTCTTCTTTGTACTTTTTTTGGCTGCTGCTTTCTTTTTGGTGCCCTTTTTGGCTGGATCGCCGAAGATCTTGTCGTAATTTTCCCAGAACTTGGGAGTCGTACCTGTTCGAACAATCGGGCCGCTCATAATCTCGCTTCTCCATTTCGAATCTGAATTCACCCACTGGCGATTTCAAACACAACATAATTTCATCCAAGGTCAGTCGACCTATTATAACAAGAGACAGTGATCTTGTCTTTTCTGAGCGGTGATTCTTTCGATCTGATCCTGAATTGTCAAGTCTGTTCACAATGATCGACCAGTGGAGGCTCGTCAAATGCCTGTTGCAGCGCGCCGGCTCTGTGTCGAATCGTATTTAGTAACTGGTTCAGATGGACTTCGGTTGTCAAAGGATTCATCACGGTAATCCGGAAGGCCGCCTGTTCATTTATGACGGAATGCACGATGTAAAATTCCCCGGATTCAATCAGTTGCCGCCTCAACTTGAAGTGGAACAGGTTCTGTTGTTCCAGCGGCAAGGCATTGAGCCAGTCGGACTGGTAGCGGAAGACGACAATATTGCATTGGGGTTCGTGTACCGGTTCAAAATCGGAAGCCTGCAGGAGCATTTCATAGAATGTCCGGGCGGTAGCGAAGGTGATGTCCACCAGATCGGCAAACAGGCTTTTTCCGAACAGGGACCAGATCCCCCAGAGCGCGTAGCTGTTGGCGCGTTTGGTGCATTCGACGGTTCGCAAGCCGATATCGTATTCTGCAATTTCGGGAGCAGAAGGATCAAACAGGTACGCGGCCTGCTGCTGAAAGGCTGAGAACTGATGTGCTTTATCCTTATAAAACAGAAATGCGCTGAGCGCGGGCATAAACATCATCTTGTGGGCATCGAAGACCACGCTGTCCGCCCGGTGCAGACCGGCGGTCAAATGCCTGTGCTGCGTTGAGAAACAGGCAGGACCGCCATGAGCGGCGTCAACATGCAGCCAGAGATCATGCTGTTCGCACAGATCGGCAATTTCGTTTAAAGGATCAAAGGCACCGATGGGGGTCGCACAGGCACAGGCGACGACAGCAATAATCTGTTTGTTCTCCGCCTGGCAGGAGAGGATCCGTTCCTCAAGCGCAGCAGGATTCATTCTGCGTCGATCATCGAGGGGAACCTTGATGATATTGTCTGCTCCGATGCCTAAGATACCGGCGGAACGGGTTACGCTGTAATGGGCATCGCTGGAAACCAGGATCACGGGGATCGCTTCCAGTTGTGCCTGTGGACCCTGTGACCAGAGTTCAGGGCATTTCAGGTTGCGGGCCGCCAGCAGTCCGGTCAGATTTGCCAGCGAGCCTCCGTGTGTTACCAGGCCGGCGAACGTACCCGGCGTGAATCCGATTTCCCGACCCAGTGATTCAATCATCGCCAATTCGACAGAAGTAGCCCAGGGTCCCATTTCATAGACGGCCATCACCTGGTTGGTCACCGAGACAATCGCTTCGAACAGACCGGCCAGAGGCAGCGAAGCGGGGACCTGATGACCGATATAACGGGGGTTCTGCAGGTTGTGTCCCCTGTCAAGCATGGTCTGAGCCAACTGACGGAACGCGGCAACGATTTGAGGGACATCCCATTCCCCCTCTCCTATTTCGGGGGCCTGGTTGAGTTGCTGCAGCGCATCTTTGAAGTTCTCTGCAGGATGTGCCCAGTTGAGGACGTTGGTAGTCTCGAGCTGCAGCGACCGCGCATGCTGCGTGAGTAATTCACTTAAAGTCTGACTGGCAGCAGACAGCAGTTCGGGAGAGTAAACCGCTTGAATTCGGGATCGGGCTGCTGAAAAATTGGGTGTCGTCGTGGTCATAAGTTTTTCTTGCTGAGGGCGAATTCAGGGAATCGTCGGGAAAGAAGTCAGCGTCATAGTGGCAATATTGTATCTGTTTCCAGGCGTGCGTGAATGTGTACAAAACCAAATCGTACGGGTTCGCGGCAGATCTGCAGAAACATTCTTACTGAAGAAGCAAGAGAGAATCAAAACCGGAAAGGTTCGGCGTTCATTTCGTAACCGGGGTGCATGCAGATATTGATCAGCAATCCCAGTGCCAGGCAGGTGCTGAGCATACTGGTGCCTCCGTAACTCATCAGGGGGAGTGTCATCCCGGTGATCGGCATCAAGCCGACTGTCATTCCGGTATTGATGATTGTCTGCGAAGCAAGCAGAGTCACGATGCCGACTGCGACGAGACGTCCGAATGGTTCGCGGGTGGCGGTCGCGATCTGCAGGCCGCGAATATACAATGCCGAAAAGATCAGGATTGTAAACAGGCAACCTGTCATGCCAAATCGTTCGCCGACCAGGCAGAAAATGAAGTCGGTACGACCCGCCGGAAGGTGATAGGCTGCGGGATCGTCAACGGGCATGCCGGCAATTTCGCTGCCCCAGACTCCTCCCAGTGCCAGCATCTGTTTGGACTGGTAGAGATGATAACCGTCGCCTTTGGGTAACTCGCCTCCATCCTGCTGAGTGAATAATGCGACGATACGCGATTTCTGTTCTGCGTTCATTTCCAGCCAGAGCAGGGGCAGCGTGCAGATTCCCAGCAGGACGATGGTAATCAGGTGTCTGGGCCGCGCCCCGGCAGAAAACAGCATTGCAAACAGAATGGGAAAAAAGAGCAGCGATGTTCCCAGGTCGGGTTCGCGCAGAATCAGAAACACGGGGACACAGGTCAGAATGAAAGGCACGATCAGTCCCGGAATCCGTCGGTAGTTCTTGCGATACATCAGGTAATGTGCGAGGGCGAGGATGTAGGTGATTTTCGCGAGTTCGGACGGCTGAAATTTGAAAAATCCGAGTGGAATCCAGCGTCGGGATCCGTTGACCGCGGGAATAAAAAAGACAGCAATCAGTAGCAGAAGTGTGCCAAGAAAGAGGGGATAGCTGATGCCACGCAGGTTACGATAGGGAAACAGCATCGTAGCGGTCAGCGCGGTCAGCGAGATCAGGATCCAGAGGCACTGCTTCTGGAAATAGTTTCCCTCGCCGACCAGTTCGTCTCCGCGCGCAATTCCCGCCAGTCCGCACCCCATCAGGACCAGAATGCAGCAGAGAATCGACCACGGGATTCGACGAATACCAGAATGGATCATCGCGAGCTTTCTCTGAAAGTATTGAAACGAACAGGCGTTTTTTACCGAAAATCGGCAGATCAGGAAAGAGGGATCTTTTTTTGATGAAGTTCGAGAGAGTGAAATTGAATTACAGGTGTCAAAGCCTGCTGAATCAGCTATTCTGTGTGTGTCTGTCACTCTTTTTTGTTAATGATCAATCGTTTTTCATGTTTCACTCACTGCGAAGAGCCTGTTCAAAGTATCCCATCACAGCGGCCTATATTGCGATTGCCGTTGGATTGTTTCTGGCGGTACAGATTTACAGAATCGATCAGGGGATCTCCCACGAGGGCAGTTTTGACGATGCGCTGTGGAAACTGGGGGCTGTTCAGCCTCTGGTCTTTGTGCACGATCATCCCCTGGTAGAAGAAAAAGAGTACCCGACGGGAGGCCCCTTTGATCTGTGGTCGGGGGAATGGTGGCGGATCCTGATCAGTGGATTTCACCACGGTGATGTGTTGCATCTGCTGATGAACTGCCTGGCGATCGGTTTTTTAGGGCGATTGATTGAGCCTGTAATGAAACACTGGGTTTACGCTGCCTTTCTGATCCTGGCGACTTATGTTTCCTTCCTGCCGGAATACTTTCTGGAACATTACCCTGTTGGATTATCGGGGGGCGCTTTCGCGATGTTCGGGCTGTTGATGATGCTCCGCCGTGTTCATCCTGAAATCGCAGAGGTCTTTACCGATCGTGAAATCAACTGGGGACTGGGCTGGTTGATCCTGTGTTTTGTATTAACGCATTTCGGTATTCTGAATATTGCGAATGCCGCGCACCTTTCCGGGTTTATCTACGGTATCCTGGCGGGGGCCGTCATCATCAATCGCTCACGTTTTGCCGGAACCCTCCGGTTTCTGTTTGTGTTGTCCCAGGTTTTGATTATCCCCGGTACCTACCTGGTATGTCATCCGGTCTGGAATGGTAAGTACTACTGGTATCTGGCGCGACATGAAAACGATCTCGAACAAAAGATTGAGTACCTGCAGAAGGGGATGGAACTGTCGCCGGGCGAACCCAAGATCAGTGCAGAGCTGGCACTGAGCCTGTTTCGGACGGAAGCTGTTCCGTTGCGTTCCTGGGAGATCATGCTGCGTTCGCTGGAACGGAATCGTTCGTATGATAAGGGAGTTGAGATTACGCGTTTGATCTGGAAACAGTTCGGTTCAGAACAGCAGAAGCAGGAAGCGCTGGGAATTGTCTCGGAAGTCTTCGGCGATGAATCCGATGCCTGGCTGGAGCGATTCAAGCTGGATCAGTCTGCCGTGGCGTCAGTGGATGTGCCTTTACCAGAATCAGATCAAGCCGGGAATGAGTTTCTGTTTCTAAGAGAGTCCGATCGGCGGATGGCGCCCCGGCCACGCGATCTGTCTGCGCCTCCGGTTGATCCGGGATCTCCTCAGAGTGCGGTGGAGGGGGTGACACTTTAGACTGTGTCCCGTTTTACTAAAGCGACTTCCGTTCCATGCAAACGGGTCTATCAGTTTGAGAATGCTCCGGTTAAATGGTTACGCTCGCGCTGATCTGAGTGACTCCTGAAATCAGTAAAATCGGTACATCTGTCGTGAAGGTCAAGTTGTCATGTTGTTTTTTAGCGACATTCATGATTCCCGCAAGACAGTTTTTCACCACTGGCTTATCTGACCTATTCTTTGCGTAAACCAGTCTGTTGTGATGCTGCGCAGCAGGGATTTTCGCTGAGAGATCCATTGAATTCATTGATCTCCCTCGATTGACCTGTCCGGGCAACATATGATGTCATTAATACCCCTTGCATTTCGATCTGTTTATTATGGCTACCGCTTTGGAAAATCAGAACGACTCTACGAATCAGAATCCTGACGAAGAACAGACCGAAGATGCGGTCCTGGTCGATCGCTTTCCGGAAGCATTGCGCGTTTCGCGATTTACCTTCTTCTCGGTCTGTGTACTCTGTGTTTCATTTGTATTATTCAGTTCGATGCCGCTCTGGCATACGGATATCTGGGGTCATTTGTCGTACGGTCAGCTGATCTGGGAAACGGGCAGTATTCCCGCACTGGAGCCACTGGTTCCGCTGTCCTCAGGAGTGCCGTTTATTGATACCGCCTGGCTGACGCAGATTTTTGCCTTTAAAACCTTTGAAATCTTCGGTGTCGCAGGAATTAAACTGTTATACGCGGCTGCAATTACCGTCTGCCTGGGACTGTTACTGTTTCGGGTGCAACAGCGCACCGGCGGTTTCTGGTGGAGCCTGGTTTGTGTCTCTGCGTTTCTGTTATGCGACTGGAAACAACTGGGGATCGTTCGGCCACAACTGTCAGGCCTGCTCTGCTTTGTGCTTTTATTCTCATTATTAAATGCCCGCCAATGGCGGAAGTTCTACTGGTTTCTGATTCCCGCTGTCTTCGCGCTGTGGGCGAATCTGCATGGATCATTCCCGGTGGGACTGGGTTTGATTGGCTGTTTCCTCGTGGGGCGTGCCGTGGATGTGGGCCGAAAGGCGGGTTCGTGGAAAGCCATGCTGGGAGACAGTGTCACCCGTCGTTATTTCGTGCTGCTGGAACTCTCGGCGGTTGCCGTCCTGTTTAATCCCTACGGGATCCAGTTGTATTCAGAAGTCTTTGGCTTTTCTTCGAATCCCAACCTGGAAGCACTTATCGAATGGAACCCGCTTACACTGCGGATGTTCCAGGGGAAAACTGCCGCGGTGCTGGCATTGCTGCTGGTGATTGCCAGCCGATTTACTCCACGTCGCATTGGTACTGTCGAATTACTGTTGCTGGCGGGACTGGGAGCTGCCGCCATGTGGAGTTCCCGCATGGTACTCTGGTGGGCGCCTGTTGCCGCTTATTACCTGGCAATACATGGTGCAGCAATCTGTGGACACAAACGCAGACAACTGGCTGATCCCGAAGCGGAAGAAGTTTATTGTGCCGGGAAATGGACGGTCGTCTCTGTGGGGATGGTCTGGATCTGTTTTGCGATTACCCCGTTTGGCTCACAGGTTCTGCATGGCAAACAGGTAGATTTCGAAAAGAGTGTTTCGGCGTCGACACCGATAGGGGCGACGGAATATCTCAAGGAAAAGAAAATTGAAGGCCAGCTGTTCAATTCGATGGAACTGGGGGACTACCTGCTCTGGGAAGGCCCGGAAAAAGCAGCTGTATTTGCAAACTCCCACGTGCATCTGTTGCCCCGCGAAGTCTGGGATCATTACCTGAGAATCGTGAATTCTGCCGGCGATGCTGAGGAATTACTGGAACGGTATGGAGTGAACACGGTTGTGCTGGACCTGCCCAGGCGAAATCCCCTGATGCGTCGTCTGGAACGGGATGGTGCGTGGCGTGTGGGGTACAAAGATGATGGCACTGTCGTGTTATTGAGAAACAATCCCATTCAGTAATCGTAATCGCATCCCATTCAATAATTACCTCGTTCTTCTCATCAAACTTTATCGAGATCTGTCATGAAATCACGCAAGTTGTCATCGAAAACCATGATTGCAGTTCAGGCCCTGGTGGTAGTTGCTTTTTGCGGAGCGTATACCCTGGGCTCACGCGATACCCGCCAGTCATTCAACAGCACATTTCTGGATCAGACTTTCTACCCGGAAGTGAAAATCGAGCGGGAAGAGCCACTGCGGGTTTCGGCATTGTATGACGATCCGTCTGTGGTGACCGATGAAGAGCTGGCCGCGGTACTGAAACAGGTACGCCCGAAGTTTCCCCGAAAACATTTGAAGCCCAACCATGTGGAACATGCCTTGCGTACCTGGAGTATTCATTCCACGTTTCAGGACCCGAGTGTCGTTTCAGGAACTGAGATGTGTGACTTCCTGACCGACCATGGCCGCTTCCTGGCATCGTGGGGTGAGGAAGCTTCGCCGCTGCTGATTGATGAACCAGCGGGAATTTCAATTCGCTGGGGCAGTCAGGTGGGGGGCTCGGTTCACCACGATCACTGGCTGGCTTCATTGACCGAAGCAGGCATCCATCGAGATGCGCCCGTGTTCGCACCCTCCCGCCGCGACATGGATGTCAATGATGTGATTCAACAGTCATTGCGGGACTTTCGTCTGGATGAACGCGAAGTCGAATGGTCGGCGATGGCGTTTGGTTTGTGGATTCCTCCCGTGAAAGCGTGGCAGACGACCGATGGGCGGACTGTTTCGTTTGATCAACTGACACGGCGACTGATCCGCGGACATAAGAAATACGGTGTCTGTGTGGGCACTCACCGGGTATATTCGCTGATGCTGCTGATTCGCCTGGACGACGAGTTCGATATTCTTTCCGATTCGGCACGGGCAGACGCATATACCTACCTGGAACGGGTGCGTGACCTGATCAGTGAGTGTCAGTTTGAGGATGGCCACTGGCCTGCCAACTGGATGGAAGGTAAGGCTGCATTGACCAGTACCGAAGAAATTCCCGAATACAAAAACGTGATTGCCACGGGGCATCACCTGGAATGGCTGGCGATTGCTCCCAAAGAGCTGCATCCTCCGCATGAGCAGATTGTGAAAGCTGCGAAGTGGGTGATTCAGAATACGACTTCGCACACCGAAGAAGAGATTCTGCAGAAATATACCTTCTACAGTCACGTGGGAAATGCATTGGCGCTCTGGCGGAATACGCATGCCGCCACCTTCTGGAAGGAATGGCAGAAGACTCATCCGTATGTCCCGGAAGCGACTGCTGAACAGGACGAAGCGATTGAAGCCCCTAAGCCGACGCTGTAGGGGCAAGTCGGACCGTGATTATTTTCCGCCAACCACTGTGAAGGATGCTTTCGAGCCGGCTGGTTTAAAGAACTCTGCCTGCACGCCCGGGTCATTCCGGTTTGAAAGATCGATCAACAGCGTCAGTTTATGGATGCCTTTCGAAAGTTCGATTTCATTTTCTGTCTGTGATTTCAGGCGCTGTGAATCGATCCAGATGCGGGTGTCCTGCGCGGAGTTGATGCGAACACCTACGGTGCCCGCTTCGGTGACATCGAGTTCGGCCTGCAGCAGAATTTTCGAGTCGGTACTCAGGCTTTTCAACTCTTCAAAGGGAAGCAAACCTGCCACCATGGCATACTGCGGAACAAATGCGGTGGCAGGCGCCCGCAGGACGTGTTCTTCAAACAGTTCTTCGTCCGGGTTTTCATTCGTCAGCAGCAGACTGGGAATCTCCCGCATGGCCAGCCAGCGCTGAATGGTCGGTTTCGAGCGGATCGCGTACGGACCCGGTTTACCCAGCACGGACAGATACTTCACCAGGTCGACCAGTTCATCGCGTGTCAGGAATTTGGTGAGCCCCTGGGGCATCAGGGATCCCCCTTCTGCTTCGTCATCGATGTCATCCACGGGAATCACCATTTCTTTGCCATTGGCGTCTTTCAGAATGACTCGCTCCTCATTACGGTCTACGATGATGCCGCGAATGATTTTGCCTTCGATGGTGATGATGACATAGGTCTGGTAGGCTTCTTTGACGGCTTGGTTAGGGTAGAGGATGGAACGGACGAGATAGTCGACGGGTGAACTGGCGCCGATGGGACTCAGGTCCGGGCCGACTTCGCCTCCCGCTTTACTGACAGAATGGCATTTCATGCAGCTTAAGTCGGCGCGGCGGAAAATCTGTTCGCCGCGATCGGCATTGCCGTGCTCGATCACATCGGCGAGCAGTTGTTTGAATTCCTCTTCGGTGAGTTCTTTATCTTCACTGGACATGCCGGCTGCTTTACTGAGGGCATCGCTCAGGGCTTTATCGCTACGGCCTACAGAGTACATGTAACGCAGCTGTTTTTTGGCGACATCTTCGGGAATTTGTTGAGTCGCCAGTGCGGCTGCCAGCTGATCGGCGGCGCCCCGGGTGTCGAGGATTGCTTCAATAAACGGTGTTGGATCACCTTCTTTGGAAGACGTCATGATGTTGATGCCTGCTTTGATAGCCTGCTGCAGATCGAGGGTGACCAGGGCGGCTGCACCCAGGTAGCGGATATCAGCGGGTGAGTCTGCCTGCGTCAGTTTCTGCATGGCTTGGACGCTTTCGGGACCACCAATGGAAACCAGCGCGTCGATGGCTGCGATTCGCAATTTCTCATCGGTTCTGGCAGAGAGCGCCAGTTGCTGCAATTTGTCTGCTGCGCCGGAGACTTTCCACAAACCGGCCAACTCAATCGCGATCTGATTGACGGGAGGTTTGGCTTCGATCAGTTTACTGATATCGGCCAGGTTACCGGCGGGTTTGATTTTTCGATTCTGAAATGCTTCTTTGAGCGCGAGCAGCGATTCCTGTTTGACGTCTGCCTGGAACTTATCGTTAATGATCTGTTCCCAGATAAAGCCGAGTTCTTCCGGATTCCCCTTGCGGCAGATCAATTCAATAATCGTGCCCTGGCGCGAGGCAGGGACGCGGCCACTTTTCAGAAGCTTCATCATGGGTGAAGCACTGCCCTGGGCTGTCGCCGGGCTCTGGTAAGTTGAGACCAGGAGCAATGTGATTGCTGAAAGGAATAAGGCAGAAATAATTCGGGGTCGATTTCTCATTCTGAAACTAACTCTGTATAAGGCAGGAAAACAAAACAGGCTGTCGGAAGGCCTGGTATCAATGGGATAGAAGGTGAGGGAAACCATCCCGGAAAACGGATTGAATCCGGGATGGTTGATGATTCCTTCAGGTGTGACTCGAAAATTACTCGGCTTCGAGTCGTTTTTCGAGAGTGTCCATCGTTTCTTTCAAGGTGTACTCAAGGTAATAATCCTGCGGGTGAATCAAAGATTCAACGGCAATCTCAAGTGCACGTGGATCGTGGTAGAAACTGAGTGCGCGGATGGCTTCCAGGCGAACGCGTGGGTTTTCATCATTGACCTGAACCTGCAGCAGGTCCAGAGAGTTGTCAACGCGATCTCGCCAATAGCAGAGGACACGCGTGGCGGCGGCCCGTGCTTTGGGTTCGGGAGATTGCAGCATCTGTTTCAGGAAATCGACATCAACCACGTCCAGGCTCTGGCGGACCCAGAGTGCTTCCAGCAGGTGATGCTGATAGTTTTCCTCTTTGGAATCCAGACCGGCAACCCACTTGTTTAAGGCGTTGATCACTTCTTGGGTATCACGGACACGCAGTTCACGACGAACACGGTACCGCACCCGGTCTTCATAGGTTTTCAGCAGGTCGAGCAGTTCCGGGATGGAAGCATCTGCGATATTCGGGTCTTTGAGTAATGGCTTTTTCGTGTAAGTGACACGCCAGATCCGGCCGTGCTGTGCATCGCGGTTCGGGTCACGAATGGAATGCTGCATGTGACCGACGAGGGGATTAAACCAGTCAATCAGGTACAGGGCACCATCAGGGCCGAATTGCAGATCCACAGGGCGGAAGTTGGTGTCGGTTGATTTGACCAGTGGTTCGACCGGGTCGGCAGCGAAGCCCGAACCATCTTCTTTCATTTTATACTGCAGTACGCCATGGAACCCGATGCAGTTATTCAGCAGGTAATTCCCCTGAAGTTCTTCCGGAAACTGGCGGCTGGATACGAATTCACAACCGGCGGTTGGTCGCCATTGTTTTTTCAGGAAGTGTTGCATGCCGGCGTGTTTGCGTGGATAGTCGAGGTCACCGGAAAAAGCAGTGCCGAAGTAATTGGCTCCGCCGGAAGCATCGGCGACAAAGTTCTGTCCCCAGCGATCAAAGACGTGACCCCAGGGGTTGGCATAGTTGTACGAGACAAAGATACTCGTTTTTTCCGTCCGTGGTTCATAGCGGAAGATGCCCGCGTTCAACAGTCGTTGCGGACCATAGGGGGTTTCGATCTGACTGTGGTGGAATGTCCCTTCCTGGAAATACAGTCCGCCGCCGGGGCCCCAGGTAAATGCGCTGATGGAATGATGGGAGTCTGCGGAATCGAAACCGTGCAGGACGATTTCCCTGTGGTCCGCGTGGTCGTCGCCATCGGTGTCTTTCAGGAAGACCAGGTTCGGCTGCTGAGCGACATAAACTCCGCCATCGCCGAGTTCAATTCCCGTGGGCAGATGCAGGCCATCGGCAAAAACCGTCTGTTTGTCGGCACGTCCATCACCATTCGTATCTTCCAGGATCAGGATTTTGTCATCGACTTCTTTGCCAGGCAGGTACATGGGATAGGAAGCCATTGTGCAGACCCAGAGGCGGCCTTTACTGTCGAAGGCGAACTGCACGGGGTTCTTGAGTTCAGGGAACTCGACTTCGGAAGCGAACAGATTGATTTCGAAGCCTTCCGGCAGTTCGAAGTGTTTTTTTGATTCTTCCGGAGACGTGATTTTAATCGACTCCGGGTCTTTGACATTGGTTTTGATGTCCGCGAAGTCACCTGTGTTGCTGTCGTCGATTTTCACCGGAACGGTTTTGCCCTGTGCCACCGCCCAGATGCGTTTATCGCGATTGTCGATCATTTTACGGAGCTTGGCAAACTCTGCAGGGAAGTTGACCACGCCGAACGGTTCTTTGCGGCCGCCGTAAATGTAATAGCCGTTGACGGCGCGATAGTCGTACCAGAACTGTCTGTTCTTTTCCAGGACTTCCGCGCGGAGCTTCTTCATGTCCACGGTGGAGCCCGCTGAATCACGTGGGCCGAACAGCGCTTCATCAATCACGGGAGCGAGTTGCTGGTAGCCGTAGTCAGTCAGATGGATGCCGTTGAAGGTTAAATCCTGGTCACCCGATTCCATCAGTTTTTTACTGGGAGTGAACAGGTCGACGAAGATCACATTTTTCTCGGCAGCGATTTTTTTCATCGCGTCGGTATAGAGCTTGATGCGTTCGTTATTTTCTTTTCCCTCTGTCAGGCCAGGTCGATTCAGGTTTTCATTGGCAATGGGGGAAAAGAGAACCAGTTGCGGGTGTGATTTGCCGTTGTATTTAGCGGCCAGTGTGGTGTCGATGAAGTTTTTCAGGTCGGCTTCAAATTTGGGGAGTCCCGCTTTGCCGGCAAAAGACTCATTGAAACCAAAGCAGGCAATGACGACATCTGCCTTGTGGTCTTCCAGGTTATGGCCGTGATCCTGGAAATCTTTGGAGCGGGGACGCAACGTCAGCTCGTCGGCGGACCATCCCAGGTTTCGTACGACCAGTTCTTTTTCGGGAAAACGGCTGTGGAGCAGCGTTTCGAAATAGCCTGCGTCCTGCATCCGTTCGGGAAACGTATTGCCAATGAATACAATATGATCGTGCGGTTTTAGTTCCAGTTGCTGCTCGTTGGCTTTGACCTGATTTGGGGAGACGGCAGCAAGGCCGGCTGTGAGCAGACACAGGGCCAGTATTAGAGAATTCTTCACTGCTGTGGGCTTTCTTTTAGGACTGAAAAGGCAGGAGACCCTGAGGGTAAATTTGTGAACCAAATCTTCAGGATTCTATTTTTGGTATATCGATTCCAACTTTAATTTTGTAGCATGTGCCTACCTATGTCAAATCAAAGTCAGGGGTTGTAAGGAATGACCCGATTCTTTGAACATCAGTAGCATTCGGGGAGTTTCAGTGTATGAAGTACCACTTCTCTTCCACGAGAGGGAACATAAAACAGTTCCGCATTGATACTACGCAAAAAACGCAGAATTCAACAACTGAATCCTATCCGCAAGTTTCCGACAATGCATCCATTAAATTAATAATCGAAAGTATTCCCGCCGGAGTGGTGTATCGGTCGGGAGAAACACTGTTGATTAATCAGCGTTCCTCTGAATTATTAGGCTACTCAAGCGAGAGCCCCGCGCTGTTTGAACAGAATCTGGAGCGATTATTTGAACTCGATGCGATTCAGGGCGAAACTGCCACTGATGCAACCCCATCAGATTCTCCGGAAATCTGGGTGCAATTCAGTGAGGGAATTCAAAAGTTATGCGAAGTCACACTTCCCAATAACGAGGATCGACAACTCTGGTTGCTGAATGAGGTCACCACTCAACGTCAGAACGAACGTTTGATGCATCTGCTGACGAATGCCACCAGCGATGTGACAGGAGAAGCGTTTTTCAAACGTCTGGTCCAGCAACTGTCGCTCGCCTTAAAATTAAAATGCGTCTGCCTGGTGCAGCATAAAAAAGAAGATCAGAAAATACGTAGCTGTCAGACCATCGGTGTCAGTTTCGATGGAGAAGTGGTACCCGATTTCGAATATGCAGTAGAAGGTTCACCCTGTGAGCATGCGATCGGTCCTGAACCCTATATGATTCCCTCAGGGGTAGCAGCGGCATATCCCCAGGATTCTTTCCTGGCCGAACATGGGATCGAATCCTATTTCAGCCTGCCGATGGTCGATAAAAACAATGACGTTCAGGGACACCTGGTACTGCTGGGCGACAGGCCAATCTATGAAGACCTGTGTCAACTGCCCGTGATTCAGAACTTCACATATCGGGCTGCGGCGGAATTGAACCGCAGGCAGGCAGAGAAAAAGTTGGAGGAAAGTGAACTGCGAATCACGATGGCGGCGCGTGGTTCTGAAATCGGTCTCTGGGACTTCGATATTATTACCGGCAAAACGAAATACGATGATAAATGGTTTTCAATGCTGGGGTATGAACCTGGTGATCTGGCCCAGTCATTCGAGACCTGGAAAAGTCTGGTCCACCCGGATGACCTGCCTCCCACCTTAAAATCTCTGGAAGATTATATCTCAGGCAGTTCCAGTTCGTACGAAGCCGAAATTCGGATGAAGACCAGCGGCGGGAACTGGAAATGGATTCTGACCCGGGGCAAAATTTCCGCATACAGTCCCCAGAAAACGCCGCTCCAGCTGATTGGCACCCATATCGATATTGATGATCTGAAACGCTCCCAGCAGATTCGCCTGGAGAACGAAGCGCGGCTGCGGATTATCATGGATCAGATTCCCGCGATCCTCTGGACGACTGACTGCAATAATCAATATACATCGATTGTCGGTGCCGGCTTGAACCAGCTGGGGATCCAGCCGGATGAAACCGTCGGTAAAGCAATTTATGATTTACATAAGTCTCAGGATGTCTCGGTCAATATGACGGCCATGCACAACCGGACGCTCAAAGGCGAATCGGTCCGGTTTGAACAGCAGCTGCAGAATACGATCTTTGATATTCATATTGAGCCTCTGCGAAATTCGAATGATCAGATTATCGGTTGTATCGGGCTGGCAATTGATGTGACGGTACGCAAGAAAACCATCGAACAATTAAACCGGCAACGGATCTTATTGCAGACCATTTTCCATTCCGTGACCGATGCGATGATCGTTACGGACCGCAGTCATAATATCGTCATGTGTAACGAGTCGATCCAGATTCATTTCCGTTGTAAGGAAGCGGATCTGCTGGGCAGGCCGATTTGTGAGCTGATTGTCTCCTCCAGTCTGTACGAAGAGCAGTTTAACCGGGTTTCTTTCCCGAATACCCGGGTGCTGAAACCATTTATCGTCGAGTATCTGCGTGCCGACGGCTCCCGCTTTCAGGGAGAAACGATTGTGACTCCGCTCAGACGCTCGGATAACCAGATTACCGGTTATATCAAAGTGATCCGGGATATCACCGATCGTATCCAGATGGAAGAGGAAAAGGATCACCTGCATGCCCAGATGCTGCATGCCCAGAAACTGGAAAGCCTGGGAGTTCTCGCAGGGGGAATCGCGCATGACTTCAATAATCTGCTGCTGGCAATCCTGGGGAATACGAATCTCGTATTAATGGAACTGGATGAGAAATCTCCCGTCAATCCTTATGTGAAAAGCATTGAAATGGCAGCCCGTCATGCTGCGAAAATCTGCGAACGGCTGCTGGCCTATTCCGGTCGCCGTACCTTTGCCTCGATGACATTTAATCTGAATCGTGTCATCCAGGAAACAGTCGAGATTATGAAATCGATTGTTTCCCCCAACGCGCACATCGAACTGGATCTGTCGGACGAAGAATTAATGATCCATGGAGATATCGGTCAGATCGAACAGGTGGTTCTGAATCTGTTGACGAATGCATCGGAAGCGACTCAAAATCAGGCAGAAACTGGTTGCATCAAAATTCGCACCGGGGTCAGCCTGCTGGGGAAGCATGAATTTTCTGATTATTATTTCTGTGAAAATGGCGCTCCGGGAAAGTTTGTGTATTTTGAAGTGGAAGATAACGGGAGCGGTATGAATGAAGACTGCCTGTCAAAAATGTTTGACCCGTTTTTTACCACTAAGTTTACCGGTCGCGGGTTGGGGCTGGCGGGCGTGTCAGGAATTATCCGTGGGCATCATGGAGGCCTGCAGGTCAACTCTGTTCTCAATCAGGGTTCCTGCTTCCGGGTTATCTTGCCTCAGTCACTGGAAACGACTGCTGAGAGCGACGATGAAGGGAGTGGTGAATTGCAGATACCGGTGGACTCTGGTTCGATCCTTGTGATTGATGATGACAAGGCGGTATGCAATGTTGTGGATCGCGTATTGAAACGGTTTGGGTTTTCGGTGCTGACCGCGTATTCAGGGAGTGAAGGCGTTGAAGTTTATGTAAAACACCGTGGCGAGATCAGCGCGGTACTCCTGGACATGACCATGCCGGGATTAAGTGGCGTGGAGACTTTTGAACTGCTCAGGGAGAAGGAAATTGACATTCCGGTGATTCTGACCAGTGGCCTGAGTGAGACGGATATTTCAGAACAGATGCAGGGGTCCGAGATCGTCCATTTCCTGAAAAAACCCTACAAACCTCAAAAACTGGTGAACGTAATCAGTAAAGCACTGATCCGGCAACAGATTCAGGACGATGCCTCCAACCTGTAAGTCGAGTCATATCTTGTCAGACCGGGAATAGCACGTTATCCAAAAATAATCCGTACGCGCGCTGGCGTGCCTGACCTGGATCACCTGTCAATTCAAGATGGATCAGTCCGTACTTTCAGCTGAGCAAGAGCTGCTGTATTTGCTCTGCATAACGGTTGAAGACAAACGCCAGCAGCAGAAACAGCCCCCCGACCAAATCGCTTCTGCCAAAATGATCTGCTCTGCCGTGTGAGCGGACAAATTCGAAGATGGCGCCGGTAGGACAGCCATAGTGACAGTAAGCCTGTGGGACAAACAGGGACGCGACAAGTCCCACGACAGCGATGATGATCGAAGCGATTCCTGCGGATGTGAGCAGATAGGCATCGAAGGCTTCCAGTTCCGCCAGATCGATGGGGATTCTTAAGAAAATAATAGTGAGGATCAGTCCGATCAATAACGGGGGGATCCAGCGAAGCGCGCGTTTGATATCCGGTCTGATTTTCCACTTTGATCGCGGAGAAATCACTTTGCCCAGAAATTCCTGGGCGGTGCCATGCGGGCAGATGCTCTGGCAATAAACATTGCGACGGGTAGTCCAGGGGATCAGCACGGCAACGGCTGCCAGCGCAACCAGGCCGGAGACCGTTCTCCAGGGGACGGCGTAGCGGGCCCAGCCGGCAAACAGTGATTCCGCCAGCAAATCTCCCGTCCAGAAGCCGAGGTAAAGCATGGCGGTGAGCTTGTACAGCTTTCGCAACCAGTGAATCCGCTTGAGGCGCGTAAATGTGATCAGGCACGCGCCGATACAAAAGGCAATGATAGCCGCGTCTTTTGCCCGGATCTGAAAAGGGGGATCTGCCTGCGTTTTCTGTTCTGAGAAACGGATCCGATGCGCGATGGCATGGGCGATCCCCATACTGGTCATGGTGGCGCCGGAAACGCCTTCGATCTCTCCTGACCGAAGATCAACGTCTACGATTTCATGCCAGCCGTAATCTTTCCAGAGATTCATCCAGTACTTATTCTGGCGGATATCGTTCACGTGAGAGGTGGTGTCACCACTGCTGCGAATTGAAATGCCGACAATACGGTCTGTCTGAGGCGTAAAAACGATCAATGTGTCAGAAGGACCACAGTAACCGATAATGTCATCAGAGACAGGGGAAGTGCGGATGGCATAGCCAATGGTCTCCTGGTCCTGGTTCAGAACAAATAGTCCCCTGCGTTCGGAGTGATCGACCTGAAGCGATGCTGCGGAGGGGAGCAGCTTTTGGACTTCCTGCAGTTCGATGGGGGCCTTGCCCTGTACGCGCAGCCGCACAAAGTAGTCCCTGATGAGACAGATGATGAGAACCAGGACGGCGATGCGGTACAGCTTGAGCAAAAGTGACTTGAAGTGACTGGCGCGCCGTTTTGGTCGGGAAGGCTTCACGGTTTGCGGTAAGTCTGTCATCCTGTTCTCATCGACTCAGGCAATCTGCTTTGCCTGAGTCGTTTATTCTCTGGTGTTGATTTCAAGCGATGGTGCAACGTGTGTCTGATCTCAGAGAACGCGCTCAGTCAGCGGGCAGAACCTGGATCGCATCGGCGTGCACATTCCCGTCCACACCCTCATTGGACATGACGACTTCAATCTGTTGACCTTTCTCAAATTCAAAGGTACCGAGAGAAACAAAGCCGTTCTTCAATGGTGGTTTGATTCTCTGATTGATTTTCACCGTCTGTGATTCCTGAGCGGAGCGAATCGTGACGGGGGTATTCGTCGCGCGGTTTTCATGATGTCCATATGCCAGGCGGACTTCATACTTGCCCGTTTTATCAACCTGGAATTTAAAGCGGATCTCTGCTTTTTTACCCCTGCCATGATAGACATAGTGGTTGCCGATAAAGCCTTTCAGGCCTTCTCCTTTAGTCCATGTTCCCACGAACTCGACGTTGTCGTTTTCATCGTCGATGACCAGTCCCGGGAGTGTGGTCGGGTCGATATAGGCATCAATGACAGGAGGCAGTTCTTTAGAGTCTTTCGAGATATAGAACTGGCCATCAATCGTATCGCGGCGTTCGACCCCTTTACGGGCCATCAGTTTTTCGAGGTCCTGATAGTAGTCCGTGTAGACATCGCGGGGGCTGCAGTCTTTTTCCGTGCAGACCGCTGCCGCCTTCCCGACGACTTCGCCCATCATGCCCCCGGTTTTCATGACGCGCACGGTTCCGAGCGCTTCATGGGTCACACTGATACAGCGACCTGCCATAAACAGGTTCGGGATATTGCGTGAGTAAAAACAGCGATAGGGAACCGGGTACCCGAATCTGCGGTCCACGCGACTGTCAAACACAGCCTGTGAAATAAAGGGATCTTCCGGGTACTTCTGCATATATTGTTTTTTGGGATAGTGCAAATCGATAGACCACGTACTGGGAACGCATCCATCGGGAAACTCGATTTTATTCACGATATCTTTCTTGCGGAGAATGACATCGCCGCGGAGCATGCGTGATTCACGTGGCCCGCCGATGAAAGCCATCCAGGTTAATTCCGCGTTGGCATGTTTGTCCTTGCCTCCCTTGTTTTTCATGGCATTCCAGGCGCCATAGACGGCGCGGAAATTCCAGTCTCGCATGGATTCCAGATCTTTGATCGGATCTTTGTCGAATCCGCTTTCCCAGAACCATTCGCCATGAAAACGTTTGGGGTAGGGGAAGTCTTCCATATTCAGGTTAAGTGCCCAGCTGACATCCGGAAAAGACTTTTCCGTTTCTGCTTCTTTCCACGTCCACATGTTACTCATGCCCATGTGGCCTTTTTCATGTGTGTAATAGTCAGCGCCGGCCAGGTAACCGATTTCGCCATGCCCGGTGCAGTCTGCGAAGAGAGAACCGAGAAATTCCGTCCGTTTGCTGGATTTGGTATTGAAGGCGGTTACGCTCTGAATGGCCTGGCCCTCTTTTTTCACAGCATAAGCACGCGTGTTGAGGAACAGGTCAATATTTTTTTCGGCTCGGACCACATCTTCTTTTAATTTGTCGCCGTACTCTTCATATGTGCCGGGAGAGGCAGCAGCGGAATCGGCAAATTCTGCGATGATCTCGCCGATATGAGGATATTTTCCGCGACGCACGAGCCCCTGGGCCCAGACACGGACTTCCGAACTGCCGTTGCCTCCCAGGACCGGGCGGTCCTGAATCAATGCGACCTGGCAGCCCATGCGCGCTGCGGAGATGGCAGCCCCCATGCCTGAATATCCACCGCCGACCACGACCAGATCATAGTTCTTTGTTTTTTCCGGCTGATCCGGCAGACCGAGCATGCCTTTGCGCCACTGATCCATCGGTGACAGATCGTTGGGTGGCTGATAGCTGAGGTCTTTCGTAAACAGAATGGCGTCGCAGCGACCTTCGAAGCCTGTCAGGTCATGCAGTGCCAGTTTTGCTTCCGGTTTTGTAATCTCGACAGTACCTCCGTCATGCCAGAACCATTTGTCGCTTTTGGTACCGAACGTTTCTTCTAACGGTTTCCCATCAAGCAGGAGTTGAAACCGTCCGGGTGCCCCGGTGGCTTTCCAGGGAGCGACCCAGTCTTTGGTACGGACGTGAACACGGTATTTTCCAGTTGAAGGAAACTGGACCGTCGTTTCGGCATCTGCAACCGGTTGCCCCAGTCCATGCGCCAGCAGGTAAGGAGAGCCCATGATGTTGATGAACTGCGTATCCAGTTTCCAGCCACCATGCTGGTCAAAACTTTCTGCTTCCACCAGAACGCCTTCGACAGGCGGAGCAGCAGCCGCGTATTCGACTGTGAACAGGGTGATCGCAAGTACTGCGAATAAAGAGAGAGTTTTAACCGGGTAGCGCATTCTCACAGACTCCTGACATTGATTGGTTGAGTGTTCATCTCACTCATCTCAAAAACTGATTCGATCCGAAATCGACTTCTGGTCCGATTATAAGCCCGTCATCGAATCAATTGCAAACAGGAGGTCGTGGGAAATACGTCAGAGAGCTGTTAAATAATGTTCCTAATTATTGGCATGTTCACCCAGAAACTGTAAAAGCTGGGCATCAGAGACTTCTGCCGGGTTGGAGAGCGATTTTCCCTGTAACGCAGCGGGCAGTGCAGGTCGCTGAAAATGGACATAGTCAAATCCGGCGACCAGGTCCGGGCGACCGTTTCGAATGACCTGTGTATTCTGTTGAGGTGGTTTCAAGCGCGATGCCGTTGAGTAGTCTGTATAAACTGTGAGCCCCACCTGCAACTGTTCGGGCATGTCAGTGCGGCGGTAGCGCTGGTGGATATTCCAGGTTCCCTCGGGTGTTTTTTTCAGCAGGATGAATTCATTTCCAATCCGGGCGATCTGGATCATGGCAGCGGGTGTTCCCGCATCTGTCACTGCGAGGGTTGAGCGACTGTTGACAGTGGTTTTGACTTCAAACTGAAATGAGCCGGGACGATTCGCAGCGCCGAGGGAGAGAAAGATATAGTTCTCACCACCCGGTTTCCATGTTTGAGGAGTGACGTCTCGTGGAGTACGAATCATAAGACCTGCCAGGGAAAAATTACTGCGCGGTGCCCCATCGCCTCCACGACGCGCGACGCGAATGTTCGAAGTGACTACAAAATCTCCCTTGATTTCTTTGTAGACCAGAACTCCCCGATAGTCCATGTACCAGGTACTGCTGTAGGGAACCATCACCATCCATCCCGGTTTCGTTTTGGCGATGTCAAACTGTTCGAGCTGGTCGGCTTTACTCTGCTCCGTCTCAAAAATGCGCGACCACTGTTTCAGGGTTGAGGCATCATCAAATTCATCGCTCAATCCTTTGAGATCGTCCCGCGGATTACCGGTTTGCTGTGCTTCGACAGGAACGGCCATCAGGAAACTGACTGCCAGTGTCGTACACATGAAAAGGCAGTCTCTGAATCGAATTACGGGCATGGGGAACATATTCTCTTTCCTGGAAGAAGTCGGATGATGTACGCAGTTCAATGTTTTTCTGATCTGTTCAGACGGTGATTGCAATAAATTCGTCAGAGAATGTGAAGATGCGACAAAAAATATGCAAATAATATACTTTGAGTGAAAAGTGACCGAAGCTGTTGAATGCCTGGACTCTACGATATAATGATGGGCTGAATTTCAGTCAGCTGTTTCAGGAAAGCATGTCTCAATGTCTGCCATTGAAGAAACCGTCACACAGTGGATCGATCAGCTTAAATCAGGGGACACCCAGGCTGCGCAGAGGTTGTGGGAATCGTATTTCCTGGAGATGGTGGAAGTCGCGCGAAAAAAATTACAGGGTGCCCCGCGGGCAATGGCGGATGAAGAAGATGTGGCACTGAGTGCTTTTAAAAGTTTCTGTCTGGGGGCGCAGAATGGCCGGTTTTCACAGATCACGGATCGACAGAATTTATGGCCGCTCCTGGTGGCGATTACCTCGCATAAGTCAATCGATCTGATTCGACTGGAAAACAGACAGAAACGCGGCGGGAGCGGCAAAAGCGACGGGATCGGGACGACAAAGAAGCAAACGTCCATTCAGGTTGATTTTGAAGAGATCATCCAGCAGCAACCCTCGCCGGAATTTGCGGTTCAGATGGCTGAAGAACTGGAACGGCTGTTGAATTTATTGGATAAAACAGGCGATTCCGCCTTAAGACAGGTTGCATTGGCCAAAATGGAAGGGGAAACTACTACTGAAATTGCGCAGAATCAAGGTTGCGCCCGCCGAACCGTTGAACGAAAAATTCAGTTGATTACCAGACTGTGGCAAGAGGATTGCAATTTGTGAAATCGCGAAATGAAACAGATTTCGAACAGCTTCCTTCAGACCTGATGCTGAGAATCAATCAACTGTGTGATCAATACGAAACAGAGTTGAAGCTCGGGGAACTTCCTTCGATTGACGACTATCTGGAACACGTGGCCTTGGAATACCGCGAAGTCATTCTCAGAGAATTAATTCCTCTGGAAATTGAGCATCGCTGCCAACGGGGTGAAGCACCGCAGTCGGATGATTATCTGGAACTGTTTCCCGGTCTCGATGCGAACTGGCTCTCAAGTGTGCTGGAAACGACGCAGGCAAATCAGTTCATCGCAGCCACTCCACCTGCCTACTCCCGGAATCAAAGCACTCCCGATCCGCTCTCGCTGGAACAATGTCAGCAGCGGATTGTTGAAGAAGGCATTCTTTCGCAAGGAGAACTGACGGAACTGCAGGCCTCAGCAGAGGCAGGGCACTCCTGTCAGACATCGGAAGATCTGACGGCATTGCTTGTGCAGTCCGGAAAAATGACAGCTTACCAGTCTGATGTCTTATTGTCGGGCGAAGAACGACGGTTATTAATTGCCGACTACCTGATCCTGGAGCCGATTGGCTCGGGGGGAATGGGAACTGTTTACAAGGCGATGCACCGCCGGATGAAACGTATTGTCGCATTGAAAGTGATTCGCTCCGACCTGCAGAATATTCCCGATCGCCTGAAACGTTTTGAACGTGAAGTTCAGACCGCGGCCCGCCTTTCACATCCTCATATTGTGACAGCCTACGATGCCGGTGAAGATCAGGGCATCCATTACCTGATCTGTGAATACATCGATGGTGAGAGTCTGTCGCAACTGGTGCGTGATTCCGGACCGCTTGACTTTTCCGATGCATTGAACTGCATTCTGCAGGTAGCACAGGGCTTGGAGTATGCGCATCGCCAGGGAGTCATTCATCGTGACATTAAACCCGCCAATATCCTGGTTGATGACCAGGGGGATCTGAAAATTCTGGATATGGGTCTGGCCCGTCTGCAGCAGCCGACAGAGGATGTGCTGGGAACAGACGCCCCTACCGAATTGACGACCAGTCAGTTCTTTATGGGCACGATCGATTATATGGCTCCCGAGCAGGCACGGAATACGAAGCAGGCAGACCATCGTTCAGACATTTACAGCCTGGGGTGCACCTTCTATTTCCTGCTGACGGCGCAGCCGGTCTACCGGGGAGAAACGACAGTCGAACGCATCCTGGCGCACCGGGAAGAACCGGTTCCCCGCCTGTCGGAACGGCTGAGCCAGGTGCCTCAGGAATTCGATCCCATTTTCGAAAAGATGCTGGCAAAATCCCCCGCTGATCGATATCAGAACGCCAGCGAACTGATTTGCGATCTGGAACGCTTCTCTTCAGACTTTGATGATCAGACGCTGGTGGTGCCGCAAAAGGAAATCTCACTTCCCGAGTCAAACAAAGCCAGCTGGGCGAATGCACCCACCACGGTTCAACCAGCGGTTTCCGAGATGACGATGCTGGCGAGTACCTCTCAGCAGGCAACGGTATCGTCTGGTCACTTTCCCCGTCGCAGTCTGCTCTGGGGAGGGCTGGCTGTCGCTGCTGCGATTCTGATTGGTGCGTTTTCCTGGAAACCGGATGTCACAGATCGTTCGCTTGCCGATTCTGAAAGCGCAGCAGATTCATCGAAGGGAAATTCGTCTGATCCGACTGTGGCTCCCCTGCAGCAGACTTACGCCGCCGACAGGAATCTGCCGGTCCGGCTGGAAGTTCCCCTGGGTAATGGCACCTCAGCAGTTGAACTGGAACTGACGTTGATTCCTCCTGGTGAGTTTCTGATGGGAGATCGCACTGCTGCTTCTGCCGATTCCGATGCACCGGGACACCAGGTGAGACTCACCCGACCTTATTATATGGGTGCAACAGAGGTGACCAATCAGCAGTTTCGGGAATTTGTGAATGCGACCAAATATCAGACCGATGCAGAGCGGAGTGGCGGATATGGAATGACGGGTGGCAGCTGGGTGAAGACCATGGACTACTCCTGGAAAAATCTGGGCGACTTACCAGTCCAGGATTTGGCGCCGGCTGTCAGTATCAGCTGGAATGACGCGACGGCATTCTGTGAGTGGCTTTCCGATCAAACCGGCGATCGATATCGTCTCCCCACAGAAGCCGAGTGGGAATATGCATGCCGGGCCGGATCGGAGACTGCCTGGTTTTTTGGAGATCAATCTGACGAGATGGATCAGTATGCCTGGTTTCTGAATAATTCCGGCGGTCGGGTTTATCCTGTCAAACAGAAACGTCCCAATGCCTTTGGCCTGTATGACATCTATGGGAATGAATGGGAATGGTGTCAGGATTATTACAGCCCGGGTTACTATTCCGTTTCTCCCGTGGAAAACCCTATGGGACCCTCGACTGGGCAGGAACGTGTTCGACGGGGAGGGGGATTTCAGCAGCCGGCGGCTCAGCTGACGTCCTATGTTCGCGGACATGGAGTGCCGGAAACACCTTCGCGCGGGGCATTTCGGGTCGTGCGTGAAGTGCCGCTCGACTGATGACTGGAATGTGAACTGAGCCTGGGGAATGCCTGGTGCGGGATGTTCATCTGCGGGTAATCTGGTGATATCGATTAGAATCGATTGTGCGCAGAATCAGCGTGATCATGAAGCTGGTCGTCGTATGATCTGAGGCAACGTATCATCGAAAATCGTCAAACAGGGATGTCGCTTGATGAATGTGCTGTTAAATAATTCATGCCGGAGAAGTGGATTTTCTTCAGAGGCGCGGGGGCGTCAAGGGGGAGTGAAAAAAATCGTGTGGCGATACGTGATGACATGTGTTGGTGCCGGGACGAACACGTGTTACACCGGGGCGATAGTGAGGCGAAGTGTGTCGATCCACAGAGTGCATTTGAGCAGAGTTTTGATAAATCACTCTGGCACCAGCGGGTTTTATAGTGCAGATGTGCTGACTGATTCCTCTAAAGCAGGTGAAGAAATACTGCATTACGCGCGCGACACGATTTGATGCTTATTTTGTTTCGCGGCATGGCGGTGTCAAGTCGAATTTATTCAGTGAAAAGATGGCTGATTAACTGACGGCTTTCCCGTAATACTTCGCCAGATGCTGTTTGTATTCATCGATTGAAGTGGGGATATCCGCAGCATCCAGTTTGCCTGTCTCCACCAGGCAATCAGCGAGCGCCTGCAGGGTGTAGGCCGGCAGGGTTTCGTCGAAGATCAGCATCAGGCGACGTTCGACGAGGTCGCCGATGGTCTCAACCCATTCGTTCTGAATGGTCCAGAGTACGTACTGGCGAGGAATATTGGTTCCGGGAAGCAACTCGGAAGAAAACTCGGGGATGGATTCCAGGATTTCTTCGATCATGGTGCCCTGCAGATCCCAGAGGATTTGAATGCTTACCAGCGGCAGTTGAAACTTCTCTGCGAGGCGTTCCTGTTCCGCTTTGAGGATATCGGGTGTTAACGGGTAGTGCTCTGCGCCGGGGATCAGACGGGTTTTCGATTCGGAATGATAACTTTTTCCCAGTTTCTTCAAGATGCGATCAGTCACGTTTTCGGCAAAGGCCCGCCACGAGGTGAGTTTGCCTCCCACCAGGGTGACAATCCAGCCAGCAGGGCCTTCAAATTCCTGAATTGAGTGATCGCGCGAAATGGATGCGGCTTTGCCCTCGGGTTGATAAGGCAGGGGACGGACACCGCTGTAATGCAGGTTGATATCATCATGCGTGAGCTTCACCTGCGGGAAAACCATGTTGACCATGCCGACGAGGTAGTCTAATTCTTCGGGACTGGCAGTGACATCGAGCGGGTTGCCTTCCACGCGGACATCGGTCGTGCCAATCAGGGTGCAGTTGCCAAACGGGAGGATGAAGACCAGGCGACCGTCGCTGGCTTCGGAGTAAATGGCCTGTTCGCCTAAAGCGTCCCGGAGACTCTGATTGAAGGTGATGATGTGGCTGCCTTTGGTGCCCCCCATCAGGCGGGGAGAAGTGACGTCAATCTGTTCGAGCGTCAGATCGCCGCAGGCCCCGGAAGCGTTGATGATGACTTTCGGGACAAACAGTTCGTGATGAAGGCTGGGATGCCGCAGCGAATTCAGCTGGGCATTTCTGTTTTTGAGGGAGAGCCGATGATAGGTTAAAAGTTCAAAGTCGAGACCTTTCTGCCGGGCAATATTCTGGCAGTCATGCAGTAATGCGACCACGAAACGTTCGGGAAAACGCATCTGGGCATCAGAATAGCAGGCGAGCCAGCGGAATTTCTGCCTGTTGATATCGGGCAAGCCGGGTTCACCTGCATCGTGAACCGAATGCCGGGGGAGCTTGCCTTTGGAGGCAAACCAGTCGTACATGTTCAGTCCCATGTCGACGAGATACATGCCCCGCTCAGATGAGAAAGAGAACCGGGTGGTGAGCCAGTGCGCGCCGGGAACCCGAAAGCCACTGAGAAATCGGAGACCGGACGACATGACGCCCGTCGCGCGATGCGCCAGCGGGATGGCGAACCTCAGCGGTTTCACGAAGTGCGGCGCCAGATCCAGGAGAATCCCGCGTTCGTGAACGGATTCTTTCACCAGGGAAAAATCACCATATTCCAGGTAGCGCAGGCCGCCATGAACCAGTCGGGAGGATTTGGATGTGGCTCCCTGTGACAGATCCCCCTGGTCAATCATGCAGACCGGAATCCCGTTCAACAGCAGTTCCCGGGCAATCGCGACGCCGTTGATGCCTGCTCCCAGTATGAGTACTCGCTCTGTCTGATTCATAAAAAATCCATGTGTTGAATTACGTGGCAGGCTTGAATTCCATCAACAGCCGATGTTCATGGGGGCGATAATAACCTTCGATTTTCTCTCTGACCTGGAAACCAAAGCTTTCATACAGCTTTACCGCAGGCGTATTTTCGGGGTTTACTGTGAGTAATACCACCTTCGCTGCCTGTTGCAGCGCCTGTTTCATCAAAGCAGAGCCGATTCCCTGTCCCCGGAAATCGGCATGCACCATGATTTTATGCAGAAAGATTTCCTCGGTATTCGTCGGAAACATCAACAATACACCGGCGAGTGTCGGTGAGTTATTTTCAGGGGCAGAAACTGCTATGAGAACAGTTGCATACTCACACCAGAGTCTCCAGGCATGTTCGCCATCGGGAATGTAGGTATCCGGTTCCAGCGGCCAGGCGATCCGATCCAAGGCTGCAATTTCCAGAAAATCATTGGCCTGAGCCTGCTTGATTTGATAGTCCACGAAAACCTTTCAGAGTCAATTCTTATCTGCGATGCTGTCAAAAAAGATCATGAAGAGTATTGTACGAAGTCCCTCTAACTGTTTCGATCATGATTGAACAGAAATCGGACTTGCTGTAAAAGATTACTTTTCTGAATTGAAAAAGTTCCTGGCGCCGCATTCCCCAAACTGATTATATATCGGCTGAATCGACCCCCTATGGCTAAATCTTCTATCCCTCACGTCGCTTTACTGATTGAAACGTCTCGCTCACATGGCCGGGGACTGTTGAACGGCATTCGCCAATATATCACTGAAAAGGAGGAATGGTCAGTCTTCGTAATGCCTCGTTCGTTGGATTCCCAGGTACCGGGATGGATTTCCCGCTGGAAAGGGGACGGGATTTTAAGTCGCACAACCAGCCAGGAGATGGCAGATGCCATTACCGCGTCCGGCATTCCTACGATCGAGCTGCGTTCGACAAAGCTGCAACATTCGTTTCCCTTTCTGGGAATCGATAACCGCGCGATGGGACGCATGGTGGCAGAACATTTTCTGGAACGGGGCATTCGTCACTTTGGAGTTTACGAAATCGGTTGTGAAGTTTACTTCGAAGAACGCCGTGATAACTACATTCAGACCATTCAAAATGCCGGCTACGAAGTGAGCGTGTTTTCGGCTCCCGAAGATTCCGAAGTGCCCCGCGAATGGGAAAAACATCAGGAGCAGATGGTCAAATGGGTTCTCGGTTTGCCCAAGCCGGTCGGGATTATGGCATGTACCGATCAGTTGGGGTTCTGGCTGCTGGATGCCTGTGACCGGGCAGGGATCTCGGTTCCCGATGAAGTGGCCGTCGTCGGTGCCGAGAATGACGACATTCTCTGTATGATGGCCCGACCTCCGCTTTCGAGTGTCGCTTATAATTCGACGCGCATCGGCTATGAGGCAGCAGCGCTGCTGAGTCGCATGATGAAAGGGGAAGCAGCTCCCGAGGAGCCGTATCTGCTCAATCCACTGGGAATTGTCACGCGGCAGTCATCCGATGTGGTCGCCGTGGATGATCCTGAACTGGCGCTGGCGTTACGCTTCATTCGCGAAAATGCCTGCAAGGGGATTCAGGTTTCCGATATCCTGAAAGCGGTTCCCATGTCGCGCACTGCGCTGGAACGTCAGATGAAATCGGCGATTGGCCGGTCTCCCAAAGCGGAGATCATCCGGACTCAGATGGAACGGGCCAAGGAACTGCTGGCTTCGACCGATTTATCTCTCTCGCAGATTACACAGCGGATCGGTTTTCGCCATTCGCAGCACTTTAGTACACTCTTTAAAGAGAAAACAGGTGAGACTCCCGGAGAGTTTCGAGCGAAAATGCATTGATCAGACCTGGAGAGTGGTCGTTCCAGAAAAAGCCTGAAAACAGAAGTATTCTGCGATTTCAGGTCTTATAATGTACGCAAAACCTGAGAATGTTTATGAAATTCCGTAATGACCGGTCTGGATTCCCCTGTAGAATGGATTCCAATTCAATGCTTGAATTTTACGTAGAAGGAATGTTTTGAATGAACAAAGTGCTAATCATCGTTGGTGATGCAACTGAGACTGTCGACACACTTTATCCCTACTATCGCCTGATTGAAGGGGGCTACGAGCCCGTTGTTGCCGCACCTGAAAAACGTCTGTATCAGATGGTGCTCCACGAAGTGAAACCGGGCTGGACGATTACCAAGGAGTGGGAAGGTTATACGATTCAGGCAGATATTGCCTTTAAAGATATCAAAGAGGAAGAGTACCTGGGAATCTTTTTCAGCGGCGGCCGTGCTCCCGAGTACATTCGCGAGGATGAAGACCTGATCCGCATCACTCAGCACTTCTTTGAGAAGAATAAACCCATTGCTTCCGTATGTCATGGCGTAGAAATTCCAGCCCGCGCCGGTTGTGTAAAAGGCCGTCGCATGGCGACCGTTCCCAAATGCCAGTTTGATCTGGAAGTCTGTGGCGGCATTTTCGTGAATGAAGCCTGTGTGATTGACGGAAACATGGTCAGCGGGCGTACCTACCATGATCATGGTCAATACATCGGTCCCTGGATAAAAATGCTGGATGAGGCACGAAATCAATACTGATCAATTTTAAAAATCACTCGATACTCAGAGGAGACTGCGATGACTTCACAAAAACTTTCTCGTCGAACGTTTGTTAAAACAGCGGCTGCGGGGCTGCCCCTGGCTTGTCTGGCGCCGGGAGTTTTTGTGAATACGGCACGTGCCGCAGAGAAAGCCCGCAATCCGAATGAACGTCTGAAAATCGGTTCGATTGGAATGCGGTACCAGGGTTCGGTCATTGCAGACAAAGCTCAGCAGTATGGCGACATCGTAGCGATCGCCGACGTGGACCGGGAAATTGCAGAGAAAGCCCGCAAGCAGTTTGGCGGGAAAGCGACTCTGTTCGAAGATTATCGGGAGATGCTGGATAAGGCAGATATCGATGTCGTCACAATCGGTGCCCCCGATCACTGGCATACCAAAATGCTGATTGATGCCTGTCGAGCCGGCAAAGACGTCTATTGTGAAAAACCATTAACGCTGACTGTCGACGAAGGGAAAATCATCAACAAAGTCGTGGATGAGACCAAAGCCGTCGTTCAGGTTGGCACCTGGCAGAGAAGTGATCACCGTTTTCGCCAGGCGATCGAAATGATCAAGGATGGACGGATTGGTAACCTGCAGAAAATAACGGTCACTCTCAGTAAAAATAAAACGGGAGGGCCTTTCAAACCCGAACCGGTTCCCTCCGTTTTGAACTGGGATTTGTGGCAGGGGCAGACACCCGAAGTTCCCTACATCAAGGAACGCTGCCATTACACGTTCCGCTGGTGGTACGAGTATTCGGGAGGCCAGATGACCGACTGGGGCGCACATCATATCGATATCGCACAGTGGGGCGCCGGCATGCAGGATTCCGGACCTGTTGATATCGAAGGAACGGCAACGTTTCCGAATGTCGAGAACGGTTACAACGTGGCCCTCGATTACCATCTGAAAGCCCGCTATGCCAATGGGGTGGTTCTGGAAGTCAATGATAGCGGACGTACCGGAGTCATGTTTGAAGGGGACGAGGGACGCATCTTTGTGAACCGGGGCACCATTGCCGGAAAACCAGTCGAAGATCTGGCGAAGAATCCTTTGCCGCGGGAATCGTTTAATGTGTATGCCCATGATAATCTTTCGCGCCCCCCTCGTATGGGTAAACTGGATGCGATTGTAAATCACATGGGGAACTTCTTCGACTGTATCGAGACGCGGGCCACTCCGATTTCCAGCGTGCAGAACCAGCACCGTTCGGTCACGGTCTGCCACATCGGTAATATCTCACAGCGTCTGGGCCGTAAACTGACCTGGGATCCCCAACAGGAACAGTTCGTGGGTGACGCCGAAGCCAATGCCTGGCTCAAGCGCGAACAGCGTGCCGGCTATGAGATCAAAGATACTTAAAGTTCGTTGCTCATGTTGATCGTGATTGCTTAACCATTTCTTTTGAACTCAGGAGAAACGATGACTGTCTCGACCGGAATCATTACCGAGGAACATAAAAAACAGTTTCAGGAAGAAGGCTACTTCATTCTGGAACGGGCGATTTGCGAAGAGCATCTGCAGATTGTTCGCGATGCCTGCGATCATCTGATCGATCTGATGCATCAGGAGATGGATCGCCTGGGTACCGATCATATTCATATCAGCCATCGTGGCAAACGCTATCATATCGCGAAGAAATATGACCAGGCACCCCGGCTCGATGAATACGTATTCAGTGACCTGATGGCAGAGATCTGCAAAGCCACGATCGGTGATACAGCGTACCTGTTTTACGATCAGTATGTCGTCAAAGCAGCGGAAAAGGGAATCAAGTTTTCCTGGCATCAGGATTCCGGATACCTTGGTTTTCTGCATCGTCCCTATGTCACCGTGTGGGCTGCCGTGGATGATATGACGCTGGAAAACGGCACGGTTGACGTACTGCCCTATTCCACAGTAGGTATTCGCTCTCTGGTGGAACACATTCGTGACCCGGAAACCGGAGACAAAACGGGTTACTTCGGTAAAGAACCCGGTGTAACCGCAGTCGTCCCCGCAGGCAGTCTGGCCGTGTTCAGCTCGTTGACATTTCATCGCAGTGGCGCTAATACCACAGACAAAATGCGTCGAGCGTACGTGACGCAGTATTCTCCCGAACCGATTATCGATCCCGAGACTCAACAGCCGAAACATCTGGTCGTTCCCTTTCTGAAAGAGGGGGAAAAGGTCGTTTCGTAAACAGCATCCGATTCCACAGCAACAGAAAGATTCAGATTCATGAACGATCAGCTCAGTCGTCGCGATTTTAATAAACAGCTTCTGGGAACGGCCTGCTCGGCGGGTTTGCTCGGTACGGCATTCGGAGCCGGGACCGAAACTTCGCAGCAGCCGTTTCAACTGAACTATATTGTCGCGTCCTGTATGTATGGCACACTGCCTCTGGAAACGATTCTGCAGGAGACTCCGAAAACGGGGGCCGAATATATTGAGATCTGGGCCAAACGTCATGGGAATCAGCGCGAACAGATTGACGAACTGGGAGTGGAAAAAACAAAGCAGCTGTTGGATAAGTACAATGTCAAGCTGGGGAGCTTCACCTGTTTCAAATACGGCCTGTTTAACATGCAGGGCGAAATGGATCTGGTCAGTCAACTCGGCGGGGACATGGTGATCTGCAATAGTGGCGGTCCCAAAGGTTTAAAAGGGGCCGAGTTGAAATCCGCGATCAAAGCGTTTGCCGAAAAACTCAAACCACATATCGCTGCTGCCGAAGAAAAAGGGGTGATGATCGGACTGGAAAATCATGGCGGCGGCCTGATCAACGATCCGGACACACAACGCTGGCTGATGGAAATGCTGCCTGCCAAGAATTTCGGCATGGCGCTTGCACCCTATCATCTGGAGCAGGATCCGGAAATGATGGCGAAGCTGATTACCGACCTGGATGACCGGCTGTTGCACTTCCAGGCATGGCAGCATGGCATGGGCTGTATCAAGAAACTCCCGAAAGAACAGGAACTGCTGCAATTACCCGGACGCGGGGATTTGAACTTCGTTCCCCTGATGGCGGCACTCAAGAAGATCAACTACCAGGGACGGACCGAGATCTTCATGCATCCGGTACCGCGAGGCATTCCGATTCTACCCACGGCAGAGCAGGTAACCGCTGAGATTAACCGCTCGCGGGAATATCTGGAGCAGTGTCTGAAACAGGCGTGAAGTCACGGATGTCAAAGAGAGAAAAAGAACTCACCTTATGAATGTACAACGTCTTTGTCTGACTTCTCTATTGTTCATTATCTGTTGCCTGTTCTCTGATCGGGCGCAGTCTCTGCAGGCGAAAGAAAAATCCCGGCAGCCGAATATCATTCTGGTCATGACCGACGATCAGGGTTACTGGGATACGGAGATCGCCGGTAATCCAGACATCGAAACCCCGACGATCAAGCGGCTGGCAAGCCAGGGGGTTACCTTCACGCGTTTCTATGCGAATATGGTTTGCGCACCGACCCGGGCCGGGTTGATGACAGGGCGGCATTATCTGCGAACGGGTCTGTACAATACCCGCTTTGGGGGAGACACACTCGGACAGAGCGAAACGACGATTGCGCAAGTCCTGCAGAAAGCCGGTTACAAGACGGGACTGTTTGGGAAATGGCACCTGGGTCGGTATGCGCAGTATCAGCCGCATCGTCGAGGCTTCGATCATTTCTTCGGGCATTATCATGGGCACATTGAACGCTATACCAACCCCGATCAGGTAGTCGTTAACGGAGAGCCGGTCGAAACCCGAGGCTATGTGACCGATCTGTTTACCGATGCAGCCATCGATTTCATTCAGCGAAATCAGGAGCAGCCTTTCTTCTGTTACCTGGCGTACAATGCACCGCATTCTCCGTTCCTGCTCGATACATCTCATTTCGGACAGCCCGAAGGAGACAAGCTGATTGAAAAATATCTGGCGAAAGACCTGCCACTGCGGGAAGCACGAATCTACGCCATGATCGAACGCATCGATCAGAATCTGAATCGCTTACTGCAGACAGTACACGATTTGAAACTGGATGAGCAAACGGTAGTCATCTTCACCAGCGATAATGGGGGCGTGAGTCGGGGCTTCAAGGCCGGTCTGAAAGGGAGCAAAGCGAGTGCCTACGAAGGAGGGACCCGCGTTCCGTTTGTCGTTCGCTGGACAGACCATTTTCCGGCAGGCAAGACTACCGATGCCATGGTGGCGCAGACAGATCTGTTTCCCACGTTCTGTCAGCTGGCGGGAGTGCCAGTGCCCGGCGATCTCAAACTGGATGGGAAATCGGTCCTGTCCTTAATGGAGCAGGGGGAAGGCAAATCGCCACATCAATATCTGTATCACACCTGGGATCGCTACACGCCTAACCCGTTTCACCGCTGGTCAATTCATGGACCCCGTTTCAAACTGGTGGGTCATGACCCGCAGGGAAAAAAGAAAAAGGAGGGTGAACCCCAGGGGCAGCTTTATGATTTACAGGCGGATCCGGGTGAAACAAATAATGTGGCCAAACAGTATCCGGAGAAAGTCAGTGAATTACGTGGTGAGTTCCTCCGCTGGTTTCAGGATGTGACAGCCGGCCAGGTATATCAGCCGGCAGCGATTCCGGTCGGAGATGAGCAGGAACTGGAAGTGGAACTGCAGCCCAGTTGGGCTGTATTAAAGGGAGACGATCTGGAGTATTCCTTCGACGGCTATGACTGGGATACGATCGACAACTGGAAGTCGAATTCGGATACAGCGACCTGGCAGCTGGAAGTACAGAAACCAGGTCGTTACGCAGTGGAACTGAGCTATGGCTATCGAGCCGAACCCGAAGTGCCAGGCAAGCTGCAGATTGCAGTCGGGGATCAGAAACTTGAATGTGAACTGCCGATGAGTACGAGTCAGAATGTGTTTCTGAAAACAGACGTGGGGACACTGGACCTCAAACAGGGGAGGCAACTGTTGACGGTACGGGCAGTTCAACCTGAAGGAATCCAAGGTCTGCGTCTGAATTCCCTCTGGTTGAAATCATTGGAGTAGTGAAAGCAACAGTCCCGGTACCCGGTTCACAGTGATTTGCGAATTCGCTGAAAGCTTTCCTGGATTTCTTTTCCCACATTGAACAGGGCATCGGTCACACTGCCTGCGGATTCTTTCATCGCATCTTTGACTGGTTTGTAATCATCTTTCAGTTTATCCAGTCGGTCTGTTACCTGTCTCCATTCGTCTTTCGCTTCCTGTTTACCCAGATGGATTTTCAAAGCAAGTTCATCTCTCTGCTGCTCCAGGGCTCCGATCAGCTCTTCCATTCGATTGCGGTTGGTCATGGGGATGGTCCTTATTGTTGATTCAAATATTATGGTCACCGGAATAGTTATTTGCAGACGGTCAGTATTTACCATTTCATGCAGGAGAAAGCCGACGTCTGGCGCCTTCGCTCAAACCCAAAGTCTCACATTTACCATAGCGTCTCTCAATCAATAAATACTCGGTCCAAATGATCCTGGAGACGCTTTAGTCAGGCTGGGCTCAAACTATTATACCATTTCTCAATAGCTATCAACAGCTGTCAACTTGTAAGAATACTGTCGATTAACAGCAAACGTGGATTCGCGACTCCAGACCAGGCGACCGTGGCAAAGAGGTTTCGTGCAAGGCTCAGTCAATCAGGATCAATACATCCTGCAGTTCATTCTGGTCGTCTGTGGCGCGGGGCAGTGAAGTCGATGCCTGGTTGCCAATTTCCCGAATTGTTTCACAAAGCGAGGTGGTCGGATTTCCGGCATGCAGTCCTGATGTGAGCTTCTGACAGATCTGATCCAGGAACGGTTGTCCGAGTTTGTCAATCACCGACTGGTCGGCCAGTGCGACCGCCATATGCTCGAACAGGGAGATATAGATCAGGATCCCTGTTCCTCCTTCGGTATGATGGATGCGTTTGTCAAAAAAGACTTCCCGGGCGCGGGCCGCAACTTCGTCCTGCATCTGGATACGGGGTGTGAAAAGTCGTCTGAGCCAGCCTATCCGACTTCCGGCGATTGCTCCCAATATGAAGGCGATGGCCAGTAAGATCGCAGCCAGTATCATCTCGATCATCACAGGCAGGCCACCCCAGTCTCCTGGCTGTCCGCTGTTGCGAGGAAAGAAATACCAGAGGCAGAGTGCTGTAATGATAGTTACCCAGAGCCCCACAACATCTTCCGGTCGATCGTATCGCCCTGAGGAGGTCGCGATGACAGGCACGATTTCACAGGAGGTCTGCTTTTCAGCATCAATGACAGCCTGTTCTACCTGTTGCTGCTGCTCTTCGTTGAGATAGTTAAATGCGCTTTGCATGGATTTAGTCTTTTCGTAATTCGTAAGGCGGCGAGGAACTGCGAAGGAGAAAGAACGCGAACATTACCAGGAGCCGGTAGCACCGCCCCCACCGGAGAAACCACCGCCGAAGGAACCGCCACCAAAGCCTCCACCTCCACCACGATTATTGAGCATCTGATATAACAGGGTGCCAATGACTGCAAACAGGACTCCCCAGAACAACCAGGCCCAGCCACTGGATCCCCGGCGGATGAGCGAGACGACAGTGAAAATCACAAGGCCCACAGCAACAGCAATAATGACATAAGTCCAGGGAGAAACCGGTTTGGTCGGGAGTTCGAGTTTTCGGGCCATTTTATCGAGGGCTTCTACACCCGCGAGAATTCCCTGGTCAAACTGCCCCTGCTTGAAGTGGGGGATAATATATTCATCCATGATCTGACGGCATTGCTCGTCTTCGCGACGTCCCCAGCCAGCTCCCAGTTCGATGCGGGCCTTGCGATCATTTTTGGAAACGAGCAGCAGAATGCCGGTATTCCAGTCCTGGTCTCCCAGCTTGGCATGTCCGATCTGCCATTGATTAAACAGGATCGTGGCGAATGTCTCGATCCGCATGTCCGCACCGCCGTACTGGGCCATCGAGTCAATCGTGACCACGATGATGGGGGTTGCTTTGTCGGTGAGCAGCTTATCGCAGAGCTCTTTGATCTTTTTCGTGGTCGGCTCATCCAGCATCCCGGCGAGATCGCGTACAAATTCCCGATCTCCCGGCGGTTCCAGAGTCAGTTCCAGCGCGTGGGCTGAGGACAGCCTGCTGAAACCGACTAGAATAAGGACCAGACAGAAAACCGCTGATTTGCTGTTAAGGTGATGTATCACATTATCTCACTTGAAGTATAGACCGGGCAGAAGAGACAAATCTAAAGGCCAGTCTATGAATCTGAGCGGATAATTTCAATTCCACTTAAAGCCGCGGGCGCCTGTCTGGCGGATTCGTTTTCCGGGATCAGTTCGAGTCGCAGGTTGTCTTTGACTGAAATACCATCGAATTTCAGTGTCTGGGTGGGCTGTGTTGCCTGCGGATTGAAATCTTTCTGCACCACCTGTCCCTGCAGTTTGATCTCAAACAGAGGGGCTTCCTGCTGATTGTTGAAGGAAACCGGTTCCAGACCTGAGAACGAGAGTTCCACCGAATAGCTGGCAGGAGCATCCTTTTTGCCCAGCAAAGGAATCGTGCATTCTTTCAGTCCACGGGCCCAGGAAGTATAGACCCAGCCCGGCTCGGCATTTTTGACAGGGTGTGTGATTTCATTCAGGCTGTCGTAGCCTCCGCCTGCGTTGAATTCCGGTTGGATATCGAATTTGAAATCGAGTCCGGTTTCCCGACTCGGTTTCGGGCGGGGATAGGCCATCCAGACCGTACCATGGGCATCGCGTCGGTCACCGGGAGCTCCCATGTTTAATGCCATATGCTGGACAGGAGTCTTGGGGCCTACCGAACTGAAGATCGTCCAGTGGGTCCGTTCTTCGCGCGGTTCCAGCACAATGGTTGAAGAGATCGAAAACAGACAGACACAACCGGCACTGGATTCGGGGATCATCACCAGGCCGTTGGCGGGAATCGCATTGATCCAGCAGCCGGTCCGATGGCCGGCGAAGTGGCGGGTCCCGGCGTCTTTCTCCAGATCATAAAAACCCGTGTATCCGGAGCGGAACATCAACAGGTTTTCCGATGCCGATAACATGCCGCAGTGATGGCCTTCCCGCATGATGCTCCAGGGGACTTCCTGTCCGGTCAGCGGGTGTTTGCGCGTATGTTGAATGCCGGTGTAGAGATCGTAGGACCAGGGCTCTGCAATAATCTTGTCTCCGACGACAATCGGGCGATGTCGATAGTTGGCATCTTTCTTCCAGAGCAGAGATCCATCGCCGGCATTGAGGGCCACCAGTCGGCGGCGGGAAAAGTCACCGGCAATAAACTGTTTCCAGTAATGGCCGTTCGCGTTGGCGCCACAGAGCAGCAACACATTATTCTGATACAGCAGTGTCAGTTTGCCACCGCCGATGCCAATCTCACTGCAGTCGGTGACATCTACGGGCTGAGACCAGAGTTCTTTGCCGGTTTTGATGTCCAATGCAACAGCCAGCCGCAGGTCCTGTTTTTTGAGTCGATCTTCGGCGATTTCACGTTCTTTGCCCGTCAGTTCTTTCAGCTGTGACTTGTCCTGACGCAGAATCTCGGCGCGTTGTTCGCTTGTGATGGAACTGTCGATGAAGTAGGCCGCTTCCGGGCCGATGGCGATCGTGTGGTGGGCGATGTTTTTGCCTTGGTAGCTCCAGGCCGGTTTTCCGGTTTTGACATCGATGGCAAACAATGCATCTGTGGAGTCTTCCGTTTTGCGACCTCTGCGAACCTGCCGGGCTTCGAGTTCTTTTCGCGTGGTCGCCGTTCCGAAGATCAGACCATTCTGATAGGCAAGATAGCCCCATTCGTGTTTGCCGTCGTTAAGCTTTTCAGGCAGGGGGATTTTTGCCACTGTTTTTCCCGTAGCGGCATCGAGCTGATAGCAGCTTTCTTTCATCATGAAGAACAGACTGTCATCGCTGGCGACCAGGTTACCCGGGTTCTGGTTCTGGAATACACCGGTACGAATTGCCTGTGGATTTTCCCGTTCCCAGAGGAACAGACCATTATAGGCATCAAATGCCATGATCGTGCTTTCGCCCTGGATAAACAGTCTGCCGTTAATCGCAAGCGGGCCGACTGCACCTTCATGGCGATTGACCATTTTCTTTTCACCGGGATCCCCAAACCAGAGGACACCCAGTCCGCCGCGAACCCGCTGGTCTTTACTGCTGGCGGTGTTGCCAGGGTCACCGTATTGATGGGACCAGCTGCCCGCTCCGGGCAGAGCGCCCCGCACCAGCGTGGCGTAGCCTTGTCGATCGTTGATTTGGGAAGTCTCAGCCAGGCCGGTCTGCTTCAGCCAGTCCATGAGTTGGTTGTTCTCAACTTTATCAGCCTGAGATTGAGCAGGCCCGCCCAGGCAGATGGTACCACCCAGTGGTTTGACGTGCGAGGCAATATCTTTGGGGATACCCGGGATCTGGCCTGTTTTGAGTAATGTATCTGAGACAATCAGGTTTGCGAAGTAGCGAGAATAGGGGAGTGGAGAGAGTTCGGTCTGATGCACGGTCACGCGATGACCATAATAGCCAGTCTGGGCCAGCTTCTGCCGTGACTGTTTTACTTTTTCTGAGTCTGGTTCGATGCAGTAGATTTTGAGATTACTCTGACGGGCCAGCTCATACGCGAGACGGCCTTCTTCGCTGCCCAGCACCAGGCAGAATCCTTCCTTGACGTCGGTGCGTGCCAGAATATCCCGGGCTGCCTGCTGATAGACGGCGGTCATTTCATCTTCAGAGTAAGGAGAAGTTGTTGTGATAGTGTTGATTTGTGATGCTGGTTGATCCGACTTTGAACTCCCATAGCCGATGACTTCACCAGCTGAGGTGCTGACGACCAGTTGTCCGTCGGAAACAGCCAGTCCCCGTGCCTGTCCTTTGACTTTTAATGTTTCCAGAAGTTTTCCGGTGGCTTCATCAAGAATCAATACCTGGTCTTCACCCCCGGCGATGACTTTATCCCCGGCAACAATCAGCGAATCGCGGGCTGGAGCAGCGATTTCCCAGAGAACGCCAGCTTTTGCCAATGCTTTATTTTCTTCCTGCAGCGTTTTGATTTCCGCGCGTGCCTGTTCTGCTTTTTTCCCTTTCAGGCTGCGGAGTTTTTTAAACAGATCGTTAATCGTCATTTCATTTTTGTGCGCTTTCTGCGAACCCGCAGCGTGCTCTCCCCGATTGACTTTCAGGATAGACGATCCGGTGGCGAGGTAGGCAAACTCTCCCTGGACGGCCATTTGCTGCCCGGTGATCCAGGCAAAACCGACATCACCTTCAGCCTGAGTTAACGCCAGAATATGGTGTGCGCCCATGGAATAAATCTGGCCATCCGCAAGCAGGGCCTGGGTGCCTCCTACCACTCCACCAGCGGTGCTGCGCCAGCTGTAAGACCGTTTGTGTTCTTCCTCGCCGGTTTTCTTGTTGATCGCAGCAGGCAGGGATCGTCCTGAAGGGAAGAACAGGAATTCGTCATTGGCCAGAATATAACCCTGGGGAGAAAGTTCATTACGACCTGCTGAGGTCTGACTGAGATTATCAATCTTCCAGATGACTTTTCCGGTGGTGGCATCGACGGCGTAGAGATAAATATTTTCATGCGGGAAGATGCCGGCACCAAAGTAAGCGATGCCCTCATCGATCAGAACATTCGTCCGGACAGGCCAGCGTGAGACCATTTCGCCGCGGGCAATAATCATTTCTTCGTTCAGTCCGGCACGTAGCTTCCAGATTTCTTTTCCCGTTTTTGCGTCCAGGCAATACACGAAGCCATCATCGGAACCAAAATAGACTCGCGATTGACTGACGGTGGGGGAGAGTCGGATCGGGCCGCCTGTAAAATAAGACCAGAGCACTTTACCCGATTTCAGATCAACACAACGCATCTGGTGATCGACAGAAGACCCGAAGTAAGCTTGCCCGCCTGCGATGGCGACCTGTAAGGCGTCATCAAAATCAACGCGGGCTTCCAGATCGTGACCTTCCATCACCCGCTCACCCGGATCGGTCTGGCCCGTTTTTGGCGGACTGGGGGCGACATACTTCCAGGCAGGAGTCAATGGCAGTGAAATCGTATCTGTCGTAGAACCTGCCCGTTCCCGGTCTGCGAGATAAGTATTCCAGTCTTTCGCCTGGATCTCCCGGGACACAGATGTGAAAAGAACAGTCAGGCAGAAAAACAGCAGGGCGGGAAAAGCGAGGCGATGTTTCACTGAAATATCCTTGATTGGCTGGCGGTGATCGAACTTACCGAGTGGGTAAACGGGTCAAAATCTCAATAAAACATATAGAAGTCTGTTTATGCTATTGAGTATAGCCGGTTTGGTCTCGGAATCGCAAGTAGTTACAGAAAACAGAGTCATTGAATTGCAATGTTTCGGTCTGGGCTCTATTTTGGGGATCATTGTTAGCATCATAAGAGGGTTCTGTGAATCTTTGATGACTGACAGAATATCGTCAGGAATTCTGGTCGGCATTCAGAGCCCATGAACATAGAATGCGCGCGGAACACCAGCAGATCTGAGCCAGATTGAGCATTACAAAGGATATCAGGATGAAGACAAGAGTATTTCTTTCGCTGGCAGCAATCTGCCTGCTGACTGGATGTCCCGGTACAAGTACTCCTCCCGCAGATCCGGAGAAAACGGTCAGTTCAGAGACCAGTCAGCAGGCTCCCGCAGCGGAAAAACAACAGCCTGCAGCTGAGCCAGATTCACCGGAAGCAGTCAAGGCATTCAAAGAACTGGATGCCAAGCTGGGCCTGTCGGATGATGGTCGCATTTTGATACTGGATTTGAAAGGGACCAATGCGAAGGATGAGGATCTAAAACATCTGTCAGGTCTGCCTTCCCTGGAACGCCTGATACTCTGGGGCCCTAACTTTACTGATCTGGCGACAGAAGAAATTGGCAAGAAAAAGGGCCTGTGGTTTTTGAGCCTGGAAAGCACGACTGTGGGAGATGAGGGTGTCAAGAATCTGTCAGGCTTGAAAGACCTGCAGGTACTTTCACTCCGCGCCACGAATATTACCAATGACGCCTTGAAAGTGGTGGCTGAGTTCCCTGAACTGAAAGATCTGGATCTGCGATTCAATAAAGCGATCAACGATGAGGGAATGGCTCACATTAAAGACATGCAGAACCTGAAAGTGCTCAAAGTCCAGGCGACACAGGTGACAGACGATGGAATGCAGGATATTGCTGCTCTGCCGAATCTGCAGCGGTTGAATACGTGGGGCAGAAATATATCTGATAAGACTCTGGCGCTTCTGAAAGATAAAAATCTGGTTTCACTGGAACTGGATGATACGGAAATATCAGATGAAGGGATGAAGTATCTTAAAGACATGACGAACATGGAAGCCCTGCACCTGCGACGTGATTTTGTCGGCAACCCCGGGATTGAAAATATTCAGAACATGAAAAAGCTGCAGACACTTCACCTGCGGGATACGGTTGTTACCGACGAAGGCATGAAGTACCTTTCCGGCTTGACCGACCTGACGTACCTGGATCTGGATGAATCCATGATTGGTGATAAAGGACTGGAACAGATCAGGGATTTGAAGAAACTGACCCGGCTTGGTTTATGGGGCACGGAAACGACAGATGAAGGCTTGAAAGTCATCTCGGGGTTCACTGAACTGAATCGTTTGAACCTGGAGGGAACTCCGATTACCGACGAGGGTCTGAAGCATTTACTGCCTCTCAAAAAACTGGAATATCTGAATTTGAATAAGACGGAAATTACCGATGATGGTTTAAAGGAACTGGCGGCATTAAAAAACCTGAAAGAACTTCAATTGAGCTTCACCCAGGTTACGGATGACGGAGTCAAAGAGTTCGAAGCTGCCGTACCTGGCTGTCAGGTGAAGCGTTAAAAGGACTGGTAAAGGCTGATGAATCAGGATGCAAACAGACGCTCGCAGCGCGCGGTCCGGCAATTACTGGAAAGCTGGCAACGGTCGGGAGTCACGTATTTGAAGCAGTTTGAGCCTGTTGCTCAAAACTCTGACAGTCCAACTCCCCTTGTGGAACCACCGCATCACCTACCGGTTCAGGCAGATATCACTTCCACTCCCGAGCCGTCCATTCAACAACAGCCTCAAACAAGTGAAATGACTGAGGAGCCGATCCGGGAGTCGGATCAGGCTCGAAAGGAAATAAGTGTGCCTCGAACGACAAAATCGAAATTGAATAAAGGTGATCGCCAGGCGGAACTGGATATCATCGCTTCCCAGGTATCCAAGTGCACCCGATGTCCGGAACTGGCGGAGACGCGGACGCAAACGGTGTTTGGGGTAGGTAACCCTCGGGCAAAGATCATGTTCATCGGGGAAGCTCCCGGAGCAGATGAAGATAAACAGGGGGAACCCTTTGTCGGCCGCGCGGGGAAGTTGCTGGATAAGATTATCGAAGCATGTCAGATGAAACGCAGCGATATCTATATCGCGAATATTCTGCGGTGCCGTCCGCCGGGAAATCGGAATCCGACGGATCTCGAAGCATCGAACTGCCGCGGCTATCTGGATGCGCAGATTGAAATTGTAGACCCCGATTATATCGTCTGCTGGGGTTCTGTGGCGGCGAAGAATTTACTGCACTCGGATCTACCCATTGGCAAAATGCGGGGCGATTTTTACGAATATGGTCGTGCCAAAGTGGTGTGTACCTATCATCCTTCCTACCTGCTGCGGAATCCGTCAGCGAAGAAGAATGTCTGGGAGGATATGATCTACCTGTTTGCCGACATGGGCATTGATTTGAAAGCCCAGGACTGAGCTGCTTGTGTACCGTTATTTTCCGGAACTGGTGTTCAACTGCAGTCTATTAATCGAGGTTCCATACCGCGACAGATGCGGCGGGTTGATCGTCGATGCGGGGGAGTGAGCGACCTCGTTTTTCATCATGCCTGGTTCCGATGGCTGCTCAGGTTCTGCAATGGCATCGAGTGTCAGCATCACGCGAAACAGGTCGCGGCAGCTTAGTTTTCCTACCAGCTGACCATTTTCGGTGACGGCCATGCAGCTGTTCCGCCGATCTCGAAACAGGGGAGCAAGCTGGAGTGCGTCATCGTCTGGTGAGAGGGATTCAATCTGAACATACATGAGAGAATCGATGGGCGCTGCGAGGTGATTATGTGTCAGGTGGTATTTGAGAAGATCATATTCTGGCACAACTCCGATCAATCTTCGAAGCTCGTCTACCACATAGATTTCAGAAGCTTCCGCCTGAACCATCTGTTCTGCCGCTGCCTGAAGTGTTGTTCCCAGGCAAACGCTGACCGGATTAGCGGTCATCAAATCGCGAACTCGTACCTGCATCATGACTCCCCTGATTTATTTTCGTTTTGTTCGGTCAGGAACAGCAACGAATCACCAAAGAGACGGATGAACCACTTTTACCCAGATCGCTTCCCATTTGACCATAGTGTCTCTCAATCGATTATACTCGGCTCAAATGGCCTTGGAGACGCTACAGTAAAACTGGACACGGTCTAACAGAAAGATAAAAGAACTGGCCCGCTTGAGATCTCAACATTGGATAAGGTAATAACGTAATCCACTCTTGAGTCTATACTGAAAGAATAAGTTGCCCGCAGACAACATGATGCCTTTTTTCAACAGAAACTTCTGAAAATGTGACGATTCAATTTGCAGGAATACAGGTCATACAGATTGTAACGGTTGCTTTTTCTCTGCAGTTATTACGTATTACTGGCAGTCGAAGCAGCAATGGAATCTGTCGGAATCTTCCAGAAATGAAGAATTTCTTCTGCGACCTGCGCGACAACCTTCGGGCCCGTTGTGGCTTCAATGTGTCCCAGCGGATGGTGAACCAGTTTTGTATTCCATTGCCCGGCCAGCGCCTCAATTCGGAAAGAGGGAACAAACCGGTCGTAGTCGGCTACATGCAGATAGATGGCTGAACCCGGGAGTTTCGGTTTCCACTGGGGAATTCGCAGGGGCTGACAAATCTGTTCGAGTTGTTCTTCGCTGAGATCAGACTCCCGGATACCGCGTCGGATGGCGTTGACCACCGTGCCTCCCTCATCAAGTATGCGGAAGAGATCTACGGGCGGCGTGATCGCCATGACGAACTGGAGCTGTTCTATTAAGAGTGACGCCGTCAATGTCAGCCAGGCACCATGGCTGATCCCCACCAGGCCGACCTGATGCCCCTCTGATTGCAAATGCAGAATCAGGCTCCAGAGATCAAGAATGCCCTGCCGCGCCACCAAAAGTTGATGATCCAGATTTCCACCGGCGATTAATTGGCCGGGTCGGTAACCCGGGGGAGTTCGTCTATAGTTGAAGGGGCTGTCGAGCATGATCACATCAATGCCGTAAGGAGTGAGTCGCTTCGCCAGCCTGTTAAAGCTGCGCACCCCCAATTGCACAATGCCGTCGATCGCAACCACTGTGAATCGGGAATCTGAATTTGCAGCAGGCTGGGAGACTGTTGATTTCCAGTGCCGCCCTTTCACCAGATCATTCCCGGGGAAGCCGGTCTGGACTGGACTTGGGAACTGAAAGTCTTTCACTTCTGCCGCTGGAAAGATTGCCTGCGAAGCGGGTTCAAGATCTGGCTGGTATTCTAAACTTGCCGGTCCGGGAACCGGTGAAAAAAACGAAAGCAGTTCACCGCTGAGGAGACCGGGCGTCTCTTTGCCGGCATCCGAGATGATCAGGGAGCGCTTTTTATAATAGAAAAACCGGTGCAGCAGGTAGAAGCCTATGATTTCATCCAGGCAGATCGACCAGAGTTTACGTAACATCGACTTCACTTGATCTGTTGATCCTGGGTTATTCCGGTTTCTGTTTCAGCGCTTCCTGCAAGGCGGTTTCAATATCAGCTTGGGTAAATTGCTTGTCCGGATCTGCGAAGGAAAACTTTTTGATCAGCTTGCCGGTTCGATCGTAAATCCGATAATGAGGCAGGGCGCCGCCATCAATGTCAAACGTGTCCATGGGATCCTGATCGTCGGCTGCCGTGGCAAGAATATTGGTGAACTGGGCGTCTTCTTTTTCCAGAAACTTCAGGACTGCTTTTTGAGTCTCTGCGTCCGATTCATCCATGGAAACGGAAATGACACTGAGCCCCTGGTCGGCATACTTCTGATTCCATTCCACTGTGTGATGAAAATTTTTGACACAGGGAATACACCAGGTGGCCCAGAAATCGACCAGCACAACTTTGCCATTTTGCTTTGCCAGGATCTCCTTAAAGCCTTCGACATCGCTTAAGGTGAGCGTGATTTCTACCGTTTTTTCAGGCTTGATCTCAGCAGGATGAGATTCCGGTTGTGCCGGGGGCGTGGCAGTTTCTGTGGTCTCGCTGGGAGCACAGCTCCAGCAGGTCAGCATTAGTATCAAAACACCTGATGCGTGAAAACCGATCTTGGAGAAAGGAATATGATTGGGCATGTGGTCTGACATGATTCGTCCCTGAAACTGAATAGAGTGTTGTATTACCTGACATGATTTTAAACAATTATCTGATATGAATATAGTGTGAAGCCTGTTATCTTCAGTAAGATTATCATTCCGTTACGATTTATCAAATTCAAACGAAAGTGGGCATTTCTGATGGACAGCCTGAAGAAGATGGTGCTGATTCGGTCGCTGGTGCTGATGCTGGTATGCACTGCAGTGGGGAATCTCTGCCTGGGCAAAACACCGGCAATCTCGATGAAGATTGATCGCCTGGAAGATACAATGCTCCAGGAAGTCGCAGAGGGGGACTTCCGGATTATGGTCGCGGGGGAACCCCTGGATCGACTGACGGGCGCCGAATTTACAGCGCTGCGTGAACAGGAACTGAAACTTCAGAATCAGAAACAAAAGGATGCCGAGTCGGAACGTAAGCTGAATGCCTTGTTAATCGCCATGGCACGTATCGCGGATGAGCCCACTTTGATTTATCTGCATGAGCTGTTTGAATCCTATCCGGAACGGCGCAATGATGTCGCAGAGGCTATCAGCTGGTATGCAGCAGAAAATCAGAGGCGCGACGCCGACTGGCGGATTCTGGTTCGCTCGCTGAATGTTGTCGAGGGAGATCAGGCGAAAGCGGTGATGCGTGCCCTGGTTCGTTTTCGTCGCCGTTCTAACAAAGCCCAATGGATCCGGCAGGTGATCCTGATTGGCTTAGAACAGGACCCTGAGGGACAGCAGATCGCAGCCAGACTGTTAACTCATTGGACCGGCCAGCAGCTCCATAACGAAGGCGAATCAGCAAACCGGATCATGCAGCAGTGGCAGGAATGGTTTGCAGCAAAATACCCGGAAGAACTTCCCGCTGTTCTGCCTGTGGAACCTGCTGACAGTCGCTGGAAGTATCAAGACCTGCTGGCAGAACTTCAGCAGCAGAAAAAGTCCACGCTTGATTTGAAACTGGGAGCACAGGCATATGAAAAAGCGACCTGTATCAAATGTCATCGTTTCGGGAAGAAGGGAGAAGAAATCGGTCCCGATCTGACCTATGTCAGTCGACGGTTCCAGCAGAAAGAGGTTCTACTGAGTACCTTGTTTCCTTCCCATTTCGTTTCGGAGGAATATCCGACTTATACGATTGTGACTGCTGACGGTAAGACGTTTACAGGGATGATGGGGGCAGCGGGCCCGGATGAGATCATGTTGCTGACACCAGAAGGTAAGAAGCAGATGATCAAAAAACAGGAAGTGGAAGAGATTGTGCCCGTCAAAAAATCCGCGATGCCGGATGGCTTGTTGAATCTGCTGACCAAAGCAGAAGTGATTCAGTTAATCAGATATCTGGGAACTTTGCCTGAAGGCGCCTCAGACAAGTATCGACACAAGTTGCCTTAAACTGTCTGTGTTTTTACATGACCGGTGCAAATAATCGACACAGATTCTGCTTCAAGATCTCGAATTTGCTGCGACTGTTCCATTCGATGTGGGTGATCTTAATTGCGTTCAGGAAATCCTGCTCGACGGACTCCCGCAGGCGTTGTGCAAATTTTCGATCATAAAGTGCCATCCCGACTTCAAAGTTCAAAATCAGACTTCGGTAGTCAAAGTTGGGAGTGCCTACCAGGGACCAGCAGTCGTCAATGGTCAGGGTTTTCGAATGCAGAATTCCTTTGGTGTATTCAAAGATTTCGACACCCGAATCCAGCAGCGAATCGTAGTAAGAACGCCCTGCATGAATCGTTGCCGGATTGGCTGACTTACTTGAAAGCAACAGACGCACATGCACGCCCCGTCGCGCCGCTGATTCCAGTGCGGTTGTCAGTGATTCAGGGGGGACGAAGTAAGAAGTCGTCAGAACAATACTGTGGCGTGCTTCGTTGATGGCAGCGAACATCAGGGTCAAAAAGACATCGGCGTTCTTTTCCGGTCCGGAAAGCAGCGTCTGCGCAGTGACCGTTCCCGTGGGATTCGGAGAGGGATAATACTCCTGCTGGGTCAGTGCCTCGCCGGTAGCGAAGAACCAGTCTTCCGCGAAGACCTGCTGTAATTGTAAGGTTTCGGGACCTTCGACCTTGAGATGTGTGTCCCGCCAGAAGCCCAGGTCCTGGTTCAGCCCCAGGTATTCATCACCGATATTCATCCCGCCGGTAAATGCCATTTTACCATCCACGATGACAATTTTACGATGGTTGCGCAAGTTAATGGACCAGCGTTCGCGGATGGAAGCGCCTGGTAGAAACGGTGCGATTTGAATTCCGGCTTCCCGCATAGGCTTAAAAAAATTCTTACCTAAGCCGAAGGAACCCAGTCCATCGTACAGAAATCGAACTTCCACGCCGGCCCGCGCTTTTTCAATCAGCAGGTCACGGAGTAATGTTCCTGACTGATCGGGCTGCCAGATGTAATATTCCAGGTGCAATGAATGCTCGGCATTTAAAATGGCCTGTTTGATTAAACCAAGAGTCCGGTTGGTATCTGTCAGAAGTTCAACATGATTTCCAAAAGTAGGAACGGTATGACCGATATTCTGAGCCAACCGCATCAGATTCTGGTTGATGGGCAGATAGTCTTCACTGGAGAGCAACTGGTTTTGCACAATCTGAGGCAGTTTGGGGGCCAGTGACTGGTTTGCTTTCTCTTTGGAGAGCGATCTCCTCTGGACACGATTAATGCCAAAGAACAGGTATACAATTCCCCCGAGGCCGGGCAGAAGAATAATGGTGAGAATCCACGAGACCGTAGAGATCGTGTGGCGGTTCTTCTTTAAAAGTATGCTCGGAATCAAAGCCAGGGTAATCAGGTAGCCACAGAGCGATAAGGCTGCTGTAATCCAATCCATTGATCTGTCTCTTCGGCGCTTTCAATCTTGAGTCAGTGTGAAACAAATGCGGTTGCTGTCGGATTATGCAGGAAACTGATTATTTCTCATACCTCGGTCTCGCGCGGATCGTTTAAAATTATGAGAATTCCGGGAACTGGACTCAATTCTATTTCGTCAAACAGGCGTAACGTATTATGATCCCGTCTGAAATTCAAAAAGAATCCCATCTCAATATACAGGTTTTAACATGTTTTCGTTCAAAATCCTTCGCAGCACTTCAGCGACCGTCTGCTTGCTACTGTTAGCTACCCTGAGCGTTTATCTTTTTGCTGATGAGAAAAGTATCATGGAATCCCGTTCTCTGGCTCAAACTTACCAAAAACAGGGGAATTACCGGGATGCCTGGCAAATCTATCAGAAACTGGCTGTCCAGGCCAATAATCCTGATGCAGGTGTGGTCCATGATTTGCAACAGGGGATTGCCTGTCTGCAACAACTGAATCGAATCAGTGAAATGGATGAATTTCGTGAATCGGTCCTGAAAGTGCACGCGAATCAACCGCTGGTATTATGGAAGCTGGCTGAAAGTTATATTCAGGGGCCACACTACGGATACATTATTGATGGGGAATTCATTCGAGGACATCAGAGAGGCGGAAACCGTTTTATTAATACTCATGAACAGGACCGGTTGATTGCTCTGAAACTGATGAATCAGGCAATCGAAAAACTTAAAAATGGCGATGATGCGGAATTAGCATCAAATATTTACTTCGATACTGCTGAGTATTATCTGTCTGGCCGTGAGGGGCAAAATGCCTGGAAACTGCAGATTCTGACGGATCTGAATGAAACTCCTGATTTCGCAAGTGTTGGCGCTGAGCCCGGCAGTTTCTTTCGTGGAGGACCGAGTGGGGGACCCGAGGGAGCGCCCGTTGATGATGCCGGTGATCCCGTCTATTACCGGGTTCCCGCATCATTTGAGACCGCAAAAAATGATGGGGAACGATGGCGCTGGATGCTCGATCAATGCGTGAAGCAGAACCATGAGCGCCAGGCGGAAGTGATTCTGCAGGTGGCAGATTTCAACCGCAGTCAGTTTGGCGTTCAGACACTCCAGAATTTTATGCCCTATTTCTTTAGCCAGAGGAATGAGCCGGACCCGCAGGATGAAGAGCAGGTGAATCCTTATTCGCTGGAGAGCCTCAAGGAAACCGAAACATTAACCCGCCTGGCGACAGGCATTCAACGGATCAACCTGCCGGACGATCTGAATTATATCCGCCTGTATCAGCAGGTCGTTGAACTGGGGAAAAGCAACTGGGGTGAAAACGCCCTGGGGCAGTTAGTCAGTATTTTCGAGAATCGACGACAGTATCCCACGGCAGCCAAATATCTACGACAGAGTATTGCGGAATACGGAGACCCTCATCAGAACAAACAGCAGCAGTTGAATCAGATCGTGGGGAACTGGGGACAATTCGACCCGAACCCGTCCCAGGTTGCCGGGCAGGGAGCGGAGGTTGATTATCGCTTTCGCAATGGGCAGCATGTGGAGTTTGAGGCATATCAGATCCACGTGGAAAAACTGTTGACGGATGTCAAAAACTATCTCAAAACCCACCCGGAAAAACTGGAATGGGACCAGGTCAATATTTCGAACATAGGTTATCGACTGGTTCATGAGCAGCAGAAAAAATACCAGGGGCCGCTGGTTTCACGCTGGGGGCTGGATCTCAAGCCTTTGTCCGGACATCGTGATCAGCGTGTCACGGTAACGACACCGCTGCAAAATGCGGGAGCTTATCTGCTGGTTGCCAGAATGCAGGACGGAAATACCAGTCGAATTGTCGTCTGGCTGGATGATACCGCCATCATTCGCAAAAAGATGTCAGACAAGACATATTATTTCGTCTCCGATGCCCGAACCGGTAAACCGGTGGCAGGTGCGAATCTGGAATTTTTCGGCTATCAGCAAATCCAGAGGGGACGGAACCAGCAACAGACGCAGACTGTTAATTTTGCGGAACGGACTGATGAAAACGGACAGGCGTTTCCCGCGGAATCCCAGTTGGAGAAACACTATCAGTGGATTACGATCGCCCGCACCGCGGATGGACGGTTTGCTTATACCGGCTTTGATCGCTTCTGGTATTCACATCCTTCTGACCAGAGATTGAATACGGTCAAGATCTACGGGATCACGGATCGTCCCGTGTATCGTCCCGAACAGAAAGTCGACTTTAAATTCTGGGTGCGCAATGTGGGTTATGATCTGTCGAAAGCCGAAGACTCCGAGTTTGCAAATCAGAATGTGGCTTTAAAACTGATCGGAAAAAATAATAAAACAGTCTTTGAGAAAACATTGAAAACAGACGAATATGGTGGCTGCCAGGGAGACTGGCAGATCCCTGCCGATGCGGACCTGGGCGTTTATTACTTAGAGGTTACCGTTAAACCGCGTGGCAAGGCAGCAGGGAAGCGAAGTCGCAATATCTCTTCTCGTATTTCTTTCCGCGTGGAAGAATACAAAAAACCGGAATTTGAAGTACTGGTGGAAGCTCCGGAAGAACCAGTGGCGTTGGGAGATGTCGTCACTGCGAAAATTAAAGCGAAATACTATTTCGGCAGTCCGGTCGTCAATGGTGAGGTCAAATATAAAGTGACGCGTACCGCGTACGATCAACGCTGGTATCCCGCGGATCGCTGGGACTGGTTATATGGTTCGGGTTACTGGTGGTTCAGCGGGGATTACACCTGGTATCCAGGCTGGGGCAGATGGGGTTGTGTTGCGCCGGGACCCTGGTGGATTCATCGTCCCTCACCACCGCCGGAAGTCGTGCTCTCCAATACTGTGGAAATCGGTTCTGACGGGGAAGTCGAAATCAAAATCGATACTGCGCTGGCAAAAGCGATACACGGCGACCAGGATCATAAGTACGAAATCACAGCCGAAGTGGTCGATGAATCGCGGAGAACCATCGTCGGTCAGGGATCGGTGCTGGTGTCTCGTAAGCCATTCAAGGTCTTTTCCTGGATGAATCGCGGTTACTACCAGGTCGGCGATACCATGACCGCTTCGTTTAAATCCCAGACACTTGATTCCAAACCAGTCAGTGGTAAAGGCAAAGTCGTTCTATACCGCATCTCGTATAACGATCAGGGAGAACCGAAAGAGACTGCCGTTCAGGAGTGGGATCTGAATCCATCGGAAGAGGGCACCGCCAGTCAGAAAATGGCAGCGACTCAAGCAGGGCAGTACCGCGTTTCCTATACGGTGACTGACAAAAAAGGGAACCAGATCGAAGGGGGCAGCCTGTTTTCGATCCGCGGAGAAGGATTTGATGGTCAGGAATACCGTTTCAACGATCTGGAACTCGTTGTTGAGAAAAAACATTATCAACCGGGTGAAAAAGTACGACTGTTAATCAATACCAATCAACCGGGTAGTACGGTTCTGCTGTTTGTTCGACCGTTGAACGGGATTTATTCCAGGCCGGAAGTACTCAAACTGGCGGGAAAAAGTACGGTTTATGAACTGGATATTGCGAAGAACGATATGCCCAACTTCTTTGTCGAAGCCGTCACAGTTCACCAGGGAACCGTGCATACGGTTGCGAAAGAAATCGCGGTACCACCGGAACAGCGGGTCGTCAATCTGGAAGTTGAGCCTTCTGAAACCGAGTATAAACCTGGTGAAGAAGCCACCGTCAAACTGAAAGTAACTGACATCGAGGGCAAACCTGTGCCTGGTTCTCTGGTGGTCAGCGTCTATGACAAGAGTGTCGAATATATCAGCGGCGGTTCCAATGTGAGTGATATCAAATCGTTTTTCTGGAAGTGGAAACGCTCTCATCATCCCTCTACAGCCGACAACCTGAGTCGTTATTTCCATAATCTGTTACGCCCCCAGGAAGTCGGGATGCAGTTGATTGGTGCCTTTGGGCATCTGGTGCTGGAATCAGAGTCGCAGTACCCGAATTATGCAGCAGTAGGGGGAAATGGCCCTGGTCCGGGGGTATTACCTGTAACGGAAGAAATGCGAAAGTCCAGTGTGATGGAAGGATTGGCCATGCCGATGGCAGCCCGGGCGGTGATGGCGGATGCAGCAGCGCCCGCCGATTCCTCCGCAGTGGTCGAGCCTGTCGTGCGCCAGAACTTCGCAGATACTGCCTACTGGAACGCCGCAATCACAGCGGATGCAGAAGGTCTGGCGGAAGTTTCGTTCAAAATGCCCGAAAACCTGACCAGCTGGAAAATCCGCAGTTGGGCGATGGGGCAGGGGGCACGCGTGGGTGAAGGAGAGCAACTGGTTGTCACGCGGAAAAATCTGATTCTGCGATTGCAGGCACCGCGCTTCTTTACAGAGACTGACGAAGTGGTATTGAGCGCCAACGTGCATAATTACCTGAAGACTTCCAAGGACGTGAAAGTCGTACTGGAACTGGACGGCGATACCCTGGAACCGTTGGGCGATGTTTCACAGACAGTCACGATAGATGCTGACGGTGAACAACGGATCGACTGGCGCGTGAAAGCGGTCCGTCCCGGCTTTGCCGTGATTCGCATGAAAGCCTTAACGGATGAAGAGTCAGATGCGATGCAGATGACCTTTCCTGTCAAAGTGCATGGCATTCTGAAGACCGAGTCCTTTACGGGCATGATTCGCGGTGATGCAGATCAGGCACAGATCAGTTTTCAGGTTCCCGATCAACGCAAAGCGGAACTGAGTCGTCTGGAACTTCGTTACTCACCCTCACTGGCAGGAGCCATGGTCGATGCACTGCCCTACCTGGTCTATTCACCCCATAAAACGACCGACTGCACGCTGTATCGATTTCTGCCGACCGTGATGACTCAGAATATTCTTAAACGGATGGGCCTTAATCTGAAAGAGATTGAGGAGAAACGGACCAATCTGAATGCACAGGAGATTGGTGACGATCAGAAGCGTGCCGAACAGTGGAAACGCTATGATCAGAATCCGGTCTTCAGTCAGGAGAAAGTAGAGCAGCTCGTCAAGCAGGGAGTCGCAGATTTAACCAGTATGCAGTTGGCTGATGGAGGCTGGGGCTGGTTTTCCGGATGGCAGGAACAGTCTTCCCCCTACTTCACCGCGCGAATCGTCCAGGGACTGGCTCTGGCGAAACAGAATGACGTGGCGCTCGTGCCTGGCACTCTGGAACGGGGAGTGGAATGGTTGAAAAACTATCAGCAGAAAGAACTGCAGAAACTGTTGAATGCTGATTCGAAGAAAAAACCATATAAAATGACGGCTTCCAATCTGGATGCTTACGTCTTTCTGGTCCTGGTCAACCAGGGAATTGCTGATCAGAAAATGTACGATTTCCTGTATCGGGATCGGACGAAACTGTCGGTGTATGCTCTGGGGATGCTGGGGCTGGCATCGCATGAACTGAAAAATCAGGATCGCTTGGCGATGATCATGAGCAATATGGATCAATACCTGGTTCAGGATGCGGAAAACCAGACCGCTTATCTCAATCTGCCTGAGAGTAATTACTGGTGGCACTGGTACGGCAGTGAAGTGGAAGCCAATGCCTATTATCTAAAGCTGCTTTCAAAAGCCGATCCTCAGAATCCCAAGGCAACTCAACTCGTCAAGTATCTGTTGAACAATCGTAAACATGCGACTTACTGGAGTTCTGTTTCTGATACGGCGATTGCCATTGAAGCATTAGCAGAATACTGGTCAGCCAGTGGCGAAGATCAGCCTGACCTGACGTTGGACATCTTTCTGGATGGAAAGAAACAGAAAACAGTGCAGATCAACGCGGAGAATCTCTTTACGTTCGATAATAAACTGGTGATAGAAGGCGCAGCACTGACGTCAGGCGCACATCGACTGGAGATTCGCAAGCAGGGGAACGGACCGTTGTACTATAACGCGTACGTGACGAACTTTACGAAGGAAGATTTCATCACGGCGACGGGGCTGGAAATCAAAGTGCAGCGAAAATATTACCGGCTGATTCCGGAAGAGGCTGCCATAAAAACCTCTGGTTCGAAAGGGCAGGCCGTTGATCAGCGTGTGGAAAAATACCGTCGTGAGGCCATTGACCATGAAACAGAACTGACCAGCGGAGATCTGATCGAGGTCGAGCTGATTTTCGAGAGCAAAAATGATTACGAATACCTGGTGTTTGAAGATTTCCGGCCAGCGGGACTGGAAGCAGTCGACCTGCGCAGTGGATATTCCCGCAACGGGCTGGGAGCTTATCAGGAATTTCGTGATGACCGGGTGGTAAATTACCTGCGTCAGTTACCGCGTGGAACGCATAGCCTGAGCTATCGGCTGCGGGCTGAAATCCCAGGTCGATTCAGTGGACTGCCCACACAAGGGTATGGCATGTATGCTCCGGAACTGAAAACGAACTCGGATGAAATCAAACTCAAAATCAAAGATTAGATCGTGAGTGTTGTCAGAGGGGTTCCCAGGAACTTCCGTTCCAGCGACTGAGACGATTCCCGGCAGCGTCGAACAGGTAGAGCGTTCGATCCGGGAAAAGGGTCTGCAGTTGAGCCGGGTTATGTTGATCGGGTCGATAACGACCTGTCAGAATCGGAGCATTTAACGGGGGATCATTGATTACATAGTCAATGTGCCGATCAGAGGGATCATGGGTGATCAGGATCAACGCAGGCTGTCTGATTTGAGGATGATGCTGAATCATCTGTTGAAACTGAAAATGTTTCAGTCTGGAAAACGCCACATTATTGATCACGATTTCCAGTTTGGAGACAGTCCAGAGTGGGGGGATGGCGATCAGGTTGGTTGCGCTGGCAGTTAAAATCATGGCGGACCAGAGCCAGCTCATCAGGGGGCGTTCGAGTTCACTCCAGATGCGAAACAGGGTCTGTGTCACCCTCGCGAAGAGGAGTGCCCACAGCGGTCCCGTTTCGAATACGTAATGCCAGTGCATGATGCCATCATACCAGTAAGGAATGTGAACCACATGCAGAGTGATGATCGAAGCAAAGATCAGCCACCAGCGGCTCCCGCGTCTGCATTCGGTGATCACGAACAGCAGGCCGGCTAAGGTGAGTGGAACCAGCCCCAATGTCCACTGCAGACTGGCCAGCAGTCGGTTCTGAACATTCCGGGCAGCCAGAGCTGGCGTGAGGTTCTCGGCCCATTTGTCATAGTTTTTCAGTACTTTCGGGCCCAGCTTCTGTTCTCCCCGCACGACATTATCAAAGCCGTAGACGTGTCTCGGGGTATAAATGTCGGTATAAAGCTGGTAGGGCATTTTCCAGCCACTGCCGGTAATGGATTGATTATAAAAGAACAGCCCGATCAGACCGCAGGCCAGGGGGATTGCCAGCCCTGTGATCAGGGGGACGACTGATTTCTCTGTCGAAGAGCCTGACGGTTGATGGTTCTTTTTCCGCAGGGCCCGGCGGGCGCATTCCACTCCCAGCCAGATGCCAAAGGGTAAGGCAAAGCCGGCGGCGGTCATGGGACGACAGAGCATGCCGAATGTCAGGCCTGCTCCCGCCAGCAACGCATCACGAAACGAGCGGGTTCTCTGCATGCGGAGAAAGAAATACAGGAAAAACGATAACCCCACCAGTGTCGGGTGATGTGCCAACAGCAGGTTGCTGAAGATCGCCATCCCCGGGGAGAGGGCTACAATCAGGCCGGCCAGTACCCCGACGCCATTTCCGGACAGTTCTCTGCCTGACCAGAAAATAAAAAACGTAATGACCGCTCCCGCCAGCCAGTGCGCCAGGTAAGGATATCCCCATGTCACAAACGGGGCCAGCCAGAGGCCTGTGCCCGGGAAATAGCGGCTGGCCATCTTCCCTTCATTGAGGACATGAACCTGGTCAAACAGTTCCGGAGCTTCAGGCTGGCTGGGAAACCAGGTCTGACCCTGCAGGAAGGTTCTGGCCTGGAACAGATAGCTGTATTCATCGTGATAAGCGGGAGGCAGATCGCCGAGCGTCAGGTGTAATTCCTGATTCACAGTATGTGCAGCGGTCCAGAAACTCATGGCAAACGAAGTCGCAGCAAGCAGCAGACTGAGTGCGATCGCAAAAAGGTCAATTCGTTTATCGGTCTGTCTGCCGCGTACCCACTCCTGCGATAAACGGGGACGGATCATTCTCGAGAAAAAACGAAAGTGAATCGAAGGGCGGATCCACCAGCAGAAAGGGCTGAGCAACAGCAGCAGGAAATAAGGCGTCGTGTCGATATTGACGTACAGAAAAAAACGTGTCAGTAACGGCAGGTCCTGATTGTCAGTTTCGATCCGTTGCCACTCAAAGTAGCCCAGAAAGCAGAACAGGCTGAGCACGATCAGCAAATGCATCAGGGGGAGCCAGGGGGAAGGTCCTGGTCGCTTTTGTTCGCTCCTGTGAGGCTGGTGTGCTGATGGGGGCTGCTTGGAATCCATTAGTGAGTTGTTTTCAGAAAGGGAAACTTCAGTAGAGGCGGTGTGATGCTGGTCGTTTCAAGAAAAGTATAGCTGGAAGGCTCAGCAAAAAGAAAGGGCGTGATCCGGTTCCGATCACGCCCTGCGGTGGTTTTATTATTGATTCTCAGGATGGTTGAGATTCAGTGGTTTTATTTATTCGCTGTTTTTTTACTGGCTAGTTCCGCAAGAATCTTGTCCAGAATGGATTTCTGAGAAGGTTCCAGAACCGAGACGATTTCGGCGTCCTGCTTTTTGTTCAATTCTGCCAGTTGCTTTTTCAGACTGTCAATTTCTGACTTGTAGTCGGCCTGAATCTTATAAATTTTATCGCGTTGGGTATCGGAGAGATTCAGTTTACCGTAATGATTGGGCAGGCGCCCTTTGAACTTTTTGGCAGCGGGTTTGGTCTCTTTGGCTGAAGCTTCAGTTTTACCCGATTCCTTCTGTTGAGCAGACAGGGAATCACCTGAGCAAATGGCTAAGGAAACAGTAGTAAACAAAACGACAAAAAATTTCAGTATGTTTTTTTCCAGCATTACATCCTCCTGTTATTTGAATAGGAACACTGTTGAAAGGCACCCTTGTACCTCCACTGTGTATATTGTGAACAGGTGATATGGCTGGGTTCAACTGTCAGAGAGTGTAAATTTGAAAATATGTTATTTAGTTCAGTTGTTCGCGAATGCGGTATAATTCTTCCAGCGCGGCCAGTGGAGTCATCTCATCCACGTTTAAATCCCTGATTTCATCCAGAACCGGATGCGTTGTATTTCCGAACAGGGAGAGTTGCTGATGTGATGATTTTTTATCGACGCGGGGAGGAATCGTGGTTTGACCACTCTCATCGATATGGTCTTTTTCCAGTGTCGAGAGGATTTGATTGGCACGTTGAATGACCTGGTCAGGAATACCCGCCAGCCGTGCGACATGAATTCCATAACTTTTATTCGCGGACCCTTCGACGATTTTATGCAGGAACACAATTTCCCCGTCCTGCTCGTGTACGGCGACATTCCAGTTACTCGCCTGTTTGAGCGTCTGGGTTAATTCGGTCAGCTCATGGTAATGGGTTGCGAACAGCGTGCGTGCTTTGATCTGGTCATGCAGGAATTCGGTCATGGACCAGGCGAGGGAAATACCATCGTAGGTACTCGTCCCGCGGCCGATCTCGTCCAGGATGACCAGGCTCCGTTCCGATGCGGAGTTCAAAATACGGGCTGCTTCCGTCATTTCGACCATGAACGTACTCTGACCTTTACTCAGTTCATCGCTGGCACCCACGCGCGCGAAGATTCGATCGGCAATGCCAATCCGCGCTTCACTGGCAGGAATGAAAGAGCCCATCTGCGCCATCAGGGTCAACAGTGCGGCCTGGCGGATATAAGTACTCTTACCCGCCATGTTGGGGCCGGTAATAATCTGCACGCGACCATAGGGTTCTCCCAGCAGAACATCATTGGGAACAAATTCCCCCGAGGGTTGCAGACGGTCCAGAACCGGATGCCGACTCTCCCGGATGTCGAGCACCGGTTCTTCCGTCATTTCGGGTCGCGTGTAACCGGCATGTGTTGCCAGATGCGCCAGGCCAAACAGGACATCAATCTGGGCCAGGATCTCTGCTGTCTTTTGTGTGCGGGGGGCCTCTTTAGCGACCCGTTCCCGCAATTCGTCGAACATCGACTGTTCGAGTTCGACTGCCCGGTCTTCCGCTTTGAGCACTTTTTCTTCGTACTCTTTCAGTTCGGGGGTAATATAACGTTCCTGGTTCTTCAAAGTCTGCTTGCGAATATAGTGATCGGGAACTTTCGCAGCATGGGCGGCAGAGACTTCCAGGTAATAGCCGAAAACTTTGTTGTAGCCGACTTTGAGATTGGGGATACCGATCCGTTCCGATTCTTCGTTCCGATACCCGGCGATCCATTCTTTGCCCCCTTTAGAAAGGGAACGGAGTTCGTCCAGTTCTTCGCTGAACCCCGGGCGAATGACGCCTCCTTCATTCAATGTTAACGGAGGATCTTCGATGATCATCGTTTCGATATCCGAGCGGACTTCGGCACACAGATCGATGCCTGCTTCCAGGGTCTGCAGCAAGGCCGCTTTGCGACCCGCCAGTTTCGCTTTGAGTTTCGGGAGCAATGCGAGTGTCTGTGCCAGAAAACTCAGGTCGCGGGCACTGGCTCTACCGGTTGCGATGCGAGCGGTGAGCCGCTGCAGGTCGTAGGTTTTGGCCAGTTGCTCGCGCACTTCAGAGCAGAGAACCGGGTTCTGAGAGAGTTCTTCGACGGCATCCAGGCGGCTCTCAATTTGAGAGAGGCTGGTTAAAGGATTCGCAATCCAGTCCGTCAGCAGTCGGGCTCCCATCGAGGTGACGGTTTCATCCAGAACCGAGATCAGGCTGCCTTCCCGTTTGCCTTCCCGAATGGTGCGGGTCAGTTCCAGGCTGCGGCGGGTCGCTTCATCGATCAGCAGTCGATCCCCCCGCTCATACGGTTCGATCTGGTTGATGTGGGGAATCGAGCTTTTCTGGGTTTCCTGGACATACTCCAGCAGGGCCCCGGCGGCTGTAATCGCGGGGGTGCCTGTCTGCAGGTTGAACCCTTCCAGCGTTTTTGTGCCAAAGTGATCCAGCAGGCGTTTTTCTGATTCGCCTTCCGCAAACGACCAGGGAGGCCGTTCGGTCAGCATTGTGTCCAGGTGGCCCACCGCATTCTGCAAAGCAGTATTTCCTTCGGCGAAAATACACTCTGACGGATGGATGCGCGCCAGTTCGTCTACCAGATGTTCGGCTGTGGTATTGGAGGTCACAAAGCGACCGGTGGAAAGTTCCAGCCAGGCCAGACCGATATTGGTTTTGCCAAAATAGATACTCGCCAGGAAGTTGTTTTCATGCGGGTCCAGCAGGGCATCATCGGTCAGGGTTCCGGGAGTGACCACTCGCGTGACTTCCCGTTTGACCATGCCTTTGGCTTTTTTGGGATCTTCTACCTGGTCACAGATGGAAGCCCGGTAGCCGGCATGAATCAGCTTATACAGGTAGTTATCCAGAGAATGATGCGGAAAGCCGGCCATCGGAACCGGGTTACTGGAGGTTTTATCGCGACTGGTGAGCGTGATCCCCAGAATGCGGGCTGCGATCTCAGCGTCTTCGTGGAAGAGTTCGTAGAAATCACCCATGCGAAACAATAAGAGTGTTCCCGGATTCTGGCGTTTGACTTCCAGATACCGCTCCATCATCGGGGTCAGCTTCTTGCCTGATTTCGTCATACGTCCTGATTTTCTCTGACTTTAAGCGACTATAAAATACGTGATTATTTCTTTGACCGTTTTTCCGGAAACAGCGTGCTGACACTCGTCCGGTCGTGGATCGAACGGATGGCAGCAGCGAAGGAATGCGCGACTGACAGTACCTCAATGTTGTCCGGCAGCGGATCGACCTGGGTTTCCAGGGTATTGGTCATAAACATCTTTTTCAAAGGGCTTTTTCCGATTCGCTCGGCTGCGCCTTTCGACAGAACGCCGTGTGTCACAGCGGCGTAGATGTCTTTCGCACCTTTTTTCTTCAGAACTTCAGCCATGCTGACCAGAGTGCGTCCCGTGATAGTGAAGTCGTCCACCAGAATCACATTTTTGCCTTCGACTTCGCCGATGACTTCCAGAACCTCCACAGTTTCTGAATGGTCTTTGCGAAGTTTGTTACCGATCACGACGGGAGTTCCCAGCAGCTTCGCGAAATCAGAAGCTTCTTTGGCAAAGCCGACGTCGGGACTGCAGACCACCAGATCCTTGATATTCAACTTGCGAATATGATCGCTGATCACGTGCCGACCGTAAAGATGGTCCACGGGAACGCTGAAAAAACCCTGAATCTGCGGGCTGTGCAGGTCCATGGTCAGTACGCGGTCGGCACCGGCAACTTCGATCGCGTCGGCACAGACGCGGGCCCGGATGGAGACGCGCGGCTCATCTTTTTTGTCCCCTTTGGCATAGCTGAAAAAGGGGATGACCGCGGTGATCTGTTGGGCGCTGGCCCGTTTCAGGGCATCAATCCAGAACAGAAGTTCAACAAAGTTGTCGTTTACCGGGTAATGGACGCCCTGGATGATGTAGACGTCGCGGCCCCGTACATTTTCCAGAATGCGGACAAAGATATTGCCTTCACTGAACTGGTGCGCCTCACAGGGTGTCAGACGGATGCCAAGTTCATCGGCAATGGCCTGTGCCAGAATGGGGTTGGCTGAGCCGGCCATGATGGTCAGATCGCCCTGGGGAGGTTGAAAGGACTGGACGCGGGGTCCTCTGGAAAGTGGATTGGGAGAGCTGGACATTAAATAACAGATCAATCAAACAGGGCAATGATTCGCCGGAAAACGTGACTATTCTTGGGAATTCTGGATAATTTGGCTCTGCTCCATTTATGAAGAAAACCAGACTCCATAATATCGATGCTGTATAGCAAAACAAGCGAACGCTTGCCAATATCCTCAAGGATGGTTCCAAGAGGTACGGTAACGTCCGTATTATTGACACATAACTGGTGACACAGGACTGAACCCATCAATCAGTCCGCAACTGATGCTGAGATATCTAAAATGACAGAAAGAATTTATAACTTTTCTGCGGGACCCGCGGCTCTTCCCTTACCAGTACTGGAACAGGCTCAGAAAGATCTGATCTCACTGGGCGATACCGGGATCGGGGTACTGGAACACTCGCATCGAAGTAAAGCGTTCCTCGCCGTTTATGAAGAGGCAGAAGCGCTGGTTCGGGAGCTGGCTTCCGTTCCCGATAACTACAAGGTGCTGTTCCTGCAGGGCGGGGCATCGAGCCAGTTTTTCATGATTCCCATGAACCTGCTGAAGAAAGACCAGACGGCCGATTACCTGGTGACCGGTTCCTGGTCAAAAAAAGCAGTCAAAGAGGCGAAGAGCTTCGGGAACGTGAATGTCGCCTGCAGCAGCGAAGACAAAAATTTTTCTTATATCCCTGAGGAAGTTTCGCTCAGCGACAATCCGGCTTACGTGCATTTCACTTCCAACAATACCATTTACGGAACCGAGTTCGCGACTGAGCCGACTGTGCCGGCTGGCGTTCCTCTGATCTGCGATGCGAGCAGCGACATTTTCTCGCGACCCCTCGATATCTCCAAATACGGAATCGTTTATGCCGGTGCCCAGAAAAATCTGGGTCCCAGTGGTCTGACGCTGGTGATCATTCGCGATGACCTGATTGAACAGGGACCCACAGACATTCCGACGATGCTGCAGTACCGCACCCATTCCGAAGCGGAGTCGATGTACAACACGCCTCCGACCTTCGGGATTTATGTGCTGGGGCGAGTTCTGAAATGGTTGAAAGACCAGGGCGGGTTATCTGCAATCCAGGAGAAAAATCAGGCCAAAGCGGGTAAACTGTATGATTACCTGGAACAGAGCAAACTGTTTAATGCGACCGCTGCGAAACAGGATCGTTCGTTGATGAACGTGACCTTCGTGACGGGCGACGCCGACCTGGACGCCCAGTTCATCTCCAAAGCGACTGCAGCCGGGCTGGATGGCCTGAAAGGGCATCGCAGTGTTGGCGGGATGCGTGCCAGTATCTACAATGCATTCCCCGAAGCGGGTGTGGATAAGTTAATTGAAATGATGAGTCAGTTCGAACAGGAACACGCCTCTTGAATCAACCTGAAATCGATAAAGCGCATGCGGATATAGGGCTGGTTTGTGCTCTACCGATGGAGATCCAGCCTTTTCTGGATCGCTGTGAGCACGTCAAAAAATATACCGGCGGTTCGTATGTGTTTCGGGGTGGGTTTCTGGATCGAATCAAAGTGGCGGTCGTGCAGACGGGAGTGGGTTTTGCCCGCGCCCGTGCTGCCACGCAGGCATTGATCGACGCGCATTCGCCCCCCTGGATTTTATCAGTGGGGTTTTCCGGCGCTTTGAAACCCGAAATGAAAAATGGCGACATTGTCGTAGCGACTTCCGTGTGCGACCTGCATGGACAGGAGCTTAAGAACGATGTGCATTTCCCGGAAGATCGGGAAAACGGTTTATATGTCGGGCGAATTATCAATACGGACGAGATCGTTCGCACCGTCGACGAAAAATTAAAACTGGCAAAACAGTTTGATGCGCTGGCCGTTGACCTGGAAAGTCTGGCGGTGGCGCAGGTCTGTCAGGCAGCGCAGAAAGGCTTCATGGCGATCCGGGCGATCAGCGATGATTGTTCTGTCGACCTGCCTCCTGAAATCATGTCAATCCTGGGGGAAACCGGGGCTGTCAGAGCAGGGGCCGCGTTAGGGGCCGTCTTCAAACGACCGGAGAGCATCAAGGAAATGTGGAAGATGCGCGGCGATGCCTCGCGGGCCGCAACGCGACTGGCCAGTTTTCTGGATGGTGTTGTCGTCCAACTCTACGAAGCCCGGCATTAACTTAAGCTGAGTGAGACTTGGTCTAATACTCACCAATCTCTTCGCCGCCCGCCGGGGTGCTAAGGGCTTTCAATATCTCAGGATCAATGTCCTCGGAGATATATCGTACGTTCCCATCTGCCAGTAAAATAAGAGTTCCCCCGGTGGAAGGAGATTTTCTGTTGGGGCCGATCACTTTATCAGGCACGGTCAATGAAGTCGGATCGCCCCAGGGCTTGAACTTTTCGCCGATTTCCACAGCCAGGATGGTATTTGACATCCCATCGAGAATCTCATTGAAGGGCATGCCGACATTTGGTTTCAGGACCAGTTCATTTCCTGCGTAATGCGAAAGGGCATAACCATCGGACGAGCGGCTGGCTTCGTTTTTCGGATTGAGATATTCGGGGACTTCCTGCTGAAACGGTTTCATATTGGCCCGGTAATTCCAGGGCTTGCTGAAATCGATCTGATTGTAATAAAACTGCTGATCCAGATAGGGCAGAATCAATGCCTGCCAGCTATGTAGAGGCTTTCCTTGTATCGAGGTAATCGCTCCCGGTGGAAGTGTTTCAGAAGAATCGGAAGTGTTATCACTGTAGTTATGGAGCGCCAGACCGATCTGTTTCATGTTATTTTTAGTGACAGAGCGTCGAGAACCTCTTTTTGGCTGGAAGGCGGGCAACGAAAATCCAATCACAAGAATGAGGAACAGTACAAATAGCAGTGCCTGGACTCTGCTACGGGGGAGTTCATCGGCCTGTATCGGGTCATTTATTTCAATGAACAGACCGGGCAGTAGAGAAGCCGGAAAGAACTCTCGGCTTTCTTCCTGCCTGATCAGGTCTGATTCGATGACCTCACCCGCTGCCACGAACTCTTCCAGCTGTTCTCTGGAGAAGGGACCGGTGACTTGATCATCTCTTTTGATGTACCAGCCTGACATGAAGCTGTCTCCTGACTTCAACTGTTTACTTGAGGGATCAGGGCCTGATATTATTGTATCTGTCTGGTAATTAAAAATCGCCTACTTTTTCGCCGCCCGCAGGTGTACTCAAGGCCTTCAGGATAGCGGGATCGGTCTTTTCTGAAAGAAAACGAATACTGCCATCTCCGAACAGGACGTGTTTACCTCCCACATAGGGGGTGTTTTTGCCGGGGGCAAACATCTGGGAGGGGTTAGTCAGGTTTTCGGGATCACCCCAGGGTTTAAAATCTTCGCCCACTTCGACTGCAAAAATGGTGTTCGACACCCCGTCGCTGATTTCACTGATGCGGATTCCCCGGTTCGGTTGCAAAACCCGTTCATTTCCCTGGTAGTGGCTCAAAGCATAACCATCGGCAGAGACCGTTTCCTGAATATTCGGGTTACGATAAACTGGCACCAGTTGATGAAACGGACGCTGATTGGCGGGGTCATCCCAGGCTTTGTCAAAATCTATCTGTTGATGCAGATTCCATTGATCGAGGTACGGTAGCATAACAGTCAACCAACTGTGGCCGGGTTGACCTTCCGCTGTTTCAATGGAGCCGGGAGGAAATAGATCATACTGATGATGATATTGATGGAACGCGAGCCCCAACTGTTTCAATGCATGTTTTGACTGACTTCGCCGGGCAGCATCTCGCGACTGCTCAACCGGACGGAGTAAGGCGGGCAAAATGATCAGTCCCAGGACGAGTATTCCGCCTGCGAGAGCCGTGTAATACAGGAAGGAACTCTGTTCGGTATTGTGGTTGTCCGGTTTGTCTGGTCCGAAGTTCATCAGTCACTCCCGGGCGCAGACTGATCTTGCAGGGGCTCATTGGATTGAATGTGCTGTTTCTGCTCTGCCTCTTGAGCATGGTAATTCTGTAACGCGATTCCAATTTGTTTCAGATTTTGTTTTATATTTTCACGTTGAGTAGCATTGCGCGCTTCACCGATTCCAGTCCTGATGAAGATGGTGAGAACAACGAGGCTATACAAGGCAATCACGACAATCAACATGATGATCACGAAACGGGGGACGCTCATTTTCTGTCGTGCTGGTTGAGAGCGATTGTATTCTTCTTCAGATATATGATCGCCGTTGGGCATGGATTTTGTCTTTTGTTCGTGCGGAAATTCAGATTCGTAGAATTATTAATCGCATTTTGTTTCTCCCCCATCGGGGGTGCTGAGGTCTTTCAGGATTTGTGAGTCGATTTTATTTGAAACGAATTGTACGCGACCATCGCTGAAGAGGATGAGATTGCCGCCGGGTAACAGTGTTTTCTGATCGGGACCAATCACATCAGCGGGCCGGGCAAGATTGGCGGGATCTCCCCAGGCCTTGAAGTCATCGCCTCGCTCAACCGCCGAAATCGTGTTTGAGACTCCATCGGTAATCTGACTGAGCGACATCCCCTGATTCATTTTGAGCAGAAGTTCATTTCCTACATAATGAGACAGCGCATAACCGTCTGATGAGAAAATTTCATCACTCCAGGGAACGACATAACCCCGAACTATTCGTTGAAAGTGCTGTTGATTTGCCGGATCGTTCCAGGGTTTTTCTAAATCGATCTGCTCAAACAGCCCAGATTGATCCATGAAGGGGAGAATAGAGGATTGCCAGCTATGCAGAGGAGTTCCTTCTGCGGTAAATGTCGCACCCGGAGGGAACGTCTGGTGCTCTTCCTGATAGTTCCACAAAGCCAGTCCCAGTTGTTTCATGTTGTTCTTTGAAACCGATTGACGGGCGAGATTGCGTTTCTGAATTTCCATCTTTTCGAAAACGGGAGTGAACAGGAAAATCATTAAGCCAACTGCAAACAGGCAGCCAGCCAGGATCATAAAAAACGTTCTGGCAGAAGGAGTGAAGTTGTCGGGCTCCGTTGGATGGACCAGGGGCTGTTCAGAATTAGAATTCATCGATTCGTTCGCCTCCGTCAGGTGTACTCAACGCTTTGAGCACGGCGGGATCAATATTTTCGGAGAGAAATCGCACACTGCCGTCACCCAGCAACACATGACTGCCCCCTCTGAACGCAGTTTTGTTGCCGGAGTTCATTCGCTCTGCCGGTACCGCGGTATTGGTTGGATCTCCCCAGGGTTTGAAATTATCTCCCACTTCAAATGCGAGGATGGTATTGGAAGTGCCGTCAGTGATATTTCGAATTCCCAATTCGCCGTTTGATTTCAAGACCAGTTGATTTCCTGCATAGTGCGAAAGCCCCAAACCTTCCGGGGAGACTCTGACGTTGATATTGGGGTTCAGGTAAGTGGGGATTTCCTGGTGGAACAGTGCCTGGTTGGAAGGATGATCCCAGGCGTAGTCGAAATCGATCTGGTTATAGAGGACTGCCTGATCCACGAAAGGGAGCAGAAATGTTTGCCAGCTTTGTGATGGTGCTCCCTCTACCGTTAAGGTTTCTCCTGGTGGAAACACGCGATGAGTATCATGATAGTTGTGCATCGCCAGCCCGAGCTGTTTGAGATTATTTTTGGAGGCGGACCGGCGCGCCGCTTCCCGTGCCTGCTGTACCGCTGGGAGCAGTAGAGCGATTAAAAACATCGCCATTAAAATGCCCCCCACGCCGACCACTGCGAGAACGACGATCAAGGTCGTTTTGCTCTTTTTGGTTGCGGGTTGACTGGACTGCGGTTGAGTTTCCGGTCCGGAATCAAATTCATCCCAGGCTGAGGTCTCCGCTCCCGTGAAGAGATCACTCACTTTGGCAGCGGGGTGAAATTCGCCGGCTTCACCCTCTCTGACCAGGTCTGTTTTTTGAACTTTGCCTTCGGCCGCCAGTTGATTCAGGCGTTCCCGGGTCAGAGGCCCGGCGACTTGACTTCCGCGTTTTACATACCAGTTCGCCATGTTGATACCCTGTAATATAGTCCTGTCAGAAACTCAATCCTCATTCAGCATACCGGTTCTGTTCATTACAATACAGGCAAACATAAGGCGAGAATGTATATATTTATTTTATCAGGAGGATCGAGAACATGAGGTTTCGCAGGGAATCTGGTAATATGACAGTACTCCTGAATCATTCAACTTCATAGATCGCAAATGAGGAGAGAAACGCGTGTCCGCTGAATCTGCAATCCGTCCCTGGATTCTGTCCGAGATCAATTATGCTTATGTGAAAGAGAATCCTTACCAGGTCGCCGTTCTGCCGATGGGGGCGACTGAGCCCCATAACCTGCATCTGCCCTACGGAACCGATACCTACGAAGCTGACGCGATCAGCTCGCGGGTCTGTGAAGCGGCGCACCAGCGGGGCGCGAAAGTGGTGATGCTGCCTGCGATCCCTTACGGCACGGAAACCAACCAGGCGGCGTTCCCCCTGTCGATGAATGTGAATCCTTCGACCCTGGGGCAGATAATCATGGATCTGGTCGATTCCCTGGCGAATCATGGGGTCAATAAACTGCTGATTCTCAACAGCCATGGCGGTAACGACTTTAAGCCGCTCCTGCGTGAACTGCATGGTTCCACGACGGTGCAGATTTTCCTGGCCGACTGGTTTCGAGGTACGTCAGCAGATGTGAAAGCCGAGATCTTTGAGAACCCGGACGACCATGCAGGGGAAATGGAAACATCACTGGCGCTGGCTTACTTTCCCCAGCTGGTGAACCGCGATGCAGAAACGGGCGCGTTACATGCAGACGACGGTGCGACGAAGACGACTCGGTTTTCCGCAGTCAATGAGGGCTGGGTCAGCATTACCCGTCCGTGGCATTTACTCACGACCAATTCGGGTTCCGGAAATCCCCACAAGGCGACTGCAGAGAAGGGGGAACAGCTGATGCAGATTTTAGTCGACCGTTTATCACAATTTGTCGTCGAACTTTCAGAGGCAGATCTGGATGACCGGTTTCCGTTCTAGTCGAAATACGATTCCTGTCTGGTTGACAGTTTTATTCAGCCTGTTTGGTCCTCTGTTTTTTTCCATGAATGGCGATCTGTTCGCAGAGGAGAAACAGTCGGCGATAGCCTTCCAGGATGTGACCGATGCTGCGCAGATAACCTTTCAGCATCGCTCCCCGGTGACAGTCCAGCGGCATCTGCATCTGATGATGGGGTCGGGAGTGGGCTGGATCGACTTTGATCGTGATGGATTCCCTGATCTGTACTGTGCCCAGGGAGAAGAGTGGAGTAACGTCGAACGAAAGCAGAGTCAGCCTGTCGATATTGCACTCTCCAATCGTCTTTACTGGAATCGCAGGAACAGTCAGTTTCAGGATGTGACCGTTGCTTCCGGATTGACTGTTTTGAATTACTCCATGGGAATTGCAGTGGGCGATTATAATCATGATGGATTTGATGATCTGTATGTGAGCGCGTTTGGTCGAAACCTGTTGTACTGCAATCAGGGGGATGGGACATTTTCCGAAGTTTCCTCTTTCGCGCACGTCGATGATCCGGGATACGGGGCCAGTTGTACCTGGGCCGACCTGAATGGTGACGGCCTGCTGGATCTGTATGTGGTGAATTACCTGGAGATTGACCGGGACCACTATCCGATCTGCAGCCGTCGTGTTGATGCGGCACGCGTCTATTTTATCTGTCACCCGCGCTACGTTCCGGGGCAGTATGATGTGGTCTATCTCAATCTGGGGAATGGCTCGTTTCTGGATGTTTCCCAGAAAGCGGGCCTGCATAATGAACCGGCGCGCCAGGGGCTGGGAGTCTTCGCCGCTGACTATGATCAGGATGGAGACATGGATCTGTATGTCGCCAACGATTCGGTGGCCAACCAGTTATGGATCAATAACGGGCAAGGGGTCTTTACAGATCAGGCGCTGGTCTCTGGCCTGGCATTTAACAGGACCGGAGATCGGGAAGCAGGAATGGGGCTGGCAGGTGCCGACTATAATGGGGACAGCGAACTGGATCTGTTGGTCACGAACTATTTTGGCGAAACCAATACACTCTATCGCAATGAAGGGGCGTTGTTCTTTCTGGATGTGACAGATGAGACGGGGCTGGCTGCTCCGAGCCGCGCGCGACTCGGTTTTGGAACTTCATTTCTGGATGTGAATAATGATGGCTGGGAAGACCTGTTTGTGACCAACGGACACGTGCACGATCGATTGTCTCAATTGGGAAAAGCTGAGCCCTATGAACAGGAACCGCAATTGTTTCTTAATCTGGCTGGTACGAGGTTTGATGATGTTTCCGAGCAGTCCGGGGAATTTTTCAAAACGAAACAGGTTGGCAGAGGTTGTGCCGTGGCTGATTTTAACCAGGATGGACTGGCAGATCTGGCCGTCTCACATCTGAATGAGCGCCTGATCCTGCTGGAAAACCGCTCAGCACCCATTCACAAGAGCATCGCGTTGCAGTTAGTGGGAACCGTTTCGAATCGGAGTGCGATCGGCGCGGTTCTGGAAGTGACTGGTGGCTCGCGAAAAATGACCCGGTTGAGAAAAGGGAGCAGCAGTTACCTTTCGGCTGATGAAGCCTGGGTGACTTGTGGACTGGGAGACAGCAACGCGCCAGTCGCAGTCAAAGTCAGATGGCCAGGCGGGAAAACCGAAAACTGGACTGGATTACAGCCGGGGGGACGTTATACATTGATAGAGGGAACCAGCGTTTTACCAGAACAGCCTCCAACCCAGCCCTGAATATGAACCGTCGGACCGAACCTGAAAAACTGACACCGCCCTTTACTCAGCAGGCAAGGAGCCCCTTTTTCTCAAGTGGTTTCCTGATTCTGGTGGGAGGCTGCCTGGCGCTGTTCCTTTACCTTGTGTTTCAGAGTGAATCGGGCAATTCCGATTCCAGCCAGCCGGCCGCTGTGGAGCAGGTGACTGAGAATTCCCAAAAAGCAAAACGTAAGGAACTGATCGCGTATCTGCAGCAGCATCCTGATGATGAATTTGCTCATTTCCAGCTGGGAGAACTGATTCAGGACCGTGCTCCCTACCAGGCCCTGGAAAACTTTTCGCATGTGACTTCCCGGCATCCGCGCTATTACGAGGCTGTCGAAGCAATTGCGGAGATCGCATTGGAACAGGGACTCCCGGAGCGGGCTTCCGCTGCGTTATTCATCCTGGTGCGTGAGTATCCGGAAGAAAGGCGCTTTCAGAAAAGTCTGGCGCAATTACTGTTTGCACAGCGAAAATATAACCGGGCTCTCCGCTATGCCAGGCGGAATATTGAACTGGGCGGGGATCAGGCAGAAGACTATCTGCTGGTAGCGGAAATCCTCAAACAGGCGGGGCGTACGATTGAAATGACAGGGCCTTTGAAACAGGCGCTGTACCTGGAGCCCGATTTGTACGCAGCGCATCTCAATCTGGCGTATGCGGGACTGTATTCGGGAGATCTGGAAACAGCGACGCGCGAAGCGCGGTGGTGTCTTGCTAAAAAACCGGAGTCGACCACCGCACTCCGCTACCTGGCTTTAATCAATCGGAATCAGGGGAATATCGAGAAGTCGCTCGCTGTGATCAACCAGGCATTGCAGATCGATTCAGAGGATATCGAGTGTCTGTTGCTGAAGGCGGATCTCCTGATTTATCAGAGAAAAGGAGCAGAGGCATACGCGCTGTTGAAACCTCTGTATGCGACACAGCAGACCGACAGACGTTATGTTTCCGCATTGTCACGTGCCGCTGGCTTGTCCGGGAAGCGTGAAGAGGCACTCGAACTGCAGCAGCTCAATCAGCGACTGATCAAGAATGAAGATTTGAGACCTTCTTCACTGCAGAGTGAGAGCGTGCAGAAAACGCAGGCAGGTCGAAAATGAAGCAGGGGAGCGACAATAAAATATGGTTCAGCCCGTATTCACCTGGATGCGGCGGGGTTCTGCTTTCGGGGCTTTCGGCAGAAAAATCCGCAGGACACCATTGGCAAGCTTGGCTTCGATTTCGCTGTGAACAATTTCTCCACTCAAGATAAAGGACCGGAGAAAATTGCCCACTTCGTATTCTTTATGAAGCGGAAGTGCCCCTTCGGGAATCTGTGGCTCGACCTTTCCCAGCAGTGTGAGTTTATTATCCTGAACCTGAAGTTCCAGTGAGCCGACGGAAACGCCGGGCAGGTCAGCGTAGAGCACCAGCCCTTCATCTGTTTCATAGATATCAATTGGTGGCGTGAATACAAACTGCTCGGGAGTGAGAAATTCTCTCGGTTCATCTTCGCTGTGTGGTCGACTCATCGTTATGTCCTATTCTCCTGAGCTCACAGGAATCTGCCGCGGTAGCTCTTCTTCCAGTTTGGGAAGATGAATTTTCAAGACGCCATCGTTAAATTCGGCGGAGAGGTGTTCGTCAGAGATGCGATCCGGAATACTGATCGACCTCTGCCATTCCCCAAAGGTGCGTTCTCTGCGTCGAAATCGCTCTTCGGGGATATCTTGATTATCCACCACCGGTGAATCCCGATGACCTTTCAGTGTCAGCACACCATTGGCAATTGTCAGTTCCAGATCCTGAACCTGCATTCCCGGCAGTTCCGCTGTGATCAGGAACTCGTGCTCCAGTTCAAATATATTCACTGCCGGGTACTGGCGAGGCATGCGAATCCCCTGAACGGTGAACTCGACGCCTTGAATCAGGCGGTCTACTTCACGCTCCAGATCTCGTAATGGATTCCATGACTGCTCCCAGCGAAAGATCGGCATTTTTCCTGTCCTTATACAGCGGTGAAAAATTACTGACTTATATGATAAGCAAAGGGCATACCATTTTACCGGAGAGGATGTATTTGCAGGGTAGGATCTCTAAGTGTCTATGGAATAGTAGATTAGGTGGATCAATTCTGTTGCGCGGTGGGCGAGCCACTGGTGGCGAGTGTCAAACTGGCATGTGTTTTCCGTCACATATACAGCCCCGGGGAGTGCCAATCTGGCAGATGGGTTCCGAAGTGGTTGAGGCTATATTGACGTCAATTCCATTGAATGGGCTGGATCCAGCCTGCAGCCAGTGCTCCCCCAAACAGGGTGCCAGTGATAAAAATCAGTCGTATCACCCAGAGCGCGGGTAGCGGTCCCAGGGAACGTGTGAGCCTTTGGCCTTTACGGGTATTGGCCTGAATCCATTGTGCTTTGACAAATCCAATTACGGACAGAATCAAAACGATTCCACCAATCAGTTGATGTTCTGCAATATGAAAAGGCATTGAGCCAGCGTCCTGGTTGAATGTGTTCGCCGTGAGGATTTTTGAAACCGGTATCGCGTGGATTCCACGAAGCCATTCTATCCCGGTGCTTCAGAATGGTCCATGCGTTGAGAGGTGTCCGTTTTGGGAAACAGGATCCAGAACATGAGAGTCGCGAACAGAGCAATCGCCGCACTGCTGAGCCAGATCCCGGGCCAGTCCCGGAGTAACTGGGCGGTTTCGCCAGCCAGATTTTTCTGAGTAAATTCGATGATACCTGTCTGCGAGGGGATATTCCACTGCGTGCGTAACAGGGTGTCTCTGGCAGTGGAAGTAAAATAATCGCCGATGCTTCCACTGATGAATCCTCCGGCGAACATTCCCAGCCCAAACACAAAAGTTCCGAAAAAAGTCTGCATGGAACCACGTACGTCCAACGGTGCGACTTTATCGACATAGATATAAGCAGCCGCCAGAAAGCAGCCGAAGCAGAGTCCGTGCATGGCCTGGCCCAGGCAGGTGAGTGCAATGGCAACCGTGAAGCCTTTCATGATTGCCGCAGTTCCAATGGTCGAGGCATAAGCAAAGATGAGGCTGCGTACAAGGTAGGAGAGCAGGCCCACCAGCATCACGGTTTTAAATCCGTATTTCTTGAGCCCGAACCCGAGGACCGCCATCACCAGAACTTCAAACACCTGCCCGATCGAACTGATCCGTTGTTCCCAGGCACCGGTCACATCAGCCTGCTTGAGGATCGCACTCAGGAAGGGGCTGTTCCATTGAAAATAAAACTTATGGACGATCGAAATGATAAAGGCCACGATCACCAGCACCAGGAAATGCCGATATCGGAGCATCTTGATTACTTTTCCCGGAGCCAGGTCTTTCTTATCACTTTTGACAGGAGGCGTGTGTGGCAGGGTTAAGCAGTAGGCAGCCATCAATAACCCCACCACGCCTGCCATTGCCAATACGATCCCCCGGCCCGTATTGAGCGCTTCCCCTTCCAGGTTCGCGAGGAAGACGCCTTCGGCAATCCAGGCGGGAACGACAAATCCAATCGTGCCCCACAAGCGGATCAGAGGAAATTCCTTGTCACTGTCTTTCAGATGTTGAAAGGACAGTGAATTGGTCAGCATCATGGTGGGAACATACAGAATGGAATACAGCACTCCCAGGGTTACCACCGGCCAGAAGCTCTGTTGTACGAACAGCGCCAGCATAATCACACCACCTGCCAGATGGCAGAATGCGAGCACGCGTTCTGTCGCGTAGTGGCGGTCGACGATCTGTCCGAACAGAAAGGGAGCCAGTAAAGGGCCGACGGCCAGTGCTGCACCAAACACACCAATCTGCCAGGCGGAAAATCCTAACGCCTGAATCAGATACAGTGTAATGATCGGCAGATAGCAGCCCTGCACAAAGTACTGCAGAAACATCATCAGGCAGAGCCTGGTCTTGAGCGCAGGATCAGTACTTTCTGCGGGCAGAATGTCCGTGTCTGTCATCGGGGTGTGGCCTTATTGGGGAAAATCAGGATGGGAATGCGGTTTCGAAACGCGTCGCTTATTTTTCCTGCACCCAGATATTTCGGAAACGGACCGGATTGGAATGATCCTGCAGAAACAGGGGGCCTGCGATGGATTCGTCTTTGTTGGTCCCGCCTGGTGTGGGTTCTTCGATTTCCTTATCGTCCTGTACGATCACCCCGTTGTGCTTGACCGTAATGCGTGCGTTGGCGGTTTTGTTACCCGCTTTGTCATATTGAGCGGACTGGAAATCGATGTCGTAGGTCTGCCAGGCCAGGGGAGGAAAGCACATGTTGACGCTGGGGGCGCCCAGTTTGTAAATGCCTCCACACTCGTTGTCTTTGCCTTCCAGCCCAAACGAGTCGAGTATCTGAACTTCATAGCGTCCCAGCACATAGCAGCCACTGTTGCTTCTGGCCTGTCCACGGGCCTGCGGCATGAAGGGAAGCTGGAACTCCAGATGCAGGCGACCGTCTTTAAATTTCTTTTTACTGGTGGTCCCTTCTTTCAGGAGACCGTCTTCGGTGATCCGACCGTTTTCAAAATTCTTGACGGTCTGTTCTGCCTGGTCTGAGTCAAACAGAACCGTTGCCCCGGCGGGCGCTTTTTTTCCAAGTGTGGGGCTTTTTCGATACACTTTATCCAGTACGCCGACCTCATTTCCATCCAGGTCGAACAGTGTCATTTCTTCATCGCCCAGATCACCGCGTCCCTGTTCCGAGACGAAGCTGATGACGCCACCCCTGGATTCTCCTTTGACTGTCACTTTCTCATCCAGCTTCGCGCCATCACCGGGCAGACCACCGGGATAACCGACTGCTTCGAATTCTCCCTCACCGAGGGCGATGACCTGGACACCGTATTTCAGTGATTCATCACCCTCCCCGATGATCCCGGAATATTCTCCCTGTTTTTCATAGTCAGGGCCTGCCTGTTTCACGTTCGTGGCAGCCCACTTGGGAGACTTGGAGTCTGCATGACAGAGTTGAATTACCAGTAAGAGAGCACAGCAGCCTGAAAGGGCGCAAATCGAAAACTGCTTCATGATATTCTCCAAAAGTCGAGGTTTGACAGGGGAATGAATGCACGGATTTTGAATGGAGTTCCAGAGCCAGGCAGGCTCGTGATATGAAATCTATTGTGGGATTCAGCGATCAGAGATGCAAGTACAGTGGCAGAGGTTTCTGGTGTGAAGGGTACGAGTGTGTATTAAAATTAAGTAAAACTTGTGATGGCAAGGTGTTAAAAAATCTAGTAAGATGTCACACTGATACGTAAGAGAGTATAACCACGGGAAGTGCGGGCCTGCCTGTCGAATCGGTACGAGACGGATTGGAAGGAGGTGTCTCTGCACTCTTCATTTTGAATTGAGTTTTGGGTTAACAGCGGAAGAGCAAATGACATCGGACAGAAACAAAAAGATTGCCGCAGACTGCTGGAGACGGGGCAATGAGGCCCTCTCGAAAGAGAACTGGGATTATTCCATCGAGATGTTCACAACTGCGGTGAAACTGGAACCAGAGGCACTGTTATACCGACAGACCAAGCGGGGCGCCGAACGCAAAAAATACGGCGACAATCATTCCGGCTCAAAAATGGGCATGCTCAAATTAGCGGGCCTGAAAACCAAGATCAAAAATTCCCGTCGCAAAAAAGACTGGGCCGCCGTCGATCAACTGGCTGAAGAAGGTTTAACGCTCAATCCCTGGGATCCGGGATTGAATGCCGATATGGGGGAGGCCTGTTCCAACCTGGGTTATGACGATGCTGCCATCTTTGGATATAAAGTCGCGATTGAGAACGATAAGGCCAACAAGGGGTATTACAAAGAACTGGGTTTGCTGCTTGAGGAAAAAGGCGAATACAAAGCGGCCCGGGAATGCTGGGAAATGGCATTTAAACTCGATCCGATGGATGGGGTCGCCCGGTCCAAAGTCACTTCACTGATGGCGACTGAAACTCAAGTGCGCGGGGGATATGACGGAGCCGAAAAATCCAGTGGCGTCAAGCGGCAGTCTGCTTACGACGAAGGCCGCGCGACGCGTGAACAACGCCAGCAGGCTCAAAAAGGAAATGCGGCAGATGGCCCCGGGCAGTCACAGGAAGCCGATCTGCAACGCGCCATCCGCAAAGAGCCTGAAAATAAGGACCATTATCTCAGGCTGGCCGATTTTTACCGTCGTGAAGGCAAGCTGATCGAATCCAGAGAGCATTACGAAAAGGCATACGAATATTCCGGTAAAGATTCGAACATCGGCGAACAGATCGAAGATATTGATCTGGAACTGTTACGGGTGAAACTCACCGCTGCCAAAGACCAGTTTAATCGTGATCGCGAAGATGCCGAGGCGAAAAAACAGGTCACGCTGATCAGCAAAGCCCTGATCAAAAGAGAAATCGAAGTCTTTACCAAACGCGTGGAACGTTACCCGGCGGATATGCGAATAAAGTATGAACTCGCACAGCGATTTATCCGACTGAAGAAATGGTCGCCCGCAATCTCCCTGCTGCAGCAATCGGTAAAAGATTCCCGGATCAGTTCAGACGCCCTGGTGGCATTGGGCAAATGTTTCTACGCGGATGGTAAAAAAGAACTTGCCAGGCGTCAGTTTGAGAAAGCGCTTCCCAAACTCTCCGGAGATGAAAAACCGGAGATCTTCAAGGAAGCCCATTATCTGCTGGGACGGCTGTACCAGGAAGCGGGACAAAAAGCCCAGGCAGATGATCATTACAGTGAAATTCTTGCCTTGGATTATGAGTATAAAGATGCCCGTGCCAGGTTGGAAGATGAAGGGGCGGACGCCTCTGCCTGAGCGAAATCAGGAAATCGGGCCGTTTATGCAGGTTCATTGCAAAACTTGTGGATCAGTAATCTTCATCATGATCGCCGGTATTCTCGAAATTCCTGATAAAAGCTGGTTTTAGCTGTTCAGAATGGCTGGAATATCGATCAAGAGGTTGTTAAACTCCTCAATCTGCCTGAGATCTTCATGTGGCGACTGTCTTCATCGACGGAAGCCAGTTTGTATCGTAAACAGTTACTCAGAAAATACTTAAGTCGAAACATGCCAAACACAAAAAGTGCCAAAAGAGCGTTGCGAAAAAGTGATACCCGTCGTCTTCGTAACCGTTCGACCCGTTCGGAATTACGATCAGCCATCAAAATCGCGCGGGCTGCCATCACAGGTGATGATGCACAGGCTGCTGAGAAAGCACTTCGGGGTGCTGCCAAGCAGATTGATCAGGCTGCTGCGAAAGGTATCATTCACAAAAATGCTGCTGCCCGTACCAAGTCACGTCTGGCAAAATCAGCAAATCAGACAAAAGCTGCTGAGTAATCAGTGACTTGAAAATCATGGCCCTTCGTAACTGGTCCGTTTCATCGCGGACTGATTTACGCAGGGCTTTCTTTTTTTGATTACCAGTGCATGACAAACCCGCCATCCACGTTAATGGTTTGTCCCGTTACCTGGGCGGCTCGATCGGAACTGAGAAAGACGATCATATCTGCAATATCTTCGGGGGTCTGCCAGCGCTGAAGCGGTACCAGCTGCCTGATCTTCTCGCCTGCCCAGTCAGCATATGATTTCTGATTCTCCGCAGACTGGCGATCATTCCAGGCTTGCCAGACTGCCTGGTTGAGAGGCGTCTGCACCATGCCGGGACAGACCGAATTCACGCGTATCCCGTATTGCGCCAGATCTTTTGCCATGCACTGTGCAAAGTTGATGTTGGCTGCTTTGGAGGCACTATAGGGGGGATCGGTCTGGGAGCCAATCTGTCCGGCGATGGAGCTGATAAAAATCATACTGCCCGTCCTCGCTTCCTGCATGAGGGGAGCCACAGCGTGCGCCACATGGACCATGCCCTGCATATTCACTTCAAACACACGCGGCCAGTCTGCGGGTGTCAGGTTAGTAAACGGAAAACCAAACTTGCCGGAACCTGTGGCGGCCGCATGCACCAGGTGTGTGATTCTGGAACGATACTCCAAAGTCAATTCCATCGTTTTCTGGACAGCTGTAAAATCAGTAAGATCCACCTGAAAACCGCTGATACTCTGGCTTGTTTCTTCGCTTACCTGTTGCGCAATTTCAACGACATTTTCAGACCGATCCCAGAGCGTGATGTGCGCACCTTCCCCGGCAAATGCGCGGGCGGTTGCCAGACCAATGCCACTCGCACCACCTGTGATCACCACGGATGCGCCTGTTAAATTCAGATCCATGAATTCTATCCTGCTTTCAACGGGATTCAACGGAAGTAACGAAGACTCATTCTGATCAAAGGCTTTTCTCCCTGCAAGCGGGCTGTTATCTTAATATGCCATGAAATCGATTAAGTCCAAAGTCGAATGAGGTACAGACAATGAAACTGGGGATGATCAATTCGGCCTGGGCACAGGCAGGCAGAGATACCGCCTGGGGTTTGCAGAAAACCAAAGAGATCGGTTTTGACTGTGTCGATATTTTCATCGATCCCCTGGAGGCCGCGATCCGCGAACGGAAACTGGTGAAAGATACCTGTGACCGCCTGGAACTGCCGATCATCTCGGTCTGCTGTGTGGCGGTGGGGCTGATCGATTTTAATGCGAGTGTCCAGCGGTTCCATCTGCAGCGCGTCAAAGCCTATCTGGATCTCTGCTATGAATACGAAGCGCAAAACCTGCTGCTGGTTCTCGGCGAGTACATCTGGAACCGTGAAGTGATTCCGCCTGAAGAACAGTGGCAGCTCGGCGTCAGTCAATGTCGGGAGCTGGCGCTGTATGCAGAATCATTGGGACTGCAGATTGCATTAGAGCTGGAGCCCTTTCCCCTGTCGCTGCTGAACAGCGTGGATGCGATGGTACGTTTTGTAGATGAAGTGAATCATCCGGCTCTGAAAGCCAATATTGATATTTCCCATCTGTTACTGGCTGATGTGGCGCCCCGGGAACTCAGGAAATTGCAGAACAGGGCGATTCATGTCCATATTTCTGACTGCGACGGGAAAGTACACGGCGATCTTCCACCCGGTCGGGGAGTCGTTCCGTTTGAACCTTACCTGAGTGAGATACGGGATTTACACATTCCCGGCGCCGTCTCGCTGGAGCTGGAATATTCTCCCGAACCAGACAAAATTGAGGAGTGGGTCTGGGAAGCCTACGTCGCGACGGATTTGTTGATGAAACAGGCGGGTTTAAGAAGCTGAATCTGCCTGAAACCTCTCTGAAATGAGAGAGTTTTTTGAATTCGGTGAATCCGCGTGTCTGTTGCTTGAAGTTTTCCCGGCGTTTCCCTAATTTCGCAGCTGGAAACGTCCGATGGTGGGCGTTACTTCTGGAACCCTTTTGTAAAAATTGAGAATTCAAACAATGGCCGATCTTATTGCCCCTCATGGAGGTTTGAGCGAACCTGTCTGTTGTACAGTACCTGCTGGCGAAATTGACAGCTTCAAAGCAGAAGCAGCAGGACTTCCCCAGGTACCTGTTTCCGCGGCGGATCTGTCGACTGTCTATCGTCTGGGCGATGGCACACTGAGTCCACTGACCGGGCCGATGAATGGTGAAGTATATAATCGTGTTCTGGATGAAGCCTGCATTGAAGTGAATGGCAAGCAATACGCCTGGACCATTCCCCTGGCTCTTCCCGTGACTTCAGAACTCGCCGCTACACTGTCCAGCGGACAGAAAGTGGCTTTAACCAATCCGAATGGAGAAATCGTCGCGACTCTGGATATCACAGATGTATTCGAATGGGATAAACCCAAATACCTCAAGAGCGTCTACCAGACAGAGCGTACTGATCATCCCGGTGCCGCCATGGTCCTCGAAGGGGATGCTGATAAAACTCACCTGATTGGTGGAGAAATTCGTGTTCTGCCTCAGCCTAAAAACAGCTCATTCGGAAAATACGTTCTGACTCCCCGTGAAGTCCGGGCCCTGATCGCTGAAAAGGGCTGGGATGCCGTCGTTGCATTCCAGACACGTAACCCGCTGCACCGGGCACATGAATATGCACTCGTGTATGGCCTGGAATCATTGTTGAAAGCCGGCAAAAATGCAGGCGCTGTGCTGAATCCCCTGATCGGTGAAACCAAGAGTGATGACGTCAGTGCCGAGATCCGGATGGAAACCTATGAGAAGCTGATCGAAAATCGCGAACTCGGCGAAGGCGACAGTGATCCTGAACTGTGGGGATCTCGCGACGATACGCCTCCCGATCGTGTTTTGCTGCTCGGTCTGGACATCAAAATGTTCTATGGTGGTCCCAAAGAAGCGGTCATGCACGGTATTTACCGTCAGAACATGGGTTATACGAACATTGTCATCGGTCGTAAGCACGCTGATGCTCCCTATGCAGATGGCACTGCCATCTGGGGTGACTTCGACGCACAGGAAATCTTCAATAACCTGGCTGGCGAACTGCTGATTGAGCCGGTCAATGTAGGATTTGCTGCTTATTATGAATCACTGGGCCGTGTGGACCTGATGGAAAATCATTCTGAAGAGAAACCGGTTTTCATCTCTGGGAAACAGGTTCGTGCCACTCTGCTGGAAGGCGAAATGGTCGATCCTCGCATCATGCGGGAAAGTACTTCCAAGATCCTGGCAGAAGCGATGAAAGAATCCTGATCTAAAGTCAGATCAGCTACACTAATTGTGAAAGGCAGACAGGGATCAAACCTGTCTGCCTTTTTTCGTGAACGGTGGTCAGGCAACAGTCGATGCGCGACAAAACCAGTTTCCAGAGTCTGCTGCGCTGATTATTTTGCGGATAATGTAAATTTATTGAAAATAGCGCGTAAAAAAATGAGGAGTTGGTTCCTCTATGAATCGGGAAGTTCACTATCACCGAAAGTAACTGATGACTACTGATATGGATTTACAATCAGATGCTGCTCAGCTGCTGTTGCAATATAAGGCACCGCTGTATGCCTATATTCATGCCAGTGTGCGAAACCGTTCTGATGCCGATGATATTTTTCAGGAAGTGTCAGTGGCGGTGGTCGAATCTTTTTCGAAGCTGGAGTCCGAAGTGGTGTTTTTCTCCTGGGCTCGTGAAATCGCGTTCCGCCGGGTGCTCTCGTATTATCGAAACTATGATCGGGAAAAACCGGTGAACCCGCAGTTAATCGCTGTTCTCGCCGAAGCAGCCGAGCGGGTCGAGCAGAAGCAACCCGTTTCCACCAGGCGGGAAAAGTTACTGGAATGTCTGGACCGTCTGCCCGAGGTGAGTCGCGCACTCATTGCCCGCTGTTATGACAATTCCGGCGAGAGCCTGGGAACGATCGCGGCACAGTCCGGTCTCAAGGTGACCGCATTCTATGCCAAAATTCATCGCATTCGCACGATTCTGAGAGAATGCATCGCGCAACGCCTCCTGGAGGAATCTGTCGAATGATTCAGCAGAATGATGATCGACTGTTACAGGAGTATCTCGACAGGACACTATCTGCCGAAGAAATCCATATGTTCGAAGAGCGGCTCTGCAATGAACCTGAACTGGCAGAACGCCTGATTAAATATGCCAGCGATGATCTGGTGCTGGCGGAGTGGGGAGCCGCCCGGGAACAGGAGCAGGCAATTCCGGAAGAGGGGCCTGTGCTTTCCAGCGCTGCACGCATCCCTTCCAGAAGTAATCGAACTGTGGTCGTATCCGTGATGACTTCGATGTTCAGCGTGCTCTTTATGCTGGGAGGGTATTTTCTTTATCAGTTTTTCTCCAGCACTCCCCTGATATCCCTTTCCGAAGGGGTCGTATTGAGCTCCGGGGAACCGGTTAAAAACTTTATCAAACAGACACTCAAGCAGGGCTCAGCCGAGTTGCATTTTCCCACCGGCGCGAAGGTGCTCATCTCTGCACCGGCTTCCTATGAAGTGACGGGCAATAATTCGATGCATCTCCAGCAGGGGAGTTTCATTGCCAACGTTCCCAGCTCCGGAATCGGGTTTCAGGTGGATACGCCCCATGGTCGTGTGATTGATCTGGGGACTTTGTTTTCTGTACAGACGGTAGAAAAACTCGATACGCGGATTCAGGTTTATCGAGGAAAAGTGATTGCCTCGCTGATGAATCAATCTGGAGGAATCCAGTCGAGTAAACAGGTTTCCGAGCGTCATTCCGCAACCATTGATTCTGCGAAGAATGAAATCGCGGAAGCCGCCGTTACCAATTCTCTCGCTGAAAAGTGTGGCATACTGCATTATTCTGAATCCGTGATTTTACAGGAAAACATGCCTGATACCCTGGCGACAGGCAAATACCAGGTCTTCGAACACGATGGTCTCGCGTTTGTTTTTCCGGAACGGATGCAGGTCACCTTGAAAAGTGATTTGCAACTCGTGGCGCACCCGTCTGAAACAACGGCAATCAACAGGGCAGGCAGGATTTCCGCCGGCACGACGGTGGACTGCTACCGGATCTATTACGACCCCGCTGAGCAGGAGGGAACCTTTATTCCGGTCCAGGGGGAAATCCATTTTGATCGACCGATTCTGGGGGTCATACTGGACAGGGAAAATCTCACACAAACCGACAGGCTCTTTCATCCCCTGTGTGTGGGCGATGCCAATCGCTCTTTCGTTCACCAGGGAACCGAAACGGATACAGGTGGGAAAGACCCCAAAGCCCGCTATGACGAAGTGGCGATTTCAGCTGATCGGCGAACACTGTCTTTCATGCTGCTTTCCGGCGAGCGTTTCGTCGATGAATTTCGAGTCATCGTTCAATCTCCTCATTAAGATCTCATTATTGAACTCCCCTGGTACCGGCGATAGCGCGCTTCCCTTACTTCCCGATGATTATTTTTATTCTGTGTTCAACATTCTTTATGAAGAGAGAAATCATGGTATTTCAACATCGACGACGAGAGGGTTTTACATTAATTGAACTGCTGGTAGTCATTGCAATCATTGCGATTCTGATCGCATTGTTACTCCCTGCAGTACAGCAGGCGCGGGAGGCTGCCCGTCGGAGCACCTGTAAAAATAATTTGAAACAGCTGGGGATTGCGCTGCATAACTACCACGATACGCATCGCGTGTTTCCCTTTGCGACCGTGTGTGGTGTGAATACTGCTGCCTACACGGGCCAGAATCATGCCCGCCAGTCCTGGTTTCACATGGTTTTGCCTTACGTCGATCAGGCCCCGCTGTACGATAAGCTGAAAGACGGGTTTCAGTCAGGAACCGTCAGTGACTTTGCTTCTCATCCGCAGAGATCGGTCAAAGTGCCCGTCTTCATGTGTCCTTCCGATCCCAACAGCGGGAAAATCGGCAGTCAGAAAAGTACGTTTTACTCAAATTATCTGCTGTGCTCCGGATCGACGACCCAGGGAGCAGATGGGACTTTTCCTAAATTAAACGGGATGTTCTTTTATGTGTCACGGGTGAGGATGAGCGATGTCACCGATGGCACTTCCAATACCATCGCAGCCGGGGAAATCAACCTGGTTCCCGATGTTGTTGGCGGCAGTTCCGTTGCAGACTGTCTGACGATTGGTGATCTGCGTGGCAGGATCTGGGGAACAAAATATGTGGGCGGCGGGACGTTTACCACACTGCAGGGACCCAATACCAGTGTGCCGGATACCGTCACCTATGGTTATCACAGAGATTATGCTCCGATCAGTACAACCTGTTCCAGTGGTGACAATGCCGTCTATGCCCGCAGCAGACATACGGGGGGAGTTCATTTTCTCCTGGCAGACGGGGCGGTACGGTTCATTTCCGACAATGTTGATACCGCCACGTTTCGTCATCTGGGGACACGAGCGGGTGGGGAAGTGCTGGGAGAATTTTAGAACTGGATCTGGTGATTTTAATCAGCTGTGACGGGTGGGAGGAGTTTCATTGTGCTTCAGTGTTGTCTGAGACAATCTCGAATTGTATTCCTGGCTACCCGTGAATTGTGTTTAGTGGTTCGGGATTTATATCTGAGGGGATGAGGGGCAGTGTGGATTGTGATTTGTTGTGAAACGTACAAAGTAACCTGGATCGAAACACTGTCGGGCAAGCCCAATACTGTTCGGCTCACCGTTTGCTGTTGCTCTTAAATTTATAGATTCAATTGTGTAAGGGGGTGTAATCGAATCTTAGA
>PAJV01000033.1 GCA_002706765.1 Gimesia sp.
ACCAGCCGTGGAGATTTCGTTGTCTGTGTCATGCAATGTGGTATATCATGACTTATTAATTTCGAAAATAGCAATCAAAGGGAGCTTTTCTACAGAGCAAAACTGAGGGGTTTTATCTAATAGAAGTCGCAAAAGCTGTTCCGCTTTGAAATGCGGCAGCCCTTTTCAGTATAGTCAGGCCAAACTCAAAAGTCTGGGATTTTGTTTTAGAAGCAGAGATGAAAAAAGCGTCAGTGCTGTCGAAAAAAACGTCAGGCTGAATCTGGTCTGTAAGCGGGGCTTTATGAATCGAGTATTTCTTTGACGACATAATTGTCGATGTCAACGGACTGATCGGGGAACTGACTGATCGTGGTCACGCTGCCCCGTACATTGTCGCCAGCGAGCCAGCAGGAGTGCGGCGACCGACTGGTCGACACGAAGGGCGTATTTATCAGCAGGCCAGGGGGCACCTTCGTCAATCCAGGGTTTGAAATGGGCGATAGTTTCTGGCGGGAGTGGCAGCCAGAGACAGGAGCAGCACGAATTGCTGAAATCGACAGTGCTGCCCCATAGATGATTCATTTGTGTCCAGGTTCAATAAACAGTTTAACCTCGTTTGATTCCCGCCTGTACGAAAGCGGGGGCTAGGTTCCGGTAGCAGGTTTTTGCAGCGGCAACGGGATCGTAGCCTTTCTGCCGAAAGACCATACTGCTGACTTCACAGCAGATGTCACCCCGATAACCGCCTGCGACGGCCAGTTTCAGCAGTTGAACGTAGTCAATTTCACCACTTTCACCTGGCAACACGAAACTGACTTTCCCGTCTTTCATAATCGTATCTTTGACCTGGATGAAACTGGTGTAAGGCAGCATGGTCTGCAGCGATTCTTTGAGTGAGATATTCCGATGTGTAAAATGGCTGTAGTCAAAATCGAGACGAATCCAGGGGCTGTTGACCTGTTCGACCAGCCAGACTCCCTGCTCGGGGTGATCGACCACACCGCCCCGATGCGGTTTGACAGCGATCACCGTTTTCGTACTGGCGGCGACCTGGGCCCACTCACCCAGGTTGTCGCGCATTTCGTTTTTGAGGGTTTCCCATTTGCCACTGCCGGCGACTGTTTCGATGAGCGGTGGCTGATCTGGTCGCAGGTCATGCCCGACTTCGGCCGCTTTTTTGAGTCGTTCCAGAACTTTCTGCTGGCTGGCCTGGGAGCCGGTCAGAATACAGTGCTCCATCAGTGAGGTCAGTTTTAAGTCAGTGTCATTAAGAGTTTTGGAAATCGCTGCGCGACGTTCCGAATTCAGTTTGGCGGGTGTGGCGTCCCAGTCATCCATCAGAGCCAGTTCCACCGAGTCATAGCCGATGTCGGCGACAATACGAAGTGCCTCTTCGGTTTTCAGGTGAGGCATGCCATACAGGCTGAAGCCGAGAGTGAGTTCCGGCCTGGATGGTTTTGCCTGCAGTCTGCCAAGGCCCAGCAGGCCGACTGTGCCGACACTGGCGGTGGTGAGAAACTGGCGTCTGGTGAGCGGCTGCATATCTGTTTGTCCTCTTTGACCAGGTGTGTGATTCAGTCTAATCAGGGAACTGGCGAACTGATTCACCAGACGTTAAATGAGGTTCGAGGGTCAAGTCAACATTGGCGATCGTGTTGTCCATCGTCAGGCGGATTTTCAACGGCCCGCTCGCGAGCCGATCACTGTCATGCGCGACGCTGTCAGACGTCGTCAGTTATGCATACAGGGCGGTATTCAATGCGTGGTCATTGTTGCCGGAAATCAGATAGATCCCTGGAAACCATTTTAAATAGAGCTGAACAGGAAGCAAGAATGAAAGACGCGAATAGATTCGATTTGCGTTGGCTGGGATTGAGAGAAAGCACGCATGCGAAGGCAAACAGTGATTCTGAGGGAGTCGAGTGAAAGTGACTGACCGAGTGGTATCTGCGGTTAGTTCAAAAAATCTTCTTCTTTCAAACTCAGTCTTACAGGGCCCTGCATGGTGGTGATCCAGAGTTCTCCGGGAGTGATTTCCGTAACATAGGGATAAGAGACACGATTTTCGTATTTCTTTCCGGCTGGTGTCAGATCACGGGCGATGACCACCGGTTCGCTCCAGGTTTTGCATTCATCGTCAGAGAATGCGATAGAGAGTTCCTCACGTCGCCCGAGTTTGCGTTCGGGGTCACGAAAGCGGTTCCAGAGCATTACGATGCGTCCACTCTCCAGTCGCTGCAGGATGGCCGGCGAACTGCTGGCCTGGATCTGCGAAGGCTGAATGGTGCGCCAGGATGCGCCTTCGTCGGTGGAGAAGGCTTCCCAGAAACGACCGAATTTTGTGCGGATCAAAGCGTAGATGCGGCCGTCCTTTAACTCGACGATCGTCCCTTCCATCGCGCCGTCATGATCTCCTGAGCCTCCCAGGTCAATCATGTTGCTGTGGTTCCAGGTGGCTCCTTCATCATCGGAGTAATAAGTCAGCATGACATGGCGGCCCGGATTGGCTATGGTTTGCGAGACGACTACGATGATGCGACCAGAGTCGGTCTGAATGATACTGCGAACCGCGCCACACCAGCCATGATCCTGCAGGATCTGGGGCGGAAGCCACGATTTTCCCTGATCGGTACTGCGGACGATATACACGGGCAGATAACAGTCGGATTGCGGACCTCCCTGTTTGTCATCCCAGTGAAATTTCTTTTCTGCCAGATTCATGAATGCAAGGACAATGGTTCCCTTTTTTGTCTGCAGCAGTGCGCGTTCATTGCTGGTTTGGAATTTTGCCGGTTCCTGATACAGGGGCGTGGGTTCCCAGGTTTTTCCCTGATCAGTGCTGAGCAAAGACTGTTTTGCATCCGGGGCCAGCAGGCTGCCGTTTTGAAGTTTGATGAAGGGCCCCAGGTGCTGATGCGGCAGTTTTTTCGTCTGGGGGTGGTTCCATTCTGCCTGTGAGACGATGTTAAAACAGAAGATTGAGGCAATGGTACCGATAATCAGTAAACGCTGCTTCATTTCTTTCTACCTTGTTTGAAAAGTGTGGTTTTCATCCGACGTCAGCAGGGAATGCTCTTTTTCTATTCAAAGTCGACTATGAATTCTGAATTAAGGGGTTGCTTAATCGAGCTTAAAATTTTTCGTGATCGGTGCACTTCCAGATTCGATGATCAGCTCTTCGAGTTCGGACTTCTCGTTATATTTCTCAGGCAGGATCTGTTCACGAGGTTTGGGTCGATTTTTTTCAGACTCGGCATCAGAGACAGGGTAGATTTTCGTGTCGGCAGGCTCGCCGATGTAAGCCAGGATTTCAACCTTGTAGGTACCTATACCAAGAGCAGCTCGATCCGAGGCATTGTATTCTCCATCTTTGACAACGACCGTTCGTCTTGGTGCCTTGCTGTCTTGGGTTGGTACAAACTTGATTACACCGTCCTTGATCGGTTCTGATTGATAAGTGACTGTGCCTTTGACATTAATTAATTCAGGTCCCGATGAACTCCCACAGCCCAGAAGCAGCATCGTCAGTCCAGCGCCCATCGTCGTCAATCGCATTATCACTTACTCCACGTATTATAGAGTTTAATAAAAAAGTTTGCGTTATCGGAGTTCATTCCAGATAGGTTTCCGACATGAACGTCATGGCGAGCTACCCTCAGTATGGAAGGCAATTCACCATGATGGGGGGAGCTGGAATTAAAATTCACCCACGATTTCTCCACCGGCACGCGTGGTCAGACTGGTCAGTACTGTCTGGCTCATATTTTCAGAAAGAAACCTCACACTCCCATCTCCCAAAGTGAAATGACAACCCCCTTCGTGAAAGCTTGCTGGACCGCTAAACGCATCTCCATTATACATGTTATGTGTGAGCGGAAGTATCCCGCCATTGGTTTGCCACGGTGCATTAATACCGTTGACCGTTCCAATACCATCTCCATAGGCAATCCAGGCTGGTGGAGCATATTTTCCAGCCCCTTGCGAAACGACCTCGCAAAAAGCGAGGGTATTACTGGCGCCATCAGTGATATCACGAATCTTGACTTTAGAGTTCCAGAAGAAGAGTCCATTCCCGTTCGATACTACGATACTTGACGTTCCTCGTCGCCCGATGCCGGAATCTGAGATGCCTTCATAATGAGTCCGTGCTGCATCCGGACCTGGATTACCTCCCGTATAATCAACGCCTTCCGTTATCGGGTTGGAAGGGCATAGAAAAGCGGGCAGAACAGTCTGCCCCAACGCAAAATTCGGGGCGCTGTTAAAGCCGACCGTAAAATTCATTTGATTGTAAAGAGTTGCCTGGTCGATATAGGGTAAAATCATGGTCTGCGTGCTGTGTCCCAGGTAATCGCTGGCTGTTGTTCTCATCCGTCCGGAGGGAAAGGCGCCATGTACGTCGTGGTAATTGTGTAACGCCAGTCCGATTTGCTTCATGTTATTCTTACATGTCGAACGTCGTGCTGCTTCGCGCGCCTGTTGTACTGCAGGCAGCAGGAGAGCAATTAAGATTGCAATGATGGCAATGACCACCAGTAATTCAATTAATGTAAATCCACGCGATCTTTTGTCTGAGTTGATCTGTAGCATAACAGCGTCTCCATTAAACGAAACACAGAAAATAAAACAATATAATCACCTTGGCACACAGGCGTGTATTCGAGTTCAACTGCAGATCCAAGTCGTCGTTTGTGTTGAGATTTGCAGGTAGCAGGTCAATCAGTATTAATCTATTGTTTTGAATTCGATAGCCGCGCCGGCGTATCGTAATTCTCATTTATTTATTTCGTTAAAGAGCGATTCGTTCGTCTCCGTTATTGCTGGGTTGGTGCTTTTAATTGCGGTTTCAGGTGATCGGTCAGATGTTTCGTTGCCTGGTCGGTGTCCCGATCGGCAATCGCATTGGCGATGAGTTCGTGTTCGCGGAGTCCTTTTGCTGTGGGAGTCTGACCATACAGGTCACCTGCGTGGAAGTAGTCCAGCAGGACACCATGAAACTGTTTCACGAAGTTCCCATGCGAGGCTGCCAGAATCGTCTGATGAAACAGGCAATCCATCTCTTTATATGCTTTGCTGGTCCCCTGGGGGTCCTGCTTTATTTTTTTCATCACGCGTTTCATCTCAGAGACGATGGTCTGCAGACGGATGATTTCTTCTGAAGTGATCAGATCGACGGCCAGTGCGATTGAACCGATTTCGATCACCGCCCGCAGCTGTTGTAATTCCCGCCAGCCCTGGGGACTGGCAACCTGTGGTACGAGTGCTTTCCTGAGGACATCGGAAAAATTATCGGCTTCTGCCACACACAACCCACGTCCCTGTCGACCAATAACAACGCCCAGACCCCTGAGAGAGCCAACGGCTTCACGTACCACGGTTCGCGAGACGCCGAACTGGTCTGCCAGTTCTGCTTCGGTTCCCAGGTGATCGCCGGGAGCCAGACGTTTGCTGCGAATACGTTCGCAAAGGTGGTCTGCGAGTTCGGCACTCAACGTTCGGGATTCCGTTGCTGCAAGAGAGATATCGTCACGCGATAATTCCATCGTTACACTGCTTTCCATTGAGCGCCGTAGATGACAGTAGAAGTGTAATTCAGAGCGACAGCCTGGCGATCAGTTTAATATCTGACATGAAATTCCAGAAGAAGAGTTCATTGTCGCTGCCGTCGCGTTATACTATAAATCGAAAGATTGTATGACAATCTGGTTAATTATCATATAACTGCTTATTTAGGCGTCAAGACTTTTCATGAAGATTTGCCGAAGATTGCTGATGTTGAGAACGAGATACTGATTTAATAACCGTGAAAGGAATCAGTAAATCAGAAGGAATCCTGGTTGGCATCTCTGCTAGAGGAAGAGATATGGAGTCGGCGAATTTTACGCTGGGGGAGGGGCACACGCCTCTGATCAAGTCGCGTCGGATTGGTCCTGACGCGGGGCTGGCCCATTTATATTTTAAGCTGGAAACGGTGAATCCCACAGGTTCCTATAAAGATCGTTTCGCAGCGGCTGCCCTCACCGACATGCTGCATCAGGGGAAGAAGCGGGTCGTCACCTGTTCGAGTGGAAACGCGGGTTCAGCGCTGGCGGCTTATTGTGCAGCAGCAGGAATGACCTGCCAGGTTGCTGTTTTTATCGGTGCTCCTGAAAACAAACTGAAACAGATGCTGGCTTATGGCGCTACGGTCTGGCGGATTGAGGGCTTTGGTGCCGATCCGGAAATCTCGGGGAAAGTGTTTAAGTATCTGAAACACCTGGGAGCCGCCCCGGATACTGAGCTGCAGGTCAGCAGTTATCAGTTCAATCCGATTGGCATGGCGGGTGTCGAATTCATTGGACGGGAACTGGTCGAGCAGATCTCTGCAGAGCAGGGGGCTGTCGATCATCTGTTCTGCTGTGCCGGAGGGGGAGGGCTGCTGCTGGCCGTGTACCGCGGATTTCAGACGGCGTTTCATGAAGCGAAAATTGAACGACTGCCGGCATTTCATTGTGTGCAGCCCACAGGAAACAATACGATTGCCGGACCGTTACAGGAGGGCTGCGATCGCGCGCAGACCTGTCAGAGTACAACGAAGATTGGTGGACTGCAGGTAGCCAGTGTGCTGGATGGTAATGAAGTGATTGCCGCCTGTCGGGAAACCGGAGGCAGTGGATATCTGGTGGAAGACGATTTCGTGTATGAGGTCCAGGCGCTGCTCGCGCGGCAGGAGGGCATTTTCTGTGAACCTGCTGCTGCAGTATCGCTGGCAGGAGTACTACAGGCAGCCGCTGCGGGGAAAATACAGAGTGAAGAGACCGTCGTCTGTGTAATTACAGGCAGCGGATTTAAAGACCAGGGTTCTATTGATCGCATGTTAGCGGATACGGCCTGTCCCGTTATTTCTTTGTCGGAATTTATCGAACAGACAGCTTAATTCATCATTTAGAAAGTAAACAACATGACGCATTCGTTGAAAATGATTACGGCTCTGGGAACACCTCTGACAGCGGAAGAAGATCTGCATCCAGTGGGTCTGGAAGCGCAGATTCAGGACCAGTTGTCGCATGGAATCAATGGTTTTCTGGTCGCCGGAACGATGGGACTGATGCAGCTGCTGAAAGATACCACTTATCGTGAACTGGTCGAGCAGAGCGTGCGCTTTAATGCAGGGCATGCCGAACTGCTGGTGGGCGTGGGGGATACCAGCTTCGTACGTACGCGTGAGCGAATTCGCATGGTTGAAGACTGTGCCATCGATGGAGTGGTGGTGATCTCTCCCTACTTTCTCAAGTACAGTCAGAGTGATCTGATTGCATATTTTGAGGCGCTCGCCGACCTGAGTTCCAGGCCACTGTTTCTCTACGATCTTCCACAGACAACCGGTACAAAACTGGAGGTAGAGACCGTATTGCAGCTGGCGAAACATCCGAATATTCGGGGTATCAAATGTTCGGATCACTTCACGACAATTCGTCCTGTGATTGATCGTATCGGTGAAGAGTTCCGCGTGATCGTCGCGCAACCCAATCTGATGGATGTGTTGCTGCAGGCAGGGGTCCGTGAGCATCTGGATGGAATTTATATAGTCGTGCCGGAATGGATCGAAGCCATGGTGGAAGCAACCCTGGCAAAAGACTGGAATCGGCTGGCGCTGGTGCAGCAGGATCTGTCAGCATTGCTGAAAGTGCTGACGACGTTCTCTGCCCCCCTGTTTTCGACAGTCACCACGCTGATGAACCAGAGGGGGATCCGCGGGAACTTTGCTCCGCAGCCGATGCGACCTGTGACTGCAGCAGAGCGAGAACAACTGTTCGCTCACCCGCTGATACAAAAGGTTCTGGCAGGCAAACCGGTCGCTTCGGTCGAAGCATAAGTTGTTTCGAAAGCGATCAGTCAGATTTGTGCTCCACCTGTTTGACGAGTTTGTCAACGGTGTCGGAGATCAGTGTTTCCGTATCCGGTCCCCAGCGGTATGCCGGGCGACCGTATTCATACAGATTGGAACCCCCTTCATAACCCCCTTCGAGCCAGACGCGCCTGGAGGGGATGTAAGAGATCATGTCATCAGCATAACCACAGACCCAGGTGCCGGGACCGAATTCGCGTTTGAATTTCAACGCATAGTCAACGACGGTTTCCGCGCCCATGCCGATCATCAGCATTTCACTGCCCAGACGCCAGGCATGGAGTGGATAGGGGTAGCTGGCTGGGAATGTCTCTCCGGCGTCCAGTTTTTTCAGCAGTCGTTCCGCCCAGCGTTTTTTGATGGCACTGCTGCTGTTGAGGTCGGCTTCCAGGTCAGCACGGGTGACCGTTTTCTGATAGGGGAGCTCGACGTAATTAAAGGCGGTCGCTAAACCATCTGAAATGGGCTTGAGTGGTTTCTGTAAGACTTCTTCGACAGCCACTGCCAGCATGTGTCCGTATTTTTCACAGAGTTCCACTTTGCGGCGGGGCAGGGGATTCTGATCTCCTCCACAGGTATTCACAAACATGGCGGTGACGCCGGGATGTTTCTGTTCAAGTTCCAACTGGGCAAAGCCGGGATAGTCGCCGCAGACTTTGGTGAAGCTGAGCGTGGTCGGGTGGCAGGCATAACCGAACAGGACTGCATCCAGTTTGCCATCCGGGCGTGTGACTGTCATAACGGGGACATCGTGGTCGACCGGACCCACCAGTTCTTTCCCCGCCTTCAGAAGGTTGGGAATATCAGCTTCGCGATTATTACGACGGTTCACAGCGAAGGTGGTGTGGCCGTTACCCGTCTGGAGTTGAGCTGGTGCAAGATTTTTCAGAGACTCGCCGATCATGTCTACCGTTTTGAGAACCATGCGGTCTGTATATTCATTGACCAGTTTGACCTGCATCGGATCGACGGGATAGTAATCGTACAGATCGTCACCGAGCCGGGGACCACAATGATTATGGGAAAACGTAAACATGATCTGGTGACGTTCCAGCTGGAACTTCTGTTTGATCTCTGCGAAAACACGGTCGCTCATACTGCGGGGCACACCTTGAAAATCACTGGTGATCAATACCGCGCGGTGGCCTTTGTCATCTTCCAGAGCCAGTGCTTTCATCCAGATATCATGCAGCTTTCCATCGGGCAGTCGTTTGCTTCCATAACCGGCCAGCCAGACCCCTGTTTGAGGCGTGATGATGACTTTGGCGATCCCTGCTTTCCACTGTGTTTCGGCGTGGGCTTCAGAACGTCCGATTGAAAAAAAACTGACGGATAATACACACAACCAGAGGGCAACTCTGTTGATTGTCTCCAGGCAGGTGACCGATTTATTCATGCGGATTTCCTTGTGTGCGGGTTCTGATAAATAGCTGCGACAGAGAGTGGAGACCGAATTTTCTAATTTAGATTAAGAAAGAGGGGATCGCAAGCAGGAAGGCCGCTTTCGTAAAGAAACGGAAACAGAAAGGAGATGAATCGCGCATCGGGAAAGGTGAGATGGTGGTCTCGTCCAGGTCGGGTTAATTTGGTACGTGAGAGTATTATTGATGCGTTAAACATTATTTAGCTTTCTTGAATAAGCCATGTACACTGTTAATGCACTGTACGGGAGCCTTTATTTTGAACTACTCTGTGAATTAACGAATTCTACTTATTGCCTGCGCTGAAGAAAAACCTAGAATTCTTGTTAGATTAACAAACGAAGAGTGCTGCTTTACTTAATACTTTTTTGAGTGTGTTGGTGTTCCCTCCAATTGTTAAGCCATTCTTATTGGCCCCGCTTTAATTTACTAAGGCGATTGACCCGGGCTCTTATTTCAGTACCAGTGATTCCGGTATTGTCTCCAATCATATTTTCATAGTTAAAGGGTTGAATTCATGCGATCAAAGAACGTCTCTCTCAAGCGAGGTTTTACACTCATCGAATTGCTGGTGGTGATTGCCATCATCGCGATTCTGATTGCCCTGCTCCTTCCCGCTGTGCAACAGGCGCGTGAAGCGGCCCGCCGCAGTACCTGTAAGAATGCACTGAAGCAGGTAGGTCTGGCGTTGCACAATTATCACGATTCACATCGCACATTTCCTCCGGGAGCTGTGTGGTATGGGAACGGCTCAGCACCAGCTGACGGGCGGCATGTCAGCTGGGGAACGACCTGGGTTGTGCAGGTTCTGCCCTTCATGGATCAGTCTCCGCTGTACAATAAATACAATATGAGTTTGCCTGCTCAAAGTGCGAACTCAGACACCACGGACAGCGTACTCCAGGCAACGATCCCGATTCTGCGCTGCCCCTCACAATCAGGCATTGATCGATCCTTGCTGACTCAACCTGCTGATGGCAACTTTTCGAAAATTTCCTATGCTGGTTCTGTAGGCGCTGGTTCAATGCTGAATATTTCAGACTACAACGGCGCCCGACGTGGTATTTTCAGTCCGATCGCCCAGAACGGTGCAAAAATCCGTGATATTACAGACGGTACTTCAAATGCCATCATGCTCGGAGAAATCGTCGTCGGCACGAGTACGGCAGACGATAAAGGTGCCTGGGGCTGGTGTACGGGGGCCTTGTTCAGCGGGAGAAATTCCAATGGGATCCTGACTCCCAATACGACGAACGTCACCGATGGGACTCCCTATGCTTCGAACAATACCTCCGATAATAATTTTAATCGACGTAATAATCCGGACATTACAGGTTCGGGAGCCGGCCAGGGATTACGCAGCTCTCACGTTGGTGGTGCGCATGTAACTTTGGCCGATGGTTCGGTGCGGTTTATCTCCGAAAACGTAGACCAGAATACTTATCTGAATCTCCTGTCGATTGACGATGGAAACGTACTTGGTGAGTATTAATCGATCAGAGGCACTGACACAATAGCTTGAATCTGCAGCTCCCGTGTTTTACATTGGAGCTGCTTTTTTTAATTACAAACAGGAATGAAAGAATGAAAAAAAACAGCCCAGGACTCTGCGGGCGACTAGCCTGCTTTGCAATGTTGCTTCTGTTCTCGTCGGTATTAACTGGTTGTGGAGGGCCTTCAGCGCCACCACCGTCCGAGACACAGAAAAGTGAAGTTGCGAAAAAATCGATTGATGATTTCGTCGCGGCGGCAAAAAAAAGTCCCAGGACGGCTGCTCAGGATCTGACGATTCTGATGGAGTCCCTCGATGCTTACGCCAGCGAATATGGTGGCCCCTACATCGAACTGCGAGATGCGGCCAAAGAGCTGTTAGCACTGTATCAGAGTTCTGCTGCAAAAGATAAAATCGATGCCCAACTGGAAGTGCTGCAGCAAAAAGCAAATGCCCTCTCCTCCGCCGACTGATGCCTGGATGATTTGAATCGGCTTTCGGTGATCGCATACAAAATCAGACAGGTGCGATCACCGAGATCATCATTCTACGATCGTCAAAGATTTGATGCTGCCGTTCCTGGAAAAATCCTGACTGAATTCGAGAGTGGCTTGGACTTTCACTTCTGCATGGCCTGCGATCATGACAGTAGGAGGGGAGAGGTAACCTGATCCCGCATGGGTGATCTTCAAGCCGGTGACCTTTCCCTCTTTGATGATGGCCTTGGCACTGGCTGGCGTGTGTTTCCAGAGCCCCCCGCGCTCAGGCTGATAGCGATAGTAATTGGAAACGGTATCCAGCCGATCGTTGGTGATGCCCTGTTTTCCCAGGGCTGACATCAGCACTTCTTTGTTCGCGCGTACCCGTGCAGCGGAGGGAGCGCCACCCCGCGCCGGTTTCACATTACTGAATGCCTGTCGAAAGACTTCCGGTTCTACACCCAGGGCGGCGGCAATCAGTGCGACCGGACGTCCGTGATCACGCAGATCGGTTTCGTATCCGCCTGTGAAAACGACAGAGTCTGCAGGCACATTTCTTAAATCGGCATTCTGTCTCTGTTGATCTGGCAGAGCCTCAATTCGCGAGTGAGGGGGACGACCTGCTTCCGGTCGTGGATGCTCGTCCCTGTGCGGAGGGTGATGTCGCGGAGGATGAGGAGGCCGCGGCAGTTCATCGCGTGTCAGCGTGCCACTCTGGTCACGATCCAGGTTCCTGAGTACACCCGAAGCCTGTTCGATTTCCTGTGTGGAAATCTCGCCATTCCGGTCTGTATCAAACAGCATCATAAAAGGATCACGAGGAGGGCCCTCCGGTCGCTGATTGTCATGGTCTTCATTTCCCCCCGGTGGGTGAGAAGCGACTCCTGTCGCAATCAGTGCAACGACAGCTGCGAACACAATCAGATATTTCATCAGCTTCGATCTCCCTGCTGGGGGCCCGTTAGTTCGATTTACCAGAGTTCCATGAGTTGAGACAAAGGGAACAGTGACCCGTCAGGAACCGTAACGCAAGCGTTCCTGCAGAGCTACCGGATAAATTTCAATTTATCGAGATTCCACTGGTTTACTTCGATTTCGGGGCTTATGTCTTTTCATTCGCTACCCTCCAATGCAAACCAGGCCTGCATCTGGTAGGAGCAGTTGCACTGGGATGAACCGTTTCTCCCTTTTTTAGAAAGGGGCTCCAGAACGACGCCCCAGGCATCACGCTGCTCGTGGTCAACGCAGGCCTCACCACCCACGCCGCCATTCGCCTGCAGGACTGAACTTCCCACACCTGCTGCTACACATTTCCGCACTCCCGCTGCATAAAATGAACTTGACCGCTGCGTGCCGACAGCGATAAGCGCTGTTTTGGGTCGCGCGCGTGCCCAGTTTACAGAGCACCGAAACACGCGACAGCTGTTATTGATCTTCACTAAAAATGAGCCTGTTTTTTCCCGATTTGCACTGCCTGAAAGCACACTCGTTCGTGATGTCACCCTGCGTGTCGCCACACATCGCAAAGCTTCGCCCCGGCACCGCCCCGACGTCGCAGCAGGTCGGTCCCCTGTCAACCCGTATCGCCACATGATATTGTTCATCCCTCTTGACCTCCCCACGCACTTCCACAAAATAATCCAATATGCAACGGAACCACAAACCCCCAGCCAACGGACTCCAGTTCAACAGCTCGAACACAAGAATTAACCCCACAAAAATGACAAAAATTCAATGTCCTCTTACCCTTGCGGGTGCCATCTGTCGGCTTGCCCGACAGTGTTTTGGGTAACCATCCCAACTCAGAAAAACAGGGTGAGCCCGAATACAATTCGGGCCGAGCACAGCGAGCAGGAGGTCACAGCTGCCACGCACAATTCGGAACCAGGCTCCCCCACGCATTCAGCGGGTGGCACCGTTGGCTTGCCCAACGGTGAAGGTGATCACGGCTCCCTTACCCGTTTCACAAAGCATTATAAAAGAAACGCCCCACGCCCCGCAGATGAAAATCCCGAACCACTGAAAGATCAAAGGAAGGATCAGAAAGGTGTCATCGATATTCACCATAGAACGTCCCACCTGAGCCATTGAGCTTCAGCCGCGGTTTTATACCTCGCTCGCAAAAAACCGCAGCTAACACCGTTCGGCTACTACGAAAGAAAGAAATGCGAAAGAAAGAGGGGGGGGTAGCCCCGGATGTAATCCGGGGTCGCCAAAGGCGACAGGAAACTGTCAGTGCAGACTCACAAATCAGAACAACAAAGCCAACCCTATCGTCGTAGGGTGCGGACCCATGTGTCCGCCCGCCTGGCGAGTATCAACCCGGCATCGCGCACAATGGGAACAGAATGAAACATCCCTGTCAGACTTTTGAACCACGAAAAACACAAAACGCCACGAAAGAAAAAAGAGGGTGAGCCCGGATAAAATCCGGGCCGAGCGCAGCGAGCAGGAGGTCACAGCTGCCACATTTAATCCGGAACATAAACCCCCCCCACTCGACACGGCCGGACAAGCCGGCCATGGCACCCCGAAACCTCTATCTTAATTGCACTGTCTCCTGTAAAATCTGAAGTGCGCGGTCCACAGTTCGGCTTGCTCGACAGTGCTTGTACTTACGTTGTCTTGCACGTTTCATAAAGCATTATAAAAGAAGCCCTCACTCCCCGCAGATGAAAATCCCCAGGGTTATAATGGGGGCAGAATAAAAAAAGTCCAGACCCATACTAAGCTATCCGGAATTTCTAAGGTGCTATAATGAGACCTGATTCTGAGTATTCATACTATGTATTACCAGGCCAGGATATAAGTTCAGATGATTTATCGGTACAAGATCCAGGGAAACTCCCCTGTCAGATGCCTGAAGGCTTGGAGTTCCTTCCAATTGAATATCCTTTAAAGATATTGACGGCAGTGGCTGTCCACGTACCTCCACCTTTGATTTTCACAGGAATACGAGCGGCTGTTGTCTCAACTGACTATCGAGGGCCTGTGCTAGCTTGTGAGGGAGGGTGGGTTACAGAAATGGAGTTGGAGTTTGAGATTGGTGGTGAAGCCGGTCAATCTGATTCAGATAGGAGCAGCGTAGCTTCGATCGCGTGTCGGTCGACTGATCTTGCTCTTCCGAATTCAATAGCCGAGCAAGCGATTGGAAAATTCGTAACAACGAATCGAGATCAGCTACATTTCCAGGTTTCGTGTAATGTGCTATTGCATCTAAAATTCTGGGACCAGGTACATGGCTGGCGGACTTGTTGGGAGAAAGTTATTGAACCTATATTTGGTCCACTTTCTGATAACGCCATCGATGATCCGTTTTTGGCAAAATTTGACGCGCAGACTGAAGACGCCTTCCGCTCAAATATCAAAATGGAAGCAAAGTCAACTGGTCCGGAAGTTGGTTCTTTTATACCTTGTGCTCTCGTTGACAACAATTCTGTGATCGAGCCATGTTGTGTTTACGAGATTCAGAATATGTCATCCAGCGACGAAGTGACATCGGGAATTCTGCATATTCTCTCTCCTGAAGCACCTGTCAATATTCGCAATTTGCGATTATTGACCCGTTGCCTTGAGCTGGATCGCAGTTTAAGGGATTCGTGTCTTCTTGGCATAATAGAGTAAACGAAGAGCAGAAAAGGCGTCAGCAACTGTCATAATGTTTGACTAGTTTGACTGTCTTAACCGTCTGTCGGATGTATAAGGGGTCAGGAGTCTTTAAAAAGAGTCCTGACCCAATCCTGTTCGGCACGGTTTATGCTACCTGTAAAAAATCACCACGAATAGAGAGGTTTCGTGTATTTCGTGACGTTCGTGGTTTGTAAATTGGTCAATTTGCAGGCAGGAAGGTGCGTTGACCGCTTGAGATATCTGTCATGCCACAAGCGAAGCGCGCCGAGATTGAAGAACAGGACATCACCGGACTGAAGTACTTCCGTCAGTTGGGAAGTCTGCTGCAGGAACTGCATGACGTCGGCTGTGAACGTGATCGCGCTGGCAATCGCAGTCTGCACATGGATCAGTATTGTACGATGATCCTGCTCTACCTGTTCAATCCCATCGTGACGTCTCTCCGTGGCCTGCAGCAGGCCAGTGAACTCAAAAAGGTTCAGAAAAAACTGAAGTGCCCCCGTGCTTCTCTTGGTTCACTCTCTGAATCTGTCGCTGTTTTTGATTCCGAATGTCTGAAACCGATCATTGCCGCCCTGGGGGATAAGCTGGCGCCGATTGCGAAAGAGAGCCGACTGCAGGAAATCAGGCACACAATGACCCTGGTCGACGGCACCGTGATTACCGCTTTGCCCCGCATCGCCCAGGCTTCGTTCCTCGAAACACAATCCGGTCATTCCAACCTGATGAACTGGACGCTGCACACGCACTTTGAAGTGGACCGCCACGTGCCGACGCGGATCGACGTCACCCCCACCGGCGGAGGAGAATTCGATGAACGGGCCGTTATGGACCGTGCCGTTGAATCGGACCGAACGTATGTGATGGATCGCGGGTATGCGAAATTCGAACTCTTTAACCGCATTGTTGATGCCGGTAGTAGCTATGTCTGCCGGATCCGGGATAACAGTGTCTACGATGTTCTGTCAGAACAGGAACTGACAGACGCAGACAGGGCTGCCCATGTGATGAGCGATGAGATCATTCAACTCGGATCAGTTCAAGCAAAATCAAAACCGAACCATCGCCTGCGGCTGATTCTGATCGAGATGGAACCGCATCAGAAGCGCACCCGCTATGGCGGCAAGAGCACGGGGCCGAACTGCGATGGCGTGTTACGGATCGCGACCAATCTGCTGGACGTTCCCGCGGAAATCATTGCGCTGATGTATCGTTATCGCTGGACGATTGAGATTTTCTTCCGTTTTTTCAAGCACACGCTGGGCTGCCGTCATCTGTTGAGCAGGTCGCAGAACGGCATTGAGATTCAGACTTACTGTGCGATCATCGCCAGCATGCTGATCAGTCTGTGGACCGGTCGTAAGCCGACGTTGCGTACCTATGAAATGATCTGCTGGTACTTCACCGGCATGTGTGATGAAGAAGAGCTGTTGTCGCACATTTCAAAGTTGCAAAAACAGAACAGTTGATTCGCGGGCCGCCGATGCGTCTCGTCTGCCTTACTTAACGCTGCGCCGATTTCTCTGAGAGCCAGCACTCGCATCATCTCCCCGCAGATTTTACAATCACTCAATGCCCTGATCCTGAAATCAGCCGCCGAGAGCAACTAACGGGCCGAACAGGATTGGTCCTGACCCCTTTATCCCTTTTCTTTCACGTTTCACAAAGCATTATAAAAGAAGCCCTCACTCCCTGCAGTTGAAAATACCCAGGGTTATAAAGGGGGCAGAATAAAAAAAGTTCAGCCCCCTTTGGCCCTCACTACACACATGAAGAACTCGTACCTTTTTGCGGATTCAGGCATAATATAAAGTTCGTACATTCGATCTATTTTTGATCGTTATGATAGAGAACATTTCTTCGAAGAATCGGCAGTAACTCTGCAGTGCTGATTTCCGTTGCAATGATTCTTCCGTCACGGCCAATCAAAATCTTCGTCGGATAGCTGTTCACATTATAATTGCCGCAAGTTTCACCAGACAACGTATCGACTCCTATCGGAAAGGTCAGTCCCCGTTTTTTTACGAACGCTTTTACTTCGTCTGTTGAAACGGAATTATGGTGAAGGCCAATAATCACCAATCCTTTTTCCCCGTAAAGCTCATGCGCCAATTGAAGCCTGGGCAAATCTGCCATACAAGGTCCACACCATGTGGCCCAGAAGTCCAGTAAAACAACTTTGCCGCGGAGTGAATCCAGATTCAGTTCGTCCGAATTGATCCAGTCACGGCACACGATCTCCGCAGCCGAAGCCGGGGGTTGACTATCATTACGATAGATCTGGGAATCAAGTTTGATTGGTGCCAGGCGTTGTACTGGTTTTAGAAGTTGAGTCGTATCGGATTTGACGCTGACGAATCCAGGTAATTGGGTATTATCCGTTACGCTGACCGATGCCTGATACTTTTGATGTCTGCTTAATCCCCAAGTGCGAAATTCACCTGAAGCATCCGTTTTATGGGTCGAGAGCCTTCTGAATTCACTTCTTTTTTTAGCACCATAGACTGACCAAAGTGTCACATCTACATCTTCCAGCGGAGTTCCTGCTGCGTCGACGACTGAGCCGATCAACATTGATTCCGGCTCAAGTTGAATGCGTGCTTCAGTCCCCTCTTCCAGGCTGGAAACCGAGAGGCTCACTCCCGAGCTTAACTTTTCAGTCAAATGGCACGCCATGATATTTGCGACCCATGGCTTATGCATCATTTGCAATTTGAACCGTCCATTCTCATCGGTTAAGACGGACTGAGGTTGCTGATCGCCCTGCATCACCAATGCATTGACGGCAGGTTGACCATTCGGTAAAAGCACGACACCGCGAATCAGAGGAAGCCGTTTGGCTTTTAGATCTTCCAGCTCCGTCGTTTCGCCAGGTTTAATGCGGACGTCTTTCCAATACTTGTCTTCCCCATAGAAACCATTTCCAGTTCCCACAATAATTCCAAATCTGCCGGACGGCGGGGTCATTTCGAAGCGTCCCTCACTGTCGGTGTAACTGCGTAGAATAATTGACCGGTTGCTGATGAGTTGCACCTGCACTCCGGAACACGGCATCTGGTTATCTGTGCTCAATACACGTCCGCGGACTGCTCCTCGGCGGTATAGCTTGAATTTATACTTACTGTGAGCCGTTCCATCATGTACTCGAGCCCATTCAGTTGTTGCCAGCGATGGATGTCGCTCACTGATATCGACGAGATTCGAGATGATCGGGAATCGAGTGTGATACTTGCCTTCCGAATCTACGGGAACGTTTCTTACGTTAATACTTTTCGGATAACCTGAGATGTTGACGATGGCTTCTGTCGCAGGCTTCCCAGTTTCTGCCTCGATTGCCTGAATTTCTACAGGCACTCCTTTTTCCAGAGTGATTGTGTTCTCTTTTGATGTTCTGGCGTTTTCGATTAAACCGTTGACATAGTCCCGGTGTTTGACGAGCACGTTACAATCAACATCTGCTGGAATTCCTTCGATCACAAGCCTGCCCTCCGCATCTGATGTGGGACAGGCAATTTTCATTCGGTCAAGCCACTCCTGCTGAAGCCACCATCGACTTCCGCCACGTACATTCCAGCTGACGTAGGAAAACTCGGCCCCGGCAATGGGTTTTCCCAGTTCATCCTGAATCTTGAGAACCAGTGATTCGGGACGAGAAACAATGAGCTTCAGATTCCGTTCGATCTGCCCCGGTTGAACAGAGACGTACGTGCCGGTGTAACTTTTCCCTGCAGCAGCGACTGTTAATGTGTATCTGCCTGCTGAAATATCATCAAAATGGAAACGACCATCTGCAGCTGTCCTCGTTGACTGGTAGTCAGTAACGTTATTTATCACATGACTGCAATGCACGATTGCCTCTACGGGATTGCCTTTCTCGTCGAGAATCAAACCACCGATTTCGGCGTGGTCGGGATTCGATGCTATCACCGCCTGGTCATTCTCTTGCTGCTCACTTTTATTCGTTGTGGGAACATCTGCTACAGCGTCTCCAGACCGTAAGGCAAGACCTGGAAGTATGGCAGCACACAAGAATATCACGATTCCCCAGGCAAGCTTTGATAACCTGGCCGAACGACGGACCCGTGGATTCAGAACACGTGTGATACGAGACTGAAGCGGTCGCATCTGCAATGCAGATAATTGTAAAATCCGTGTTCGCACAGAGCACCACTCCAGTGCACGGACTAATGCTGCACAATATTCGTCTTTCGTTACCAGATTCTCAACCACAATAAGATCATCGCAACATTGTTCCCGGACACGCTGCAGGTTTCGATGCAACATCCATACCACTGGATGAAACCACCAGAGAGCACGAATGAAACCTTGAATCCAAAGTGCAGCAGGATCCAAACGACGATGATGTGCCAGTTCGTGCGCAAAAACCGCACGCTGCTCAGTTGCCGACAGTTGAGTTAGCATTGCTGCGGGAACAATGACGGTCGGCTGAATCACGCCACATGCCATCGGAGTCACGGGGGCCGGACTTAAAAGCAAACGTATGCGGCGGCGCAATCCCATTGAATGAGTCAGCTTTCTGAATTCTTCCCGCATCGAACCATCTGCTTCCTTACAGCAGGCAATGATTCGCATCAAATGAAAGCTGCTTTTCGCCATCCACAGCAGAAACGCCAGGGTTACGATGCCGGAGCCGATCATTAACCAGGCAATGGAACTGATACTGACCGTCAGTTCTTTCTGGATTTTTAATGATGAGGAAATTATCGAAACCGGGGAATCAGCTGTTTCGGTAGTCGATTTCACTTCTTTCTTCGGGTTATTCGGAACAGTAACAGGCAGATCACTTCTGTCACGTGTTACTGATTCGAAAGACGGCACTACCAGATTCTCACCTTCTGGTGGGAGTTCGGATACCATACGCGATGTCTTTTCAACCGAAGCACCGTTTGATATTTCCCACTGACTGAAAATTCCACCCGGCATTGCAAAAAACGGTGGCACAACAAACTTGATCAGAGCCAGCATCAGCAACGCATACCGAATATTTGCTGAAATACGATGCTTCCAGAAAACAACGACAAAGATAAGCAATGCGACGACAGTGGACTGCCAGGCCATGTGCTTCACAATAAAGAGCCACGCATCGGCCACGGAATTAATTGTATCAACGGACATTATTTGTCCTCCAGATTCTGATTCTGTTCAAGACGTTCGATGAGAGCCTTGAGTTCCTCAATTTCTTCCGGACTGGTGGGTTGACTTTCCAGCAGGGATGCCACAATCGCGACTGAGTTTCCACCAAATATTCGTTGTCTGAGCTTCTGCAGAATTCGACGATGAGTGGATTTTGGACCTCGTGTCGCGCGGTAAGCAAATGATTTGCCTTGTCCTGACTTCTCTCGCTTCACAAGGTCCTTTTCAGACAATCGATTGAGCAGCGTAAGCACAGAACCATGAGCCATCGGACGATATGACTCTAATTGATTTCGGATTTCGCCAGCCGTCAAAGCACCTGCATTCCAGAGGCAAGCCAGTACTTCAAGCTCTGCCTCAGGTAGATCTTGAGAAACGGGGTGACCACTCCTGGAATTCTTTGCCATCTAAAGCTCCTGAAGTAACTGGTGTTTCATATACATCACCAATTTAGACAGACGTCTATTTGTGGTCAATGCATATTTAGACAAATGTCTAAATATGCCAAGAATAATCTGATCAATTCGAATGCAATCAAATAAAGGTGTCCGGAACCGTTGATCTGCTTCTGCAGGCAGAACCGCAAAGCAGCAGCCTTACTAACTGACATCAGCACCCCAGAACCAACCATCCGAATCAAATATTTTAGTCTCTTTGCATACCCTTTGTTGGTAGCAGAAATACCTGGATAAAGATAAAGGGACAGGTAAAGGGACAGGACTCTTTGAATATAAAAAACCTGACCCCTATATGCCTTCTGCTGGTGATGGATAATCATTGAGCAACATCGGTGACGCACTTTCCTGATTTAGGGTTTGCGGCTGAAAATGAGATTCAACACAAGGTTGACCACGATCGTCAGGACGATACTGCCAAAGATGGAAATATGCAGTTGAAAGAAGAAATTTAACAGCACCAGCACGGCAACAAAGATCAACAGTGATAAAAAATAGTTTTGTTTCATTGGGGAAGACTCATGGCAAGGGTTGCGATGGCAGATGATAGATAATCTGGAGCGAAGTAATTTAAGGTCAGAATCAATTTTTGGATTGTGCCTGAAACTCATCCAGGAATTATTCAGTTTTTATTTTATCACTCATCCTGTGCCAAACATATGTTAAATTGTCTGGAATCCTCTTGCTGCTGAGAAAGGAAAAGGGGCAGGAGTCTTTGAAAAAAGACCCGCCCCCTTTAGCTCTTCTGATTTGTTTTTTTTTTTACTAAGTGTCACATCGGCCTCTAGCCTTAAAACCCTTTGGGGGCCTTGTATCAATCCTGCAGCAGTTGTTTAACCGGAATCGACTGATAGCGCAGACCCCCTGGTCCATAGTAGACCAGATGCAGTGTGTCGTCGCGGAAGGCCATGCTGACATAACTGTAGGAGCCATTTTTGGTTTCTTCGATGTTTTTGAGCTGTTTCCAGGTTTCGCCTTCGTCGTCGGAAATTCCGATGGTCAGTGGTGTGCGCGGACCCTGGTGATCGGCTCCGGGGACCACCGCATTGTTCCAGATCAGAATCAGTTTATCGGTGCCGGGGATTCGCTGCAGCTGCATGGGGGCTTCGGGGTGAACGATATCCGTTTTCTCAGAAGGGCTCCAGGTCTGGCCGCCATCGTTACTGAAGGCGCGATACATGCGCGTGGTCTGGGTGCGGATCAGCATCAGGATGCGACCATCGTTCAACTGTTCGATTTCCGGTTCCATGGCGCCGCGCAGGGGGCAGTCGACCTCGTTGACTGATTTTTTCCAGCTTTGGCCTTCATCATCAGAATAATAGCTGTAGGATCGGAAATGCTCGTCTTTCTGCCAGGCGCTGGGTGAGCCATAGGCGGCCAGCAGGATGCGACCTGATTTCAGGCGGATGGCCGCGGAATTGACAGTGAAGATCACGCCTTCAGTACCTTGAGAAATCTGGCGGGGTTCACTCCAGGTCTTTCCTTCATCGGTCGATATTTTGCACCACAGATTGGCAAAACGGTTGCTGTCGATGCGAATGTAGGTCAACAGTAATTTTCCGCTCGTCGTTTTGATCAGACTGGTCGACATTACATTCATCTTGCCGATGTTTTCCTGCACCGTCTGGGGAGCAGACCAGGTTTTGCCGCCATCATCAGAATGGATTTCGACCAGGCGTGCCGGATCATGGTCATCGCCGGCGCCATGGTACCATTGGGTATAGACGAGCAGCAGGCGACCGTTATCCAGGGTGATCAATGAACCTTCGCCATGTCGCGGCAGTTCTTTGGTGGCTTCCACCAGTAACCGCGATTCCGCCCGCGTTTCTTTCAGGTTGGTGACGGAAATGACAGCCAGCAACAGCAGGCCGAATCCGAGTTTACAGAAGGCAGGAAAATTCAAATGCATTTTCATGGCGGGCCTTTTTTTATTGAAGATTAAAATCATGCTGGACCGGGTCACTGTCCGGCGGAATGGTGAGTGGTTCAATCGTGGATTTTGTGTTGAACTGTTCCGGCAGATATTGTTTTCGGCTGGTGGAACTGCCGGCGGGTTGATCACCGGGCAGTCCCGTCTCTCCCTGGTAGGCGCTGATCTCCACCTGGTAGGTGCCCGGTTTGACTGCCGAGCGGTCGGCGAACAGATATGTTCCGGCGTTGATCTGGGTCGTTCTCGCCGGAGCGGTGTTTCCTTTCTCAGGCACGAGACGTATCACGCCTTCCTGGATCGGATCGCCCTGGTAGGTGACCGTGCCTTTCACGGCAGTAAGTTCCATTTCGTCAGTAGCCTGGCCGCAACCGGTCAGGAGTAACAGGCAGCCGCAGAGGAATTTGAGTTTGCTCATATGCTGATACCAGGTAGAAGAGGTGCCTTGGAATGGGAATGATATTCTGATAAAGCCAGGAAACTTCAGACGGTGTCCCGTTTTACTGTAGCGCCTTCAAGGCCATTTGGGCCACGTATAGTAGATTGAGAGACGCTATGGTTAAATGTGATGTACTCTAGAACTCACCAATGACTTCGCTGCCGGCGCGTGTCGTCAGATCCTGCAGAGTTCCCAGGTCGATATTTTCTGACAGGAACCGGACTGCCCCGTCTGCCAGCAGGAAATGACAACCACCGGTGTGGTAGCTGCCCGGCCCGGTGAAGTCATCTCCATTCCAGCTCCAGCCGGTGAGCAGAGGGAAATTAGCGTTGATGCCGCTGCGAACGCCAATGCCGCCGCCCCCATAGGCACCCCAGGCAAACAGTTCGTGTGAACCGGGCTTGTCGCCGACCGTTTCTGCAAAAGCCAGTGTGGTACTGGACCCATCCAGGATATCCCGAAAGCGGGTTTTTGAATTGCGATAAAAGACCCCATCCTTGTTAAAGCCGACGGCGTCCTGGCCATCACGGGCCGGGTTTCCGTCGCGGCCGCTATGTGCTACCGGCTGATAGTGACTGCCCCAGGAGTCGTCAGGTCCGCCGGCCCCGGTCCAGTTGAGTCCCTCGTCCTGTGGGTTGCTGGGGCAGAGAAACACGTTGATTTTCTGTTGCGTGACGGGGGCGTTCGAAGAGTGATTGAATGCATTCAGAAAATTGAACTGATTATAGATATTTGTCTGGTCAAGAAACGGGAGCAACATGGTGGAACACATCTGCGAGCCAAAGTTCTGCGGGGCAGAGGTGGAGTTATCGGTAAAACTGCGACCAAAGGGAAACATGCTGTGCGTCTCGTGATAGTTGTGCAAAGCCAGGCCAATCTGTTTGAGATTGTTCTTACAGGTACTGCGGCGGGCTGATTCCCGGGCCTGTTGAACGGCAGGCAGCAGCAGTGCAATCAGAATCGCGATGATGGCGATCACGACCAGTAACTCGATTAATGTAAAAGCTCTTTGTGCTCTGTTCGGCTGCGAATTGTGTGACAGCATGGGTGTTCCCCCGAAACGGATGATACAGGAATGAGATAACGAGCGGATTCAATCTGATAGTAGTTAGATATATTATGATATATCATCGTGATGGTTGGTTATAATATCAATTAAAAAATGGAAAAAGTCTGCTGAATCACAAAAATAATATTTCAGCAGCAGCGGAGGCGAAGCGATACCTTCCTCAGAAGCCGGACCCTGGCACAGTCACTCTGCAGGCACAGGCAATGGTTGCGATTGAGGTAATACTCAGCAGTTGACAGCAGATTGGCTGGTCTGAACAGAATGCTCGGGGTCTACCTGAAAACGGAACCAGCGAATGACGCTGACGCATTGTTCGTAACACCAGAAGGTGACAAACAATTCGCCATCGGGCAGTCGGGTGATATGGGGCGCACCAAATTTGAGTGCGGCGAAATTATCTGACATGTTTTCGCCTGTGGACGTAATGCCTTCCAGCATGTTGTGTCCCCAGAGGGGCTGCTGATCTCCGTTGATCCAGGTGCCTGTGTCATCTAAACGAGACAGGCAGGCCCAGAGCCCCGGTTGATCCATACGACGGTAAATATTCAGCAGGCTGCCATCTTCGAGCAGGCAGGGGGTTAAGGTCTGGCCTGCGATCTGAGTGGAAGCAGGTTCCGACCAGGAGTTTCCTCCGTCGTCGCTGACCGCATAATGATTGGGGAGATCTGTCTGCGTCGCTTCGTCGTAACACCAGGCCACTGCCAGCAGGCGTCCGTCAGGATATTCCACCACCTTGGATTCCCAGAAGATCAGGTTGTTTTCCTCACTATGCATGATGTCGAGGTATTCATCCCAGGAGTGGCCCTGATCGGTGGAAACCAGCGCCAGCATGCGATTTCCGTTGGGTAAAAAGCCGGCCCAGTCGCGCCACGTGGAAGTCGGCCAGATCCAGCGACCATCAGTGAGTTGCGTGATCGGGCTGCACATTTCGAATTCGGGACCCTCCAGGGGGGGAGAGACAACTTCTGGTTCTGACCACGTCCGGCCCAGGTCGAGGGAGCGGATCAGTAACAGTTCTGAGGGGACCATGCCCAGAGTCTGGGGATTGCATAAGCCTTCGTCAGGGAAGTCGGTCCGATCAAATCGCACCAGATTCGCAATCAGCTCGCCTGATTCCGTCGCGGTGAGCCGCCCGAATGTAGAAGTCTGTCGCCCGGTGACACTGGTATTGATCGGCCCCTGGTATTCCCAGGTCAGCCCCTGGTCAAACGATCGGGACAGGTGCAGTTTGAGGTCGACTGCTTCAAAGGCTTCCCCCAGCATATACATGGCAAGCAGAGAGCCATCGGGCAGAGCGGCAACCGAGGGGAAGTAAGCGTGCACGCTTTTCACATGCGGTTTCGCATTTTTGAACAGGATTCCTGTTTCCAGCTGTTTAAGTTGCATTACGGCCTCGTTCCTGTTTTCTCATAAAAGCCAGGACGTCGCGACGGCCTGCCTGGATCTGTTCGCTCATGATCTGGCGCGCCAGATCTGCATCCCGGTTACGAAAGGCAGCCAGGATCTGTTCTTTGCCCGCACAGGTCTCTTCTGCACTTTGCGGAGTGATGATTTTATGTTTCAGCTGACGCAGGGCATAAAAGACATCGGTAATGGCCCGTTGCTCCTGGATGACTTTTTTTAGCAGGCGATTCCGCGAGGCTTCGATCAGGATTTCATGAAACTCGGTTTCGCAGTCAACCCAGCGATTGAACTGGGCCGGCGTGGTATGTTTCGCGTTCCGTTCGTTGAGTAAAACAGTGATTTCGCGCATCTCGTCAATGAGGAACTGCAGATCGTCCAGCTGCTGTGGAGTAATATACAGGGCCGCTTCCCCGGCGGCGAAGCTTTCGAGCAGATCACGCAACACGTACAGTTCATCCAGGTCTTCACGTCCAATCTCGCGGACGAAGGCACCGGAGCCCTGGATGTGTTCCACGAAACCTTCTGATGCCAGGCGGCAGATCGCTTCACGTACGGGAATCGCACTTACACCCAGTTCGGCAGCCAGTTTGCGGTTCACCAGGCGGGCGCCCGGCGAGAGCACATTCTGCTCCATCTGCTGTTTGATATACTGATACGAATATTCGGTGAGATTTTTTGAAGTGTCTTCCATCAGCGTCCACTGCTATCGCATTCGAGAAAGGGCTGGTTTGATGAATTTAATATATCGTGATATATCGGCGACGTCAAGTTTTGAGATGAAAGCCGTCGATTCTGAATGCAGCAACCGGTATCGCTATGATACAGTGATGCGATAGCGAAAAAAAAGGGAAAGCCTCCCGCAGGACACTTTCCCTTCTCGAACTCACTGGAATGGCAGTTATTTCAGTTTCAGATCGGCCATATAGATCGCGGTGATCGGTTTACCATCCTCGTCTTTTTCGTGACTTGAGTAATAGGATACCAGGGCGTGATCGGGACTCAGAATCAGGATGCCGGGATACGAGTTGTCTCCGCCACTGGGAAGTGAAGCGAATTCGTGCAGTTCATCATCCTTGAACCAGTAGAGAGAGGTTACATATTTCCCGTTTTTGCGCTGACGGCCGCCGACGAGATAGTGATCACCCCATTTGGCGAGCAGCGGTCCGCCGATATAACGGTCGAGTTGTTTGCGATCCCAGGTTTCGAAGGGGGGCCGTGATCGCATCACCCAGGCAGGATTTGAACCGCTGCGGCCGATAGCCAGCAGGTCGCCGTTCTCCTCGAAGAGAAACGCGGTTTCGTCACCCTGCTTTTCATTGAACAGCCCGGCGGTTTTCCAGACCAGGCCGTCGTCGCTTTCCAGAATGGCGGTTTCAATCAGTTCACGTCCCTGGTCGTCTTTCGCGAAATGGCGGATGCGGCGACCGCAGAGATAGGCTTTATCTTTATAAGCGGCGGCCCGCCAGATGTAATGGCCGTAGGTGCCTTCCAGCATGATCGGTTTTGACCACTGTTTACCGTCAGCAGACCAGACGGCGAAGCCCAGGTGCTCGTTGATGGTTCGTGTTTTCGGGGCTGAGTCGCCGCAATACCAGGTGCCAGAATAGACGAACAGTTTGTCTTTGAAAATCAGGAAATGTGGATCGCGGACATCCCGTTTGGGGACGGAGAATTCATCGACCTGCTGCCAGGTTTTTGCATCATCACTCTGCATGATCAGGATACGCGACGTCGGAAACAGCATGTGCCCCCCCGGGCAGGTGCGGAAGGTGAGGTAGTATTTCCCCTTGAATTCAATCATATCGGTAAACGCATTGTGTTCGCCGTTATCAAAAACCTGGTGGACATTGCTGACTTCCACTTTGGGCAGGTCATTGTTCTCATCCGCAGCGAAAGCAGTGAGGGACATGATGCTGCAGCAGAGCAGAGGCAACAGGGCTATCAGGCAGGATTGTGTTTTCTTCATGGTGATTCACTTTCTGAGATAGAGTGTCGGTTCTTCAGTCGATTTCCCGTTCCGGCATCAACAGGTATTTCAAGTGAGCCCGCATGACAGAGCGTGCCCGTTCCACATCGCGATCCTGAATCGCGCTGACCAGTTCAAAGTGCTGCCAGATGATGCGTTCGTTGACATCATCGTCCAGCATGGGAGATTTTCGCGTGGGATAGGATGTTTCGAAGAGAGCCGCCAGCAGTTTCTGCATGTCAGCGATCAGCGGCACGCCTGACATCTCCAGGATCAGGCCATGAAACTGCCGTTCCGTTTCAATGCGGCGCGGGCGGTCTTTTTTCTGGCGGGCGATCTGTTTGAACTGTTCGGCGAGTTCTGTGAGCGCTTCGATTTGAGCGTCACTGGCATTCTTAATCGCCAGTTCCACCGCACCGACTTCGAGGGCATAACGGAATGACGCGAGTTCGGCCAGCTTCTCCTGCGAACGCGCCAGTGAAGGCAGGCAGTTGGCCCAGACTTCAACCGGATCGGGATGGCGGACGATCAGCCCTTTGCGCTTGCGACCCTCCAGCAGTCCCAGGGCGCACAGGCGATTGACGGCTTCGCGGGCGATACGCCGCGAAACCTGGTATTCTTCCGCCAGTTCGGCTTCGGTCAGGAAAAAATCACCGTCCGTAAATTCCGCGGACTGTATCCGGTGTCGAATCCGTTCGGAGAGTTCCAGGGCCAGCGAATGAGGCGGTTCTTTTTGAATAAGTGTCATTACAGATCGCAATATTAGCAATATATATTGAATAGTCAGTAGAAAAGGTTATTATATGCCATTTAAACGGGGTGTCAAACAATAAAGGGTCTGAAGTTAAAATGTCGATTCTGGAAGAGCATATTCTGAATTCCGAGATTCTGATCGCCGGCGGAGGCATGGCGGGCTGCTGTGCGGCGCTGGCTGCGGCGCGGTGTGGCGCACGGGTGATTTTGTGCCAGGATCGCTCAGTGCTGGGCGGAAATGCCTCCAGCGAAGTCCGCATGCATATTGTTGGCGCGAATGGTACAGGGCGTTTTGATCGGGGGCGTGAACTGGAGACGGAGGCCCGCGAAGGGGCGATTATTGAAGAGTTGCGACTGGAGAATTGCATCCGCAATCCGCAGCGATCGGCTTCAATGTTCGATCTGATCCTGTACGAGAAATGCCAGGCCGAACCCAATCTGACACTCATGCTCAATACGTGTGTGACGTCAGTTCATTTGAATGGTGACCAGATTGAATGTGCGACTGCAGAACGGCAGAGTACGGAAGACCGCTTCACGATCAACGCGAACATTTTTATTGACTGTACCGGCGATGGTCGACTGGCGGCTGAAGCTGGCGCGCGGTTCATGGAAGGTCGGGAAGGGCGGCAGCAGTTTCAGGAAAGTCTGGCTCCGGAGACGGCGGATCAACATCGACTGGGCTCGACGATTCTGATGCAGGCCCGACGGCATGAGCGGCCCATGCCTTTTGTGGCACCCGGGTGGGCGCGGAAGTTTGATCCTGCGGAGTTGAAGCTGCGATTGTATGCCACGCCGGGCGAAGAAGAGCCGACGCACGAGTATGGTTACTGGTGGGCCGAGTGGGGTGGTGTGCTGGATACGATCAAAGAGAATGAACGCATCAGGGATGAACTGCTGGCGATTGTGATGGGGATCTGGGATCATGTGAAAAACGGACCAGAGGGAACGCCCGCCGATGAAGATCCGTTTCAGGCGGCACACTGGGCGCTCGACTGGTTTGGATTCGTACCAGGCAAACGCGAAAGCCGCCGGTTTATCGGACAGCACATTTTAACCGAACACGATCTGCTTTCGTCCCGCGATTTTCCGGATGCGATTGCCTGCGGTGGCTGGTCGCTGGATCTGCATCCGCCCGAAGGCATCGATGCGCCCGGGCTGGAGCCCTGCACACAGCATCCGGTCCCGCATTTGTATAACGTCCCCCTGTCGGCCTGTGTTTCGGTGAACCGTAAGAACCTGATGTTTGCCGGTCGGAATATTTCTGCGACGCATGTGGCGTTCTCATCCACGCGGGTCATGGCGACGTGTGCGGCGATCGGGCAGGGAGTCGGGACGGCGGCAGCGCTGGCGATTCAACAGCGGCAGGAGCCGACTGAACTGAGTACGAATCCGCAAATCATGTCACAGATTCAGCAGCAGTTGTTGAAGGATGATACGTATCTGGTGGGAATTCGAAATGAAGATACAACCGACGGTGCCCGTTCCGCACGAATCACAGCCAGCAGCGAGCAGGCTGGATTTGAAGCGACCAGAGTGATTTCGGGTCAGACGCGGAGTGTGCACGGTTCAGCCGGCGCACCGGAGGGGCGTGCGTTTCCCGGCGGACACCGCTGGATGTCCGATCCAGCAGCAGGTTTGCCTGCGACGCTGCTGCTGGAATGGGAAACGCCGATGAGCGTGAATGTGATCCAGCTGATTTTCGATTCGGGCCTGCATCGTCATCTGACGTTGAGCCATCATGATGGTTATACCGGGAAAATGCTGTGGGGCAGGCCTCAGCCGGAAACGGTGCGGGATTATCAGATTGAAGTGCACGATGGCTCTGGCTGGCAACAGGTGGTTAACGTCACGGGAAATTACCAGCGGCGGCGCGTGCATCGTCTGGAATCGGAGATGAGCGTGAAGAGGTTGCGAATTATTGTGACTGCTACGAACGGTGAAGATCAGGCGCGGGTGTGTGAAGTTCGGGTGTATTAATGGGCGATTGGAAAATGAAGGGTGATACCGGATGTAATCCGGTATTGCCGCAGGCAACAGGAGGTGGCAGAGTGAGTGCTGCGTGAGGAATGAGCGTGCCCCATTTTGTTTGAATTATTAGAGTAGGTTGCTGTGTTGTGAATTGTTAATTTGAGCTGCGACCTCCTGCTCGCTACGCTCGGCCCGAATTGCATTCGGGCCCACCCATGATGTTTACCAATGATGTTTGCCCATGTTGTTTACCCATAATGTTGATACTGTTTGGGAAGTGAGATGTTTTCGAAACGGTTTTTGAACAATCTGATGAGTGCTGGCCTGATGGTGGGGCTGTCGCTGTCTGCCTCTGTGGTGAGTGCTGCTGAGTTGGTAACTGAGGAACTCTTTCCGCGGATTGTTGCGGTTTCGTTTGAAAGTGCGAGTTTGAAAAAACGGAAGCGGGCGGTCGTCGTGTTGCCTGCAGAGTGGTCATCGATCAAACCTGCAGAGCGACGGACGCTGGTCATCCTGCATGGGCGCGGGCGGCATGAGCGATCGCTGATTGATGACAAGCTGGTCCGCCAGCAGTTGCTCGATTCGGGACTGTTTATCATTCTGCCGGACGGCGATGATGGCTGGTACATCAATTCGCCGCTGCGCAAGCAGGATGTGTATGAAACGTATCTGGAAGAGGTGCTGGCGATGGTCTCTCAACAGTATGAACTGCCGACATCACAAAAACAGTGGGCGATTGCCGGTTGGTCGATGGGGGGCTTTGGCTGCGTGCGTTTTGCTGAACGGCATCCCGGGCGGTTTGCCGCGGTGAGTTCAATCATCGGTCTGCTCGATTTTCCGCGCACGGGATTACCGGAAGGGCAGTCTTACAAAGTGCCCCTTGATCGTTTCGGTGCAGATGAAGCAGTGTGGAGAAAGTTTAATCCGCTCCATGACACGGAAAAGCTACGCGGGGCATCGGTACTGATCATCACGGCTGATAATGCCTTTGACCGCACGATGAATGAACATTTTCGCGACCGGCTGGTTGAGCTGAAACTGCCTCACGAGTATGTGGAACTCAAAGGCGGGCACACATTCCCGGTAGTGAGGGCAGCGATACCGCTGGTGCTGGCGCATACGAAGCGCGTGCTGGCTGCAGGGCAGTAATTGTTTCCACGACACCGACCGCGGGCAATAGGAGGTGGCAGTGTAGACGATGTGGAGAGTACGTGTGCCTCAAGCTCACTTATTATCGAAGAAGTTGTCTGCTCTATTGTAAAACGATAGCGTGAGCTGCGACCTCCTGCTCGCTGCGCTCGGCCCGAATTGTATTCGGGCTTACCCCCTGATCTATATTCTGTCCTATTATTTTGTCCTATTCTGTTTTCTGTGTTGTATCGTCGTTGTGTTCTTGTGGTCCGTCTCTGAATCTGGCTATGATAAATTTACATTATTAATCACCAAGCTTAATTTCCCTGCCAGTGAGTCCTGCCGTGAAAAATGTGATTCACGTACTGCTGTCTGTTGTTGTCTGGTCTCTGGTTTCTACTATCTGTGCTGAGGAATCGGAGACAGTGCAGAATCTGCTCCAGAATCCCCAGTTTGGATTGCGGAACTCGGCTGACCCGGAGCCCGGTCGATCGATCCTCTGCTGGAATACCGATCGCTGGGGAGACGTGATGAGAGGGAACAGAGACGAAAAACTGAAGCCCAAGCCGTTTAGCAATGTGGTAGAGATTCTGCCAGGCAAGCGGATCTGGCAGTTTGCGACGCTGCCTGAACTGGAGCTTAAGTCGGGCGATACTGTCAGTCTATCGGTCAACGGGTATCAGGAACAGAGCGGGGCACTCCAGACGCGTCTCTGCCTAATGCTTATTGAAAGTTCTGAGGGACAGTGGTCGCCGGCGGACTTCGGGATGCCCGACAAGCGCACGTTTGCAAAGCACGGACGGGGGGAACTCGTCCGATCGTCGCAGTTGGAGACTTCGTCACAGGAGACGGAAAAAGAATTTGAGTTGCAGCTGAACGGACTCAAGATCGATCCCCGGTTTAAAGAGCAGCTCGAATCGGATGCTTCATTTCGCAATGTGGTAGGCGTGCTGGTTGAATTTGTGAATAATTCTGACAAGCGGGTCTGGGTGAACTCCCCCGCACTGGTCAAAGGGGAAACTGCCGCGAAGACAGCACCGACCACGTCCCGCGCACTCCCCGATCTGTATCAGAAGATTCCCCGCACGATGCAGAAGCTGACTACGGGAAAGCCGATTTCGATCCTGACGCTGGGGTCGAGCATCGACAGGGGGAGTGCGAATCCGCGGCTCTATTTTTATAATGAAGATCCAGCGAGCCCGCATTATAAGGAACCGTTGATTGAAGCTCGACCGGGTAATCCGGAGGTGATGAAACGTCTGATCGCAGAACGCTTGGGGCGGCCCGATCTGCAGGATTATGTGGGCTGGTCACAGCACTATTTCATGTGTACGGGACGACTGCGGCGGGAACTGCTGCGGAAGTTTCATTATCCGGTCGACAGGATGTTGCTGAACGTGATGGCCTGCGATGGATCGTCGATCGGCGAATCGCATAGCGGTTTCAAAGCATACGCAGAACTGGATCTTCCGCCGAATCCGAATGACAATGGACATCCGGCCGGGAAGACATGGCTGGAGCTGTACCCATACGGGTCGTGGCATAAAAGGTTTCCCGGGTTTTATCCGAATGCGAAATATTCGGGGCCGGACCTTGTGATCTTCGGACATGGTCACAATGAGCATATTGATCGGCCGGATGAAATTGCCGCCTATGAAGGGGCGATCCGTTGGTTTCAGCGACACTATCCGGGTGTGGAGTTTGTCTCCTGCATGTGGATTCGGGATAAGGGGCATCCGAATTCGATGACCGAGCCGATGCAGAAGCTGTGTGAGTATTATGGTATTCCATTTGTGGACATGGGGCAGTTGATCTTCGATCTGAAAAAGACCAGCAATTATTTTGCGATGGCTCCCGATGGTGGGCATCCTGCCGCCGGCAGTCATTATCTCTGGTTTAAACAGCTGGAGCAGGTGTTTGAAATACCTTACTCTGGACCTTATCTGTCGGCGATAAACTCTGCAGATTATATACCGTCGGGAATTTCCCAAAAGCAACTCCCCGTGCGGATGAATGTGTTTGCGCGGAACTGGGAAGGGGAGATGGTCCGCTTTGAGAAGGACAGCCCGCGGATTGTAGACGGGCGAATGATGATCCTGGAAGACGCGGCGTTTAATCTCTGGGCGGATAATAAACAGGAGATGATGCGGTTGCTAATCGACGGTCAGCCGGTAGAGAATGCGGGGCATGGCCGCCACAGTTTCACAGTTCCGAATCTGCGGAATTCGACGTTCGTGCATGGACGGCTGGCGCGCGGTGATCGGCACATTATCGAGATTCCGAATTCGAGTGCGCGGCTGATTGCCGTGGACTGTAAGGTGGGATTGAACCGTCGGTTCTATGGTGTGGATGCGAAGGGCTGGCAGGGGGCCTCTACGGTGCAGGAATTCCAATCAAAGTGGGGAGCACCGTATGAAGAGCAGGCGTTCCAACTGCAGCCGGGAGAGACTCTGGAGATTGACGTCGAGGCGGATGAGCTGTCGATCGTCTGGCTGGATGATTCGGCCGGAGGAACGCTGGTGGCAGAGGTGGATGGCAAGCTGGCCTGGTCACAGCCGACGAATCAGCCGTTTACCGATTCGCAGGATCGGACCCATTTTATTGAAAACCGTCGTGGCGTGCTGGGGCTGCCGTTCGGGAAGCATCGGATTCGATTACAGGCAGCAGGAGAGTCGGTCCGTGTGATCGGGGTGTTTGGTTATGACGGGCGGTAAGAACCACTAAAGGCTCGAAATTTCTTTCTACCATGAAAAGTACGAAAAATTGTTGCCGCTGCTTCGTTGCTCTGTGGTGAAAATTCTTCTTGAGCTGCAGTTTCCTGCTCGCTGCGCTCGGCCCGAATTGTATTCGAGCCCACCCAGGGATATTTTTACAAGTGTTTGTTGTAAAATGTCTTATGTGAATTCTTTGGGCCTCTTCTCGTCGAAAAAATATCTTTTTATCAGAAACTGCGTTAGATTAGGTCTTGTTGATCTAATGAACTGATAGAGGACGAATTCAATCGATCGGAGTTTCCGCGGAGAAGGGCCTTTGTTTTGTCGGATTGTGATCTGGATGAAGAATATGTCGCGTTGATTGCCGGATGTCAGCCTGCGGTGCGGGGACTGTTGAGGGCGCTGATTCGTCGGGCTCCCGATGTCGATGATGTACTGCAGGAGACGAATACCGTGCTCTGGCGGAGGCGGCAGGAATATGATCGGGATCGACCGTTTCTTCCCTGGGCCTGTCGCATCGCGCAGTTGCAGACACTGGCATTTTTCAAACGGGTGCGCAATCACGGTCAGTCGACTGTAGACGAACAGACGCTGGAACAGATTGCTGCCGTCGCTACCAGCAGGGCGGTGGAGACACATGCTCACACTGCCGCGCTGATGCATTGCATGGAAAAGCTGCCTCTCGAACACCGACAACTGGTGGAGAGCCGCTACTGTGATGCGATGCCTGTGATCCAGATTGCTTCGCAGGCAGGCCGCTCGGCGGATGCGGTTTCCATGACTTTATATCGAATTCGAAAAACGCTCATGGAATGTATTCAAAAGCGGGTGGCCCGGGAGGCACAGTGATGAATTCATTAAACGAAGATATAAGCAAAGAACTCGCCGCGCTGACCTGTCGGGTCCTGGATCATAGCCTGACGAATGAAGAAGATGTGCGGCTGACCGAGATTCTGTCTGAATATCCTGAACTGATCGAAGATTATACAAATCAGATCCAGGTTGATGCGGTGCTGACAGCGGAACTCTATGCTGCGGTGCCGGAAGGAATCGACCTTGAAGCCCTGGAAATTACTGACTATCCGACTGTCGCCACGGAAGAATTGGCGACCGATCCGGGACGATTCGTCTCGTTGTGGCAGTCGGTCACGGTGGTGTCCGTCGTGCTGCTGGTGGGTTTCGCTTTGTGGCTGAATGCGGGCTGGTGGGATGTGAAACCGGTAAATCAGAGAGCTGCGATTCCGGAACCGGTACCGGTCGCATTGCAGTATGTCGGGATGCTGCTGGATACCGAAGATGCGGTCTGGGAAGATGAAGAACTGGGAGACGACATCGCTTATGGAACCCGGTTCGCGGCGGGAAAGAAACTGTGGTTGAAATCGGGGATTGGCCGCATTCGTTTCGAGAGCGGTGCCGGCATCGTGCTGGAAGGTCCGGCGCAAATCGAACTGTGTTCGCCGCTGAATGCGAAGCTGAACTATGGCAAGCTGGCTGCTTATGTTCCTGACGAAGCACAGGGATTCACCGTGGATACTCCCAAGATTCAGATCGTCGACCAGGGAACGCGGTTCGGCACGGTTGTTGATCCGCTGGGTAAAGCGGAGGTCCATGTGTTTGAAGGGGAGGTGGATGTCAAACCGCAGTCCGCCGCAAAGATGCTGAATCTGAAAGCGAGTCAGGCGGTACTGTTCTCCCGACAGAATGAACTGGGAGCTGCGATCCGACTGACGCCCGCCAAATTTGCTGATGTGCCGACGCTCGAACAGCTGACGGCAGCGAAATCAGGCTTCTATCCACCGGTGGAAGCGATCCCTTTTGATAGCGAAGAGCCTCGGAATGTGTATGCGTTGATTCAGATGCAGACCGCGTTGCCGAAAGGCATTCTGGCAGGCGAGGCATTTGAGTATCCGGCGACTTCGCTGTCAGGGCAGACGGGGGGCGTGGGCTTCAGCCATGAGGGCTGGTGGGCCGATGCGAATTTTACCCGACTGGTGGTACCCGAACAGATAATGGAGTGGGGCGAACTGGAAGCAGGGCCGATGGTGTTGCAGTCGCGCGGGCATCATCACGCTTATCCGGCGCTGGCACATCGGATAATTCGCAAACTGGAAACGCCGCTCGCCGATGATTTTTATTTCAGCATTCTTGTGAACTATGAGGGACTGGACGAGAACGACTTCTTTGCTCTGTGGTTTGACGATTCGCCGGGCGGCAAGGGGGCCAGTCATTCACGTGTGCCGAATTTCGGACTGAAAGAGAAACAGTTCTTTGCCCGTTTTGATGTGAATCAGGAAGGCTTTTTCTCAGGACCCGTTGATGGAGAGACCTTTCTGCTGGTGGGGCACGTTTCGAAAGAGGACTCAAGCAGTTTCAATCGGCTGGACTTCTGGGTGAATCCTGTGGACGATCGGAGCGGGCAGCCGGATGTGGTGGTGAAGCGAGCCACGGGGGCGAAGCTGCTGAACTCGATTCACTCTCTGGGGCTACGGATCGGACAGTACACGGAAGTGACCGACTCTCTCTGTATCGATCGGCTGGTGATTGGTGATTCTTATGAATCAGTGACGCAACCATCAGAGTAATGCCTGGTAGTATTTTTTAATTAGAATGCGTTTATGCAAATCGGAGGAACCGGGGCTAACGCCCTTCGGCTAATAAGTCATTTCAACTGGCAAAGTACCTGAAACAAGATCAGCCGCACGGCGTTAGCCGCGGTTAAAACCGACCAGGGTAAGGTTGCTGGTCAGAGAATCACATTTAAAACCATTAAATAAACGCTACCTGGCAGATATTCACGTTTTATAAAAATGAAAGCAGGATGATGTATCGGGCTCAGACATCGGTCAAAATATTCAGGCAGCTGATAATGGCACTATTGGTTAGCGGGCTGCTGTTCTGTCCCACACAGTCGTTTGCAGAAGAGGTCCCGCGCCTCGCACAGGGGCTGGTGAATCAACGTGTGGATACTGTCAAAAAAGACCAGAAGGGCTTTGGCTGGAACGGGGGCTGGATTCTTTCCCGGAGGCAACCGGCGCTGTTTGTCAAAGCGAAACAAAAGACATCAGAGGGGAATCAGCGGGCAGTTCAGCATGAAGCGTTGATTCAGGGATCATTAGATCGAAATAATCCGTTGCGGCGGGAACTGCAGGAGACGTATCAGAATCAGGAACTGTTTCTACGGTTTCGTTTCCGCTATGCCGCCGATCAGAAACCACAAGATGAAGGAGAGTTCTTCGTCTTCTGGCTGGATCGCTATGAAGGCTCTGATCAAGCCGTGCATGCAAACCATACTCCAAACATTGGTGTGCACATCGCCTCCAGTGGACCACAGAAGGGGAAGGTGGTTTTCATGGTGCGGATCGGTGCGCAGAAGACGGCCTGGAGTTCAGTGGAACTGCAGCGTGATCGGGATTACCTGATCGTGGGGCGATTGTCGAAGCCCGAGAAATCGTTGCGAGCTGGATTCACACGGTTTGATTTGTGGGTGGATCCCAAACCCGGTGATCGGGAAGCGCCGGTGGCAACGACGGTAAATCCGCAGAGTGTGAATGGTGTGCGGTGGGTTGGTTTTGCAACCGGAAACAAAACGGAACTGGAAGACCGGATTTATGTCAGCGACCTGGTATTGAGTCGTACGTGGAGCGATGTACTGGATGTCTCGCCAGAACAGATTCCGACCGCTGGTTCACAGCCGCAGACCGCGTGGCATAAACCGGTGCATTTTAAAGACGAGATTGTTCCGTTGCTCAAGCAAAACTGTTTCCACTGTCATGCCGGGACGAATCCGGATTCGGGATATCGTCTGGATGTGTACGATGAACTGCTGGGTTTCAGTACGGGCGAAAAACTGATTGTGCCGGGAGAAAGTAAGCAGAGTAAACTGATTGAACTGGTGAGTTCACAGATCGCAGAGGAGCGGATGCCGCCCGCTGATTCAGCGGCAGCGCTCACGAAAAAAGAGATCGCGCTGTTGCGTGCGTGGATCGACCAGGGAGCAAAGTGGGATTTTGCCGTGCTGCCGACGCCGCGTACGGAGTCGGATCACTGGGCATTTCAGACCATTAAACGACCGCAGATACCAGAAGTAACAGGGCCGAAGCCGCTGCGGACGCCCGTGGATGCGTTCATCACCCGTGCCTGGAAGCAGCAGGGGATCACACCGGCTGAGGAAGCAGACAAGGCGACGCTGATTCGGCGGCTGTCCCTGGATCTGACGGGTCTGCCGCCCACAGTGGCGGAGGTGGAAGCGTTTGAGAATGATCGTGATCCGCGCGTCTATGAAAAGCTGGTGGAGCGTCTGCTGGCGTCGAAACATTATGGCGAGCGCTGGGCGCGGTACTGGCTGGACCTGACCCGCTGGGCAGAAAGTCACGGCTATCAACATGATCTGCCTCGACCCTATGCGTGGCGGTATCGCGATTACGTGATCGAGAGTTTCAACGCCGACAAGCCTTATGATCAGTTCCTCAAAGAGCAACTGGCGGGCGATGAACTGACTCCTTATTCCGACGAGCATGTGATCGCAACCGGTTTTCTGGCATCGGCCCGGATCAGCGGCAATCAGATGGACAAAGCAGCGCAGCGGAATGACGTGCTGGTGGATATTGTCAATGTAACGAGCAGTGCACTGTTGGGACTCACCTTGGAGTGCGCACAATGTCATAATCATAAGTTCGATCCATTAACACAGCGGGACTACTATCGGCTGCAGGGATTTTTCGTGAATGGCCAGCTCGGGAACCTGTCTCTCCAGGGAGATGAACTTCCCAACCCGACGGATTTGAAGTCGTGGATGACAAAAGGGACGTTTGATTTTTATCAGCGGGAAGCGAAAAAGCTGATCAACCGGAAACGGTTTGCGCATACAAGGCAGCCCCACACGTGGGGCTACTTTTCTCCGTTGACGGGGCATGACAAAATTGAGCGGCTGCCGGTGGTGAACCGCGATCCGATTCCGTATTCCGCGGAACGGTTGAAGCAGATGAAGTCACAGATTCTGATTCGCGGCGATGTACATAAACCGGGTCTGGAAGTGGGCAAAGGCTGGCCCGCTGTTTTGGGCGCGACGACTGCTGATTCCGATCAACTCTCACGGACGGCGCTGGCAGAATGGATGAGCGACCGGAAGAATCCCCTGGTCTCGCGCGTGTGGGTGAATCGGTTGTGGCAGTATCACTTCGGACGGGGGCTGGTATCGACGCCCAGTGATTTCGGCGTGCAGGGAGAGCCGCCATCACATCCCGAGTTGCTGGACTGGCTGGCAATGGAACTGATGGAGCAGGGCTGGAGTACGAAACACATCCATCGACTGATTGTGCTGTCGTCAACCTATCGACAGGCTCGTACATTTGATGAAGCGAACTTTGTAAAAGACCCCGAGAACCAGTATCTGTGGAGCTGGCCGCGTCGACGGCTGGAAGCAGAAGCGATTCGCGATTCGATCCTGTGTTCCACGGGAGAATTGAAACGTGATCTGGGCGGACCGAGTGTACCTCAGGAGCGGGAAGAAGAGGATCTGCGACGCACGATCTATCTGTTTCAGCGGCGGAGCGAGATGCCGTCGGTGATGGCGATGTTCGATGCACCGGACAGCATTGCCAGCTGCTCGCGTCGGCAGGTCTCGACTGTGGCGCTGCAGCCTCTATACATGTTGAACAGTCAGTTCATGGACCGCCGGGCGCAGGTACTGGCGAAAAAGATAGTTGAAGAAACAGGCGACGATGCCAGTCTGCAGGTGCAAGCGGCGTTTCTGAGAGTCCTGGGTCGCAAGCCGAATCACGAGGAACAGGGGCGATCTGTATCGCTGCTGCAGAGTGGTTCAGGGACAGACACAGAGCGGCAGTTATCGATGTTGTGCCATGCGTTACTGAATCTGAATGAGTTTGTTTATATCCCTTAAATCAGAGGGCCTGAATGTTATTTGATGCAAATCATAAAAACGGTGTTGCCTTTTCGCAGCCCAGTCGGCGATTGATGCTGCAAGAGAGTGTGCTGGGCTTTGGTGCGGTGGGGCTGATGTCATTGCTGGCAGAAGAGGGGCTGCTGTGTGCCGACGATGACACGTCTGTTCACACGGGGCAAAGTCACTTTCCGGCGACAGCGAAGAATGTGATCTTCCTGTTCATGTCGGGAGGGCCGAGCCAGGTGGATACGTTCGATCCCAAACCTCTGCTGACGAAACTGGAAGGTCAGGCAGTTCCTGAAACCATTGCGGCGCGCGTTCCCAATATTCCGCGGGCCGGTCTGGGTTCAAAACTGATGGCGTCTCCGTTTACGTTTCAAAAATACGGAGAGAGCGGGATTCCCGTGTCGAATCTGTTTCCAGCGACGGCGGAGCTGGTGGATGAGCTGTGTCTGTTGCGCGCGGTGAATCATCGCGTGCCCGTGCATGGGCCGGGTGAGTGCATTGCGCTGACCGGTTCGGCAGTGGGAGACCGACCCAGCCTGGGAGCGTGGATGACGTATGGACTGGGCAGTGAAAGCCGTGACCTGCCCGCTTTTATTTCCATGTTGTCGAACAGCACCGGTCCGGCTCCACAGACTCCGGGCTGGGGTGCCGGCTTTCTGCCCTCGCGGTTTCAGGGGACGCTGGTGGATGGAAAACGGGGCATTCCCTATACCAAAATGCCAGCCGGTTATTCGCAGGAGAACCGACGCGAACAGCTGGACTTTATCCGCTGGATGAACCGGGAACATCTGAATCAACTGGGAGAAGATTCGGAACTGGAAGCGCGAATCGCTTCCTATGAACTGGGGTTTCGCCTGCAGACGTCCGCGCCGGAAGTCTTCGACCTGGAAAGCGAAACGGCGGAGACAGCGAAGTTATATGGTCTGGATGACAGGCCTACCGCAGAGTTCGGCAGGCATTGCCTGATTGCGCGGCGACTGGTTGAGCGGGGCGTGCGTGTCGTGCAGTTGCGAAACGGAGGCTGGGACGCGCACGGTTCTCTGAAAGGAAATCACTTGAAGCAGGCGCGGGCCACGGATGTTCCAATCGCGGGATTGCTCAAAGATCTGAAGCACCGCGGACTGCTGGACGAGACGCTGGTGATCTGGGGAGGCGAGTTTGGCCGGACGCCGACGACAGAAGGATCTGCCAAAGGAGATCGGCGCGGCCGCGATCATCTGCCCACCACATACTGCATGTGGATGGCGGGGGGCGGTGTGAAGGGAGGACAGATTATCGGGCAGACGGATGAGCTGGGTTATACGCCGGTGGAACGTCCGGTTTCTCCCGCAGATCTGCATGCGACGCTGTTGCACGCGTTGGGGCTGGATCAGCACAAGCTGTTTTACAGGCATAACAATCGGAAAGAGATTGCCACAGTGCTGGGCGGGGAAGTAGTGAGCGAGGTATTCGGTTAGTTTCCGAATATCTCGAAACATTTCTACGACGAAAAGCACGAAAATTTCTGCAGGGAATGAAAGTGGGTGGTAACGGATGTAATCCGATATTGCCGCAGGCAACAGGAGGTGGCACAGCAGACGATGCGGAGCGTGGGTGTACCTCAAGCTCTTTTATTCGAGAAAAAAAGGGTTGCTCTGTTGTGAATTGATTTCGTGAGCTGGGAACTAGAGAACGCATCACATTCGCATCACATTTCACCACAGCGTCGCTTAATTAGCCCCGGTTCCTTTTGCCCTGGAGACGCTACAGTAAAACGGGACACAGTCCGGGGCGAATTGGTCTCACCTCTCTGCCTGCCTTCTTGATTTCCAGTCAGTCGCCAGATTTGCGACCTCTTCGCAGGACGAACTGTATACGATACAGGTACCGTCCCCGTTATATCTGTGCCGGTTCCTTTTTTTAAAATTCACCCTGTTATCACGAAAAAAAAACGTCAAACAGCGGCCGGTTCCGGAATTAGACCTTAGGCCATTATTTCGCCCATTTATCCATGCCTCAGGAGATGGCGTTGTAAGTTATGATTACAGAAGAATTTATATTAAATGTCACAGAGTGCCAGGGACAACTTTACAGTTATATTTTGTCGTTGACTGGTAACAGTGATATTGCGCGCGATCTTCTGCAGGAAACCAATAAAAGTATTCTGGAAAAAGTCTCTGATTATACGCCGGGGACCTCGTTTTCTGCCTGGGCTTCAAAGATCGCTTTTTTCAAGGTCCTGTCTTTTCATCGTGACAGACAGCGGGAGCCGATGCTGTTCAGCGTAGAGCGGTTGCGAGAGATCTCTCAAAAAACGTTATCCAGAAATCAGGAATACGATCGACGTCTTGACTTCCTGTTTCAATGTATTGAGCAGTTGCCCGACGACAAGCAGAAGCTGTTGAGGCAGCGTTACGAGCAGGATCTCCCGCTGGAGGAACTCGCCAGTCTATGGGGAAGGACCTACAACGCCACGGCCGCTTTGTTGTATCGTGTCCGATTGACTTTGATGGACTGTGTCAATAAATCACTCAAACTGGAGAAACAGATATGAGTGATTCCGCGCAGGAGCAGCAGGCGCTTCAGGGAGATGAACTGGGGAAACTGATTTCACTCCATCTGGACAGTCGAATTACAGAGGAACAGTTTGCTCAATTACAGTACACGCTTGAAGTAGATGAATCGGCGCGAGATTTTTATATCGAGTTCCTGTCGACTCATGCCAGGCTGGAACAAAGCCTGAAAAATACCTTCTCGATCAAAAATCAGAATCACATTTCGGATCGAGAGCTGTTGAATGAACTTGTAGCAACAGGCAGGCAGCCTGCCAGAGGAACCTACTTCCTGTCTGGGGGACTGGCAGTTGCATTAGTAATAGCGATCTGTTTCCTGGTCCTGAAACAGGATGCTCCCGGTTATGCGACAGTGACCCATGTCGCCCAGGCAGAGACCCGTGACCAGATTCCCCTGGGGATTGGCAGTCAGTTAAAAACGGAAGTGCCTTACATCCTGGAGCAGGGAGAACTGGAACTCTTGTTTGTAACGGGGACGAAAGTTTTCATAACCGCTCCTGCCACCTTTGAAATTTCAGGGGAAAATGAAATACATATCTCCGCAGGAAAGCTGATTGCCAGAGTGTCTACTCCGGCAGGTAAGGGATTCATCGTCCAGACTCCTGGAGGGGCAGTGGTTGATCTGGGGACCCTGTTTGGTGTCGAGATCGAACCTTCGGGAGACGCCGGAGTGCAGGTGTTTCAAGGCGAAATCGAGCTGCATGATCTGCAGGGCGGGAAAGCAGTTCTTCCCGCGGGAAAAACCATGCGCTGCGTGGCAGGCAGTAAAAAGTGGGAGGCGGCTGAAAAACTTTCTCGTCAGTTTTATGCGGCATTGCAGGTAAAAAGACAAACGCTTCTGCCTGGCATGGTCATGATTGATGATTCCCGACAGAGCATCTTTGGAATCGATGATTACCGGGGAATTCGATATCTCCTGTATTCAAAAATTCCGCTGAAAGCGCGACTGGACGCGCGCGAGACTCGATTGCCGGAATGGGATGGAGTGGCGCAGCATCTATGGATGGTCCATTTTGACGAAACCGCTCAGCGGTGGTTGCTGCAGGGCAATGAGCGGGCCATACCGTTCGAGCCGGATTCTACCGATCTGTTACTGGCGCGTATTGAAGAAGCGGATGCGGATGGCAGTTCCAACAGGAAAAACATTACTTATTTTTCGCAAACCTTTGATGCCATTCATGGCATCGCGAGTGGATACCAGGCAAGCGATATCAAAGTCCTTCCGGACTGGTTTGAGAAGAATGCAAACAGTGGAGATTATGCGATTACGGGGTCTTATTTAATTCGTAAGCCGGAATAGTCTGAATTTCTATCAATGGAAATTCTGGCTGGCATTCATATTTATTAATGAATGGCTTTGCGATATTTATTTTTCTTCTGATATTGAAAGTGGTGATATTATGAATTTAGAACGTCCGATACAAAAGCGAAACGGTTTTACGCTGATTGAATTACTGGTAGTAATTGCCATTATTGCGATCCTGATTGCCTTATTGCTCCCGGCAGTGCAACAGGCAAGGGAAGCGGCGCGACGGAGTACGTGTAAGAATAATCTGAAACAGCTCGGGCTGGCGATGCATAATTACCACGAAACATTCCGCGTTTTCCCTCCCGGGGCAATTGCTCCTTCTACCAACTGCACCACGCTGATGCCCACGGTTGCCTCCCGTACAATTCTGAACCATACGGCTTACCAGATGATGTTGCCTTACATTGAGCAGACCGCGTTATACAACAAATATAATTTCTCTTTGCCCAGTGGAACTTCATATTACACCAGTGCTTCAGGTTGTTCGGCAACGCAGCCGACGACAGATCAGCTTTCTGTGGTGAGTTCACAGGTGCCTGTCTTTGTCTGTCCCTCAGATGCCGGTCCATCGAAGGGAACAGCCAACCATGCGTTTTCCCAGGCCATCGGTGCCTATCGAACCAGTTATGGATTAGTCTCACATCAGAATGACGGTTCCTGGAACAAAAACTGGGAAGCAGACACGAATATTGCGAAGGGAATCTGGGGACCCAATGGTGCAGCCCGTATTCGTGATGTGATTGATGGAACCAGCAATACCGCAGCGATGGTGGAAGCGCCGTTTCAGAAGAAAACCGCTGAAGCCTGGACCGGTCCGTACTGGAATGCTTACACCTACATCTACTGGATTGATATCTATGGCACCAATACCGGTATCAATAATATCGTTGCTGATACACCCATTTCCGGTGTAGGTCGAAATGGTGCTGGCAGCTCACACGTGGGCGGTGCGCATCTGCTCCTGGTGGATGGCGCGGTTCGATTCGTCAGTGAAAATGTGGATCAGAACTCTGTGCTGAATGCGCTGGCTTCTGCCAAGGGAGGCGAGATCTTAGGCGATTTCTAATCTGGTTTTTCCTGTTTCTATTCACGGCCAATCCCGGACTTTCTACGTGAGAGCCGGGGTTGCGACCGTTATTCAAAAATATGCTGACTGCGGTGCTGGTTGCATTCGCAGACTGATTTCTCAAAGGACCGTTACCGATGAACTGTTTTTTAACTTCCCGCTGGAAGTGTCTTTGCCTGGTCAGTCTGTTGTTTGCAGGTTGCTCATCGGCTCCCCAGGATATGCCCGACGTCGCGCCGGTAAGCGGAACTGTGACATTGGACGGCAATCCTCTGCCTTATGCAACGATTGTCTTTCAGCCGACTGATGGGCGACCCTCCAACGGACAGACTGATGCGGAAGGGAAGTACGATCTGCATTTCAATCAGGATACCATGGGTGCAGAACTGGGATCACATCAGGTGATTATCACGACGTATCGGGAATTCGATCACCCCAGTGATTCCAACGTGAAAGCTTCGCCGGAACTGTTGCCCGCGAAATATCATTCGAAAAGTGAATTGACGGCAACCGTTGAACCCGGGGGGAATGAAATCTCCTTCGATCTGAAATCAAAATAGATGAATGCCATCGGGAGTCTGTGTTACAGATCGAACTTGATGCCCTGTGCCAGGGGGAGTTCGGTGGAGTAGTTGATCGTATTCGTGGCGCGGCGCATGTAGGCTTTCCAGGCATCGGAGCCGGACTCGCGACCGCCGCCGGTCTCTTTCTCACCGCCGAACGCGCCGCCGATCTCTGCCCCACTGGGCCCGACGTTGACATTCGCGATGCCGCAGTCGGAGCCTGTGGGAGAGAGGAACAGTTCCGCCTGACGGATATCATTCGTCATAATGGCAGAAGAAAGCCCCTGCGGGACTGCGTTGTGCATCTGGATGGCGTCTTCCAGATTCTGATAACGCATGACATACAGGATGGGAGCGAAGGTTTCCTGCTGCACGATCTCCGTCTGACCGGGCATCTCGACAATCGCGGGATGCACGTAAGAGCCGCCCGCGGGGATGTCTGCCAGAATGGGGTTGCCGAAATGCACTGTGCCCCCCTGTTCCTCAGCAGTGCGGAGGGCCTGTTGCATCGAGTCCAGCGCCCGCTGATCAACGAGCGGGCCGACCAGGGTTCCTTCTTCCAGGGGATTGCCGATGGGCAATTTCCGGTAGGCTTTCTTCAATGAGGTGAGGAGTTTCTCAGCGATGCTTTCATGGACGATTAAACGACGCAGGCTTGTGCAGCGTTGACCGCAGGTACCGACGGCTGAGAACAGTGCAGAGCGAACTGTCATTTCGAGGTCGGCAGATTCGGTGACGATCATTGCGTTGTTACCGCCCAGTTCCAGCAGACTGCGCCCCAGGCGACGCGCGACCGTTTCTGCAACAGCGCGTCCCATGGGAATCGAACCGGTGGCAGAAATGAGGGGGAGATCCTGGTGTTCGGCGAGGGCCTGGCCGACCTCTGCGCCGCCAATCAACAGACTTGAAATGCCATCAGGTGTTTCGGGAAACTGGAGGGCAACCTGATTGACGATCTGCTGACAGGCGATTGCGCAGAGGGGTGTTTTTTCAGACGGTTTCCAGACGACGGTATCGCCGCAGATAAACGCGAGCATGGCGTTCCAGGACCAGACCGCGACGGGAAAATTGAACGCACTGATGACGCCGATAGGGCCAAGGGGCTGCCACTGTTCCATCAGGCGGTGCCCTGGTCGTTCGCTGGCGATAGTTTTGCCATAGAGTTGACGAGAAAGACCGACGGCGAAATCGCAGATGTCGATCATCTCCTGCACTTCCCCCAAGGCTTCCTGGGTGATCTTGCCGGCTTCCCAGCTGACGATGGCGGCGAGATCGGCTTTGTGTCTCCGAAATGCTTCCCCGAGCAGACGCACAAATTCACCCCGCCGGGGCGCGGGGACCTGGCGCCATTGTAGAAAGGCGTTTTTGCTGGTTTTAACGGCCAGGTTGACATCGCCGCGGGTGGCCTGTGGCAGGCTGACCAGTGTCGAACCGTCGATGGGAGAGACTGCTGTCAACGGCTCTCCACTGCCGGCCTGCAAGGTATTGCCGAGCGCGACTGCTGCCGGCTGATCCGAAACGCCGATACGTTTTAGAACTTCCTGAATGGGATGCGTCATGATGTCCTTACCTGTCTGAATTCAATGCTTCGAGTCCAAATGTTTCTGATTCATAGAACTGGCCAAACCGGTTGGTGATGAACTGCTCGAAGGGGATTTCTTCCTGTCGAATCAGTCCCTGGCCTGTAAGGCTGTTTTGCTGAACCAGATCGACGACGGCGCAAATGCCGGCTCCCGTGGTGAGCTGAATGGCGCTCCAGATCTCGCCGTTGATTTCTTTCGCGTACAGTTTTCGCAAATCGCTTTTTTCGACGAACTGTCCATTCCGGGTGCCCCGTACGGTACAGAACACGACCACGACATCCTGGAAGGTGACCGGAATCGCATGTTCCATCACATCCTTGAGCAGGGCGCGGCGTTCTGAGAGTCTCAGGTCCTGCAGCAGAAACTTCATCAACATGTGATGGCCGGGATAACGGATCGTTTTATAATTGAGTTCGCGAACCTGACCATGCATCGTCTCACACAGTGTGCCCAGCCCGCCTGACGTGTTGAAGGCTTCGTAGACATTGCCATCAAGCGTAAACTGTTCCAGTCCCTCCAGGGGAAGATGGTTTTTGATGTGATGCGAATGGATGACTTCGCAGGGGTTACAGTATTCGTTGATCAGGCCATCTGTCGACCAGGTCAGGTTGTACGCCAGCGAGTTCGTGGGATGCTGGGGCAAGGCACCCACGCGCATCCGCACGGTGTCGATTTCGTCGAACCATTCCATGACATGTTTCGTGACAATGGTGACAAAGCCAGGTGCCAGCCCGGACTGGGGCAGGAAGACCTGACCAGGGGCAGCATCTGCGGCAATTTCCTTGACGGCGGCGGTGGTCTGGCGGTCTTCGGTCAGATCAAAGTAGTTGATACCCGCCTCCAGCGCAGCGCGGGCGACCCCAGGGTTTTCACGAAAACTGAGCGCAGAAATGACAGCGGTGCAACCCTGCATCAGTTGCAGGAGTTCAGCATGCGAATCGGCGTTCAGCGTACGCGTTTCCACCTCGGGCAGACGTTTCTGGATGCGTTCCAATGCGGCAGGGAACTGGTCTGCAATCCGCAATTGATAGTCACCGCTGGCATCCAGGAGGCAGGCAATCATGCGACCGATTTTTCCTGCGCCGATTAATAAGATGGTCTGCGTCATGTCGGGTCCTCCTGTCAGTGACTCAAAAGTGAAAAATCGTCGAGAGACCTCACTGTGATTATATACGTTCAAAAGAACTTTTCTGATTGACTTTCTGTTTTTACTCCGTTTAGCGTAATAAGAGAAGAATAGCAACTTGACTCTTCAGAGTGGCTTGAAACAATGAGTGCGTAAAGGAATTAAGCTATGGTCAGTGAACAACTTACAGCATATGACTGGAAACGGTTTCCGGAAACGGCTGCTTTTTTACATCAACGGATTACCGGGTTCTGCAAACGTTCCGCATTGATTCAGGAATTTGCCGATCAACTGCAGTTCAAAACCGGAACACGGTTGTCTGACTGGGTAGACCATCTGGAACTGAACTGGTCCGATGCGTTGCAGCAGCAACTGGTTGAATTGGGATATGTTGTTCTGGAAGGGGCGAAAACTCCCCTGTATCAGCATCCCGATGCGATGTTTCCCGCGATCCAGGCCAGTGATGCAGAAGTGGAGCGTCTGTTTGTTCGCGTGGAATCGGTGGCGGACTTTTTAACCATTCATCAATGTAAGCTGGAACTGCCCATCACGGGTGAAATCGGTGCCGCAGTCCGTCAGCGTGTTGTGATCGCAGAAAATGGACTCGAACTGCATGTGATCGAGCGACATGGTGCGCCGATTTTCGCAGCAGAAGTCCCTGAAGCTGATGTGCAACATTTGTGGAAACACGCCGAAGCGTTTCAATTACGCAGACGCCATTTCGACGATGAGCTTGCCGGCTTTGCGGAAGCGGAAACTCTGATCAAAGCGGCTATCGACGATCTGGGAGTCGACCGGACCTGTGATCTGTTCTTTGCAGCCGAACGCGCATACTGGCAGCAGCGGAATGGTGTAGCGCGGATTCAGAAGGCACGTCAGGATTCCATGGGCATGGGGTGGGCGAATCACGATCATCATACCTATCGTTCCAGTCGCAAACATTTCGCGCGGCTGATTTCCGTACTGGAACTGCTGGGGTTCGAATTAAGGGAACGTTTTTATGCAGGCCGGGAAGCCGGTTGGGGCGCACAGGTACTGGAACAGCCAGCCGCGCGGATCGTGATCTTTGCCGATGTGGATCTGTCGCCGGAAGAAGTCTCGCAGGACTTCGCGCATGAACCACTGCCCGCATTGAAACAACTGGGAACGGTGGGGCTCTGGTGTCGCCTGCATGGAGAAGCCTTTCTGCAGGCGGGCATGCATCACCTGGAATGCCAGTTCGACTTTGACGCCGCCCGGGAACAACTGGCTGAGAAAAATGCCGTCAAGACAATGAAGCCCTTTACGGATCTGCCTCATCTCAAGCAGGCGTTTACCGCGGGAGAAGTCTGGCCTGTTGAGGAATCTCGGATTGAGTCACTGCTGAAAGAGGGCTCAATCAATGAAGAAGCAGCCGACCGCTTTCGACTTCAGGGCGCCATTGGTTCGCATCTGGAAATACTGCAGCGCGAAGAAGGATTCAAAGGCTTCAACCAGACCGGCATCAACGAGATCATTCTGGAAACCAATCCGCTGAATCAGCAGCAGAAATAACGGTCTGCACTACTGTTTCTATCTGATTTGTTCCCGCAGGCGATCCATATGGGGCAGCGGGCCTTGAGGATTGGCAGACTCGGCCCAGCCCAGTCCTCCCTGATGCGCTTTGAGCTCCCAGTCATTGGCGGCACAATAATCTTTCAGTTCCTGTTCCGTCGGAAATCGGGCGATCAGCACGGGCGCACGCCGATCAACGAGCAGCACGGTGGGCAGCGCGGCAAACTGCATGCGGTACAGAGTCGCCGGTTCGAATTGGTCTGTGATAAATGTTGCCTGGGAGACGCGCGGGAACTTCAGTTCTTTCAGCTGACCAGCTTCAGCCATGGATTCTTGGGGGAAATCCCAGGGAAAGGCGTTGGTCTGAATCTGATACAGGCAGAACAGCGGCCCGAGTAAAGACAGGCTCAAGAGTATTCCCAGACGCTTGGGTTGCGAACGCGGTGCAGCTGATTTGGAAACGTTCGAAGTGCAACAAAGTGCAAAGCCAAGCAGACAGAGTGCCGCCGGAGCGATGTGCAGCAGCAGGCGATTCATGGAGGTCGAAACATGCCAGTACGGATTGTACGGAGTCAGCAGATAGACGGCGTAATAACCGCCCAGCTGAAACCCCACCGCTACCAGTAAACGCGGCAGCCGATGCTGACGCCAGAAAAAATTAACCAGAAACAGCACTGCGATCGACCAGAGCAGAATCGCCTCGGTTTTCCAGTCAAGCAGTACGTTCCACAACTGGCTCCAGATAACCTGATGCCATTCGGGAGATTCCACCTGATCAAGGCGGATCAGCAACCCATAGGGATTCATAAAGACTTCGGGCTGGATGACCTGACTGATTTCAAAGGCCCGCTGTGGTTCGATTAAATCATTGGGTGGTGCGAGGCTGGCTTTGAACCAGATCAGAAACACAAGCGGAATCGCAGCTCCTTTGAGCAGGGAAGGCAGCATTGAAGCATTCGATTCAGGTGGTGCTTCAATGTCAGGTGGTTGCAGGAAAGCATGGCTGAGTTTGATCAGAATCAGGGAAACCAAGCAGGCGAGCATCCAGAGCTGACCCTCATTTTTGACCAGGGTCGACCAGGCCACCACGAAGCCGAAACAGGACCATGCCAGTCGCTGTGGATGAGTGGCCGCGTAGTGATACCAGGCGAGCGAAGCGAGAATCGCATAGGCGAGCATGAAGTCGAGTGATTTGACGGCGTGCAGGTAGATCAGAAAGGGAGTGCTGAGGATGACAGCCAGTGTGAAGGCAGCCCACAGAGAAGATTTTCTTTCGAGTGCCTCCCACCAGCCGGTGAGAATGAGAGTGAAGCCGCTGAAGCAGGGGATGGTGAGGGCGGCGACCGCCAGTGAGGAACTGCTGCCATCCAGGCTCCAGAGCGGAACCAGCGCCCAGGAGAACAACGGCGGGTAATCGGGGTGGAGCAGGGCCAGGTCATTGCTGAAGCCCTGCGTCCACATCGCGCCGCCATCGACAAGGAAGCGGGCCCGCATGATCCAGGTAAACATCGGGTCCCAGCTCCCCCACGGAACGCGCGTGTGAACCAGTACGGAAACGCCGCATTCGGCGAGCACTGTTAATAGAAGGATCCAGAGTACCGGTGAAGGAAGCGAGACAGGTAATTTCTCCACAGTCTGCATGCGAAAGAGGTAATACAACATCCCAGCAAACAGCAGGAGCAAGGGAATCAACGACGACAGCCCGAGCAGTGTCTGCAGTAGACCACTGATTCCCAGCAGCGAAACCCAGGCAATCGGCAGACTGCCCCAGGTAAGCAGACGCGCCGCTGCCGGCACGCGGCGAAAGACAATCAGCCCCGCAATACTGTAGAACAGGAGTGTGATAATCAATGAAATCATGTCAGTCAGTGTAACGCGGACGGCGATGGTTTCAAAACGAAATCTGTCTTCCGTTTTCTTCTAACAGAGTCGGTACGAAAAGATACAAAAGTTTCCGGTTTGATATGCTGGGGAGAACTTGGATGGTACCGGATGTAATCCGGTATTGCCGGAGGCAACAGGAGGTGGCAGTGCAGACTGCGTGGAGAGTACGTGTGCCTCAAGCTCACTTGTTATCGAATAAGTTGGCTGCTCTATGGCAAAACGATAGCGTGAGCTGCGACCTCCTGCTCGCTGCGCTCGGCCCGAATTGCATTCGAGCCCACCCACGGTTGACGCGCAGACTCTGTTTTATAGGCGAAGTTTACCACCGGCAAAAGAAAAAAGACAAATGTCGTGATAATTTAATTGACAAAAAGACAAATGTCGTTATTAATGGGGGTATGAACCAACACAAAGCTAAAATTCCGGATGCGGAACGTGATGTCCTGGCCTGTCTGAATCGACTGGGTGAGGCAACCGTCAAAGAGATCAGTGAAGAACTGACGCCGACGCGGAAGCTGGAACCCTCGTCAGTGATGACGCTATTGAAACGACTCGAGTCCCGTAAGCTGGTCACGCGGCGGAAGGGAGACAAGGGGAAGGCGTTTGTCTTTCGCACGACTCCCGAATCGGTGCGAGCCTGTCGGCATCTGATGAATGATTTGTTTCAGAGTGTGTTCGGCGGAGATACGCTTTCCTTTATGGCTTCTTTTTTTGAAACGCGTAAACCTTCTGAAGAAGAGATTCAGCAACTGCAGCAACTGCTGGATGAAATGCGGTCTCCCGATACGAAACGCAAGAAAAAGGAATAGAGCCGATGCAAGAAGTTCTCAACCAGGCAGCCGGAGACTGGAGCAACTGGTTTCTGCATGCCAGTTGGCAGGCAGCGGTAGTAGCCGGGATCGTATTCCTGCTCTTACAGGTGACGAAGCGTTTTACCAGTGCCCCCTTCCGCTATGCGCTGCTGCTGATCGTGCTGTTGAAATTTGCGGTGCCTCCGTTTCTGGATCTGTCCACAGGCTTGATTACTCAATCTGCGAAATATTACTCGACAATTCGTAACACTGTTGTCAGTGATCCGCCGCAGATTTCTGTTGCGGAAAAGACGTCTTCTGTCACCAGCGTTGCTTCTGAAGCGAGTCCTTCAAATCGAATTTCCCCCACTGCAGGGAGTTCAGTTGATCCCGTATCGAGGAGTGACAGTGCAACAGTTCCCACGGTGGTTGAGGCATCGGAAACCGCTGCCGAGTTTCCTTGGTCGCTGTTGCTGATGTCTGTTTATGCCTGCGGAATGCTGGTCTGCGGGGTTTTCTTAGTCCGCCGCTATCGAGCTATTTTACGGATCGTGCGATCAGGTGATATCCTGAATACTGGCGAACTACATGCTGAAATGGTCCGTCTTTCCACACAGTTAAATATGAAAAAAATCCCGGCGTTGCGTATTTCTGATGAAACCGATGCGCCATTTGCAATCGGTGTTTTCCGGCCGAGCATTTTGTTTCCCCGACTTCTGGTAGAGTCTTTACACCCGGATCAGCGGGCGATTGTATTGGCGCACGAACTGGCTCACATCCGCCGACGTGATTTACTGATGGGCTGGTTCGAGACAGTATTGAGCCTGGTCTGGTGGTTTCATCCGGGAATGTGGTGGTTGAAAAAATCGCTGCGGCAGACGCGCGAAGACTGCTGTGATGATCTGCTGCTGACTCATGGCCTGGCAAATCCAGAGCGGTATTGTGAAACACTGATTGATGCCGCAAGTCGCCAGTCTGTCAGGCTGGTGGAACCTCTTGTGCTGGGCTTTGTGCATCGTGAGCATCCCGTGGCGAGACGGATTCGCAGATTGATGGATCGTTCTCTGTTAAGAGTCGACCGCCTGCGTTTTTCCGCTTTGTGTGTGGTTTTGCTTCTGGCAGTTCTGATGTTACCTGGAATGCGTCCGCAACAGTTGCCAGTCAGTGAAACAAATCTGGCGTCCTCGGGTGTATGGATGAATCTTGATTTTCAGATAGATGCCGAAGAGACTGAAGCTGTCAAAAAATGCAATGAAATTGCCCAGTCTTATTTCAGTACAAAGAGTGACAAAAAGATCTTTGATCAACCAGAAACGCGTGAAGCACTGAAAGCAATTCTGCAGGAACGCCCGAATTTCTTTTATGCACAGCAGCTGCTGGGGACCTGGTATCGCAGGCACGGTGATCTCAAACGTTCCACCGCATTGCTGAATGCGGCACTGGCCAATGCGCCAGTTGTGCTCACGCAGAAATACCAGGCTGGTAATGGTGCTCCGATGCAGGGTTTGGAAATTCCGCAGCTGGAAATTGAATGCAATCGTGTTCAGAATCACTCACTGGATCCCAGCTTGAAGCTGAAGTATGTGGACCTGCTGACCGATGCAGACGGCAATATCAAACTGCCCGTCTATGATACAGTGTATCGGATCACAACACTGGGCCATCCTTCAGGCTATTCGATAGAGAATGATAATCTGGGCTGGTTTGAATCGCAGGCTACGAATGGCGTTTTGCCCGATGTCCTGGTCTGGAAGACCTGGTCACAGCCCCGGAATTTCTCGCGGACTGCTGCTGAGTCCAATCTGCTCCGCAAAGCGAGGGGAACGGATACACTGCAACTGCAAACCGGAGGCAATACATACCAGGTTGGTGGAATCGCCCGTTGTGATGCGAACGGTCGTTTCAGTCTTGAAAACGGAAAAGGAGAGTCCATTTCGGAGCTGCCAACCGCATTGCCGAGCATTTCCAATGCGGCATTCATGGATCATGCGATCATTGAACTGTCTGAACCAGTTGCTTCAATGTTTGAGATTGAAGAGATCAATGTTCTCGATTCACAGACGAAAATCCCGCTGCGAACATTTCAGGATGGCGCAGGGTTCACCTGGCCCAATGAGAAAAACTTTCATCTGTTTTCACTTTGGGACAAGCTGCCTGCGACTGTTGATCTGATCCTGAAAGTTTATAATTTTCAAGAGGATTCCTTCCGTTCCAAAATACCGGCTCAGACTGGGGCTACGATTTCTGAGCAGGGACTTAACCTGAAAATCACCCATCTGATCGCCGGGAATCATGTTGGCTGGAGTTCTCGCGATGGATTTTATGGGGAGCCTCAAAGCCCAGGCAATACTTCCGAAGTGATGTTTGACATCACGGGGAACAGTCAGCTGAAGTTTTCGCTATGGGTTGTGACGAAAGAGGGTCGCAAACGGAATCTGAAGGAGGGGGGCTGGTTTTCTGCCGGAATGGGAAGTATGCCAATACGGATCATGCTGCCTCTGGATGAGATTGACCACTTCGAAATGCGACCGTACGTGACGACGGAAACGATTTATTTTGAGAAGCTGCAACTGCCAACTCGTACCAGTGAATTAGCACAGACATTGCCTGAGATTGATTTCGCTATCGATGGCGAAGCACGCCAGTTTACCTCTGAGCTGTTCAGTCCATTGCGTGTTCATTTTAAAAGTCTGCCTGGTAAAGTGTATTCAGGCTGTAGCTGCAATCAGCTGGGGTATGAATTGATGGAACGTCCGCAGGAGCAGCGAGGCGTCGAGAGTAAATCAACGGTGGAGTGGCATTATTTCGCGGCAATTGATTTGGAACATCGGTTGGAATATATTCTGACTCCCGGTTCCAAAATCAATGGGGGACAAGGTGCGTTTAATTGTAGATCCAGCTGGGGGGAAGTGAGCGCCACATCGAAAGATGTACCTCTGGAACGTATTCAATCGGTGCGGTTACAGATCCTGCCGAAAAAAAACTGATTAAGGGTCTGAAAATCCAGCAGCCAGAAGTGTTCGTATTTGCTCTTTTATTGCTACCAGGAAAAAATTACGTAGATGTGCTGCAGAAAAAGCGGGCGATACCGGATGTAATCCGGTATCGCCGGAGGCAACAGGATGTGTCAGTGCAGACGGTGTGGAGAGTACGTGTGCCTTAAGCTCACTTATTATCGAAGAGGTCGGATGCTCTATTGTAAAACGATGGCGTGAGCTGCGTTCTCCTGCTCGCTGCGCTCGGCCCGCATTACATTCTGGCTCACCCGTGGTAGGTTTTTGGCTGGTCTGTCCTACCTGTTTTATTGCCGCTGATTCGTGAAAACTTGTGTGATCCAGCAGGTACGGGATTTCTTTATTTCGTTAATAAAAGTCTTTCGCCTGCGTTTCGTACTGATCTGGTAAGTTCTGCGTGAGAACTGGGTAAAACTGTGTGGAAATTGTGTTTATTTAGTTCATGGATGGGCGTTGATGCGTTATACTGGACGATGATTGAAATTCAGGCCTGATCAGTGGTTACTGATTCCCTCCCGCCTGATTTCTTTCCCAGAGTGTGAGCTTCCCTAAGCAGATTGAGTGCGTTCATCTGAAAGCTTCGAGAAGGAGAACTGCTTTGCGTCCTTTCCTGTATCTGTCCTGCCTGAGTATTGCCGTTGTCTGTGTCGTCAATCAGAGAGCACACGCGGAAGATCCACAAACCGAATTGCAGCAGAAGCAGGCCGGGATCGAATTCTTCGAGAACAAAATTCGACCCGTGCTGGTGGAACATTGTTACGACTGTCACGCCGGGGAACCCGATCCGGAAAATGCCTCGTTCGTTTTGGATACGCGGGCTGGAATACGTATGGGCGGCGATTCCGGGAAAGCGGTTGTGCCGGGCAATCTCAAGTCGAGTCTGCTGCTGCAGGCGATTGAACATGATCCTGAATTTTACGCAATGCCTCCAGATGAAAAACTGCCGGCAAACGTCATCGCTGACTTTCGCAAGTGGATTCAGATGGGGGCACCCGATCCGCGCGAAGGGCAAGTCAAGACGAGTCCCCAGAAGAAATCAGAGCTGGCGATTGATTTTGAGAAGGAACGTGAGTTCTGGTCGTTCCGTCCGCTGACAAAGCCGGATGTTCCGGAAGTGAAACAAAGCGACTGGCCGCGTAACGACATTGATCGGTTCATTTTGTCGAAGCTGGAACAGAAACAGATGACGCCGGTTCAAGCCGCGGATCGCCAGACGCTGGTGCGTCGCGTTTATTTTGATCTGACCGGCCTGCCTCCCACGCCGAAACAGATTCAGCAGTTTGTGAATGATCCTTCTCCCCAGGCGTACGAGCATCTGATCGATCGCCTGCTGGAGACGCCTCAGTATGGTGAAACGTGGGGCCGCCACTGGCTGGACCTGGCGCGGTATGCCGATTCGAACGGCCTGGATATCAACCTGACGTTCTACAATGCCTGGCGGTACCGTGATTATGTGATTCAGGCGTTTAATCAAGATAAACCTTATACCGAGTTTATCCGCGAACAGATTGCCGGCGACCTGCTGCCGTTTGAAAATGATGAAGAGCGGACGCAGAATATCGTCGCGACCGGCTTCCTGGTCATGGGGGCCAAGATGCTGAGTGAGCGGGACAAAGAAAAGCTCCGCATGGATGTCGTCGATGAACAGATTGATGTGACCGGGCGAGCTTTCATGGGAATGACCCTGGGTTGCGCCCGCTGCCACGATCACAAGTTCGATCCGATTCCGATGACCGATTATTACGCACTCGCCGGGATCTTTCGCAGTACGGAAACCGTGCACGGCAACCGCTTGAACAACCAGTTCGTTTCCGGCTGGATGACGCGTCCGCTGCCGATCAAGCCGGAGCATGCCGCGGCTCTGAAAAAATATGAAACGGATCTGAAAACGCTGGAAGCGAAACTGAAGACAGATTCCGACGCGTTAGAGAAACTGCAGGGAGATACCAGTCAGCAGATGCGTCTGAAAGAACTGGTGGGAATTGTCGTCGATGATGCAGAGGCAACGAAAACGGGTGCCTGGAAAGAGTCTGCTTATTCGAAAAATTACCTGGGCGTCGGTTACGTACATGATATGAATGAGGAGCAGGGGAAGAAAACGATTCGCTTCACTCCCGATCTGCCCGCCGCCGGTAAGTATGAAGTCCGGTTTGCGTTTCCGGGCAGTGGCGGCCGTGCGAGTAAGGTGCCTGTAAACATTCAGTCAGAACAGGGAATGCAGACTGTCTACGTGGATCAGACGAAGCAGGGGCCAATTGACGGTATTTTCACTTCACTGGGCAGTTTTGAGTTTGCAGCGGGGAAAGCGGGCCATGTAGAAATCTCGAACAAAGGGACTTCCGGTTACGTGGTTGTCGATGCGGTTCAGTTCCTGCCACAGTTTAAACTCCCGAACCAGGATGTGAAGCTCGCGAAAAAAGACGAAGCAAAACCGGACCATGCCGCGCAGCAGAACCGAATCAAGGAACTGCAGGCGAGTGTGAAATCACTCAAATCAGAGCTGGCGAATTTAAAAGAGAACGCACCGCGGCCAGCACCGATGGCGCTGGCCGTGGGTGAGCAGCCCGATCCGGCGGACTACCGGATTGCCCGCCGGGGAAATATTCATCAGTTGGGTGATAAGGTGGATCGCGGATTTCTGACGATTGCTTCGCTGCAGGATCCACCGCCTGTCAGTCCGCAGCAGAGTGGTCGACTGGAACTGGCGAACTGGTTAAGCCAGTCACAGAACCCACTCACCAGCCGTGTGATGGTGAATCGGATCTGGAAACATCTGTTTGGAAACGGACTGGTCCGCAGCGTCGATAACTTCGGTCACCTGGGCGAGCAGCCTACGCATCCGGAACTGCTGGACTACCTGGCACAGCGGTTCGTGGCGGAAGGCTGGTCGATAAAGACGTTGATCCGTGAGATCATGGTCAGCAATACCTATCGCCTGAGTTCCGACTTCAGCGCAGAACGTTACCAGAAAGATCCAGGCAACCACCTGGTGTGGCGGATGAATCGTCGGCGGCTGTCAGCAGAAAAAATCCGTGATGCCGTCCTCTCGATTTCAGGCAAACTCAATCTGCAGCAGGGAGGCTCTTCGGTAGCCCATTATCCAGAGCAGGCCATCAGCCCGAACCGGAATAAGAAGGTGGAGCAGAATCCGTCCGAATTTCGGCGCAGTATTTACCTGCCGATCGTACGGGGCAATGTGCCGGCAGCGTTGACCGTGTTTGATTTCCCGGCTCCGGAAATGCTGGTGGGCAACCGTCCGACGACGACCGTGCCTGCCCAGGCGCTGTTTATGATGAACAGCCCGTTCGTGGTTTCGCAGGCGGAGCAGACCGCGTCAAAACTGTTAACAGACTCAAAACAGAGTGATCGCCAGCGTGTCTCAGAATTGTACCTGGCCTGCCTGGGCCGGGAAGCGACGACAGCCGAGCAGTCCGAAGCGGTGCAGTATATCGATGCTCTCAAGCAGCAGAATGGGAAAGAGAATTCTGACGCGAAAGTGGCGGAGCAAAAAGCGTGGGCCTCGTATTGCCAGATCCTGTTTGCGTCGACCGAATTTCGCTTTCTGAACTGAATTTCAGCGTGAATCTCCGTATTCATGTGACTTTGAATAAAGATTGATCTGTTATGGAAGCTCGCAATTTTTCACGACGTCAGATGTTAAAATCCTCGGCTTGCGGCTTTGGCTACATGGCGCTGGCCGGTTTGAGCGCGGAAGCTGCGTTGAAATCACAGTCACCGTTGATGTCAAAGACACCGCACTTTGAACCGCGGGCCAAACGGGTGATCTTCCTGTTTATGCACGGCGGCCCGAGTCATGTGGATACCTTTGATTACAAACCCCGTCTGAATAAAGAAGATGGTCAGCGACTGCCGTTCAAGGCGGCAAAGAACATTGAGAAGTCGTCCCAGGAAAACCTGCGGCTGATGAAATCTCCCTGGAAGTTCAAGCAGCGGGGCGAGAGCGGACTGTGGATTTCAGAGTTGTTTGACAATGTCGCCGAACACGCCGATGATCTGTGCGTCATTAATTCGATGCACACGAATGGTCAGTCGCATGGTCAGGCAGTGATGAAACTGCATACCGGTTCGGACAGCCTGGTGCGGCCTTCTGTCGGTTCGTGGATGGTGTATGGTCTGGGAACCGAGAACAATAATCTGCCCGGCTTCATTTCGATCTGTCCTTCGCGGGGACATGGGGGCGTGCGAAATTACGGCAGCGCGTTTTTGCCCGCCGTCTACCAGGGAACTGCCATTGGTGATGCCGACACCGCAGCCCGGGAGGCACAGATCCGGTTTCTGGCCAACAACAGTTCGTCGGTCAGTCAACAGCGACAACAGCTGGGATTGTTACAGGCGATGAACGAACGGCATCTGGCACAGGTCCAGGTCGATAACGAAATCGAAGGCGTGATCAATTCGTATGAGCTGGCATTTCGGATGCAGTCCGAGGTTCCCACGCTGATGGATCTGAATTCGGAAACCAAAGAGACGCAGGCACTGTATGGTATCGATGACAAAACAACCGAAAACTTCGGTCGCCAGTGCCTGATGGCACGTCGCTTTGCCGAAGCCGGGGTGCGATATATTGAAGTCGCGCTGGGGAATAATAAATGGGATCAGCATAGTGGCTTGAAAAACGGTCATGAACGGAATTCAAAAATGGTCGACAAGCCGATTGCCGGCCTGCTGGCGGATCTGAAGCAGCGGGGACTGCTGGAAGATACCCTGGTGGTGTGGGGAGGCGAGTTCGGACGGACCCCCATCGCGCAGGGAACAAATGGCCGCGATCATAATCCCCAGGGCTATTCCATGTGGCTGGCCGGAGCCGGTGTCAAACAGGGACACGTGCATGGGGCAACCGATGAGTACGGTTACTACGCGACCCGCGATAAAGTTCATATCCACGATCTGCATGCCACGCTGCTGCATCTGATGGGCATGGATCATAAACGGCTGACCTATCGTTATGCAGGTCGTGATTTCCGGCTGACCGATGTGTACGGCGAAGTGGTTACCGAGATTCTCAAAGGTTGATTCGCTGCGACCTTATCTCTTTGAAAATCACTGACGAGAACCTGTGATGCCGACAGACTGTCAGGCTCTATAAGGGGGCTGTTCTTTTTCTGTGCAACCCCCTGATCTCGCTAAACTTAAAGCTGTTCAGGGCTTCGGATGCAGGGGCAGTTAACCGAGTGCAGGCGTAGTTGCAGAATGCTGCGGGAATAGTTACAATCCCGGCCTCAGGCTGTCTTTGCGCGCAACTCGTTGTCTATCCTTGAGATATGAGCGAGTTGATCTCGTGTAGAGTACTCAATCCACAAACAGAATATTCAAACATCTGAAGAATCAAAATGTCTGACAATAATGACGCGCTGGTAGAAGCCGCCAAGGAGAGCATCGCGGCGGCACAAACTCTTGCGGAACTGGACGAAGTGCGGGTCCAGTACCTGGGAAAAAAGGGAAAGCTGAAATCACTGCAGCAGCAGCTGAAGTCATTATCGCCGGAAGAAAAACGGGAGTTTGGTAAGACACTAAACGCCGTCAAACAGAGTATCCAGACCGCGCTGACCGAGAAAAAAGAAGCGCTTGAAGCCAGCGAAAAAACCGGTCCTCAAATTGACGCCATCGACGTGACTCTGCCGGGGGTACGCTCTCTGCCCGGTCATCGTCATCCCCTGATGGCGACGATGGAAGAAGTGAAATCGATCCTGATCGGCCTGGGATTTCGCTACGATGATTATCCCGAAGTCGAAACGGAATTCTTCAACTTCGATGCGTTGAACACACCCGACTGGCATCCCGCGCGGGATATGCACGATTCATTCTATACCACCGTCGGGAATGTGTTACGCACCCATACCTCGGCTTTTCAGACCCGGGCCATGAAACAGTTCGGGCCACCCCCGCTGCGGGCGATGACTTCGGGACGCTGTTACCGTCGTGATGAAATCGATGCTTCGCATTTTCCGATTTTCCATCAGCTGGACGTGATTGCCATCGATCAGGATATCAGCTTTGCCGATCTGAAGTGGGTTCTGTATCAGCTGGCGAGTGCTTTATTTGGCGAAGATGTGCAGCTGCGTTTCCGCCCCAGTTACTTCCCGTTCACTACGCCGAGTGCGGAAGTGGATGTGATGTTTAACGGCAAGTGGCTGGAGATCCTGGGAGCCGGCATGATTCGACCCGAAGTGCTGCAGGCCGGCGGCGTGGATTCGGAACAGTGGCAGGGCTTCGCCTTTGGTCTGGGACTGGACCGGATGGCGATGATTCGACACGGGATCAGTGATATCCGGCTGATGTACGAAAATGAAGAAGCGTTTTTGCGTCAGTTTTAATCCACTTTTCCTGGTAAAACCTGGCACGAATTTTCTGGCATAAGAAGAGAGAACGATGCGAATTAATACTGGTTGGTTGCGCGATTACCTGGCGTCAGACTGTCAAGAACAGGAACTGCTCGACGCCTTCATGACCGTCGGCCTGGAAGTCGAAGAAGAATTTCATCTGGCCGAGGCACTGGAGCCGATCCGCATTGGTTTTATTCGCGAGAAGAAGCCATTGGGTGATACCGGCGCGTTGTATGAGTGCCAGGTGGAAATTGCCAAAGGCAAGTTGATAACTATCGTCTGTGCCTCTTCGCATCCCGTTGAAACTGGCTGGGGCGTACCTGTCGCGGTTTCCGGTACGAAGCTGCCGAGTGGTGCATTGATTGGCGAAGGCAAGTTCAAAGGCATCAAGTCAGAGGGCATGCTCTGCCTGGACGGTGAACTGGGGCTGATAGCCCGCTCAACCGGTTTACAGGTTTTCAAAGATGAAGCCATGCTGGGAGCGAGCCTGCCTGCCGTCTCACCAATTCAGGAATCGCTGGTCGAAGTCTCGGTGTTGCCCAACCGCCCCGACTGCCTGGGGATGATTGGTGTCGCCCGCGAAGTGGCCGCCGTGCTGGGTATGCAGCTGAAGTATCCCAGTGCTCGCGAATTGAATTCGCAGGCCGGTAAGGGTGATGCGGTCACCGTCGAAATCGCTGATGAGTCGCTCTGTTCGCGGTATGCCTGCCAGGTGTTTGATGGCGTGAAGGTGCGGACTTCGCCCCACTGGCTGCAGAGTCGTTTGCAGACTGCGGGTTTGCGGCCGATCAACAATGTGGTGGATATCACCAACTTTGTCATGCTGGAATGGGGACAGCCACTGCACGCGTTTGATTTCGATTCGTTGAAAGGAAACAGGATCGAAGTCCGCCGCATTCGGAATGGAGAAAAACTCAAGCTGCTGGATGAAGCGGAAGTGGATGCGACGCACGAACCGCTGGTCATTGCCGATGGGGAAAAACCGATCGCGCTGGCCGGGATCATGGGGGGCTGGGATTCGCAGACCACGACCGAGTCCAAACGGATTCTGCTGGAAGCGGCCTGTTTTGATCCGGTCTGCATTCGTACCTCGGCCCGCAAACTGCGGATGGGCACGGATTCTTCGTATCGCTTCGAACGGGGCACCGATCCGAATGGCATGTTGAGTGGTGCCTTCAATCGCGCTGCCGAGTTGCTGCAGGAAACAGACCTGTCAGCGGCCCGTCCTGCTTCTGCCGTGACGGACAGCTATCCGAGTGTCAAACAATCAACACAGTTCACCTTGAGTGCCGCGCGTGTCTCAAAGATTCTGGGAGCAGACATCAGTGGCGCACAGATTAAAGACTGTCTGACCAGTCTGGATATGAAGGTCGACGATGATCTCACGGTTTCTGTTCCGACCTGGCGTGTCGACGTCAACAATGAAGTCGTGCTGGCAGAAGATGTGGCCCGCCTGCTGCGATATGACAGCATCGATATGAAACCGATGATGGCGACGACCACCAAGGGGCGTGTTTCAGATACCGACGGACTGCGAAACAGTGTGGCCGGTTTTCTGACGAGCAACGGTTTTCTGGAATGCCGCACTCCCCCCTTAACGACCGAACAGATTGCCCTCGCTTTCAGCCAGTGGCCCGGGGATGCGATTCAGGTACAGAACCCGATTTCCAAAGAGATGACAACGCTCCGTCAGAGCCTGGTCGGCAGCCTGATTGAAGTCGCCGAGCGCAATGCCAGGCGTGGTGCCAGCAGCTTCCGGTTTTTCGAAGTCGATCGCACGTTCCGACAGAACGATGAAATTGATGAACGCTGGATGCTGGGCGGCGTACTGGGAGGGCCGGTTAACGATTCCGCCTGGATTGCCTCGGAGAAAGACATTGATTTCCTGCGTGCCAAGGGGCTGGTCGAGAATCTGCTCTCACATCTGAATGTGGATGGTTGCACGTTTGCCCGCGATACGCCGGCAAACGGATATCGCGGTGAAGAGTTTGCCGTGATCAGCCATAGCGATCAGCGCATCGGGGCGCTGGGACGGATTGACCTGGATACGCTGGGTATTAAAGACCGGGCGCGCGTTCCACTGTATGGGTTCGAACTGGATCTGACGACGTTGATTACCGTGAAGTCACCGCCTGGCCTGTTCAAAGGACTGGCGCGGACGCAGGTGATTGCCCGCGATATTTCGATCGTGGTTCCCAGCGATCTGCATTATGCCGAAATCGAAACTTCACTGGAAAAGGCATTCGCAGCTGCGGTCGAAAATCTGGAAACGGAACCGCGTAAAGACGCTGGTGCGGATTTTGCATTGCAGCCGGAACTGGAGAGCGTGATCTGTGTAGATACCTTCTCTGGCGAAAGTGTAGGGGAAGGGGCGATGAGCCTGACGATTCGCATGCTGTTCCGTGATGCGCTGCATACCCTGACATCCGGGGAAGCACAGCAGTTGATGGATTATGTGGTGAAACAGCTGCATTCCGAATACGGCGTTGTACAGCGTTAAGCTGCTGCTGAGTGTTTCTCTCAGAATCAAATCACACGCCTCGATACCGGGGCGTGTTTTTTTACGCCTGGTTTGTGGCACAGCGAACAATATGTGAGGAACGATTTCTGGCTGATTCATATAAATCTGCCCCGAAGGACTCATTTCTTAAAAGTCGGTATCTGTTGGCATTCTGTGGTTGACTTTGAATCTGTGATCTGATTATATATAATATATAATCCTTTGTGTGAGGGGCTGCCTGGTGCAGTTTCATCCGCATTCTACCTGTAGAAAGACGTTGGTAAGTAGAGAGTTACTTCAGACACACGTGCTCATCCGGAAGTAGACGAATGAAACAACAGCTCCTGTTATTTTGGGGATTGAGTTTAATTGTCAGCCTGACTGCGCTGCGTCCCGTGCCCGCTGCAGAAGCGGAATTGAAGAAAGCGGAATTCTTTGAGAAGCGTATCCGACCGCTGCTGATCAGCCGTTGTTACGACTGCCACAGCGAAGGTTCGGTCGAGAGCGGTTTACGCGTGGATTCACTGGCAGAGTTGATCCGCGGGGGGGAACGTGGTCCTGCACTGGTGCCGGGAAAACCGAAAGAAAGTCTGTTGATCAGTGCCGTCCAGCATAGCGGCCAGTTACATATGCCTCTTAAGGACAAGCTGAGCCAGAAAGAAATCAGCGATCTGATCGAGTGGGTGCAGGCGGGCGCGTACTGGCCTGATGCGAAGCCGGTTTCAGAGTTGCGAAAAGAAGCTGAAGCTTCGTCAGGCCCTTTATTTACGAAAGCGGAAAAAGAGTTCTGGGCGTTCCAGACTCCCCGCGCGCCGCAGATTCCGGAAACACAAAACAAGAAATGGTCCCAGCAACCCCTGGATCAGTTTGTGCTGGCACGGCTGGAAGAGGCGGGAGGAGAACCAGCGACGCGTGCCGACAGGCAGACGCTGATTCGACGTGCGACGTACGATCTGATCGGACTGCCGCCCACGCTGGAGGAAGGCGAAGCCTTTCTGGCAGACCGTTCTCCCGACGCGTTTGCCAAAGTCATTGATCGCCTGCTGGCATCGCCTCGCTATGGGGAGCGCTGGGGGCGGCACTGGCTGGATGTCGCACGCTATGCAGATTCCAATGGCCTTGATGAAAATCTTTCGTATGCGAATGCGTTCCGCTATCGGGATTATGTGATTGCCGCTTTTAATCAGGATAAGCCCTTTGATCAGTTTGTGCAGGAACAACTGGCGGGCGACATCCTGGCGGATCAGCCCGGAGCGAATCAGAGGCTGGAAAAAATTACGGCGACCGGCTTTCTCTCGATTGGTGCCAAAATGCTGGCTGAAGATGATGAAGCCAAAATGCAGATGGACATCGTCGACGAACAACTGGATACCGTAGGTCGGACTTTCATGGGACTGACACTGGGATGTGCCCGCTGTCATACACATAAATTCGATCCGATCCCAATTGAAGATTATTACTCGCTGGCGGGAATCTTCAAAAGCACGAAGACCATGGAGAATTTCAAAGTGGTCGCCCGCTGGCAGGAACGTACCTTGGCGACAAAAGATCAGATTCAGGGACTGGACCGGCAGAAGCAGCAGATTGCAAAACTGGACACGGAAATTGAGTCCCTGGTCAAACTGGGAGACGAACAGTTTTTAAACGAAGAGCGAAAGCGGGCCTCTGCCTATCTGCTGGCGGCTTCGATTAAGAATCATACGGATCAGATGCTGAAAGCGACTGGTCCCATTGGTGCTGACCCGGGTGCGTATCAGCGGCAGTCCGCCCAGGTGGTGGAAGCCGAAGACTTTCAAACGGGTAATGTGAAAAAAGCTTCAACCGGCTATGGGGAAGGCATTGGCGTCATCTATAACAACGGGACCTTACCCAACATTGCTGAATACGAGATCGAAGTTCCCGAGGCAGGTCGTTACCAGTTTGAAATCCGTTATGCGGCTGCCCAGGCGCGTCCGGTGGAACTGTCGATTAACGGTGAACTGGTGAAAAAAGACGCTGCGGGGGAAGTGACCGGCAGCTGGTATCCCAAGTCCCAGCAATGGAAGGTGGAAGGGTTCTACACTTTTGAACCGGGTAAAAACCGCGTTCGGCTGGAAAGTAAAATTCCGTTTCCCCACATTGATAAGCTGTTAATCGCCAGGCCTCGCACCACGACGAAAGAACCAGGGGGGATTCTTTCGACGATCTCCGTTCCCGATAAGACACTCGTGGGCAGCCTGACGATGCAGTGGGCCGAGTATCTTAAAAAGGGATCAGGAGAAAAAGCATCTCCGCTGAGCGTCTGGAATGAGTTGATCAAAACCGGTTCCGTACCTGAAACATTAAGTGAGCTGAATCAACGATTCGAGGGGCTGAATGATCTGCCTGAGCAAGAGCGGGTGCTCAAAGCAGTCGAACTTTATGGGAACCTGTTCCAGGAAGTGGAGCAGGAATGGGAAGCGTATCAGCAGACGGAAGCCGGTAAACAGGCTCAAGGGTTGCCTGATGCGGAGCGCGAAGCGTTTCGCATACTGTTAAGTGATCCAAAAGGAGTGTTTGCATTGCCCTCGGATCGAGAAAAATACTATGCCGCCGATCTGAAAGAGAAATTGACAGCACAACGTGACGACAAGCAAAAGCTTGAAGAGGCGTTGCCTGAATATCCGACGGCGATGGCCGTTTCGGATCAGAATCCGGAAAATATTAAAGTTCATCTGCGCGGGAGTCACTTTACGCTCGGGAAAGAAGTTCCCCGCCAGTTTCTGCAGGTGATTGCGGGGGAAGATCAGACTCCCATTGATGATCAACACAGCGGCCGTCTGCAACTGGCACAGTGGTTGACCAGTGGCTCGCATCCGTTGACATCACGCGTGATGGTGAATCGTATCTGGCGCTGGCATTTCGGTGAAGGGCTGGTCAGGACCCCGGATAATTTTGGAAAACTGGGGGAACGTCCCACGCATCCTGAATTACTGGACTGGCTGGCGGTACAGTTTGTCGAGCAGGGGTGGTCCATCAAGGAACTGCATCGAATGATCATGCTCTCGTCCACGTACCAGATGAGTTCGGCTTACAATGCGAAGCTGGCAGAGCGTGATCCTGAAAACCGTCTGTTGTGGCGGATGAACCGGAAACGCCTGGAGGCAGAAGCGATTCGAGACTCCATTCTAGCGGTTTGCGGTCAACTCGATCTGGAAATGGGGGGATCGATGCTGGGAGTCGAAAATCGAAAATATGTGACGAGTACCAGCAACGTCAATCCGGTGGTCTACGATACGAATCGTCGCTCGGTCTATCTGCCAATTGTCCGAAGTGCATTATATGAAGTTCTCCAGGCCTTTGATTTTGCCGATCCCAGTGTGCTGTCGGGAGACCGGACGCATACCACGGTTGCGCCGCAGGCGTTATTCATGATGAACAGCAAATTCATATTGGAAAATACCCGCGTTTTTGCAGAGCAGATCATGCACCAGACGCACCTGGATCCGCCCGAAAAAGTCAACCTGATCTACGAACGGGTTTTCAGCCGACCTGCGACAGAAGAGGAGACGTCACGGGCACTGGAATACCTCAAGTTGTATCGCGGGGAACTGGACGCGCTGGAACTGCCGCAGGAAGAAAAAACACAGCTGACCTGGCAGAGTCTGTGCCGGGTGCTGATTTCTTCGAACGAGTTTCTGTTTGTTAACTAGAATGCATCACAGTCTAAGCGTTGCTTACTTCCGTATTGTTTCGAATCCGAATTGAATGGATGGCTCAATGAATCACTGGAATACCAATCTGGGACCGGCACGAATTTCTCGTCGGGATATGCTCAGGCAGAGCTCTGCCGGCTTTGGCAGTCTGGCCCTGGCGGCATTGCTGGGTGGGAAAAGTCAGGCGGGCCAGACACCCTTTGAGCCGCAGCCGCATTTTACGCCGAAGGCGAAACGCGTGATTTTTCTATTCATGCACGGCGGTCCTTCGCATATGGATACGTTCGATTACAAGCCTCAATTACAGAAAGACAGCGGCAAACCCCTGCCATTCGACAAGCCTAAGATCTTTTCGGCACAAACCGGCAACCTGCTGGGATCTCCCTGGAAATTCCAACGGCACGGCGAGAGTGGTGCCTGGGTAAGTGAACTCTTTCCGCATGTGGCAGGTTGTGTCGATGACTTGTGTATCATTAATTCGATGTATGGTTCCAACTCGCGGCACGGTGGGGCACTGCTGGAATTGCATACCGGCAGTGACACGTTTGTGCGACCCAGTATGGGGTCCTGGATTACCTATGGGCTGGGCTCTGAAAATCAGGATCTGCCCGGCTTTATTACCGTCTGTCCGACTCTGACCCACGGCGGTGTGAACGCTTACAGTTCTTCGTTTCTGCCGGCGGACTTCCAGGGGACGCCGATCGGAAATGCCAGTATCCCCGCGGATCGTGCGCTGATTCCGTTTATCAGCAATAAGAGTGGTGTGCCCTATTCGATTCAACGTAAGGAACTGGATTTTCTGCAGCAGATGAATCGAGAGCATCTGACAGATTCCGGCCCGGATGCGGATCTGGAGGGACGCATCAATTCCTTCGAACTGGCCTATCGGATGCAGATGGCGGCTCCCGAGTTGCAGGATATCAGTGATGAATCAGAGGCCACGCAGAAAATGTATGGTCTGGATCAGGATATCACGAAAAACTTTGGACGTCAGTGCCTGATGGCACGCCGCTTTGCGGAGCGGGGCGTGCGATTCGTGCAGATTACGCACAGCTACAAATGGGATCAACATTCCGGATTGAAATCGGCGTTGCCCCGGAACTGTATGGAAGTGGATCAGCCCATCGCTGCCCTGATCAAAGATCTGAAGTCGCGTGGATTGCTGGAAGATACGCTTGTCCTGTGGGGAGGCGAATTTGGTCGGACGCCTGTCAGCCAGGGAGAAAACGGGCGGGATCATAATCCGCAGGGATATACGATGTGGATGGCCGGCGGTGGTATTAAAGCGGGTTTGCAATATGGTGCCACAGATGATTACGGCTATTACGCGGTGAAGAATAAAATTCATGTCCATGACCTGCACGCCACGATGCTGCATCTGCTGGGACTGGATCATCAGAAGCTGACCTACAAATTTGCCGGTCGTGATTTCCGTCTGACGGACGTGCATGGTGAAGTGATGTATGATCTGTTTGCCTGAGAGTGGAGTTGATGACCTTTCTTCACTACCCTGATTGAGTCGAAATGAGTTCCGTGCCACATTGAAGGATGTGTCACATTCATGATAAGTTGAGGTGACTTTTGCCACAGATCGAAGTTGAGAGTGCTCTGATCGAGCCTGAATACCTGAAGGAGTTCTGTCTCCAACTGCTGCTGCAAGCGAATTTGAATGAACACGATGCGGACCTGGTTGCCGATACCCTGGTGGAATCGAACCTGCGGGGAATTGATTCGCATGGCGTGGCGCGACTGCCGCACTACCTGGAACGCATTCGGCAGAGGAGCATTCAGCCCCGACCGGAAATGCAATGGGAACCGCTGGGAGATGCCGTGGGTCGGGTGGACGGCGATCATGGCCTGGGACAGCTGGCGATGGTGAAAGCTGCCGACCATGCGGTTGCACTCGCAAAGGGTTCCGGAGCCGGCTGGGTTTCGATCTGCAATTCTTCGCATTGCGGGGCACTGGCCTATTACGGCTTGCGAATTGCCCGGGCCGGGATGATCGGTTTTGTGTTCACGCACGTGGATCCGATGGTGACTCCGCACGGCGGGGCAGAGCCATTTTGTGGAACGAATCCGATTTGTATTACGGCTCCCGGTAAAAATCAGAAATCCCTGTGCCTGGATATGGCCACGAGCATCACTCCCTGGAATACGATTGCGAATGCGGCAACGGAAGGGGTTTCCATTCCCGGCGACTGGGCCCTGGATGCGAATGGCAAGGGAACCACAGACCCCAATGAAGTGAAAGCGCTGTTTCCCTTTGGTGGCTTTAAAGGCTCTGGCCTGGGCTTAATGATCGATGTTTTATGTGCCCTGCTGGGCGGTGCCCCGATCGGGCCGGATATCCCTAAAATGTACGGTGATCTGTCGCAGCGACGTTTACTCGGCGGTTTCGTGGGTGCAATCGATATCAGCCGATTTACCGAAGTGGAATCGTTTCAGGAACGCATTGAGGAACTGATTCAACGCTGGGGAGCGGTCAAGCCTCTGAAAGCGGGGGGGAAGGTTTACTACCCGGGCGAGCCTGAGTCATTAACACGAGCCGAGCGTTTGCAGTCGGGAATTCCGGTGGGACTGCGTTTGATTAACCAGTTTAACCAGCTGGCTTCCGCCAGTGGTCTGCCTCCGCTGGAAACTACGGAACAAATCTGCGAAGAAGAAAGTTCTTCAGAAGTAGAAGTCTCGCCCACCGAATCCTTGACGTGATTGCCTCTTTATGAACGCGCCCTTCCTGCTGGCTGCCAATCAACTGAATATTTCTGTTCTCGATTCCGCAATCATTGTCGCCTACCTGGTTTTGATTACCGGTCTGGGATTGTTTGTCAGTCGGAAGCAGAAGCAGACCGTCGACAGTTATTTTCTGGCGGGTCGTTCCCTGAAGTGGCCGACGATTGGGCTGTCGTTATTTGCCACGAATATTTCCACCGTGCATCTGATCGGCCTGGCCGCCGACGGCTATCGCGTGGGGCTGGTCGTGGGTAATTTTGAATGCCTGGCGGCGTTTACCCTGATTTTACTGGGGTTGATTTTTGCACCCATCTATCATCGCAGTGGACTGGTCACGTTGCCCGATTATCTGGAACAGCGTTTCAGTGCAGGCTCGCGAATTATGCTGGCGATCATGGGTGTGGTGGCAGCCCTGTTTATTCACATCGGCATGACACTGTATGCGGGTTCGACCGTGATTCACGAGTTTTTCGGAATCGACGTTATTACTTCTGTACTGGTGATCTCAGCAATTACGACACTCTATACCGTGGTCGGTGGTCTGAAAGCAGTGGTGATTACCGAGTCGATTCAGACGGTACTGTTAATTATTGGTTCGATCGCGGTGACTTACTTCGCAGCTGGTGCCTTGAATGAACAGGGTATCAATTCGTTTACGAAACTGCGTGCCGCGCTTCCTGAAAAACATATGAGTATGTTGCACGAAAGCGGCGGATATTCGTGGTATGCTTTCATCCTGGGCTACCCGGTTCTGGGAATCTGGTACTGGTGTGCGGACCAGACGATTGTGCAGCGGGTTCTGGGGGGAGAAACCGTTCAGGATGCACAGGCAGGACCTTTGTTCGCCGGCTTCATTAAAGTTTTGCCGTTACTGATTATGGTTTTTCCCGGCGTGCTCGCTTATGTCTTATTTCAGGATCAGATCGGCGATGATTCCAATAAAGCATTGCCGGTTCTGATTCAGGAACTGATTCCAGAAGGCTTAAAAGGGCTGGTCGCCGCCGGTCTGCTGGCCGCATTGATGAGTACGATTGCCGGAGCATTAAACAGCACGGCGACGCTGATCAGCATTGATGTCGTAAAAAAACTGAAACCGGAAACCAGTGACGCCCGACTGGTGATTGTCGGGCGGATTACCGCGGTCGTGGTGATGATCCTGGCGATTGGGTGGTCGACCATGGGGAGTCGATTTGAGAGCATCTTTTCCGGATTGAACAGCATGATTGCCTGCCTGGCGCCGCCTATCACAGCCGTCTTCATCTGGGGCATTCTCTGGAAACGTGGGACCGCCCAGGCTTCGCTGGCGACTTTGATTATTGGTTCGTTGCTGGGCGGACTGACTTTTGTGCTCGATTTTGGTTTCGAAATGATCACAAAAGATTTAGGTATACCGTTTTTGCTGCAGGCCTGGTGGCTGTTTGTGATCTGCTCGGTGGTGTTTGTGGCAGTCAGTCTGCTGACTCCGCCTCCGTCTGAAGATCAGATCAGAATGATGTGCTGGCAAAATCCGTTAAAAGAAATCGTATTCAAACCCCTGTCTGGAATCACCGATCCGCGACTGATAGCGATTCTGCTGGCGGGAATCATGTCAGGGATTTATTGGACGTTTGCATAATCAGCAATCAGCGAAGCGTGATTATTCGGTTGGCTTCTGTGACTGCTCGAGCAGATCCTTGATATAAGGGGTGATGTGTTCTTCGTAATTGAAACCTTCCTGGCCGTACGCGAGGGTTTCGTTGTCGAAGCGTTTCTGCAGCTTCCCGTCGGTGCCATACACGTAGGCGGCGGGAATGGCGGCGAGATTAAGTTTCTGGTAGAGATCTTCATCGGGCGTGCTGGATATCAGGTTGACGATGTCGGCATTGTGCTTTGTGAAAAATTCCATCAGTTCATCGCTGCTGGATTCAGGAGGCGAATCTTTACTGCCATCGTAATTCAGGTTGAAGGATACGCAGACGACGTTCTCCGGGTACTTCTTCTGCAGCGCGACCAGGTGCGGAAACTCACGCAGACAGGGTTCGCACCAGCTGGACCAGAGATCAACGACGACGATTTTACCGTCCTGCCCGGCGATAAATTCCTGCAGCTGGTCCCAGTTGGCGATTTGGGCAGTGACGCCGTCCCGTTCAAACGTTGGTGCCCCGGGAATGGCGGGGTCCTGTTTTTTTGTGGCAGCCTGTTTTTCCGCAGTAGCCGCTGACGGGGCGGGAGCATCCGGTGCAACGGGAGTATCGGCTGTGCTGCCTTCCTGGCTGCAACCAAAAAATAAGAAGAGCAAACCGAAAATGCAGGGGACTTGAGGCGACATGTTTCTATTATTTCCAGGTAAATGAGTTTCCAAAGGGGTAAGTTAATTCGTGACTTTGATCAGTCCGGCGGCATTGGCCTGTGGTACCGGGTCTTCGTAAGGAAGTGCTTTCAGAAATTCCACCAGGTCGGCGATGTCCTGTCTGGAAAGCTGGCTGGTTTTGCCGTGCTGATCATCATGATTGTAAGTTGTTAAAACTTCTTCGAGTGTCTGGGCTTTGCCGTGAGACAGATACGGGGCGGTGCGGTAAATACCCAGCAGGGTGGGGGTGTCATATTCAGGCCCCATTTTTTCACCCGGGTTATCGACGGCGGTGCCGACGTTGTGCCTGGTAATTGTTTCGGAGGGAACCGAATCAGTCAGGAAAGGACCAGAGTGGCAGGTGGCACACTGGGTCTGCTTCGAGAAAAACAGCTGACGTCCCCGCTGGGCGGCGGAGGATAAACCGTTTTTGGAATACGGGCTGAGTGTGAAATCGTGTGTATTGGAATAAGCGGCCATCGCATCGAGGGCCTCTGATAAACCTTTGTTGGGTTTGTCTAATGATTCATGCAGTTTGCCGCGTACGAGACCTTTGCCCTGCATCAGGGGGCCGCGGATCGTGTGTTCGAAGTCCTGCACTTCATCGCGGTCAGCCGACCAGTGGATGGGGTGGGTCCAGGCCATGCCGGCCAGTGACTGGGTATTGCGGAGTCCTTCGGGGTTATGCCAGGTTTTTCCATCGGGTTGTCCGTCAGGATGACAACTGGCGCAGGAGATCCACAGGCGGCTCGTCATGGGTTGCAGTGCCGTATAGAACAGGCGCTTGCCCAGCAGGACTTCCTCGCTTAAAGGGTTCTCCGTGACTTTGATCGTGGCGAGTCGACTGAGTGAGTGCGTGTCGTAAGCAACGATTTCGAAGTCGAGCGCATTGTAAACATAAAAAGTATTACCATCGGGAGAGACGCGTACGCCGCGCGGGTTTGCTCCGACATTGATGGAATCGCGGAATGTGAGTTCGCGGTAATCGTCATCAATTACATTACTGACATACAGATCGTCGGTTCCGGCAAAGACGACAAAGAATGTTTTTCCGTCGGGAGTGATGGCGGTATCCCAGGGATTGCAGGTAACGCGGGCACCCCGAAAGGAGTCCATCGGGATTTTGCGGCGGCGTTTACCTTCTTTGGGTTGCGTGTCGACGATGGAAACGATGGGGAAGATCGAGCCGGCACCGTGAGCGACGGTAATGCGCGAGCGAATATGCGGCAGATAGGCTTTGGCGCGGCGGGGGTGCAGCGTGATCTGACGCGACAGGTTATCGGAACTGCCGCCCGGCCATTCGTCGACGGTTTCACCGGTTTTGATATCCACCTGGCGGACTAGCGCGGAATAATATTCGGTGACGAACAGGCTCTGGTTATCACCGGAGACGGCGATGCCTCGCAGGTGCTTTCCCGATGAGAACTCGCGGATGATTTTTTTTGTCGCGGGGTCGATCTCAACAATGCGACCGGGATAGTCGAGTGTCACAAAGATGCGTTTGCCGTCCGTTGTGGAAACCACGCCATAGGGTTCGTCGAAAACTTCGGTCTGCCCGGTCTGTTTGCCGGAGTCGGCGTTGAGGAAGACGATGCGGTCTTCATCGTAAATGGCGGCTGCGACCTGGTGGCTGTCTCCCACGAAGGAGACCCCTTCGGGATGTTTGCCGACCTTGATTTCGTGGAGTTTTTTCCGGGATTTCAGATCGACGATGGTAACTGAGCCACTGTCTCGGTTAGAGCAGGCCAGCAGTTTGCCATCGGCGGAAATATCGAGCAGGCTGTTAGACTGGCCGGCGGAGGTATGCTGAGTGATGATCAACAGGCTCGAACATAAAACGAGTGCTGCCTGGAGAACAGGGCGAACGGACCTGACACTGAGAGACATGCAAACCCCTTTTGGTACTGTGTAGATTCGTCTGGGACATTTCAGGTGGGAAGTAGAAACCCCGCTCACCAGTCGGGGTAAGCGGGGTCGGTTTCTACTTTAAAAAAGCAATCTCATCGATCAATCAATTCAAGATCTTGGAAGTCTCGTTCACGATCTGAGAGATTTTGTCTTTGGAGAGGTCACCCTTCTTGAAAGCGTGGTTGACCTTTACCTGTCCATCGACCCACATCAGTACGGTGATGTCAGCGTCTTTGGAAATTTTGTAAGCAGCAGGACCAGCTTCACCTTCGTAGTTGGTCAGGGGAGTGTTTTTGATTTTTTTGCTGTCAGCAACTTTTTTCAGTTCATCGCTGGATTTGTCAGCATCATCTGTCAGGTGCACGACGAATGCAGCCATTTTCTGATCCCGGTTTTCGCCGACTTTGGCGTCAATTTGAGTGATCAGGTCCTGAACATCGCCATTCATGTCCCGAGTGAAAATATTCACTACAGGTCGTTTGCCATAGCTGCAGCGATAACAGAGTGATTTACCAGCGTTCGGGCCCGTACAATCATTGACTGTATACGCACCGGGTTTTCCGCCGACTTTAATACCAGATTCGACTTCAGCTGCTGAGCTGAATGAGCTGGCTGCAACGAACATCAACGCGACTGAGAGTGTAAGCAGTCTTTTCATGTATTTCTCCTCAAATTCCTATACGTGACAAAAAGTGTTCTGCGGGATGCAGATGATACGTTAATACTAACGTATCGGTAAATTTTAAATTGTGTGAAACAGCAGTGCAAACCCACGAGCCAAAAATCTCGGGATACACGGCGACGTCACTTCATTGTTTCTTCACGTTTGAAATAGTCAACTTGTGAATCGGGAACTTTTCTCATCAGGGGCGTTCCCAGACAGCAGGCAGTTTTTTCGAAGCTTCCCCGTAGGTCTGAGAGACAATAAAACCGCTGGCCTGGGATGTATAAAAAATCCGCCCGTTGGAAACGACGGCTCCCAGACACTCCCGCGAGTCAATCGCGGGGCCCGTGGAAACCAGTTTGCCATCGTCGGATAAATCAATCATATCCATATTGGCTCCCAGTACATAAGGCTCGGAGAGTGTGAATCGGCAGCAGGCATAGTTATGGCCGATACTGTTCACGACTTTACCTGTTTTGTGATCAAACACGTTACCTTTGCCGCGGAGCGCATTGGAAAAGATATAATCCTTTCCGACCGTGACGACATTGAGAGCCGACGTAACCGCGTCGGACTGCCAGACCAGCGAACCATCTTTCGCGTCGAGGCACCAGACAAATCGGTCCTGCGTGTCTTCATTGGCGCGGTTGTATCCACCGATGTATATGCGTCCGTCGCGGGCACTCAGCGTGCATTTGGATGTGACATAATACTTGTTCGTCAGCCAGACAACGTCCCCCGTCTTCGGGTCGAGGCAGGCCGTGATCCCGTTGTTTTCGACGGGTAAGCCGCGGCGTTTCCGTTGACTGCTGGCGTAGCCGAAGAAGGTGGAGTAATACAGTTTGCCATCCAGAATGGCGATGCCACAATCATTGCCGCCACGACCGTACTCGGAGAAGTCTTTCTCCCAGACGACTTTGCCGGTATCGAGATCCCAGGCCCAGATCCGCGGGCGGTGATCCCGGGGATAGTAAGGGTTGTCGTTCGAATAAATCCAGCTCATGACTTCGCGACCATCTTCAGTGACTGCGGGTTTACCGCCGAACGTGAAGGCTTTCTCTGTCCCCTGAGCCGCGTATTCCCCGGAACCGGAGGCGTAGATGGCGATGTTGCCTGAGACAACGGGGGGAAACTGTCTGCTCCAGCTGGGAGAACCGGTGAAGGGTGCTTCCCAGAGCAGATCCCCGGTTGCGGCATCCAGGCAGCGCATGACGGACTTCTTGATCCCCGCCTGGGGAATCAGCAGTTTACCATCGATATACAGCGGCGAAGTAAATGAGAGATAGACGTCGGGCCAATAGCGTCTCCAGAGCATACGGCCGGTATCCTGTTCGACGGCGATGATCTGTCCTTCGGCGGTATGCGTATAAAGTCGACCGCCCCCACAGACGGGCAGATGTTTGACGGTGCCTTCCAGACGACGTGCCCAGCGCATCCGCAGTGGTGGTTTCAACCACTGGGCATTGGCGTTGGTGCCGCCGAAATCGCCGTAGTTGGTGTACCAGTCGAATTCCGGTTTCGCCAGGGGGCCGGTAATGGGATTTCGAATCTTCCAGATCTCAAGGTCCCGCTCTGGCAGCGCGGCCTGCGTGCCGGGTGTTGAGCCGTCGGCATTCAGAATGTAAAGGTAACCGTCTTCGCAGGGGACATAAATTTTCTGATCGGCAATCGCGACCGGTGCAGTAATCGGGGCGTTGAAGGCGGTTTTGAATTCGGTCGTTTTCTGATCTGTGAGCGAGACGACATACAGGCTGCCATCCAGACCGCCATAGACGATGTGGTTCTCAGTGATAACCGGCGGACAGATGGAGGGCGCTTCACAAAGGACGTCGGTGGTCTCTGCGTCGATCGTGTGACGGACCAGGCCGAGGCCGGCTTCGGGGCGAACACGATAGACATCGTTGCCGCGAATGCTGACCGAGGCAAAGCCGAGCAGGCCGGGATCGCGGATGGAAGTTTGTGTGCCCTGGATGTAATCCGCTTTGATTTTGTCGCCATCCAGCCGCATGACTTCGACGCGACCTGCGTTATCGCGGCGATGCCACTGCACGAAGACATTGCCGGCGGCATCGGCGCTTTGACCAAAGGTGGCGGGAAATTCCGCACCGGCATACTTGGGGATTTCCCCGACGACCTGCAGCTCCGGGGCGGCTCCCGTATCTTTCAGGAAGATAGTACGTCCGCCGGCGGGGATGACCAGGGAATCACCGGCCAGGCAGATATCGCGCGAACAGACGAAGTGATCCTTCCAGGTGACACGGTCCTTGCGGTGTTTCAGCCAGTCCTCGCCGCTCCAGCGATTGCCATCGAAATCCACGACTTCTTTGACAAAGTCCCACGTCCAGACGACTTTGCCAGCGGGTTCGACGGCGTAGACCTGGGCGCCCAGGGTGGCGAAGTAGACGCGGCCTTTGTTGACGACCGGGGCAGAGAAGATCGGTTCCCGGCAGTCGAGTTCTTTTACGACGTCACCGGTTTTGAGATCGAAGACATAATAATAACCGGCGGCAGTGCCGACGTGCAGATAGTTCTCGATGATGGCCGGAGAGGCGACGTTGTTGCAGTTCCCCGGCCCCCCTTTGGTCGCGTATTTCCAGAGGACTTTGCCCGACTGCCCCTCGATTGCAAAGACCACGCCGGCGCCGTCAATGACAAAAACGTTTCCCTGGCTGACCACCGGCGAGGTATAGATGCCATCGGTCAAGGGAACAGCGGCTGCCAGCGAGAGTGGCGTCTGAATGGAGATTCCGGCGGCATTGCCCGATCGCTGGCTGTCTCCTTTTAACTGCGTCCAGTTTTCTTCCGCGTGAGCCAGGGAACAACAGAATGTCAGCGACAGGAAGACCTGAAACCAACAAAAACAGTGGCGGGCTGGTATCATCATCATCTTACTCAGTCTGCGGTTTTGAGGAAAAACTGGCGGGACGCAAGGTCGGATACTCGGTCTGTCTTTGTGAATCAACGTCGCATTGGGGGAGGACGTTTCAATTTCATATCAATGAATTCACATATTGATCATAGACGGCTTAATTTTGGGAGTCTACCATTTTCCGGGTTTTTCGCTGAGAACGGTGAATATATTTTAAGAATACTGATAATAAAAAAACGGCTTCCGGGAGGGGAAGCCGTTTGGAATTCTGATTGGAATCCGTTCTGTTTTAGAACAGACTGGTGACTGCTTCCCCATCGTGGGCGACCTTGAAAGGGCGACCATCGGGTGAGAAGATTTCCTTGTCCAGTGGCAGGTTCAAAGCGGAAGCGATGGTGGCGTTGAAGTCAGCTGGGAGTACGCCGTCAGCATCCACGCTGTGTCCTGCTTTGTCAGACTTACCATAGAACCGACCTCCCTTGATGCCGCCCCCCATCAGGGCAGCTGAGAAGACGCCGGGATGGTGATCGCGGCCCCCGTTCTGGTTGATGACAGGAGTACGACCGAATTCCGTCGTGAGGACGACGAGAGTTTCATCCAGCAGTCCCCGTTCAGACAGGTCTTTCAGCAGATTGCCCAGTGCTTTATCCAGAATGCCTGTGCGGCTGGGTAGAATGCCGTCGTCGTAAATATCGCGGTGCATGTCCCAGCCACCAAAGTTGACTTCGACGCAGCGAACATTGTTTTCGACCAGGCGTCGCGCCAGCATACAGCCCTGGCCGAAGGAATTGCGGCCGTATTTATCACGGTCTTCCGCTTTTTCTTCATTCAGGTCGAAGGCTTTCAGTTCATCGCTGGAAAGCAGGCTGGTGGCCTGAGAATAAAAGTCTGTATAAGCCAGGACATTTTTATTCTTGAACCGGGTCTGAAACTTTTTGTCGAACTTGTTGATCAGATCAATGCGTTTTTCAAACGTGTTGTCAGACAGGTAGGCAGGAGTATCTGTGTTTTCGAGCCCTCGATTGGGGTCACCAATCGGCAGGGGGCTGTAAGAAGGATCCAGAAATCCTGAACTCGGGTGTCGGGCGGGCGCACTGATGAGAACGGTATCGGGCAGATTTTTATTCTGACGTCCGCGGAAACGCTGGATCCACGGCCCCATGGAGGGGTGCCGGGTCGAAGCGATTTCTTTGTAGCTGGTCCGCATCATGTATTCACCAGGGCCATGCGCGCCGGTTTCGGTATACATGGAATTGATGACGGCCATCTTGTCAAACTCTTCTGCCAGTGTGGGAAGATGCTCACTGATCTGGGCACCGGGGACGCTGGTTTTAATCCCCCTGGTTTCGCCCTGGTTCGCATGGCCTGGTTTGAGGTCGAATGTGTCCAGGTGAGTCATGGCACCTGCCATATACAGGTAGATCAGGCGTTTGGCTTTGCCGTTGACGGGAGTGCCTTTTGCTCCTTTGCTTCTTTTAGCAGGAGCCGCTTCCAGCATGTTGTTGAAGACGGGCAGAACGCTGACGCCCAGGGCGGATTTGGCAGCGTATTCCAGAAACTGCCGCCGACCTACTCCGTCGAGTTTGGTAAAGATTTCTCTCATCTGATAGCCTTTTATTTATTATGTGAACCGTATGTGATATTTAAAGAACCGGCCCCCGCCGATCAACGGGGGGGAGCCGGTGTCGTGTTATTGAATAAACAGGAACTCGCGAGTATTCACGAGCGACCAGATCACGTTACCGTAACCCGCGGGGCCATTGGTCTCGATCTCATCCAGGGCGATTTTTGTTTCGTCTGCATCGGGACGACGACTGAGAATCGTCATGAAAATGACATCGACGCCATCCTTGATGGTTTTCTGCTCAATCACGTTGTTATAGATTGTGGAACCTTTTTCCAGCATCATGTGAGTCACCGGTCCGTTAAACATGAACAGCACCTGTGGCACGGAACCGGTATCGGAGGAAGCCGAGATCAGTTCACGATCGGATTGACCGAAGGTACGCAGGAAGTGGCTGGGAGATACCGGTGAGGGCAACTCGGAAGCACGTGCCAGCAGCTGGCCTTTGTACTTGTACTTCTTTTCCCGCTTGTAACGCGTGCGATCAATTTCTTCCCGTTTCTTTTCATCGGCATCCAGGACCTCCTGCGCGGTGGCTTTATTCAGGTCGACCGAAATGATTTCGCTTTCCACTTCCGCAGGCAGTTCCCGGTATTCTTCGGGATCGACGACGGCGATGGTCAGGAAGGAATCCCAGGCCTGTTCAGCGGTCATGCGACGCAGAACCGGACCGGGAAAGTGATAGAGTTCACTCAGCGGGACATCCTCGGTGGAAGCCTGTCGCTGGTAGGTTTTGGTGTTGAACAGAATCCGCAGGTATTCCTTCATGTCGAAATTCAGACGTTTCATTTCTGATTCGAGATGTTTCATCAGTTCGGGATTTTCTGCAACCGTGCTGTCCATCATGTCGTCGACGGGTTCAATCTGACCGCGTCCGAAGGCCTGTGTCCAGAGACGATTGGCAATGGTCAGTGCAAACCGGGGATTGTCTTCCGCGACCATCCAGCGGGCAAATGCCTGGCGGGGTGTTTCCCCACTGCGAATATCAGCCGGTTTGCCGAAGATTGTTTTAGGTGCAACAACCGATTTGGGTTTGGCATCGGTATAAGCATAGTCGTGAGGCAACTGGATCTTGCGGTTATTGTCGTGTACGACCATCATGTTCACTCGGATCATGCGGTTGAACCGGCCCTGGTTGCGACGACGATCCTGTTCTTCCTGATCCAGTTCGACGTATTCTTTACGCAGGCGGCTGTTGGGATCCTCTCCGGTGTAGAACCGTTTGTCGCGGCCACTGGCACGAGTTGAGGAACCGAACGTGAAGGCGGCCATCTCGTAGAACTCTTTCTGCTTCCAGCGATCAAAGGGATGATCGTGGCACTGGGCACAGCCGATGCGGGTTCCCAGGAAGATCCGCACGGTATTATTCATGTTATCCAGCGGCATGCCGGAATCACGCTGCATGTAACCGGTGGCGGGATTCTCCCAGATCAGGCCTTCTGCGGTGATCATTTCATTGACCATTTTGTCCCAGGGCTTGTTTTCAGCCAGCGACTGTTTGATCCACTGACGATAGGGAGAGCCATCGACGTTGTTATTGAGGCGGTCGGTGTAACGCAGTACGTCGGCCCAGTAATTGTAGAAGTGGCTGGCGTAACCATCGCTGTTCAACAGGCGGTCGATCAGCATCTTGCGTTTGTCGGGATGGCGTGATGCCAGGAAGTACTTTGTTTCGCGGTAAGTCGGGATCGTGCCGGTGATGTCGAGATAGATGCGACGCAGGAACTGTTCGTCGGTCGTCATCGGGTTGGGTTCGACTTTGTATTTCCGATAGTTGGCTTCGACCAGCTTGTCGATTTCTTCAGCCGATTTGATAGCGGTAATCAGTTTGGTCGTGCTGACCGGTTTGGATTTGACCGTGAATCGTGGCGGGAGTGGTTCTTCTTTTTTGGGTGCGGCTTTTTTGGCTGCGGGTTTTCGGCGTGGTGCTGCCTCGGAATCGGGCAGGCTGGAGAAAACGATGAACGCAAAAGCGGCAATACAACAACTGCTTAACTTCCAGTGCCGCGCAATCAGACCGCGGCGACCGATTTGGTTTCCTGACATGCAATAACTCCCAGAGTCGTTCCTTGAATTGTTCAGAGATGACAGCGTACCAGACTGCAAGAGAAGTGACAGGCTGGACCTGTGTCTCATATTCTATACAAAACGCAACAGTAAAAACTAATGTAAAGCAGATTAATTTTATCTTAACCCGCGTGTTTTTTGCTCAGATAAGGGTACAAAAAACTACTGGCGTCTGACGGGGTTGCGGGGCATTTCCGTCGCCGATTTCTCATTTGAAAACGGAGCAGGATCGACGAACAACCGGAAGGGGAATGACGCTGCGCGCATCGCTGCAAAATTTTGAAGAAGAAACGGCTCAGGTCATACGGGTCAAAACTTCCGAGGCAAACGCAGCACCCTCATTCAAATCATCGGATCTGCATTCGCGATGATAGATTAGCCGCACCGCAAGGACTGACGAGTCTGTCTCTGTGAAGTCTGTCCCTGAGAAGCCTGTAGAATGCACCAGGGGCCTTACTCCCGTATTTTCAAAACTCGGTCAATCGAATCTCATTTATTACTTTCAATCCGGAATGCCGGAATGAATGAAGAGGTATAAAAATCCTTTTCACATCACAAATCTCGAGAGCAGGTACGGGTGGTTTCAGTTCCGTTTTCGGCATTTTTTTCTCAACAGCAGACAAACAAAATCGAACGCGGTACAATGCAGGACGCATTTATTGTAACAGCGTGATCCTCGTCCAGGCAGCTCAATCGGAGGTTTTTTGTGAACAGCCCTACTCGAATCAACGGTCGGTTTTCCATTTCTGCATGCAAAGTCGACAGATCCTGGTGTGCATGTTCTGTCGTGACAATCGGATTCCTGATGCTGTCAGGCTTCACGAACGCTGCTGATCCTGCTGCCGGCAAGTGGAACTATCAGCCGGAGTTGCTGCAGCCGTTCTGGCAGGGGGATACGATGCGGGGGGAATCGGTGCTGTTTATTAAGGATCCGCAAACCGGTGTCGCAAAAGCTTCGGTGCTGTTTCCGATTGACAAAGTTTTGCAGGTGACCAATTCCGCGGGGACCATCACTTATGAGGAATGCCGCGACTATTGCTGGAATCCGGGTACGCAGGAAATTTTTCTGACTGCGAATTCGAGAATCAATTCACAAACGCCGGCTGACCTGCGCCGCCCCGATGATTCACAGCGACATAAACTGACGCACCGCGACGGGAATGGTGAGATCTTCTTTGGCGGCAAACTCGAATATCACAACATGCAGACCAGCATCACCTACACTCACGCACCGGTCGACTGGCAGAAGATTGTGCCGACCTTTGATGAGAAATCGCTGCCACGCACGATAAACAAGCTGCGCGACCAGAAACCGGTTTCCATCGTATTGATGGGAGACAGTATCTCCACCGGCTGTAATGCCTCGGGCTGGGCAGGTGAGGCACCGTTTCAACCGGCGTTTCTCGAACTGCTGCAGCAGCATCTGGAGCAACAGTATCAGACGAAGGTCAACGTGACGAATCCTTCGGTGGGAGGCAAAGACACACGCTGGGCGTTGACCGAAGTGGAGCAGGTCGTCGCGCCGCAACCCGATCTGGTGATCATCGCGTTTGGCATGAACGATTCTGCCGGTCGCTCTGCAAAAGAATATCAGGCCAATACGAAAGCCCTGATGGAACAGGTTCGCCAGAAACTGCCGGAAGCCGAATTCATTCTCGTCGCTCCCATGCTGGGTAACAAGGACTGGGTGCGGCTCAAACATGAACTGTTTCCCCAGTACCGCGATGCGCTGGCCGAACTCTGCGAGCCGGGAGTCGCGCTGGCGGATATGACTTCGATCTGGACCGAGTTTCTCAAGCAGAAACAGGACTGGGATCTGACCGGTAACGGCGTGAACCATCCGAATGATTTCGGTCATCGTGTTTACGCACAGGTCTTATCAGCGCTGCTCGTTCCGCCGACGGTGACAGTCTCGACAGAAGCGACCAGCCTGGCCCCAGAAGAGTTGTTGTTGTGGAACGGTCAGGCACCGATTGACAGGGAGCGTTTCAAAAAGGAAGACGCCAAAATCACCGTGCATCGACCGGCAAAAGGGAATGGCGCCGCGATTGTGATCTGTCCGGGCGGCGGGTATCAGCGACTGGTGACCGGTGGAGAAGGGCACGGCATCGCCAAATGGATTAATCAACATGGGATTACCGGCATCGTGCTGGAATACCGCATGCCCCACGGCCGCTCGTATGTGCCGCTGCTGGATGCACAACGGGCGATTCGTTTGGTACGGGCGAATGCAAAACGCTGGGACATCGATCCGGATCGGGTCGGCATCATGGGCTTTTCCGCCGGCGGACACCTGGCTTCAACAGCGGCGACGCATTTTGACAAGGGGGATCCCCAGGCCAAAGAAGCGATCGACCGCGAAAGCAGTCGCCCCGATTTTGCCATCCTGGTGTACCCGGTCGTCACGATGGGTGACAGTACGCATGGGGGCTCGCGAAAAAATCTGCTGGGTAACAATCCCACGCCGGAACTGGTGGAACTGTTCTCCAATGAAAAACAGGTGACGGCACAGACACCACCCATCTTCCTGGCGCATGCGGTCGACGACAAACCGGTGCCCATCAAAAACAGCCAGGATCTGTACGCAGCATTGCAGGCAAAGAAGATTCCTTCCCAACTGCTGGAACTCCCTTCCGGCGGACACGGTCTGAACGGCTACAAAGGCCCGATGTGGGATGCCTGGCAGAAGCAGTCACTGGAATGGCTGGCGAAACTGAAAATCATTCCCGAACAGGATGCGAAAGATTGAAGAATGATTCTGATTGAACAGGAGATCTGATGCGTCGCAAGCAGAAGCAACCGAAAGTACAGCAGACGGTTTCGATTCCGGAGGATTTCCAGGAATTCATGCAGCATGTGCACGAGTTGATTGAAACCGAAGATGAGTTAGCCCTGATGGAATCGGATGATCTGCTGCAATGTGAAAGCGCTTATGGCGGTTTAATGGATGAGGGCTCTCGGGAATATGGTTTTACCTATTTTCCCGAAACGAAGGCTGTATCGAACAGGCGCCCCAAATGGGAACTCGAACTGGATGCGGTTGACATCGCGAATATTTGTGAGGGCTCGAAGACAACATTCCAAGTCTGGGGCTGTCAGAGTCCCGACTGTGAGTGCCTGTTTTCAAATCCGGAAGAGACATGTTTTTATTGTGACTATGTTGATGAAGTCACTTAACCTGAAAGTAGTAGAAATCACGAAGTTTGTCTGACTGCTTTCTCAGGCACTTCGAAAGGGTAAGAACATGACCAACCCGTCGCCTGCCCATAGTGTTCAGGAATTCAAACTCGTTGCAATAATATGTATCGGGATCAAGGTTCTCTCAATTGTTTTTTATGCTGCCTTTTTTGCCTGGTATTATTTCGCGAAAGCCGGTGATCCAGATGTGCTGGCGGTCGGTATCTGCGGAACAGCATTGTTCAGCCACCGGACAACCAGATTTCTCGTTAACTACGGCGAAACTCTTCTGGAATGCCGGGATCGTAAATTGATCGTTCCGTTCATCATTGTGCAGGTGCTGACGTTTGCTGCTTATTTCACTCTGCTCCTGATGTTTTTTTTCTCGCCCGCCCCCTATTATTTTCTGCTGGTGGCCTGGGGAATCGGAACTGCTGTTTCTGAATTCCTCGCGAATCGTTTCCTGGATCAACGGCTTGCGCGTCAACTGGGACTGACGATGGATCAGAAAACGGAAGCAATGAAGATCGGCGTGAATGTGCTGGCGTGGATGAGCTATCTGTTGTTGTTCTACTATTTTGCTAGTTCAAAATATGTCCAGTTTCCGACGACGATGGCCTGTATCCTGGGTGTGGCATTGTTTCATTTCTTCGCCATTAAGCCGCTCGTAAATAAAAAAACGCTGCTGCTTAATCGCCAGGATCAGAACGAAGATCAGGATGCAAGCTGATAATTTATGACTCTCTGTTTTCTCATTCGCTAATAAATTAGCTTTTCGTATTGACACGCCAGGGTGAAACGCTAATAATTTAGCGTATTGGTTTTGTCGTCAATTCAAGGAATCGGAAATGTCACAGCACATCGAACTCAGCAGGCGGGAACGCCAGATTATGGATTCGATTTATTCGCGGGGGGAAGCGACCGTGCTGGAGATCCAGGGGGATCTGCCCAATCCGCCGACTCCCACTGCGATTCGCACCATGCTTCGTATTCTGATGGAAAAGGCCATCGTGCGCAGGCATAAGCGGGGACGCGAGTTTGTGTATGCACCCACGTCTGCCCGACGACCTGAAGGAACCAAAGCGTTGAGGCATGTGATTCAGACGTTTTTTGATGGTTCGTTCAAGCAGGCTTTGGCGGCGCAATTGACCAGTGGCGATGAAAGGCTGACCGACGACGAATTGCGTGAGATGGTCAAACTAATCAAGGCAGCGCGCGAAAAGGGGAATTAAGCGATGGAAAGCACGTGGAAACTCATTGCGTTGGTCGGGCAGCCCGATTTCCTGCTGGACCTGGTGATCAAGTCGACGGTCATTCTGGTGGCCGCCTGCCTGGTGTCGCGCCTGCTGCGACAAGCCAGTGCGTCCGTTCGGCATTCGGTCTGGGCAGTCGCGTTGCTGGCGGTGCTGGCGTTACCAGTTTTCAACGTGTGGATGCCCAAATGGACGCTGGAAACAGTTTCTCTGAATCAGGCGAATGCTTCCAGCCAGGTTCAGACGCCGTCGGCAGCAGTGCCTGTGAATCAAACCAGGTCATCTGTTCCAGCAGACGTTTCTGTCAGCCAGTCGCAGGAATCGCCTGTTGCAGAATTGAAATCTCAGTCGATGGTTCAAAACAACAGCTCCCAGGCGGCTTCGTCTTTGCTTTCGCTGACATTGCCGTGGTTGAGCGTATGCTGGCTGACAGGCGGGGTGCTGATGTTGCTGCGGCTGGCACTGATGCCGGTTCGACTCTGGCTGGTCCGTCGGCAGTGTGAAGTCATCTCGGAAGGTCGCCTGTTTGAAATGCTGCAGACCTGTCGCGAATTGCTGGAGTATTCGCAGCCAGTCGCATTGCTAGTGAAAGAGGAGTGGACGTTGCCGATGACGTGGGGCTGGCGGCGTGCCTCGATCCTGCTGCCACGCGAAGCAGAGCAGTGGTCGGAGCAGGAACTCCGTTGTGCGCTGCTGCATGAAATGGCGCATGTCGCGCGGCGTGATTGCCTGCTGCAACTGTTTGTGCAACTGACGTGCGCGATCTACTGGTTTCACCCACTCGTCTGGTTGGTTGCCCGCGGAGTGCATCTTGAACGGGAACGTGCCTGCGATGACATGGTCTTACAGCAGGGAACACGGGCTTCCGACTACGCCGACCAGTTGCTGCAGGTAGTCTCGCGTTGTCAGTCAGGCAGCAGGCTCAAGTATCTGGCCGTTTCGATGGCCTCACGCAATGGTTTTACGGAGCGACTGCAGGCGATTCTCCAGGAGACCCGGGATCGTCGATCGGCTGGTGTTCGCACGCAGGTGACTCTCGCGATGATGTTTTTTGGATTGACGGGCCTGCTGGGTATCTTCCCGGTCGCTTTTAGCGGGATCGTTCATGCACGGCAGCCCGAAACAAATCAGGGGGGTGAACAGCAATCGAGGCCAGAATCGCTCAGGCAATCATCACAGGCTCAACCTCCAGAGAAACTGGAAGAACGATCCGTACCCGTAAAGCCAGCTCCTGATTTGCCGTCGAATGCACAGCGTCCGCAACAGCATCAGCGACAGTCCCGACAGGAATCGCTTCCCGTCGCTCCGGCTCAAAAACCTTTCAAAAATGGCAGTCGTCCTGATCAGGTTCAGAATTTAAATCGACCGGCGGTACGCTCATTGAACATTGTGTTTGCCCATGATCCGGGGATTGGAAATTATGATGGCATCGTGGGGCGTCCGGGCGATGTGTGGAATTCCGTCGACATCGGCACCACGGCGGTTGACTATATGCGGTATAGCGATGCCAGCCCGAGCACCGCCCGGCTGCGCGTGAGCCGTCACGATGGTGAATGGGGCATCAAGGGGCAGAGCGGAATCTTCCAGGGCTATATTTATCACAACTGTCGTTGTGTGGATCTGGAAACCAAAGTGCTGGATCTGCCAGCGGGCAAATACAAAATATACGTGTTCGCGCACGGCGATGCACCGGATCAGAGTGCGGAGATCGAACTGAAAGTCGGCAAGCGGGTGGTGGGCAGAAAAGCGACCGCCAATGATGGGACCTGGGACTATCGCACAGAACCGTACCGCGAAGGTCTGCAGTATGTCAGCTTCAACTTCAACAAGCGGGCAGGCGAAGAAGTGACGCTCATCAGCCATCGCGGCCCCAGCGGGTATTCGATGTTCAATGCCATTCAGATCGTTCCACTGACGAAAGCGGTGGGCCAGCCGCAATACCTTCCTTCCCTGTCAGAGATGCGGTAGAACTGAGCCGACAGGACAACTTGTCTGAGCTCGATCTTGAGTACCAGGACTGCGATCACTCACTGTCCGCGCTGACTTCCCATGAGCCACGCTGATCGGAAATCAACCACATGCCGTCCAGTTTTCAGTTTTTCTGCACATGACACTCGTTGAGGCTGATGCAGTATTGTGCATCAGCGCCCGTTCTTAAGGGCTCTGGTAAGGGGATCTGTCCCGAAACGGAGCCTGCTTGGCATAGCATATGCTCTTTCCCTGATCTGCCGAGACTTTCAAACCAGCAACTCCAGCGGGTGTGAACAGGTCCGTCGGCTCTGACACCGTCCGGGTTCCCCTTCTGTACGGCGCAGGTCGAGGAAACATATCAGATGTACCGTCAAGGAAAAGGACAGAATGATGCAACGCACGCAGTTCAGCAGATTATTTATGCTCAGTGTAATGATCGGCATACTATGCACGTCTTTTGCACCCGCATTGAAGTCACAGGAGCAGGAGAAAGCACAGGACAAACCCAAACTGCCCGATCAGACTTATATGCCTGTGGTCATAGACAAACCTTTTGAAGAGGTCATGCAGGCGGATGTAGAGAAAAAACCGAAGTTGATGCAGCGTCAGGAAAATCTGTTTCAGAACCGCTATGACATGAGCGATCAACCCTCGGAAACCATGATGTCGGGCGGCCGCAAAGCGGTGCAGGAGGGAGTACGTGTGAAGCTGCCCGAAGGCGTGACCTGGGAACAACTCTCGGCGGCGACTCCCGAACGCATTAAAGAGACCAATACGTTTCCGTATGGCTTCCGTCCGTTGCCGCATGCCAATCATCCGGTCGGGGGGCAGGTCTTTCCCAAGAATCAGATTGATGCGATACAGAAACTGGAAAACCGCGATCTGTCCCGTTTTGATATCGATTTCGATCTGCCCGATCATTTGACACCCGAATTTCCTCCGCCGATCTTTCTTTCCAATCGTCCCGACCTGGGTGATATTTCACAGGGACAGGTGCTGTCGATCAAGAATTATTACAAATTGCTGAAAGGGAAAGTGACTCCCGTGCAGATGGAAGGCATGCGTCTGCTGCTGACTCCTTTCCCGCAACAGCAGTTCAACCAGACAGAAGATCGTAAAGTGAAAGAGGCGAGCCTGGGTGTGACCTGCCTGGACTGTCATGTGAACGGTCACACGAATGCGGCCTTTCATTTAACCCCGGATGTGCGACCGCAGGAGGCACGTTTTCGGATTGATACCGTCAGTCTGCGGGGCATGTTCAATCAACAGATTCACGGTTCAAAGCGTTCGTTGCGAAGCGTCGAAGATTTCAGTGAGTTCGAACAACGGACCGCCTATTTCGACGGCGACCATGTGATTGCCGCCAAGAAAGGCGTGCATCTTCCCGATCGCAGCGATGCCGTCTCGATGATGGCGCAGATGCAGAATATGCTGGATTTCCCCCCGACTCCCAAACTGGATGTCTTCGGGAAACTGATACCGGAAAAAGCAACGGAACTGGAACTGCAGGGGCAGGAAGTTTTCTTCGGCAAAGGTCGTTGTGCCGAATGTCATCCGGCTCCGTTTTATCTGGATAACAAAATGCATGATCTGCACCTGGAGCGGTTCTACAAGCCGGAAATGATCAGCGATCAGTACAATATGGTGGATGGACCGATTAAAACTTTCACACTGCGTGGGATTAAAGATTCTCCCCCGTATCATCACGATGGTCGTCTGATGACGCTGGCGGATACGGTGGAGTTCTTTAACCTCGTACTGCAGACCGATCTGACGGAGCAGGAAAAGCAGGCCCTGGTCGCCTTTATGAAATGCTTATAACGGAGTAGGCCGGAACGGATCTGAACATATTCGTTCCGCTGGCTGGGGCCTTCTGTTCAGACCCGGAAAACAGGCACTACGATCTGCTTTCCGGGTTCTTTAAATAAAAGGTTTCAATAAAAGGGGTCAGGAACCTTAATGGTAAGGTTCCTGACCTGCTCTGTAGAAAAGGTCTTGTCAGTTACAAGATCATGATGTTATGCGTGATGGTTCTCAAAACAATCTCCCGGCACTGTGACCA
>PAJV01000034.1 GCA_002706765.1 Gimesia sp.
AAGCCAACGGTGCCACCCGCCCGTCTGATTTTGCAGGACTTATTGCAATAAATAGAGAGGTTTCGGGGTGCCATGGCCGGCTTGTCCGGCCGTGCGAAGGGAGTAGGGAAAGCCTGGTTCTGGGAGGAACGCGGCAGCTGCGACCTCCTGCTCGCTGTGCTCGGCCCGAATTTTATTCGGGCTTACCCGGTTTTTCTGAGTGGGGATGGTTACTCAAAGCACTGTCGGGCAAGCCGACAGATGGCACCCGCGGTGTGAGAGGAAGTTGAGTTATGTTTGTTGTTATGTTAGAGGGGTTCAATCTGTTGAACAATCTGTTTTCTGTAGTCTGTGGTTCGGTTGCATGGTGGATTATTTTGTGGAAAGTCATGGGGGCGTCAAGGGGGATGAACAATATCATGTGGCGATACGGGTTGACGGGGAACCGACCTGCTGCGATGTCGGGGCGGTGCCGGGACGATGGGCTGCGATGTGTGGCGATCCGCAGGGTGACATCTCGAACGGGTGGGGTTTCAGGCAGTGTAAATCTGGAAAAAACAGGCTCATTTGTAGTGAAGAGTCAGAACAGGTGGCCCGTGTTTCAGTGCACTGTAAACTGGGCACGCGCGCGACCCAAAACAGCGCTTATCGCCAGCGGCGCGGCGGGGTCAAGTGCAATCTGCTCAGTATGACTTTCTGATTCCCCCCGTTGTGTGCCGAATTTACACTTTCCCTTTCGGGGGACTTACCGTTAAGATGTGTAGTATATACTTGTATTGTTAGAGCCGGAAAAATATTCGAGCCCCCACAAATGGCACAGTTCGTATAAACCACAGGGGAAAAGGGTGTTCTGCGGGAGAATTCCCGAGAATGCCGTTTCTTCCGAGGCAGATATTGATTAAATTCAACCCCTTGTAATATCTCATTTTATAGTGATCTAAGCCCGAATCCGGGTGGACCTGATTTGATTATCAGCCCAAAATTTGAGGAACAACAGCGTGAAATCTATCTGGGCCTATCTGTTCATCTTTCTGTGTGTGGTGCTCTGTTCGGCGGAACTGCCTGCACAATCGGAAACGGATGGTAGCAACGACAACCAGGGTCAGGCCGCGCGTCCTTCGACCTCCATGTCTGCCGCACGGGGTGAATACCCGCCGTTACCGGTTCCGTTCTTTCGGGGAAATGATCCCCGGTTTGTGGGTACGCAGGGCTTTTATTTCAGCCTGTGGAAGTTCATTCCGGTGGTGTTGCTGTTTCTGCTGTGGGCGAAGACTTCGTACTGGGTGGATGATGACAGCCGAAGCCTGAAGTGTAATACGGAGTTCTGGAGTTCGCTGATCCTGGTCATCGGCGGACTGGGTTTTCTGCTCGTGTTCTGTATGCCGAGTTTTGCCTTCGGGTTTGTGGTTCTGGCTTTGGCCTATGGGGGTCCCCTGGGCTTTTATATTCATGAGCGAAACGGGAAGGTACCTGCTTCCAGCCGCGTGATGACACCCAGTCATATTCGGAATATGACCCTGCGATATCTGGCGCAGATGGGGATTCGCGTGGGTGGTACCAAAACTCAGCAGTCGGCAGTGGGTCCTGATATCCGGTTTGTGGGCAAGTCCTCTACCGGTCGTGGGGATGACCCGACCAGTTCGCGACGGGTGGAAAACTCACGTGGTTTTCTGGCGGCGAAGGAACTGATTCACGATGCGATCATGCGTCGGGCGACGGACGTGCATCTGGAGCCGAAAGAAGATGAGTATGGTGTGCGTTTACGTATTGACGGGGTGATGTATCCCACGGAAGGCTTTGACCGGGGTGTCGGCGAGGCGGTGTTGAACATCTTCAAGGTGCTGGGTGCGATGGACATTACCGAGAAACGGCGTCCCCAGGACGGTAGTTTCCGGGCGATCATGCCTGACCGTGAGATCGACTTTCGTCTGGCCAGCCAGGGAACCCGGTATGGTGAAAAGATGAGTTTGCGTATTCTGGACCAGACGAACTCGATTGCCTCACTGGCCGAGCTGGGAATCCGCAAGCAACTGGTTGACAAGCTGAAGGGCATCGTCAAACAGCCGCATGGCCTGTTTTTATGCTGTGGTCCGACCGGTGCGGGTAAATCGACGACCCTGTTTGCCGCCTTGCATGAGATCGATCCTTACCAGCGAAACATTATTACGATTGAAGACCCGGTTGAATACCGGATTGATAACGTCTCGCAGATTGAGATCAACCAGAAAGCGGGCCAGACGTTTGCGGAATCGCTGCGAAGTATTCTGCGTCAGGACCCGGATGTGGTGATGATCGGGGAAATTCGAGATGCGGAAACCGCGCGGATTGCCTGCCAGGCAGCAAATACCGGTCACATGGTGTTTTCGACGGTTCACGCGAATGACACGTTTACGGCACTGTATCGACTGATTGACCTGGAAGTGGAGCCGTTCATGCTGGCCAGTTCTTTGTCGGCATTACTGGCACAGCGACTGGCGCGGCGGCTGTGCCCGGACTGTAAAGAAGAGTACCAGCCGAATCCGGAGTTTTTGAAGAAGGCCAATCTGCCTCCCGATAAAGTGAAGTCCTTTTATCGACAGCCGAAAAATCCGGAAGGGGTCTGCCCGACCTGTGGCGGCCTGGGATATATGGGGCGAATCAGTGTGGTTGAGCTGCTCGATTTTAACGAGCGGATGCGGGATATGATTCGCGATACGGCCAATATTTCTCAGTTGAAAGCGCAGGCCCGGAAGAACGGCATGTTGTATATGAAGGAAGAGGGTTTGAGGCTGGTCGTCAAGGGGGTCACTTCCATCGATGAACTGCTGCGTGTTGTGAAATAATTAACGTCGGCTTTATTTTTATTATACCTGTTAGCGAATATAGATATTCTGGACTGCAAACATGATCGACATCTTACTGCTGGCCATTGTGGGGATTGTAACCTGGTGTGTTGCCAGCGAAGGCGCCTGGGGCGCCGGTTTTATCTTCGTCTCCGTCCTGCTGGCAGGTCTGCTGGCGATGAACTTTTTTGAACCTCTGGCGACGTTTCTGTCAAATAATATCACGAATTCCTATGCCTGGCAGCAGCGGTGGGACATCATTGCGCTGGTCGGTCTGTTTGTGGGTTTCATCTTTCTGTTTCGAGAGCTCACGGTTCGCATTGCGCCCGCCTACATGCAGGTGCATCCGCTGGTTCACGAAGTGTCCCGCTGGGGCTTTGCCGTGATGACGGGTTATATTGCGATGGCATTTCTGCTGACGGCACTGCATACGGCACCCCTGCCGCGCGAGTTTGCCGGGTTCACTCCCGAGCGTAAGAACCTTCTGGGGATGGTTGCTCCCGATCGGGAATGGCTGGGTTTCACACAGTATGTTTCGGAAAAATCGATGCGTAAAGGAACGTTCGGGCATCTGTTTGACGGGCCGGAATACTCGTTTCCCCAGCAGGAAAACCAGATCTGGCCTTCGTTTCCGATTCGCTATGCGACACGCCGCGGGCAGGGGGGCGCCATGGGAGCCGCGGCGAAACCGGCGTCGGGAGACAAAGCAGACCGTTCATTCTGAGCCGGGTTGCCGGGAAGACCGGATGATTTAACTCTGCTGATTTTGAAACAGTCGCACCAGCTGCGGAATGAAACGTTCAAACGCCCGCGCACGATGACTGAGGTGCTGTTTGACGATGGGTGCCAGCTCGCCGAACGTTTTATGCAGCTCGATGATTTCGAAATAGGGATCGTAGCCGAACCCGTTCTGTCCGCGGGCAGCTTCGGTCATGCGACCCCGGCAGCGGGCTTCGACCTGCAGGCAGATTTCTCCGGTGGGATCGGCTAAAGCGACGTTGCAGATATAAGCGGCGGTTCGTTTTTCCAGGGGAACGCCACTCAGTTCCTGCAGCATCTTCTGGTTGTTCTTTTCGTCGGTGGCATCTTCGCCGCTGAAGCGTGCAGAATAGATTCCCGGTGCGCCATCGAGGGCATCGATCATCAGCCCGCTGTCTTCACCAATGGTCCAGTGAGAAAGCGTCCGCGCGGTCTGCGAAGCTTTTTTGGCAGCGTTCTCGCCGAAGGTATTGCCGTCTTCGACGACTTCTTCGGCCTGCGGGAAATCAGCCACGCTTTGAACCTGAATGCCATGCGGGGCCAGGAGTTCAGAAATTTCACCGGCCTTTTTCTGATTTCGACTGGCGAGTACGATGAGCGGATAGTGAGACATGGATCTGTTTTCAATAGAGACATCAATCAAAGGCGACAAACGGGGGAAAGCGCGGCGCAAAAAAAAGCCTTCCCGGGTAGAGGCACTTTATCAGGCCTGATTACTGGAGGGAAGGCTGCTGCTATGATTGAATGACGGGTTCCCGAAGCGTTTACTTTGCGCGGGGGACCTGCATCAGATTTGGTTTAGGATCGAAGACCCAGGATGCCAGGGGGGGCGCGCCTGCTGATGCGCCGGGAATGATGAAGTATTCGGACGTCATGGCTTCCACACCGGTTTCCGGGTGCGGTCTCATTTTTGAGCCAAACAGTTTGGCATAGGCTTCGATGCGGGGGTCCTGGGGAGAATCGAAAGACCCGACAGTGACGATCGAACGATATTTTTCATGCAGTACGTAGGCATCAATGTCAGTCGCATTACCGGCAGGGAAGCCATGTTTTTTCGCTTCACGCAACGCCTTGGTTAAGAGCCAGGCATTTTGTGCGGCTTTATCCAGGCTGTTACTGACCGTTTCAGATTCCGAAGCATTGGCAAATCGTGAAGTGGCTGTTTCCGTGACGGAATTTCCATAGAAAGAAGCGATGACCAGGGAGAATTTGCCTTTGTTATTCAGCAGCGAGTATTCCACTCCGGAATTCAGTTTGGCGATGAGCGGATCCTGTTTTCGCTTGGCGACTTCCTGTGGTGAGAGCAACGGGTTGATCGTGAGGAAGGCACCACTCAAGGGTCCGGGCTGGCCGGGAGTCTGTTTGTAGACGCCATTTTCGGTAATGACTTCGGGTTTGAAGTGCTTGATAAACTGGAGTGTCTTCTGTGCGACTTCGTCTTCACTGTCGGGATAGTTACCCGCGATGACGGAAATCATGGCGCGCTGGGCGGCATAGCTGCGGCGTTCTTCCCGACCCAGACGGTCGAGTGTGTTGAAACGCTGAATGACCGATTCCTGGCTGAAGGTGTAGGCAGGAATGCCGCGTTTGCGGAGTTCATAGACCATTTCATCGGCGGCTTCCTGGGCGCTTAAACCTTTGGATCGCCTGCTTTCGGGAATGTCGCTTAGACCGGCGACCATGATCATCCACGGTCCATGCCGTTTGGTCAGCTTGTATTTCTTACCTTTGACGGCTTCAATGCGGGCTTCTGCGACAGGCAGAAAACTGGTCGCGCAGACCGTGATGGCGATGGTAATAATCAGACATTGTTTAAGCAGTTGCATGGTCCGCATATCAGTATCCCTTCTGAACAGCGTCCGAACCGGATGGAATTAAATGGAATGATTGAGACTTGATTTCCGGCTTCATCCTGAAGGGAAACAGTCGTCTCAAGTTTAGACTGGGGTCGTGGTGATGTTGAGTTGCCTCAGACATGCGGCGGGAGTCTAGCAGTTCTGCAAAAATGAGTCCAGAGCTGATTTTTGCTGTCCGTTTTGAGGGACAGGAGCCGGGAAAAAGGATCTGGCGCTGCGGTGACTGAGAGAAATCAATTCCCAAGTGCGGTGGAGTTATCTATAATCTAAGTAATTGTATAATAATAAGATAACGACTTTGTTGATTCCGGATGATGGTCAATGCGTGTGCTTGTAGTTTCAGATATTCATTCCAACTGGGTGGCACTCTCTTCGATTCAGGAAGAGTTCGATTATTGTCTGTGCGTCGGGGATCTGGTGGATTACGGAACCGATCCGCTGCCTTGCATTGAATGGGTCAAAGAGCATGCTACCGCCTGTGTGCGCGGGAACCATGATCATGCCGTCGCGCAAAGAGTGGAAGCGAAAGGCTCAACCGGCTTTCGCAGGCTGGCATGTGTGACACGACCGTTGCATTGGGAGCTGCTGGATCGTGTCAGAATGAAATACCTGGCACGCTTGCCGATTTCACAGCAGATTACCATTGAGGGAGTCACGTTCTATCTGGTGCATGGCACGCCTCGCGATCCGCTGGATGAGTACCTGGGTGATAATGAAGCCGCCTGGACAGCCCGCCTGCAGGGCATCAATGCGAACTTTATCTGTGTGGGGCATACTCACATTCCGTTTCACCTGGACCTGGGGGACAAGCAGGTGATTAATCCCGGCAGTGTCGGTCAGCCCCGGGATGGCGATCCGCGGATCTCCTACGCGATCATTGAAGACGGCAAAGTCACAATGAAACGTCAGGAGTATGATATTCAGGCCGCTATCCGCCAGATCGAAGCAGCAGGCCTGTCAGGAGAAGCACTGGAGATGGCCTCCAGTGTGCTCCTTAACGGCCGAATGACTTCTTAATGATCCAACTCGACAGTTACGCATGCGGTTCGGTCATGCTCATTGGATCGAGGGCTTCTTTGAGTGTCTCCGCCGGCAGGATTTCCTGTTCGGTGCAGAGTTCTCGAATCGTCTTGCCTGACTTGAATGCTTCTTTCGCTAACGCCGAAGCTTTTTCATAGCCGATATACGGGTTCAGACTGGTGACCATGGAGAGACTGTTTTCGACGGCCGCGTTACAGGCTTCTTCGTTGGCTTCCATGTTTTCCAGGCAGAGCTTCTCGAATTCATTGCAGGAATTGGCCAGCAGGTGAATGCTTTCCAGGGCGGTGAATCCCATGACGGGCATCATGATATTCAGCTGGAACTGTCCTCCGGCGGCCCCGGACATGGTAATGGTCTGATCGTTGCCGATGACCCGGGTGGTGGCCTGCATCATGCTTTCGCACATGACTGGATTCACTTTGCCGGGCATAATGGAACTGCCGGGCTGCAGGTCGGGAATTTTGACTTCGTAAAATCCACAACGGGGGCCCGAGCCGAGCCAGCGGATGTTGTTGGAAACATTAAACAGTGTAGTGGCGATGGTTTTTAAGATCGCATGGCATTCCACCAGCCCGTCCCGCTGCGCATTGGCTTCAAAGTGATCGGCTGCTTCGACGAATGAGATGCCGGTGAGCTTTGCGAGTTCCACACTCACGCGATGACCGAATTCCGGATGAGTATTGATGCCGGAACCGACGGCGGTGCCTCCCACGGGTAACTCATAAACGGCAGCCGCTGCCTGGTAAGCACGTTCCACACTGAGTTCGAGCTGGCGGGCGAACCCACCAAATTCCTGTCCCAGGCGGAGTGGTGTGGCATCGGCGAGGTGCGTGCGGCCGATCTTAATGATCTGATCCCAGTCTTTGGCTTTCTGCGCCAGGCTGGCTGTCAGCTTTTCGAGGCCGGGAATCAACTGATTATGAATGCTGGAGGCGACGGCAACATGGATGGCAGTCGGGAAGGTGTCGTTGGTGCTCTGTCCCATATTCACATGGTCGTTGGGGTGGACGGACTTCTCGGGAGCAAAGCGGTCCTGTCCCAGAATTTCAATCGCCCGGTTACTGATGACTTCATTCACGTTCATGTTGCTCGAAGTCCCGGAGCCGGTCTGGTAAACGTCGATCGGAAACTGATCGTCGAATTTTCCATCGGCGACTTCGGTGGCAGCATCGATCAGTGCTTTGATCTGCTCATCATTCAGCGGATTTTTTCCACTGCCCGAAAGTTTTCCGATGTCACGGTTTGCATGGGCTGCGGCCAGCTTGACCTGACCCATGGCATGAATCAGGCTGGGAGGCAGGGTATTGCCGGAGATCTGAAAATTCTCAACGGCCCGTTGCGTCTGTGCACCGTAGTACGCTTCTGCTGGAACCTGTACTTCACCCATCGAATCACGTTCGGTTCGAAACCCCGACATGGTCTGTTTCCCGTCTCATTTAAAGTTGTCTATTGTGAATGTAAAAAGAGCCGACCTCCCTCAGTGGGCAGGCCGGCTTCAATTCTAGCAAGTTATCCTGTTTTCTCAATCGCCGCCCGGTTCGGGCGGGAAAATGTTAAGGGAGAGGCTGAGAGCTGCGGAGGTAGCTGAACAGGTCCCGGACTTCTTTCTCAGAAAGCTTATCGAGCAGTCCCTCGGGCATCAGCGATTTCTTCTGTGGCAGCATTTCGTCAATATTCTCGCGTTCCACGGTAATGCTCTGGCCGTCGGCGCTGCGGATGACGATCACATTATTATCCTGATCCGCAAGGAAGCCGTTCACGGTTCGCCCGTCTTCAGTGACGATCAGGTAAGTTTCAAAACCTTCGCGGATTTCGTTGGAAGGGTTGATGATATTCACCAGCATGCGACCCACGTCATCGCGTTTGAATGCCGTCAGATCAGGGCCGATTTCTCCTCCGTCGCCGAACAGCTTATGGCATTTACCACAGTTCTTCTGGAACAGCTTTTCCCCGGCGTAGCGATCGGGTTCTTCTGTTGCTGCCGAGAGCATTTTCTGTTGCGCGGCGATCTGCTGCTGCATCTGTTCGGTGGTGGCTCCGGCGATGGAACCGAAGTGTTTCGCGATGAGAGCGGTGATGCCTTCATCGCTGTAGACCGTCATTTTGCGGGCTGTTTCTACGGGCACGGTGTCTTTATTGATTTTACCCGCATCGATGGCCTGCAGGAATTCGAGAGCCCAGGGTTTGCGGATGGAAACCAGGGTCTGGGCGGCACTGCGGAGATCGTCGGACATGTTGGGATATTGTGAACTGACTACTTTGCCGATCGATTCATCCGGATATTGCTGCAGGGCGCTGATCGCGGCGATCTGCATCTGCAGGTCACTGGAATTCTGAATAATCTTCAACAGCAGGGGGACCGACTGCGGGACTTTGACTTCGCCGAGAATCTGAATCAGGTCGAGGCGTTTCTGGTTATCGGCTTTGGAGTCGGCGACGATCTTCAGCGCTTTTTCAACGGCCTCCTGATCACCCTGCCGCAGACCCAGCGACAGAGACTGTCCGCCGTATTTAGACATGGCCGCGATCAGTTCTTTAGGGAAACTGGTTTGCGAGCGACCTTTCATGGCAGTCTCAAAACCTGACATCAGGATTTCGGCATGCGATTTTTCGGGAGCAAGTTCCAGCAGGCGGGCACAGACCAGTAAGTCATTCCGCGAACCGGTTGATGCGAATCGTCGCATGATGCGCTCGAGGATGTATTTCTCCACAAGCGGATACTGCCAGACTTCTGGTTTTTCAAAATACGCGAGCAGTTCCTTCCTGTTCTCAGCAACCCGTTTTTCCAGAGACCACCAGAGGATCAGCGGGATATGCACGTCGTCCAGGTCTTCGGAGCGGCTCAACAGATTAAAGGCGATCGGCAGACCGGGTTCTGCAGGCAGTCGTTTGGAGGAACTGGCGAGCTGACTGCGAACCTGCACGTGCGGCTCGGTCAAAGCTAATGCAATCAGTTGCTGGCCGATTTCCGGGGAGACACGCTGGTCATCACAGAGCAGCCGAATAGTCCAGGCCCTGACGTGTGGGTCGGAATGCTGCAGTGATTTCTGTGCGACACCTTCGTCAAAACCGCCACTCAGGTTCAACGCCCAGAGTGCTTCCAGGGCAGACTGACCGTCAGATGAGAACAGTTTCTGTTTGAGTGCCGGGATGACGCTGGCGTCTTTGCGATCACCAAACAGGCGGAGTGCCTGCTGACGAAACCATTTGTTGGGATGGTCCAGCACGGCGATCAGTTCCTGTGATGACTTCTTGCCGAGATCGAAAGGAGTTAGTGGGCTGGCATCTTTGGCGGTGAGTCGATAGATGCGGCCATCATCCTTTTCCACCTGGCCGGAATAATGCTGGCCATGGGCAATCTGATGTTCGTACATGTCACAGAAATAAATCGCGCCATCCGGGCCGAGTTTAATATCGACGGGCCGGAAGCGTTTATCTGTGGTGGCGACCGGACGTTGCAGGTCTTCGGTCTGATAAGAGGATCCGTCGGCGGTGATTTCACTTTCGACCACGCGTCCCTGCAGCGGTTCGATTCCGAACAGGTGTCCCCAGTATTTTTTGGGGAGCGTTTCGGCTTCATAGATAATGAAGTTGTGAGTGAATCGCGGTACTTTGGCGTTCTTCATGGCCTGGAAATAACCGAAGGCATACGGATTGGACAGAGGTCCGTGTTTGCCGAAACCCTTCTGGTAGTAGCTGCCTTGAGTGTAATGGAAGCCCCGCGTGTTGCCTCCGTTGTGTCCGGAGTAGAGGCGTCCTTTGTCATCGAACTCCACGCCGAATGCATTTCCGCCCCCCTCGGCAAAAACTTCATAGATCTGTTTCTCGGGGTGATAACGCCAGATCAACTGGCCGAGTGTCTGAATGGCTTCCTTGTCTTTCTGCCCGGGCTTTTTCACTTTCCCGGAAACAGTACTTCCCTGTGACGAATAGAGCCAGCCATCGGGTCCCCAGCGGAGACTGTTGACGACGGAGTGCGTGTCTTCCAGGCCGAAGCCTTCGAGGTGCACGACGGGATCGCCGTCGGGAACATCATCGTTATCGTGATCGGGATAAAATAACAGATAGGGCGGGTTCAACACCCAGACGCCGCCTCGGCCTTTGACAAATGAAGAAGCAATATTCAAACCGTCCACGAACGTTTTATGCTTATCGTATTTTCCATCGCCGTTGGTGTCTTCATGGATGGTGATTTTGTCGGCCCCCTGTTCATGGTGTGGCGGAGGCAGGGGGATTTTGTCGTAGACGGCGCGATGGTGTTTATCTTTACTGAGGATTTTCAATCCTTCGGGATAGGGGTATTGCAGGTAGTTGATGACCCACATACGACCGCGTTCATCAAAGTTTTGAAAGATGGGCTGCCGGACCTGGGGCTCGGCGAGTACCTGTTCGATCTTAAGATCATCGGGAACGGTGAATTGCTTGAGTGAGTCCGCCGGGCTGAAAAATTCGCCTCCCGTATTATTGGGTGGCGGCACCGGGGGAGCGGCCTGAGCTGACGAAAACAGAGGCCACAGGACAGGTGTGACAGCCAGCAGCATGAACAGGCGATGGTTCATCATTCTGAATCTTTCTTGTTGGATCATGCAGTGAGTCTAAATCAGATCGGGGCGGGATGCAGATTCTGACCCGCAGGAAAGCTCTCCCGCGGCGGGATCAATCTCGTTGAGAATCTGTTAACCAGTCTGAAGGGAGCGTCTGCCAAAATCAAGTAACCGATCAAGAATGCAGGCCGGTTTCTCTGTCGCCCGTGCCATTATCTTCCCAGTTCTGCTGGTTTTCGAGTGATCTGACGTGGTAAAGGACTCCTGTGTTTTCTTACGATAAATGATGGCCAATTCCTTAATGGCAATTTGTGGTTTTTGTTAAATCGTTTCTTTCAGGACCGGATACATATGTTACAACGAATCACGCTGATGACCGTCGTATTGAGTATATTACTCACTGTTCAGATGGGATGGGCTCAACAGAAAGCGGCCGAAACTCACCCACGGCCTGCAACCGTGGCCGAGAACGCGAAGTTGCAGGAAGAGTATGCTGCGAAAGCATTTTTCGAAGGCCCCATCTGGGACCCGGTGGGCAAGCAGTTGTATTTCACTTCGTTCGTGGATAAAGACACGAAGATTTTGCGCCTGGAGGAACGGGGGAAAGCAAGTGTCTGGCTGGATCATACTAAAGGAATCAACGGGACATGGCTGTCGCTGGAGGGGCGGATGCTGGGGGCACAGGCCTATGGTCAGCATGTCATGAGTTACGCTTTCGGCGAGTCCGGACCCGCTGACACGATTGTGATTGCAGAGAACCCGAAATGGAACCAGCCGAACGATGTCTGTCAGACGCCGAATGGCAATATCTATTTTACCGACCCCGATTTCAAGAACCGCAAAACCAGTGCCGTGTATGTGAAAACAACGGCAGGCGAAGTGAAAAAAATCATCACCAGTATGCCGGTTCCCAATGGCGTGATCGCTTCGAATGACGGGAAGACCCTGTATGTGGGGGACAGCCATGAAAAGCTGTGGCGCAGTTTTCCGATCCTGGCAGACGGGACGGTCGGGGAAGGGATGCTGTTTTTTGATCCGGAGACCTCACGCCAAGATTCTCCTGACGGCATGAGCATTGATGCGGAAGGCAACCTGTATCTTTCCGGACGGGGTGGCGTCTGGGTGGCCAGTCCTGAGGGTAAGTCACTGGGGTTGATCCCAGTTCCGGAGTTCTGCTCGAATGTGACCTTTGGAGGTACGGAAGGGAAGACACTGTATTTCACCTGTGCCAACAAAGTCTACAGCCTGCAGATGAAGGTGAAAGGGGGACAGTTTCGCTAAACTGTGATCGGAAATGTCCATGAAAAAACAGGCGCTGTCCCGATGCGACAGCGCCTGTTTTGATTGAAATCGGAACAAGCGAACTTACAGAATCGCGGCCCCTTTGACGTCGATCCCTTTGAGAACCATCTTCAGTTCTTCGACGTTCGGTGAAATTTCGAACGCGTCGGCACGGCTGATGAATTCACGATCGATGAATCCTTTCAGGCTGTCGTTGAACTGCTGCATGCCTTCATCTTTACCGATGCGGATGGCGGCGGATAGTTTTTCATCATGTTCTTCCAGTACCAGTTTACGGACGGTCGGGTTGAACGTCATGATTTCGACGATGGGAACTCGCCCCGGTTTATCGACAATGGTCTTGAGCAGTTTCTGCGCGACGATCGCCCGCATGTTGAATGCCAGACTGCCTCGCAGCGCTTTATGCATATCCTGGGGGAACAGGTCGAGAATACGTCCGATACAACTGGGCGCGTTGGAAGCGTGAATGGTTCCAAACACAAGGTGCCCCGTTTCCGCAGCATGGATCGCGGTCGAGAAGGTTTCCATGTCACGCATTTCGCCCACCAGCATGATGTCGGGGTCCTGACGCACGGCGTGCTTCATCGCGATTTCGAAGTCTTTCACATCGATGCCGACCTCGCGCTGATTGATCAGACACTTGTTCTGTGTGTAGACGAATTCGATCGGGTCTTCAATCGTCAGAATGTGTTTGCGGTAATGGTCATTCACCCAGTTCAACATGGAGGCGATCGTGGTACTTTTACCACTACCCGTCACGCCGGCCAGCAGTACCATGCCCTGGTCGAACTTACATAAAGACTCCATCACGGGAGGCAGATACAAGCCATCGAAGTTGGGGATCGAGCGTTCGATTTTACGGGAGACCATGCCGGGAAAACCGAGCTGGATAAACAGGTTCACACGGAAACGCCAGGGTTCGCCTTCGTGTTCAACCACATACGAAAAGTCAGCTCCCCCTTCTTCGTGGAAGATTTTCTGGTTACGTTCATCCATCATCGGCATGAAGAGTGCCATCATCTGGTCCCGGTCGATCGGTTCCATCTGCAGTTCCCGCAGCGTTCCTTTGACACGCAGGATCGGTGCTTTGCCGACCTGCATGTGCAAGTCGGAGCCGCCATGCTTGATCAGCTGACGGAAGACTTTATCAATTTCGTTTTCAACGCGCCCCGTGATGGGATTGACGTCTTTGGGGGTCGCAGGAACTGTTGTCGCCATAAACAAACTCCACTTATTTCTAACGCTGTATTCTGCTGCAAGAGCGAGCAGCGGACTTGACAGGAATTGCTGATCTGAATTGAGACGAAGAGATCTGACACCTCATCCTCACCACGGCCTCCTGAGGCCGCTATTACTATTTTGAGGACTCTGAAGGAACATGCAAGCTTCAATTCCCGCGTTACCGGTAAATTTGTTGCTCTCCCGCAGAAACGGGTAGACCTGTTCCGGTTACCGGTTACACCCGATCCAGGCTGACTTCGCTTTTGAAGCGGATCGGAATTCCCCGTTCCGCCAGGTAGTGTTTCGTTTCATCAACAGGATGGGTCCCGTAGTGAAAAATGCTGGCAGCCAGTGCCGCGCTGGCTTTGCCTTCAGTCAGAATCTGATATAAGTGTTCAGGGCAGCCCGCTCCTCCGCTGGCGACCACGGGAATGGTGACGGCTTCGGCGACGGCGCGGGTCATCGGCAAATCGTAGCCGTCCTTGGTTCCGTCGGCATCCATGGATGTCAGTACGATTTCTCCGGCTCCCAGGTCTTCCACTTCCTGTGCCCATTCGATGGCTTCCAGACCCGTGGGAACCCGCCCGCCGTTCACGTGGACTTCCCAGAATTCTTTGCCATCTTTCTGGACCCGTTTGGGATCAATATTAACGACAATACACTGGCTGCCAAATCTCAGAGCGGCTTCACGGATCAGATCCGGATTTTTGACGGCGGAAGAGTTGATGGAGACTTTGTCACAACCGGCTTTGAGCAGTGCGCGGATATCATCGAGGGTGCGAATTCCGCCGCCTACCGTCAGTGGCATGAAAATAACTTCCGAGGTCCGGCGGACAATATCGAGAATAATCTCACGTTCTTCATGGCTGGCGGTGATGTCCAGAAAGACGAGTTCGTCAGCACCCTGTTCCTCATAACGGGCGGCGACTTCGACCGGATCTCCTGCGTCCTGAAGATTGACAAAGTTGACCCCTTTAACCACCCGACCTGCATGGACATCGAGGCAGGGTATGATTCGTTTTGCCAGCATGAATGAGAGCCTTGGTTCTGTAGTGGGAAGCGAATGTGAATCGCCTGGCAGGGATGGAAATATTGTGATATTTAATCTGTTTAAAAGATTAATCGATGGGTAATGGATTGAACAGTCTGCCGAGGCGGAATTCTGAGGGGCGAGCAGACCGATGTGTACAGGCAAAAAACGCAGCCCCATAATTGAGACTGCGAATGAAATCGAGCGGATGAGATCGCCTCAAAAGCGAACGTAACAGTCAGATAGTTAGCCACCGTGAGACAGCCAGGACGTTGATTATGTTGATTTCAGATCAAAGTTAATCGTATTGTCACCCCCGGTGACATCTGCCTTCAATTCTGTTTTCGAATTATATTTTGCGGGGATAGGGTCTTCATCCCCTTTTTTGGGCTTAGGGCGTGGCCTTCTTTGAGTCACATCTCCATCTGATTCCACGGGGGGAGTATCAATATCGGTGGTATCTGACATATCTACATTGGCCAGATCGGCATCGCCGCTGATGGTTTCATCAAGTGGCTTACCCGTGGTGATCTTTACTGTGTGACTGCCTACCAGGGCGCCTTTAGAGTCGCCCGGATAGGAGAGTTCATACTTACCACTGTCATCGGTTCGCCCTGTCGAGGGATTCCCTTTTTCCGGGACAAAGACCACGATTGCATCAGGCAGAGGTGTGCCATCCATCGTGACGACTCCAGTGACCGTTCCAAGATCCACCGAATCGCCGCCAGAACATCCCACACAAAAGACAGAAACAGATACCAGCAGGAACTTCGCTGTCATACTTTTAATAAAATACATATTTCTCCTCATTAGGCCTGATTACATAAGGTTCGATTCTGGCGGGCTGTCACGAAGTTAAAGATTCCGGTTTCACCAGGGGGTGAAACCGGAAAATGGCAGGTTTTACAGTGCTGCTTTAATACTCGCCCAGGACGTTTTTGTCATTGATGCCTGCGAGATACACCAGAGTATCTCCATTGACATTTTCGCTGATAAATTGGATCCGACCATCGCCGAAAAGAAAATGACAACCTCCCGTATGAGAGCTACTCAGTGTCCATTCATACTTGGTACCCGTCGTATTGTTGATACCATTAATGAGATAGATCGTGGAAAAATCGGGAGCCGTTGCTGAACCCTGATAGGTTCTAACAATCGCAGAATGGTAAGGCCAGTTTGCAATATTACCAGAAGTGCCAGTAGTATTAGATGCCCCAATCCAGACACCCCCTGCCGGGATTCCTTCTGTGGTTCTTTCGCCCACCATAATTACATTGCTGACGCCATCGGTAAAGTCACGGATTCGGTTTACCGAGTTGTTGTTAAAGGGCCCAGTATAACAGGTACCTGTGGTTGCACCAGGTTTAACATTACACGGCGAATAAATCGCGGGATAGTTTGACTTGCCAAAAGAACCAATGTTGGTGTTGATTCCTTCCATGGGGTCAGAAGGGCAGATGAATGCTGGCAGGATGGTTTTAACGAGAGCCAGCTGTGGAGGATTTCCCGTGTAATTGGCTCGCCAGGGAGCATTCATATTGATCTGATTATAAAGTGAAGCCTGATCCATAAAGGGGAGAATCATCACACTCCAGGCGAGGTAACTGTCCGTATCAGGATCGTAAGTTGTATTCCGGAGTGTCTCGACCTGCATTTGTGGAAATGAACGATGTGTTTCGTGGTAGTTGTGTAAAGCCAGACCAATCTGCTTCAGGTTGTTTTTGCAGGTACTCCTGCGAGCTGCTTCACGTGCCTGTTGAACAGCGGGTAACAGCAGTGCAATCAAAATCGCGATGATCGCAATCACAACCAGAAGCTCAATCAGGGTGAAGCCCCGTTTTGATGTGAGTCGTTTCATCTTTACCTCCAGCATAGAAAGAAATTAAGAGAAAGGAATAAATTACTCTCTCGAACTCTCGTTTCAGTTTTCAATTTAGATTGAAAGCAGAGGTAGTTGCATCACGATATTAAGCGATTTAGAAAATTTCATATCCAAAAGGACAAAGCTTGGGGATGCCGGATACCTAATTTGATAACTAGAGCGCGAAAACGATATTTAACCAGGTAAAAACTGCCAGAATTTGCAGTTTGATGAACACAATAAGCGTATTGGCGAAAGCCGGGAAAGAACTGTAGTGAATTACTGTCTGATTGTAAGAAACAAAAAATTAAAATGTCAAACAAATTCTATGAAGGAACAAATATTTATCACAAATAAGTTTCGTTTAGAAAAAGAAAGGTGGGCATATTTAAATGGAATCGATTGCTTTAGTGGATCTCATGTGGATTACTCAACACAAATGGATGCGGTTGAAAAACTCTGAGAAAATTTCCGCGCAAATAAAATGACACCAAGGGTTTTTGCGGTTAACCATTTGGCACTTGGAAGTAACTTCAAGGGAAGCGAGCCCTGATGGTTGAGCTATAAAGAGCGGACACTTGAGAGGTGAAACTCAAATGGGACTTCAGTGCGGAAGAATAATGAGTAAATCGATTTTGTGGTATCCGCGATGCGCATCGCGGAATGAGGCCGGACCCTGATCGCAGAAAATTGCGCGTCTGAACCATCTTTAATGGTGCACCCAACATCGCATCCAATTTTCGAGGTGCAGTTCATCATCCGAGAGCAGTTGTGCTTCAACTGAACTTCAGGTCCGCAGGTCCACTACCTTGAGCGTACCCTGCCTTGCTACAGCATCACAGGCGGAACCTGAGGCTGCAGGCTGGATGAAGTGAAGTCGTTTCGCGATTTTCTGAGAATTAAAGTTCTACTGTATCAAAGCGACGGTTTACACAGATTCAGGTAATTCACTACGCTTATTGAGACGTCCCGCTTCTGATACAGGATCAGCTTTGGCTACTCTGAATTCAGCTCAAAATCGATTGTATTTTCTCCTGCCGAGACGTTTTTGGTCAGTTCTGTCTGCGAATTATATCTGGCAGGGATCGGTTCATATTTTCCTTTCTGTGTTGAAGTAACGACTGATCTCTGGGTGACATCACCATCCGATTCGGGAGGGGGAGTATCAATATCAGTCGTATCTGACATTTTTACATTGGACAGATCAGTATCACTGTCCATTTCTTCGTCCAGTTCGTTTGATTCCCGTGTAGTGATCTTAATCGTATGGTTGCCTACAATCGCTCCTCTGGAATTTCCCAGATAAACGAGATCGTAGTTCCCCTCTTCGTCGGTTCTGCCAGAAGAAGGATTTCCCTTCTCAGGTACAAAAACAATAATGGCATCTGCGAGTGGCTCGCCATCCATGGTGACCACTCCCGAGACACTGCCTAGTTCAACTTTATCTCCTTCAGAGCATCCCAGGCTGCAGGCTGTTAACGTAACCAGGAAATAAGTCCATGGCATTCTGGATATGTAACGCATCGTATTTCTCTACGACCGGGGTTGCTTGAAGAAGTAGTTTTCTGTTGATCTTCAGAGATTAGAGATTTCGGTTATACCAGAAATATAGTGAAAGCGGAAAAACAAAGTTCGTTTCAAAAAGCGATTAGAATTCGCCAATGACATTTTTATCATTGATGGCAGCCAGGTAAACCAGTGTGTCACCATCGATATTTTCGCTGATGAAGCGGACACTCCCGTCTCCCATGACGAAGTGGCAACCACCTGCATGAGAACTACTGAGCGACCAGGCATACCTCAGACCATCATTGTTGTTGATGCCATTGATCAGGTAGATTGTGGATGGATCGGGAGTCGCTGCTGCACTCTGATAGGTTCGCACAATCGCATTGCACCAGGGCCAGTTGCCATAATTTCCTGCATTTCCATTGTTACGTAACTCGGAACCGATCCAGATTGCTCCCGAACCACGGTCTTCTGTCGTTCGTTCCCCAACCATGATTACATTACTGGGGCCATCGGTAAAATCCCGTAAGCGTGTGGGAGTATGATTGTTGAATGGCCCGGAATAACAGGAACCGGTTGTGTTGCCAGGTTTAATGTTACAGGGAGAGTAGATAGCCGGGTAATTCAATTTACCCCAGGAACCGATATTCTTGTTGATCCCTTCCATGGGATCGGAAGGACAGTTGAACGGCGGAATGATGGTCTTAACGAGCGCTGGCTGGAGTACCGTTTTTGATGCATCACGCCAGGGGGCGTTCATGTTAATCTTGTTATAAAGAGGTGCCTGGTCCATGAAAGGCAATATCATGACACTCCAGGAGAGATAGCTTTCTGTGGGAATATCATGATCAACTTTCCTTAAGCTTTCCACGTGCATCTGGGGGAACGTTCGATGCGTTTCATGGTAGTTGTGCAACGCCAGACCAATCTGTTTCAGATTGTTCTTACAGGTACTTCTGCGGGCTGCTTCACGCGCCTGCTGCACAGCGGGTAACAGAAGAGCAATCAGAATCGCGATGATCGCAATCACGACCAGGAGTTCAATCAGGGTGAAACCCCGTTTTGGTGTGAGTCGTTTCATCTTCACCTCCGGCATTAGTTAGAGCTATATGAGAAATGATAGGCCTTTCCCACTCTCATCTGGCCTTTCAGCGATTCGAAAACGGTATTGCGCACAAAACTAAATAAGGTGTTGACGTAAAATCTGCGCACAGTCAAATTTCAGTTAGCTGTAAAGAGCGACTTGTGTTAGTTCAGATAAGAGTAAGAAATTTGAAAGTTATAACGACAAAATTAACTACCAGAATCGGTAGATTAAGTCTCACAGTTTTATGGCGAATGCCTGTCAGAGTTGTTGGAAAAGACATGTCTCATTAAAAGCCAGATAATTAATTTGTCAACATGTTTCTATTTGTATTTATCGATTATTTCAGCTCAAAAATGAATAAAATATCATATCTGCAGCGACACCCTGAGTTTATGAGAGAAGAAATTCTTCGGAAAAATATAGAATTCGCGAAACTTCATTCGAGCCAGCGTGTTGTTGATCGCCACGATGTTCTGTAGGAGTGAAAAAAGGAGGGAAATCACTTTCAAATATGAATATAAAATCGTTTCTCTGTCACAGCAATCGTTGCCCGTGCTTCTATCGGAAAGTAATACTTATCTATCGACCCGGAATTTAAATCGAACTGAAAAACGGGATACAATTGGGAAGCCAGCGCAACCCAGATGAGCCCAGTGGCTCGCCGCACGAAGAATTTCAATCTGAATTCGTATGCCTTATTGATAAAGCGGGGGATCTGCAGTGTTAAAAAAATAACCGCCGTGGAGTAAATCATGCACACGGCGGTATGGCTGCCAGGAGAGAACTCTCCTGTCTGAATCTTGGGAATAAAATGGAGACAGGAGATTCTGTTTTCTGTTCCAGCCGCGAGTATTACGGAGGAAGTGCCAGAGAGCTTTCGTCTCCCACCTGGGCAGGAGGTTTACTTTGATCTTCTGCCGTTTCAGAATTTCCCGAACATCCCTGAGTCAGGGATAGCAGTGGCAGGCAGAAGAAGATGAATAAGCATTTGTGAAACTTGCTCACAATGATCTCCTTACATGTAATATGGATTACGCGAAAAACCCTTGAAAATATTCTGACAGAGCTCTGTTATTAAATAGAAAGTGAGATCGAATTAATATTCACCCAGAACCTGACCATCATTGATGCGTGTCAATAATGCATACGTGTTTTTGTCCATATTCTCAGTGAGAAAGCGAACCGATCCATCTCCCATCAGAACATGGATGCCGCCTTCGTGAACACTAGATGCTACATTGACGTAAAATCTGCTGTCTGCAGTAGTACCAGCGCCTGTCATTCCCACAACCTGAATGGGGCCATTGATGTGATAACGCGCGTTGTTGATATGGTTGGCGTCGATATTCGGATGGTTGACCGCAAACGTTCCATGTCGTCTATAGCCGGCCCAGATCGGTGAGTATGCATCGTCAGATCTGCCTGAAATCGCTCCTTCGCAAACTGCGATTGTGGCACTGAGTCCATCTTTCACGTCTTTGATTTTAGCAGCACCATTATGGCCAAACATGCCACGATAGCGAATCCCTGTGCGTCCATCCGCCAGATTACTGGTACTGTCTTTGTAGGCAGAATAGATATTTCCGTCTACCCAGCCATTTCCATGACCGCCTGCGCAGAACAGATAATTTGCTCTGGCATGGTTCGCGATAAACCCATCGGCATCGGTTCTGACTTCAATGTCTTCACCTTCATCCGAGGGGCAAAGCAGGATGGGGATTTTCGTCTGGACCAGTGCGCTGTTGGCGTTTGGCCAGCCTCCCACAACATCTGTAAACAGGCCGCGAAAATGACCGTTCGTGGCGATATTGAGGTTAAACTGATTGTAGAGCGGCGCCTGATCCATATAGGGCAGTAACATGAGCCAGCCTGTGTGATTCAATGCCAGCGTCACGCTCGCAGGCAGTACTGTGCTTCCTGCATTGTTTGATCCAAGAGGGAAAATACGATGTGCTTCATGGTAGTTGTGAAGTGCCAGGCCAATCTGTTTCAGGTTGTTTTTACAGGTGGATCTTCTGGCAGCTTCCCGCGCCTGTTGTACTGCAGGCAATAAAAGGGCGATCAGAATGGCAATGATGGCAATCACCACCAGCAATTCAATTAGTGTAAAGCCAAGTTTCTGTGAACGCTTTCGGTTCATGTGACGTCTCTTTCACAAATAGGAGAAAAGTTAGAATTTAAAATATAACGAATATTTAAAACTCAAGGAGTAACTGTTTCATCTAGAGACTGAAGCAACGTGACTGTTTTAGTGATCCCATTTTTTTGATATGCAGACAATACTGGATCAATGGACTGTATGAATTACAGGTATCAAGAATGTACCGCCAAAAGTTGATATGTTTATTAGGAACCCCCAAGTCTATATATTTGTTTCGTAAGAAATCAATTAAAAATAGAAAATATGAGAAATTGAATATTAGGAAGATTTAGTAAGGGGAAATGAGAAATGTGACTGGTTCTATCCAGTAGCGCCAGGCAAATAGAAAATCGGCTGTCCCGGAGTCGGAACAGCCGATCAAAGAGGTTGTGATAGCAGTGGTTAAAATAAAGTCGTTAGCCAAAACGTCGAATCAACTTACTCTGGTGGAAGAGCCAGCGATTCCTCGTCTCCGGTTTCGACAGGGACTTCATCATCAGGCGTAGATCCCACTGAGTTTCCGGCACATCCTGAAATCGAAATAAGCAAAGACAGAATCAGAAAGAGCGGCAGTAATTTATGAAGCAGTTTCACAATTAACTCCTTATTTTACAAGAGTTCAGGATCTGTGTTACCTGTAGAACTCATGTCAAATCAAGTCTTACTTACAGGCTTTAATACTCGCCGAGAACCTGGCCGTCATTGATGCGAGTCAACAGGGCATACGTGTTCTTGTCCATATTCTCGCTTAAGAAACGAGTTGATCCATCTCCCATTAAAACATGAATTCCCCCTTCGTGCACACTGGAGGCAACACCCACATGATGTCTGTTGTCTGCTGTGGTACCAGCGCCCGTCATACCTGGTACATGAACCGGGCCATTGATGTGGTAGCGGGCATTGTTGATGTGATTCGCATCAATGTTCGGGTGGTTCACCGCGAATGTGCCATAGCGACGATAGCCTCCCCAGATGGGCGTATAAGCATCACTGGTGCGGCCACCGATGGCACCCTCACAAACGGCAATCGTTACACTGGTGCCGTCTTTAATATCCCTGATTTTAGCTGCGCCATTATAGCCGAACATGCCTCGGTATCGGATTCCGGTCCGGCCATCTGCCAGGTTACTGGCACTGGTTTTATAGATTGTCCAGAGCCTCCCACCACTCCATCCGTTACCATGTCCACCGGCACAAAATAAATAATTAGCGCGGGCATGATTTGCAATATAATTCTCGACATCTGATCGAACTTCAATGTCTTCACCTTCGTCGGAGGGGCAAATCATTACAGGTAGTTTCGTTTGTACCAATGAAGTATTAGCATTGGGCCACCCACCTACGACCCCTGTGATAGAATTGGAAGCGGAACTCGAAGGGGCACCATAATGTCCATTGGTCGCGATGTTTAAATCCAGCCGATTATAGAGCGGCGCCTGATCCAGGAATGGGAGTAACATCAACCATCCCGTATGGTTCAAGGCGAGCGTTGGTTCAGGAGAGACGTCTCGAAAGTCACCACTGCCAATCTGATTTGCTCCCATGGGAAAGACGCGATGAGTTTCATGATAATTGTGAAGTGCCAGTCCTATTTGTTTCAGATTGTTCTTACAGGTGGATCTGCGGGCAGCTTCGCGGGCCTGTTGGACAGCAGGTAACAGCAAGGCTATTAAGATTGCAATAATTGCGATAACGACGAGAAGTTCGATCAGCGTGAATCCTCGATTTGAAGAGAGCCGTTTCATCTCCACCTCCGGTTGTACAAAGAGAAATAAAAGAAATGATGATCATTTCTCACTCTTATCCGGCCTTCAAGCGAATTGAAAACAGCAATGCACATAAACCCTGAACGTGCAACGAGTCACAGAAGAATCTGAGCACAGTTAAATTTCAGTTAGCTGTAAAGAGCGACTAAATTAGAAATTTACAGATAAGAAATAAGAAATTCGCATATAACAAAAAAACTATCTGAATAGATAGAACAATGCGTATCGTTTTTTGGCGAGTGCCTGCTCGATTTTTCTGAAAAGATAATAACTATTAAAAACCAGGGAATGAAATTGTCAACATGTTTCTATTTGCATTTATCGAATATTCCAACTGATAATTTAAGGGATGGCTATATCTATAAAGATATAGCAAGTTTATGAGAAAAGAAATTCTTCGAAAATATTTGGGATTTGCGAAACTTAATTTGAGTTTCTGTGTTGCCCTGCCTCATGGTACTTTTTTAGGTGAAAAGAGAATGCGAATCACTTTCCAGTTTAACCAAAAATGGTTCCTCGGTGATTGCAATTGTCGCTATGCTTCTATACAGCGGCGAAACATTTCTAAAGAACGTTTTAATAATTGTGGACGCGAGCTTGATGATGGACCTGCGCTGTTGTCCAATCAGAGTATCTGTCTTTAGAGTATCTGTCTTTGTAGAAAAATAAATCATTGGCTGGTGAGTGTCTGGAAGTTTTGCAGGTGTTTCCCCTGCTGGACACGTTTGATGCTCAACGCTCGAACAATAACGAGGATCTGAAATGAAAATACATCGTCTGTGTCAGCCTGTTGTGTGTGTCGCTCTGATTGCTGGTCTGTTCCAAATTCCTGTTGGGCTGGCGGACGAAAGTGAAAAATCAGCCTCGGCGGAATCGGGAACCGTTCAACGTGTCCTGCGACTGCCTGCGAGCGAGAATAATCCCCGCAACAGTGAAGGGGACTTCATTACTTTGAAGGATGGACGCATTTTGTTTGTCTATACTCATTTCACAGAAGGCGCTGCAGATCACTCTTCCGCTTACCTGGCTGGCCGCTACTCATCCGATGGAGGCAAAACCTGGACGCAGGAAGATGAGACCATCATTGAAAATGATGGCAAGCAGAACATCATGTCGGTTTCGCTGCTGCGTCTGCAGGACGGACGGATTGCTCTGTTTTATGCCCGAAAAAATTCGCTCCATGATCTGCTGCCGGTCATGCGTATCAGCGCTGATGAAGGTGCCAGCTGGAGTGAGCCGGTTGAGATCATTCCGCAAAACGAAGTCGGGTACTATGTGCTGAATAATGATCGCGTCGTGCAGTTGAAAAATGGTCGTATTGTGGTTCCGCTGGCGCTGCATCAGAATCTTCCGGGCTCAGATCGTTTTAACCCGAATGCGAAATTTCTCTGCTACTACTCTGACGATCAGGGAAAAACGTGGCAGCGGGGAAAGGATGTGGTTGTCCAGACGCAACCGGGTGCCAAACAGCCTTACATGCAGGAGCCCGGTCTGGTCGAACTGAAAGACGGAACCCTGATGGGTTTCTGCCGAACGAACGGAGGCAGTCAGTATGTTGCATTTTCAAAAGATGGCGGCCAGACATTTTCTGAACTGAAACCGTCAAACATCATCTCGCCTGTTTCACCCGCATCCATTGAACGCATTCCGTCGACCGGTGATCTGCTGCTGGTCTGGAATAATCACGAGGGGATCGACGCAACGTTGCGCGGCAAGCGGACACCCTTATCACTGGCCATTTCCCGGGACGAAGGCAAGACCTGGCAGCAGGCTCAGAATATCGAAACCAATCCGAATGGCTGGTACTGTTACACGGCGATAGAATTCACCAAAGACGGTGTTTTGCTGGGGCATTGTGCCGGGGATCGCACGAAAAATAACGGACTGGCGGAGTCACAAATCACATTCGTCCCACTCTCTGCCATTTATGGAAAGTAGGTGAGGCACGGAATTGTGTCCTCTTTTATCAGGAATAAAGCCGATCGTACCAGAAAAAGAACCGATCGGATTGATCTCTGAGATCGTGCTTGAATTCGCGGAATGAATCAGGGAAACTGATAAACAAGAAACTTAAAAATCCTCCTCACATTCCTGCCTCGGATCATTTTACCGGAGTCAACTGATGAATCCATTGTCCCTGTCCCGTCGTCGGTTTTTAGGTACTGCTGTTGGTAGCGGACTGGGGATGCTCTCGCTGAGCCCGCTGGTCCATGCGGGTCTGCCGACTGTGAAAGATCCCCGGGCGACTGACGGCGATTCCCGGTTCGAACCCGACTGGAAAGAACGTCTTTCGATTTCCGTTGGTCCGAAATCTGGAGACATTATCGGGACGGGTGACAAAGCACTGCAGGCGGCCATCGACTACATCGCTGCCAAAGGGGGAGGCACGGTCCGACTGCTGCCGGGAACCTTTACGCTGCGAAATGCCTTGCATCTGCCTGCGGAGATTCGACTGCAGGGAAGCGGCCCGGAAACGATCATCACAAAAGGGGCCTCAGAAACGGTGGCGCTCTCTGAAGATTCTGACTGGTACGATCAGGAAATTACGCTGGAGAAGTCGTCGGGATTTCAGGTAGGTGACGGGGTGGTTCTGGTTGTAAAGAATCCGAGTACCGGCAGCCAGGATGTGATTAAACGCACGCTGGTCGCACGCTCGGGAAATCGATTCAAATTGAACGAGGGACTCCGCAAGAATGTATGGCTCTCCGGAAGGCCCACCGTGTCATCGCTGTTTCCGTTATTAACCAGCGAATATACAAAAAATGTCCTGATCGAAAATCTGACCTTGGACGGGAATCGAGAAAACAATACCAATCTGAATGGCAACTATGGTGGCTGTATCTTTCTGCAGGACTGCAATCGTTACACGATTCGGAACGTCACCACGCGAAATTATAACGGGGACGGCATCAGCTTTCAGATCTGTCACGATGTGAAGGTCGAGAACTGCCACAGCCATGACAATGCCGACCTGGGCGTTCATCCGGGATCCGGATCCCAGCGACCTTTGATTGTGAACAGTCGCTTCGAGAATAACCACATCGGTCTGTTCTGGTGCTGGGGTGTGAAATATGGCCTGGCTGAGAAAAACCAGCTGAAAGGCAACGACATCAGTATTTCGATCGGCCATAACGATACCGATAATGTGATGCGAGAAAATATCATCCGCGACAGCAACCAGGTCGGCATTCTGTTCCGCAATGATGCCCGCGGGAAAAACTTCTGGGCCAATCGCAATACGGTCGTCAAGAATCAGATTATCAACAGCGGAGCCGCGGACGGTGTCGCCATTGATATTACCGGCAAAACATCCGATCTGACAATCACCGGTAACATCATCAGCGAAGAACGCCAGCCCGAGCAGCGCACCGGGATCCGTATTGGACCCGATGCCGGCACGATCAAACTGGCCGAGAATCAGATTCAGGGGTTTATGAAATCGGTTGACGATCAGCGACCGACGGCCTGAGCTCTCTGATCCCGGATGGAATCGGAGAGTGTGCCTGGAGCTTGCCTGCCGGATTACTTGCCTGTGTTACTTATCTGCAGTGATTTCTTCCGATTTCATCACTTTGCCGATCTGCTTGACTGCCTGACGGAGTCGCTGTGAGTTTTCGACGATCGCCATCCGCAGATAGCCTTCGCCGTCTTCGCCAAACCCACGCCCCGGGCTGACAGCAACACCACCTTCGTCGAGCAGTTTCATTGCGAAATCGATTGACCCCATCTTAGCCCAGGGTTCCGGGATTTTGGCCCAGACGAACATGCCCGCTTTGGGGCGATCGATTTCCCAGCCGAGGCGTTCCAGGCCATCGCAGAAGACATCGCGTCGCATCTGGTATTCGGCGGCGATACTGTCGACAGCTGCTTCACAGTGTCGCATGGCGACGATGGCAGCAATTTGCACAGGCTGGAACAGGCCGTAATCGTAATAACCTTTAATGGTCGAGAGGGCACGGACCATTTCCGAATTCCCTGAGCAGAAGCCGATACGCCAGCCGGCCATGCTGAAACCTTTACTCATGGTCGTAAATTCCACGCCGACTTCGGTGGCACCGGGAGTCGCGAGGAAACTGGGAGCCTTGTAACCATCAAAGCAGATGTCGGCATAAGCGAAATCGCTGATGACCAGGAATGAATACTTGCGTGCCAGTCGAACCAGCTCAACGTAGAAGTCCTGTTCAATGACGGTGGCGCTGGGATTGTGGGGGAAGTTCACCACGACGACTTTGGGTTTGGGATACAGGTGCTCGCAGGTGTAGGCGATGTTCGAAAGGAACTGATCGGGCTGGCGGACGTCGAGTTCGATGACGTTTCCTGCAGCCAGCATCACAGCGTAAACATGGACCGGGAACGAGGGGGAAGGCACGATTGCCGTATCTCCTGGTCCCATCAATGCAAGGCACATGTGGCTGAATCCCTCTTTGGAGCCGATACAGGTCACGACTTCCGTATCCGGATCGAGGCGGACCCCATATTTTTTCCAGTAGCGGGACGTCACTTCTTTTCTGAGGTTGGCAATCCCGTTGGCGACAGAATAGCGGTGATTCCGGGGGTCGGAAAGCGCTTCTGACATTTTCTCGACAATCAGCGGGTCGGGCGGATCCGTCGGGTTCCCCATCCCCAGGTCAATCACATCCACGCCCGCCACACGTTTCTGGTATTTCAGCTTATTGATTTTTCCAAAAAGGTAAGGGGGTAAACGCTTTACACGTTCAGCAACGGGGATGGTAAAGCCGTCGTCTGAAGAAGGAACTTCCGATTCGCCACGCATAATGAAAAGACTGCCTGTTCTACAAGGAATATTTATCGACTATCTGCCAGGACGACAAATTCGCTCACGGAGCGGGATCTGGCCTGGCTGAAACCATTTTACGCGATCACACCAGAAAATGCGCCTGATGAATGTGACATATTTTTCTCAGATTGATCAGCACATAAAAAAACGTGTGTCAGTAAATCAGGACTGACACACGCAAAGTCTAACTGGTTCTCTGTTTCAGGAGTGAATTACCGGGCAGCACCGTTCAGTCCCTGTGTGGGGCTGGGGATGGCCTGGTTGACCTGACCATTGCTGAAGTTCGTGCCTGAAGTCTGTGAGACACCACCGGTGGTTGAACCTGTAATGTAGTTGTCGACACGCGTCTGCTCTTTGAGTTTGGCAAACACGCGGGCGACCGCTTCCTGGGTCTGTTCTTCAGTCAACTGGTCAACCAGCTGGTTTTTCACTTCTTCAAGGCTGCTCACAATGGGTTCGGTCCGGCCTTCGCAGAGCAGAATCGCATAACGGCTCAGACCAATCTGTACGATACCGGAGACTTCCCCTTCTTTGAGTTTGAAGGCGGCTTTCCAGAGGCTTTCATTTTCAGAAAACTGAGGAATCGGCTGGATCGCACCACCCAGGGCACGGCTGTTTGGCTCGATGGAATAGTCACGGGCAAACCGTTCAAAGTCGGCAGGGTTCTTTTTGACATCATCCCAGACTTTCTGAGCCCGGCTCAGGTTGTCCATCATGATCATGCGGGCTTTGACGCGAGGGCCGTAATCCCGGACGAAGGCTTTCTGTACCTGTTCCTGGGTCAGGTTGGTGCGTTGCCCTGCCAGTTTTCGCAGTGCCAGCATGGGCCAGATTACGTTGCGACGATACTGGTTGGGATTCATTTTACGCTCAGCCTGCAGCATTTCGTACCAGGTTTTGGTATCCAGGTTGAAGCGTTTGGCGATCTTTTCCACTTCGGCATGCACTTCTGCCTGCTCGACGTTCACGCCGGCTTTCTGACAGGCCTGTTCGATGATGGCCCGGTTGATCACATTTTCCAGAACTTCCGGTCCATACAGGGCGATACACTCACGAGCCAGTTCGTCTTCGCTGATCACCACGCTGCCGACTTTGGCAACCGGTTGCGAGCGAGCCGAGGGCTGATTTCCGGAAATGCGGACCGTACCCGCAGATTTGTCTTCACCGGCGGCACCAGTTTTGGCATTGAATGTCTGGAACAAGAGGACGCCAGCGAGAAGAACCAGTCCTGTCCCGGCTGCGAAAAAGATGATTTTTCGTTTTGAGTTTGTCTTGGCTTTGGTCGCATGCGGGTTTGGGAATGGGTCGCCCATTGCTAAAAATCTCCATGTTTTGTATCCGACGCGGGGGAATCATGTGATTGACTGAATTCAGCCACCAGCGACTGGCACTGAATATGACGATCCTGCTTGGGGGCTGTTGATCGTCAGGCAGCGATTCCGAACAGGTCAAAACAGACGGCTTCGGAGCCACTAATCACGTTGATACTTTGTCGTCAGAAGATTTACGAAACTTCCATGTCTCAAGCTCTACCGTTAGAGCGCGGCGGAAATGTAAAACTTTCAACGAAACAGGTCAACAGCAATTTATGGAACCTGATATCTGTATACATCCGGGGCTGCAAAGTCCGTTTTTTCGCCCCGATCGCTTTGAGCTACAGCTGTTTTTTACGGATTATTTGATCCAGCGGGTGATGGAATGCGTTCTCCAGAGACCCGCTTCCCGTGAGACGTTGATTCCAGCTGAAAAAACAGAACAGGCAGCGAGTCCGATTTTTGATTATTCAGCAGGTCAGTGATTTCTTTGATTGCGATCAAAGTTGAGAGCGGGTTACAATCAGGTGACAGGCAGCCCGCCTGTCGGCATTTCCCAGTTGCGCCAGACAAAATCAGCAGGCTCAGTCAGGCAGATCATTCGAACAGACCAGATTCAACAATCAGCAGTAACAGAGACGAGGGACATCAATATGGGATTCTGGATGGATAAACTGCGAGCCGAGCTCGTAGATATCATTGAGTGGATCGATGATTCAAAACATACCCTGACCTGGCGGTTTCCCCGTTATCAGAACGAAATTAAAAATGGTGCCCAGCTGATTGTCCGGCCCGGACAGATGGCTTTGTTTGTGCATCGCGGGCAGGTGGCCGATGTATTTGAGCCGGGAAATTATGAGCTCAAAACCGATAACCTGCCAATCCTGGCGACCCTGCAGGGTTGGAAACATGGTTTCAACAGCCCGTTCCGCTCGGAAGTTTATTTCGTCAACACCACACAGATTACTGACCTGAAATGGGGAACCCCCAATCCCATCATGCTTCGCGATCCGGAATTCGGCCCAATTCGTCTCCGCGCTTTCGGGAACTATTCACTCAAAGCCAACGATCCACGAATCCTGGTGAAGGAACTGGTGGGCACCAATGCGGAATTCCATTCAGAAGAGATCAACGAACTGTTACGCTCCATCATCAACAGCTCGTTTGCCGACCTGATCGGGGAATCAAAATATGCGGCGCTGGACCTCGCTTCGAAATACACCGAGATTTCTCTGGAACTGAAAAAACTGGTCAACGAGCGGATTGATGACGAATATGGTCTGGAAACCCCGCAGCTGCTGATTGTGAATATCTCACTGCCGGAAACAGTAGAAAAAGCCCTGGATACCCGGACCAGCATGGGTGTAATTGGCGATATGAACAAATTCCAGCAGTTCCAGATGGGACAGGCGATGCTCTCGGCTGCCGAAAATCCTTCCGGGGGAGGCGCAGCAGATGGAATGGGACTGGGTATGGGATTCGCAATGGCGAACCGGATGATGCAGTCTCCCGGAATGGGAGCCCCCGGTCAGATGACACCGCCGCCGCCACCAGCAGCCTGGCATGTCGCCGTGAATGGTCAGTCGCAGGGACCCTATTCCCTGGAGCAGATTTCACAGGGAATCGCCGGCGGGCAGATTACCGATCAGACGCATGTCTGGTCAGCCGGAATGTCAGGCTGGTTACCGGCGAGCCAGGTGCCTCAGCTCGCGACTTACTTTCAGGCGACACCACCTCCCCCTCCACCGGCTGGTTAAGCGAACATGATTTCCGAGAACGTGGATGGCATGAAAGTGATACTGACAGTGAAATCAGTCTGCCCCGGGCAGAGAGATCAGAGGCTGGTGTTTGCGTGAGAGTCGCTCATATTATCACTCGTATGATTATCGGCGGCGCGCAGCAGAATACGCTTTACACGGTCGAAGATCAGTACCGGGATTACCAGGATGAAGTGATCCTGATGACCGGGCCCACTGATGGCCCGGAGGGGACGCTCATTCCCCGCGCAGAGCAGGGGGGCTTTGATCTGCAGATCCTCCCGCATCTGACGCGGAGTATCAGTCCGCTGAATGACTGGCGTGCGTATCGGGAGCTGATTACTGCTTTGCGGAATTACCAGCCCGATCTGGTTCACACACACAGTTCCAAAGCGGGAATTCTGGGACGGGCTGCCGCGTGGAAACTGAAGCTGCCGACCGTACATACGATCCATGGCGCTGCCTTTCATTTCGGCCAGTCCCCCGTGAATTATCATGCATACATCGCTGCAGAGAAGTGGGCCGCCCGGCGTTGTGACCGGCTCATCAGCGTCTGTGATGCCATGACCGATCAGTACGTAGCCGCAGGTATTACTGCCAGGGACCGCTGCGATACCGTCTACAGTGGCATGGAAGTGGAACCGTTTCTGACACCGCCTCGACCGCCGGAAGAAGTGCGTCGTGAACTGGGGATCCAGCCGGGGCAGATCGTCATCGGCAAAGTGGCGCGGCTGTTTCATCTGAAAGGGCACAAATATCTGATCGAAGCGGCAAAGCAGGTGGTCGATGCGCAGCCCGAGGTCCGGTTCTTGCTGATCGGCGATGGCATTCTTCGGGCGGAATTCGCAGCGCGGATTGCTGAGCTGGGGCTGTCGGAACATTTTATTTTCGCTGGACTGGTTCCCCCCGAACGCGTTCCGGAACTGATTCACGCGATGGACATTGTCGTACATACCAGTGTCTGGGAAGGGCTGGCCCGGGTGCTGCCCCAGGGGTTAATCGCTGGCAAGCCCGTCGTTTCCTACGATGTGGACGGAGCGCGTGAAGTGGTGATCCCTGGTGAAACCGGTTATCTGCTGCCACCCGAGTCGATTGAACCACTGGCACAGGCGTTAATTGAGCTCGCCGCTGATCCGGAAAAACGACAGCGGTTCGGTGAGACGGGACGCGAGCGCTTTACCGATCAGTTTCGTCACCAGACCATGACCCGCCGACTACGCGAAATTTATCAGCGGGTCCTGGATGAACGTCAGGCTTGATTGAAGTCGCTGGTCCGATCTATTTCTGGATCAGGACATTCACCCCTTTTTTGTTGGAGAGGACGATATCGGGGCGTCCATCACCGTTCATGTCCGCCATGGAGAACTGGGTCCCTACGCCTGTGTCATTGCCGGCTTCGATTTTGTGCGGAATGATTTCCGGGGCGGCGTTTTTGTTGCGTTTGATTTCATACCAGTACATCACGACCGGTTCTTTTCCACCCGGATCTTTTCCATTGTGGGCGAAGAACCGTTTGCCGGTCACCATGTCTCGCTGTCCGTCGCCGTTCATATCAATGAAGTGCATGGCGTGCGTCTGGGAATAACTTTTATCAATCAGGTGCGCTTTGAATTTAGGCTCATCTCCGCCGGAAAGGTTTTCAAACCACCAGACACCAAACTCGTGAGCAGAACTGCCGATGATGTCCATGTCGCCATCCATGTCGAGGTCTTCCACGTGCAGATCAGCCATTTTTTCAGAGGGTTCTGATCCACTCACGCTCAGTGTAAACGGGTGGAATTCCCACAGGCTTTCTTCCAGGACTTCCGGTGCTTCCCACCAGCCATTGGGGATCAGCACATCCTGGCGTCCGTCTTTGTTGAAGTCACCAACACCCAGTCCGTGGTAATATTTGAATGTTCCGTTCTTCATGGGATCGCCGGGTTTGCTGATCGGCGTGAAGGTCCATTTTTTGTCAGCCAGGTCGGGAGAGGGAATTTCCAGGTAACCCATCTGCTGTTCAGGCTGAGATCCGAAAATCAGCTCGGGTTTGCCATCACCGGTCAGATCAGCAAACTGAGGCGTCTCATTACAGATGCTGTGCCAGATCAGGTGTTCTTTCCAGTGACCTGATTCATTTTTTGGGTTTTCATACCAGTAAAACTCTTTGCCGGGAAAGCTGACATAAATGAAATCGGTCCAGCCATCCTGGTTAATGTCATATGCAAAATTGCAGAAGCTGTCACTATATCCTACACCGGCGACGAATTTTCCCGGTTTGCGGATTTCGTGCATTTTCCAGTCGGGGGCTTCGTACCAGACGTCGCCGGCGATGACATCCATCTTACCATCTTTATTCACGTCAGCTGCTGCAGAACCTTCCGAACGGAAAGCGGCATCCAGTTGCTGTCGCTGCCAGGTTTTGCCGGCGGAAAGTGTCAGCGGAGCAGTCAGCAAAACCAGCAGCGTGAAGACGGAGCAAAGACTCAGTCGATGGTAGATGTGATTGTTCATTTATGAGTTCCTGTTGTTAACTTGCGAACGCGGTAAGTTTCACTGTCTCCGATGTAGACGTTCCCGTTTGGACCCACATACACGCCATGCGGTCGTGCCAGGCGACACTGCGCCGGGTCGCCATCGGGGCCATCCCCTTTTTTACCGTCTCCGACGGCGGTTTCAATCGTACCATCTTTTTTACGGATGACGCGAATGGTGTGACTTTCCGTATCAGCCAGGTAGATGTCTCCATTGGGTGCGACGGAAATTCCTTTCGGGCCGGAAAGTGTCGCTTTCTCAGCAGGGCCGCCATGTCCCGTATATCCTTTTTTACCCGTGCCGGCGATGTGATGTAAAGTCTGATCCTCCAGATCGATGCGATATACCTTGTTTCCTTCACGCAACGCGAGATACAGAGAACCCTTCTTGGAGCCATCGGCGAAAAAGTCCAGGGCCCGGGGACCGTTGAGTGGAGTGCCTTCGACTTTCGCGCCATCGGGAGTGGGCTTCCGTTCCCCCGTACCGGAAAATGTGCTGACAGTGCCGGTTGTCAGATCGACGCGTCGAATCCGGTGATTACCGATGTCGCAGATGTAGAGATTGTTGTCATTATCCAGCGCAATCGAATGCGGACGCGAGAATGTGGCGTTTGTTGCCGGGCCACCATCTCCGGAGAAGCCTTTTTCGCCTGTGCCGGCGACGGTGGAAATCTTTCCTGTTTTAGCATCGACGCGCCGAACGATGTTATTAACCATCTCGACAAAGTACATGTTGCCTGCTTTGTCGAAGCGGACTTCATAAGGCTCATTGAGTTCTGCTTCCAGAGCCGCTCCCGTGTCGCCGCTGTAGCCTTTTTTTCCCGTACCGGCAACGGTCGAGATCTTTCCGGTTTTTTCATCAATGCGACGGATGACGTGACTTTTGATTTCACAGACATACAGTGCCCCGTCCGGTCCCAGGCTCAGGCCATAGGGTTCGCCGACCTGGGCTTCTACCGCGGGCCCACCATCGCCGGTATGGCCGACTTTTCCTGTGCCGGCAATCGTCTTGACGGTTTGTGCAGAAACAGACGTTGTGAACAGGCTGAGCAGCAGGACTGCAGGTAACATCAATCGGTGCATATTGTCATTCCAGATGAAGAGTATTTTTATTGTTGAGGAAGATCGTCAAACGGTCGCTCTGGATCATCGTGTTTGAAGATCAGATAGCGGCCCGCGTTCGGATTCTGTTTTAACAGTTCGGCCGGCGTAATCAGGGCGTGTCCTTTGCTCTGTTTGTCGATGACCAGTATTTTAACACCTGCAAGATGATCTTGCTTCTTGAAAAACTGCTCAAGTAGAATATTATCGGGTTTCCCTTTTTCATCCAGGACGACAACATACTCGGCGGAAGGCTGAGGTACAAAGGGGCGTTCTTCTGCACACCCGGTGTAGAGCAGACAGAGTGCTGACAGCAAAAACAGGTGATGCGGGATACGCATTTAATGCACGCCTCCCATCTCGGCTTCCAGTTTATCTTTGTTGCTGAACAGGATGTTACTGTCCATCGGACCGAACCAGCCGATCTGATATTTCCTGGGGTCTCCTCCATAGGCTGACGTGCCGGTTCCCGACATGACTGCTGAGGTCACACGTCCGTCTGCCCAGCCGATATTGGCTATGATTCCCGTGTGTCGGAAATGGATCGAAGGATCAGGACGCCAGGGGGTTTCCTCAAAAGTGGGAGGTACTGGAGGTGTTGAGTCAGGCGAGCCCCAGTTGTCGATAAAGAAAGGGGGTTCGATAAAGCTGTACTCAATGATGTGTAAATCAGGAAAGCCCTGCGCCAGGGCGGCGTCAGAAAATGCGACCGTCCGTGCCAGGCTGCCGATTTCCCGCATGTTCGTGGCGACCATGTTGTTAGTGGGATATGTATTCTTCCAGGATGTTCCCCCCAGATAAGCCTGGTTGTAACCGTAACCTCCGGTTCCCCCTTCAAATGCATTGGCCACAGTGCCGTGCGCGGCAAAGTTTCCAAAGGTCGGGCATTTTTTGATACCAGTGCTCTGTTCGAGAAAGGGAGCCAGTGGCCCCAGGTGCGCCTGAAACTTTGTGGTCGCATCGTTGGTGGTGCGTTCCCCGTGCCAGCGTTTTTTACCGCCCAGCCCTACATGCGAGTCGGGAGCCGCACGAGGCCAGTATCCGCCATTGGAATCCGCATACATATGACAGGCCAGCACAATCTGACGCAGGTTATTTTTACACTGTGCCATCCGGGCGGCTTCGCGTGCCTGTTGAACGGCAGGCAGCAGCAATGCGACCAGAATCGCGATGATGGCGATGACGACCAGGAGCTCAATCAGGGTAAAGCCACGCTTGTGGAACGTTCTGGCAGGCTGCTGGTCAATCTGGGGAGAGGTAGAGGGAGAGTTCGAAAAATACATTCTGAAGGTTACTTTGTGGTTAGAGTGCTTCTTTGCAGGTGAAAAACATCACTCAACATTCTAACCATTTGCCATCTTGACTGTCTTGTCAGTCAACGGAATTCAAGCGTGGTAAACTTCATTTTTACCGAAAAAGCAGTCTGAAGGTGAACGTTTTCGGAAATTATTCCGTTGCCGTCTCTGCCTGATTTTGCTTTGCAATGATTTCGCGCTCTTTCTTCAGGCACAGGGCGATGAAAGTGCCTGAGATCGCAGCCTGGGCGATCAGATAGACCAGGATCTGTGGTCCGTTCAGAATGATACAGGCGCCGAAGGCGATGACAAACAGAGTAATCAAACGTGCTTTCAGACTCATGGACCTGACCTTGTTTTATTTCGAAGAAAGGAATCTGTTGTCTTTGGTTACACAAAGTATAGTGCTGTATGATACATTGATCAATTCAGATTTGATATCTCCAGAGACCCGGACACCCGATTTCTGGAAAACAGACACTTCAGGAGACCCGGAGTAAAAATCACCATGACGGATGTTGCAGCAATTCAGGAATATCTGACGCACCTCGCTCCCCCCGCTCTGGCGGAGAGCTGGGATAATGTCGGTTTATTAACGGGGGACCAAAATCAGCCGGTCAGCCGGATACTCACCTGCCTGACGTTGACCCCGGATGTGGCCGCTGAAGCGATTGCTGAAAACGCGGATTTAATCATCAGCCATCACCCGATCCTGTTTCGCCCGATACAGCAGATTACCTCAAACACCGTAGAAGGCAAAATGCTGCTGGCCCTGATCCAGGCAGAAATTTCCGTTTACAGCCCGCATACATCCTATGACAGTGCCGAACAGGGGATCAACTGGCAACTGGCCCAACTGCTGGGACTGGAAGATATCGGGATTCTCAGGCCACTGAATTCCACTGCAGAACCGGAACTGCCCGAGCAGGGGGCAGGGCGTTTCGGCTCATTGCCGGCTGAGTTTACGCTGGCGCAGGTCAATCAGTTAATCAAGCAGGCACTCAAGATCGACGCACTGCAGTTTGTGGGAGATCCTGGTCTGAAAGTGCAACGGGTCGGCATTGCCTGTGGGGCAGCTGCAGAATTTCTAAAAGATGCCCACCAACACGACTGTCAGGTTCTGTTGACCGGCGAAGCCCGTTTTCATGCCTGCCTGGAAGCGCGGGCTTTGGGAATGGGATTGATTCTGCCCGGTCACTACGCTACCGAGCGTCCGGCGATGGAGCAGATGGCTCACCTGCTGCAGCAACAGTTTCCAAAATTGACGACCTGGGCGAGTCAAAAAGAGACAGATCCCCTGCAGTGGGATTGTGATGGAGAGTAAAAAATGAGTCAAATCGGTGATTCAGGGCTGATTTAGATGGCACTATGTATATTCCATCCTGGTTGCCATTGACCTGATCGGCAGATTTCGCCATTATCCCCCCTCTCTCAGTCGTTTAGATCCTCTTTTTTGACACACTCTCTGAACACAATTTAGTTCCCAGGTGTCTCAATCTGTAACAACCAGCTCACTTAAGACTTAAAAATTTCGATGTCCAACGCGAAACCCAACCGTTTTGAAGCAGAACGGATTAAAAAGTTAGAGAAAATACAGTCACTCGGATTTGATCCCTGGGGTCAGCGGTTTGACGGCCATATTCCGATCGCTGACGCACGTACGCAGGCCCCGGAAGCATCTGGAGAAGACGGGGAAGAAGTACGAATCGCGGGCCGCATCATGCTGCGGCGTAAAGCGGGGAAACTCCGTTTTTATGACATCAAAGACTGGACCGGCAAAATCCAGTTGCTCTTTTCCCGCGGTGATCTGACCGATGCCCAGTGGGAACTGATGGGAACACTCGATCTGGGCGACCTGATCGGCATTGATGGCTGTCTGCGACGGACCGAGACCGGCGAGATTTCTGTCTTCGTGAAAGAGCTGACCGTACTTTGTAAATCCCTGGCACAGCCTCCAGAAAAACATCACAGCGTGAAAGATGTCGAACTGCTGCTGCGACAACGCTCACTGGATCTGATTTATACCGAAGGCGTTCTGGAAAAGATGCTCAAGCGGAGTCAGATCATTGATTCCGTGCGGCAGACGCTCCGTAATCACAAGTACGCGGAAGTCGAAACCCCGGTCTTGCATGCCGTCGCCGGTGGAGCTGCAGCGCGGCCCTTTATTACCCATCACAATACGCTCGATATCCAACTCTACATGCGGATTGCCCTGGAACTGCACCTCAAGCGATTGATGGTCGGCGGGATCGAACGCGTGTATGAAATCGGACGCGTCTTCCGTAATGAAGGCATTGACGCGACACACAATCCCGAATTCACGATGATCGAAATCTACCAGGCGTATGGCAATTATGAAACGATGATGGATCTGACTGAAGCCATCGTCACCGACGCCGTCAAAACGATCAGCGAAACCATGGAACTTCCCTGGGGCGAAGATGAAACGATTGACTTCAGCGGCCCCTGGGAACGGAAAAAATATCTCGACCTCGTCAGAGAGCACGCCGGCTGTGATCCGTCTGACCCGGCTGCGGTTGCCGCCGTGGCAAAACAGCATGGGATTGAAACGGAAAACGTGCACCCCGACGTGGTTCTGAACGAAGTGTTTGAAGCCACCTGCGAAAAACATCTGACCGGGCCTGTATTCGTCATTGATTACCCCGCCTCGATCTGTCCGCTGACCAAGCGGAAGCAGGCTGATCCCAATATTGCCGAGCGGTTCGAACTGTTCGTGCAGGGGATGGAGCTGGCGAATGCATATACCGAACTGAATGACCCGCTACTGCAGGAAGAATTATTCCAGACTCAACTGTCCGGTCTTTCAGAAGAAGACTCGATGGCGAAGATGGATACAGATTTTATTAAAGCGTTAAAGGTTGGTATGCCACCGGCTGGAGGGCTGGGAATCGGGATTGACCGTCTCGTGATGTTGCTGACGAACAGTCACAGCATTCGCGACGTCATCTACTTCCCACTGCTTCGACCGGAAGGTCAGCCTTCACAACCTGAGTAAACCATGGATGACCCCGGCAATCAGCTTTTGATTGTCGACTGAAAATCAGCCAAAGGATTGGCCGTATGTACAAATCACTGCTATGCCTGCGTTATTTGAGAACCCGCTATATTGCGCTGGCCAGTATCATCAGCATGACCCTGGGCGTGGCGACCATGATTGTCGTCAACAGTGTGATGGATGGTTTCAGCACGGATATGCGAACCCGTCTGCGAGGCATCCTCGCGGATGTGATTGTGGAAACCAATTCACTGGACGGCGAACCCGTTACCAAAGATATCAAGAACAGTATCCAGCGTGCCATTGGTGATGATATTGCGGGGATGACGGAGACCGTCGAAATTTATGCCATGCTCAGCGTGCAATATGGTTCGCAGTGGCAGAGCAAGCCGGTCACCCTGATCGGCATCGATCCCGAAACCAAAGCCACCGTCGGTCCGTTGGCCCAGTATCTGGAACATACGAAAGACAACGACATTCCCAACTGGGAACTCTCGCCGGAAGCGATGGCCTACCGCAAGGAATGGACCACGCGCGCCCAATGGATGGTCGAACGCTGGAATCACAATCCCCCGCCGATCGAACAGAACGAACAGGTGTCTTTCGAAGAACCGGTCGAGTCGAGTGAGCCACTGCCGGCACCAAAGTTCGCCAATGAGTCAGAGACGGCATCCCCCTTTGATCAGACGCCGAAACCGAAAGGTACTCATAAAGCAAATCCAACGGCCAATCCCTTCGGCGAAGACCTGAAGGTGTCCGCTTTTGAAGAAAAAGAAGAACGGGATCCCAGCAGTCCACTGCCGGGCCGCGTGTATATCGGGTATGGTCTGGTGAGTTTTCCTTATGAAGATCCGGAAACCGGTAAAACGGAAACGTTCCAGATTGTCAAACCAGGAGATGATGTCAAAATCAGTACGGTCACTGCCGGACAACCGCCCGAGCCGACACACTTTAACGCGACGGTCGTTGATCTGTTCAAGAGTAACATGAGCGAGCACGACAGCAGCCTGGTCTTCTGTAATCTCGAATACCTGCAGGAAATGCGAGGCATGATCGGCGGCGGGGAGAAATCGATCACATCAATTCAAATTAAACTGAAACGTCCGGAAGATGCCGCCATGGTCGTCAGCAAGCTGGAAGAAGCACTGCCTGCCAGCAAGTTTCGCGTGCGGACCTGGGAAGACAAACAGGGACCGTTGCTGGCTGCCGTCGAAGTCGAATCTGCGATCCTGAATGTGCTGCTGTTTCTGATTATTGCCGTCGCCGGCTTTGGAATCCTGGCGATCTTCTTCATGATCACAATCGAAAAGACACGCGATATCGGCGTGCTCAAAGCATTGGGTGCCAGCTCAAACGGCATCATGTCGATCTTCCTGTCCTATGGCCTGGCTTTAGGCCTGGTGGGGAGTGGGGTTGGTGTAATTGTCGGTCTGTTGTTTGTGAGATACATCAATGAAATTGAAAAGGCGATTACCTGGATCACCGGGCGAAAAGTATTCGACCAGCGCATTTATTACTTCCCTGAAATTTCGACTCACGTGAATCCAATGATGGTCTTCTGGGTCGCCATTGGTGCGATGGTGATTGCCGTGCTTGCCAGTATTTTACCCGCGCGAAAAGCTGCTCGATTCCATCCTGTGGAGTCACTGCGTTACGAATAACGATTTGCTCGTTGAGCCACTTTGTGAAACACGGAAAAGTATCATCCACTGTTGTTTCCCGTTTATGTCGAGTATGAATTCATGACTGAGACCTTATCCATGCCTCATCCCCAGCTATCGGCGATTGCCATCGAAAAGGCTTATCGAAAAGACAAACACAAAGTTCCCGTGCTGCGGGGCATTGATGTGGATGTTCAGAAGGCGGAGTTCCTGTCGATCGTGGGACAGTCCGGATCAGGAAAAAGCACGCTGATGCATCTGTTTGGACTCCTTGATTCTCCCGACATCGGCGAAATCCAGCTGGAAGGCCAGCGGATTGATGATCTGCCCGATCATGCCCGCGATCAGATTCGCAACCGGGTGTTCGGCTTTATTTTCCAGTTTTATCATCTGCTGCCTGAGCTGAATCTACTGGAAAATGTCCTTTCCCCGCTGATGATCCGGTACTCGACATGGGAATACTGGAAGCAGAAAAAGAAGTTTCGTGAGGACGCGTTAGAGATTATTGAAAAAGTGGGTCTGTCGCATCGAATCAAGCACCGCCCATCAGAAATGTCGGGTGGAGAAATGCAGCGGGCCGCCATTGCCCGGGCCTTGATTGCCAAGCCCCAGATCCTGCTGGCGGACGAGCCTACCGGAAATCTGGATAGTAGTACCGGTAAAGAAATTATGAACCTGCTGACCAACTTGAATGAGCAGGAACAGCTGACTATCATCATGGTGACGCACGACAATTCGATCGCCGCCCAGGCGCATCGAACGGTTCGTCTGCTGGAAGGTCAGATTGAGGTTCTGGGGAAATCCCACGCCACTTCCGTTCCCGCTTAGTGACAAACGATCAGCGTACCGCTGCTGGTTTGAACCACTGTCGCCCGCGTTGTGTCAATGGCGTACGCCGTTGCACGTGATGCTTCTGACGGAGATGGATTTCACTGAATTCAACGTCGGATTAATCTTCCGTCAAAACCAGCCAGCCGTACCTCGGCCTATTTTGAGAATGGTACCAGATTCCAATGTCGCTCCAAGTTTATATTGACGGAAAACTGCTTCCCAAGGAAGAAGCAAAGATCAGTGTATTTGATCATGGTCTGCTATATGGTGACGGCGTATTCGAAGGCATTCGCGTCTATAATAAAAAAGTGTTTCTGATCCAGGAGCACATCGATCGCCTGTATGAAAGCGCCCTGGCGATTCGCCTGGTAATCCCCCTGTCGAAAGAGGAAATGGTTTCGGCCATCAATGAAACGGTCGCCGCCAACAAGATAGAAGATGGCTACATCCGACTGGTCATCACGCGCGGAGCGGGTTCTCTGGGTCTGGATATTCGCCGCACCAGCCATCCACAGGTCATCATCATTGCGGATAACATTTCCCTTTACGATCCGCAGCTGTATATTGACGGTCTGAAAATCATCACTGCCGCCACGATTCGCAATCACCCGGCTGCATTGTCTTCCCGCGTGAAGTCACTCAATTATCTGAACAATATCCTCGCGAAAATTGAAGGCACCGATGCCGGCTGTATCGAGGCATTGATGCTGAACCACAAAGGGGAAGTCGCGGAATGTACCGGCGACAATATTTTCATTGTGAAAAATGGTGTGTTGAAGACCCCGTCTGTGGATGCCGGGATTCTGGAAGGCATCACTCGCAATGCCGTGATCAGGCTGGCTGAGCAGTCGGGAATCACCGTCGACCAGTCACCGTTTACGCGTCACGATATTTTCGTGGCTGACGAATGCTTCCTGACAGGATCTGCTGCGGAAGTGATCCCTGTGGTGGAACTCGATGGCCGCCAGATCGGGACTGGCAAGCCAGGGCCGATGACGAAAGATCTCAACGAAAAATTCAAACAGCTCACGCGGGAATAACAGTGCTGCAGCGCAGGTTGAGATTCCGGAATCAGTCGAAATCGGCCTGTGATCTGAATGCCTGTTGCATGAGTCTTTTCCTGTGATACGATAAGAATTCGCCGGTTAGCGCGACCTGTTGGTGCTGTCCTGGTGTTAATTCTCTCAGTGAATTTGAATTGATCTGTCCTGTCCGGAAACCTGCTCATGCGAATTTCAAGACCCGCTGTCCGTATTCTGAGTGTGTCACTGCTGCTGTTCTGTGTGGCTGTTGTGCAGGGTGAACCAGCCGATAATGCTGCCCCTGAAGCGAAAAAAGATCCACAGACGGTCAAGCAGGCTTTAGCAGAGTTCAATTCCCTGATTGGTGGCTGGCGCGGGGTCGGCATGATTAAACGCAATTCCCGCAAAGGGGCCTGGTCGGAAAATGCAGAGTGGGTCTGGAAATTTAAACCCGAATCCACCAGCATTGACTACGAGATCACCGATGGGAAATTCCTCAAATCCGCGTCCCTCAGTTATGACCCGGAACAGAAGCGATACCAACTTGCGACCATTCTTCCGGATGGGGCCAAACGCGATTATACGGGAACGTTAAATAAAGACACCCTGATCCTCGAGTCAGCCCCCGATTCAGAAGGAGCCATCTATCGAATTTCGATCCGCCGCCTGAATGAAAAACGGACCCTCGTACTGTTTGAGCAGCGTAACCAGGGGCAGTCATTTTATTACCGCCTGGCCGAAGTCGGTTACACCAGAGAAGGAACCCGGCTGGCAGATCCCGGGAGCGGCGGACCGGAGTGTATCGTCACCGGTGGTGCAGGAACAATTCAAGTCAGCTACCAGGGAAAGACGTATTACGTCTGTTGCAGCGGCTGTAAGCAGGCTTTCGATGAAGATCCCGAAACGTATATCGAGGAAGCGAAACAGAAAGCAGAAGCACGCCGGAAACAGAAGTCGGACTGAATCGAACTGTGGTTAAGCAGGATCCCCGTGCGACTGTGTGCATTTCTAATGCAGCGTCTCCTGGTCATTGGGACCCGAGAATAATCGTACGAGAGATGCTTTGCCAAAATGGGATGCGTTAGAAATTTTCCAGGGAAGAGCCCAGTTCACCCGTGGCTTTGTCCTCAGGAGCTTCTTCCAGAATGACTTCTGTTTCAGCCAGATCCGTGCGCGGCAGCGGAATTCGTTCCTCGGTAGCCGATTTTTTTGACATCGGATTCAGCCACCTGGGGAGCCGGGTAAATCGGGATGATTCTTCTGCTTTGGTCTGAATGATGGCTGGCTCAAGCTCAACAGGTTGCTGCTGTGAGACATTTTGCACCGGAGTCGCCTGCTTGTCCTTCTTCGTATAAAATTCCAACCCGAAAAAAGGTGAGCGGCTGTTACTGTCCATCTGGAACCATTTGTTTCCCAGACCTTGACATCCCGTCTGTGCGCAGAATAAGAGCGTCAGGACGCATAATACTCTGGTTGATCGTAGCCCGTTCATTTGTTGACTTATTCCATCCTTGTCCAAGTCAAATACGCTTTACATCAGTGCTGCCCGAAATCCGATACATCCCACTGACCTTGTGGTCAACCTGGATTTCGTCTTCTATCGTCATCGACTGATTCTGAAGACAGAATTCCTGAATTTCCCGTTTCAGTAAGACTTGCAGGGAAATAGTCTGCCCCAGGTCGATTTATCTTAACAGTTGCCGAATTATTCTTCTGCAGATTCTTCTGCGAGACGGTTTTCGATTTCCTCTTCCGTTTCGACAGGAGGTTCACTCTGCCTGGGAACGCCGCGAAATGCGAGTTTGCTTGTGATCGGGCCGTCATTTCCCATCTGGCAGCCCGTCCAGGTCATGACGCACAGCAGAGAACAGCAGGCAGCAAGGCGTAATTGTAGACGCATCATTGGGATTCCCTTCCCAGTAAATATGAACAATACCCCCTACGATATTCGGGGCGTTTCATAGCAGGAATTGGTTTTCAGGTGAAGAGCGTTTTTCAGATCCCTGGCAGCGAATTCTGATTTTCGACCTCATTTCAGGGCTTTCTGCAAATCTGTTGCCGAATCTCCACATGTTGTTTTGAGACATCTTTGCACTAACTTAAAAACTTTCAACAGGTTACGTGATATTAACCGACTGGTGCTCCGGGCGCGTTGCTTTTTCGCCTCAAGCGGCTGTGTGCCGTTTCCTGCCT
>PAJV01000035.1 GCA_002706765.1 Gimesia sp.
AGGCAGGAAACGGCACACAGCCGCTTGAGGCGAAAAAGCAACGCGCCCGGAGCACCAGTCGGTTAATATCACGTAACCTGTTGAAAGTTTTTAAGTTAGCGCAAAGATGTCTCAAAACAACACGTGGAGATTCGGCAACAGGGGAATCAACTGTCTGCTCTGTACTGTGAGGCACGTCGGCATAATTAATTCAATTGTCAGAGTCTGATTGAATAGACCAAAGTGTGCATCATTTCGCTGCATAAAATCAAAAAAGTGTCTGATATCCACGATTTACTTCCGCTCGTACTCTTGACCTCAGCGAATAAGAAGACATAATCTGAGGCACAGGAAGCAAGTACTGAATCCAATGGTGACATCATCACTAAAGGACAGGTACAGGCTGACTCGCGGGTGTAGCTCAGTGGTAGAGCACCACGTTGCCAACGTGGCTGTCGAGGGTTCAAATCCCTTCACCCGCTCTTTTTTTTCGCATACAGAATCTCAGGGATAGAAACCGAGCCCCCATCTTATTGAATGCGGGGCTTTTCATACTTTAAGTAGTATCACCCAATATGCAACGTTGCAGCTGGCTGCTGCCACCCTCAGATATTGAGTGCCGATTTTTGGTAATGCCCCATTGCTGTTTCCAACACATAAGTAAAAGAAAAGGATTGGACCGTGTCTGACGAACTCGCAACAACAGATGAAACCGTCTCAACGGATGGCGAGTACAAGATGTCCGTGACCGCCAAAATCGATGAGGTCGGTCCCTGTAAAAAACATGTAACCGTAACGGTTCCCCGCGCTGACATCGACCATTTCTACTCCGAGTCCGTCTCCGAGTTGGGTGATCAGGCAACGGTACCCGGTTTCCGTGTAGGGCATGTGCCAACCAAGTTGATTGAGAAACGCTTTCGACAGGAACTTTCTGATCAGGTTAAGCAACGTGTCTTGATGGAAAGCCTGGAATTGATTGCTGAAGACAATGATCTTGACCCGATCAATGAACCAACCATCGACATCGAGAGCCTTGAGATCCCCGAAGAAGGCGAATTCACTTTCGAATTTGAAGTCGAAGTTCGCCCCGATTTCAAACTTCCGGAATACAAAGGTCTGAAACTGGAACGTCCCTCACGCGAGATTGCAGATAAAGACGTTGACGAGTACCTGACTCGATTCCTCGGTCAATACGGCGAAATGGAAGAACGAAAAGGTACCGCAGAAAAAGAAGACTACCTTGAGCTGTCCATCAAATTTGAACACGATGGAAAACACCTCAGCGAAATTGCCGAGCTGGTTGTGCCTCTGCGACCTGTATTACGACTGCGAGACGCGGAAATCACCAACTTTGGTGAACTAATGGCTGATGTCAAGACCGGCGACACCCGTGAAACCGAAGTAGAAGTTTCCGGCGAAGCAGATCAGATCGAGATGCGAGGCGAAAAAGTAAAAGCTCTGTTTACCGTTAAGAGTGTGAAGTTCATCCAGGCTCCGGAAATCAACGAAGAATTGCTGGAACGGATTGGTGCCGAGTCTGAAGAAGAGTTGCGGGAAGAAGTCAAAAATATTCTGGAACGCCAGCTGACTTACGAACAGCGTCAGTCAACCCGTTCTCAGGTTCTGGACAAAATCACAGAATCTGCTGACTGGGACCTGCCGGAAACTCTTGTTTCCAAACAGGTTGAAAATGCACTGCGTCGTGAAATCTTGGAAATGCAGCAGGCAGGATTTTCCCGCCAGGATATCCAGGCTCGCGAGAATGAATTGCGACAGAAGGCCATTTCTTCAACCCGCCAGGCCCTGAAGGAACACTTTGTTCTCGACAAAATTGCGACGACAGAAAATCTTGAAGTTCAGCCTTCCGAAATTGACATGGAAATTTACTACATGGCAATGCAGCAGGGTGAAAGCCCACGTCGGATTCTAGCTCGTATGGTCAAGTCCGGCATGATTGAAAACCTGGAAGCACAGTTACGTGAACGAAAAGCCGTCGATGTCATTCTGGAAAAAGCAGAATACACCGATGTCAAAATGAAACCACAGGAAGAAAACAAAATTTCTGCTGTGGCCCGTTCAGTGTGTTCGAGCTTTGCGGCTTCTGCAGCAGAGGAAGAACCAGAAGATTCCGACGAAGAATAGTCTGTTCGTCAGCCCTCTGAGAATTGATTTACCTGAAGCGACACTGTTAATGCAGTGTCGCTTTTTTATTTGCCCAGGAATCACTTGAGTTCCCAATAATGGCAATCAGTCTATCCGAACAAACAGAATCTATTAAAATAACTTTCTGCCCCTGAATATACAGATTTCTTACGCACCACAGGTATCAACCGGAAATGCCTCTTTCTGAATCATGTGAGATTTCCCACCCCAGCCCTCCGATCATTTTACTCGGGGCAAGTAACCTGACACGCGATTTTCCACTCATCCTGCGGCTGTTACAATCTTCCCTGAAATCTCCCTTAGATATTTATACTGCGATGGGACACGGACGATCCTATGGCAACTGGAGTCGTGTTCTTTACCGTGCTTTACCTGGTATCACCCGCTGTGAACTCTGGGATGCCTTTCCCGCCGCACAGGCTGGCAATACCACACCCCTGGCTTTATTGACTGATATTGGCAACGACCTGATTTACGGCCAGTCGACTGAAACAATCCTGAGCTGGGTGGAACATTGTATTTATCAGCTGTCAAACCGTCAGGCACAGATCACCATCACCCTGTTGCCGGAAGCAAGTCTCGCACGACTCTCTTCCTGGCGATTTGAACTGACGCGAAGAATGTTTTTTCCCAAAAATCCCGCATCACTGGCTGACCTCAAAAGCAAAGTACGCGATTTGAATCAGAGCCTGACTGCGCTGGCAGACCAGAGCCAGATCTCAGTTGTACCAGCACCACAGGAATGGTACGGATTCGATCCGATCCACTATCGTTACTCTCAGCGAGCCCGACTCTGGAAAACGATTCTCACCCAATGGGGTCTACCGGAACTGAGTGGGATGACCGCCCGTTATCACTGGCTCGACTCATTCTATGCCGTGACACAATTAACGCCTTCCACCAGACGTAAGTGGGGAAAACTGCTGCAAACCCCACAACCGGTACGCATCCTGGATGAGGGGACAAGAATCTCCGTGTTCTAATTTCCGTATTCAGACAGCCTGAAAGAACATAAGCTTTTAGCTGCCGGTACGTTAGAACAGACAAATTTATATTTTTCAGACAAATCCATAGATGGAAAGTGATATATTGGAAAACCTGACGCCTGTTTGAATATGTGTGACTCCGATGATTCATGATGGTTATCATCTTTAGAAAGCAGCAGCATGTCTGGTATCGCCTTCATCAGCATATTAATTGGTTTGATGATCTTTTTGATAATCATCACAGTGCTGGGGCATGGTATCTGGGTTTTTATCGCTTCTCTCCTCAGAGCCTCCTCACTGCTCAATACAATCAGCGATGAAGCACGTATCGCTCCCCCTGCTGAGTCTCCGCTGGAACCGGCATTCAATCAGGATCGACAGACTGCTCAACGTTACCTGCGACGCTTGTATTATGAAGGAAAAATACCAGAGCAGGATTTCCAGAAACTGTTCCAATACACTTCCGAAGAGTTTATTTTAAAGTCCTCTTCCCAGTCGGGTACATCAACTCAACAGACAGATACCACATTCAAAACAGAGGCCAAACCGCCCGTTCCCGCTGCGTCTGAACCAGAGAGCGTGGTTGAAGAAATCTCAGATTTCCTGGATGAGAGTGATTTTCTGGAAGAATCAACCATTCAGCCACGGCCGGATAAATCCATAGTCGCCGCTTATGAACCGCGTCTTCAGAGGGGCAACACTGAACCACCCGCTGAAAAACAGGACATCGGTTCGCTGTTGAATGCCTTTATGGAAGACAAAAACATTCGCTGGGGTGAACTGGTCAGTGGCCTGCTGATCGTGGGCAGCGCGATCGGGCTCGTCGTCAGCCTCTGGTCGACACTCAAAAACCAGATTCCCTATTTGCCGGCCCTGCTTTTCCTGCTGGCAACAGCCGCCATTCATGGAGCAGGCCTGTATACTTTCAAACGCTGGAAGCTGGAGTCGACGAGCCGCGGTCTGCTCCTAATTACCGTCATCCTTGTTCCGCTTAACTTTCTGGCTGGAATTCGACTCTCAGACCATCGACCGGCAACGGACCCGCTCTTTATCCTGGCAATCAGCGTCGGCTTTGCCGCGTTTGGCTGGATGGTCAGCTCTGCCAGCCGCATCCTTGTCAGTTTTGGTCGACTTCACTTACTGGCGATCGTACTGGGAACTTCGGCAGGACAATTGATCATTTCACGCGTCGCTTCCAGTGAGCCCTCATTCCTGCAGACAAACTTACTCGCACTCCTGCCTGCAGGATGTTTTATCATCGGAATGGCTCTCATTCTCAGACAGACGTTGAATTGGAATGAAATCACAGATTCCCGGGCGCGAGAACTGGTCACTCTCGGGGGACTGGCTGTGTTCTCTGTGCTGGCCCCCTGCTGGCTGCTGGTCTGGAACACGACCAACCGCCTGGAAACATTTTCCTGCCTGACCCCGCTGTTCAGCCTGATGGAAATTCTACTGCTGGGACTGGGGCTGGTTCTGCATCATCGAAAAAATGGGGACGAGACTCCTCACTGGGCATTAACCGGCTCTTCGATTGCGGTCTTTTCTGCTCTGATGATCTTAGTCAATTTCGCCATCGCCTGGCCACGAGTCGATATTCTGGTAGTACTGGGGATCATCAACTGCATCAGCCTGTCGATTCTGGCCATTCAGGGTCGATTTCCCCTCTGTCATATCCCTGCGTTGATCGCCGCAACCATAGCCGGACTGCTGGGCTTTCATCTTCTCACAGGCACAATCACCTGGGAAGGGACGTCTCAGACGGCACTCATTGAATCACTGCTGCTGGGACGCAGTTCCATCGTATTTGCCGTCTTTACTATTCTAACGACTGCAGGAGCATACTTTCTGAAACAAATCGGGAAACGGGAAGATGCACGTTACTTCCTGTATACCGCAGGTTGCTTTTCTGTCCTCTCGACATTGATCGCGGCCTACGCCGGATTTGTGACACAGACCGATTTGAACTGGACTACCCTTGCATTGCTGATGAATACCATTTTCTGCCTGCTGGCTAACTGGTACGTCCGAAAAAAATCACTCTCAGGTATTGCCTCTTTCCTGGGGTTCCTGACACTCCAACATGCACTCTGCCTCAATACCACTATTCGAAAAGGACTGTCCCACTTCAATCTGTTACCCGATGCGCCTTTTGTCTGGGGCTGTTTCATCCATGCTACGTGGGGACTGCTGTTTCTGATTGCACTGCATTTCTGGTGTCGGCGCAGAAACCCCGCTCATACTGACTGGTCACTGATCCCGGTAAAGTCTAACCCTTTTACTTTGCCGATGCTGGCGGGCTCATTATGCACATCACTGCTGATGATTCCCTACGTACTATTGCAAAATATGCCAGCTGAAATGCATGCCTTCTATGCGTTCTGGCTGATGCTGATCTGGCTCACGGCGGCATTGATCCTGAAATCAGACTTTTGGTTTCTATTCTCTCAGTTCGCGGGAACTGCCGGCAGCCTGTATACAGCAACCGTCCTCGGGGAACATTACAATCTGTGGGAAGCCCCGGCGCGGATACATCCCCGCTACTGGCTCATACACATCCTCGCTGTGGTAATCTGGATTCTGGTGGGATCAGTCATCCATTCGAGAAAGTATTCACGTAATATGCTGGGAGCCCTCTCCCGCAGTGCCCGCGTAAACCTGCAACCCGCTCTGCTCACCTGCACCATCGTCGCCACAGGTCTCGTACTCTGGGCGGCTCTGTTCCCGTCCATTCTAAATCAGTTGAAGGATTCCTTTGCCATCTCAGCTATTCATCGGCTTACAATTCCGTTTCTGGCAGTAATCTTCAGTTACATCATGGTTTTAATGAGTGTGGTCCTGATCAAACCGAAAACGAAGCGACTGCGCACTCTATCCGGATTGATTATGGCACTGCTACTGTTGACCATGATATCCAACTTGAGCAATTTCGATCAGAACCTGACTCTCTTCAGCTTTCCGCTTAAATATGCAGCCGAAGCTTTCAGTATCTGGAGCTGGCTCTGCCTGGGATTGTTAATCGTAGCCTGCCTGCCTTATCTTGACAGTCGCTTCCAGTCAGGCACGGCGCTGGGGGTGCTCTTTATCATCTACCTGGTTCCCTTCCTTATCGCCGGGTATTTCATTGAACAGAACCGTGCGGCGGATGCTTTGCGGTGGGGGCTGAGCCTGTATGCCCTGTCGATCATGCTGCCGGTGATCAAATCGGAAGCGCTTTTGAATTTTCTGCGCGCAAAGCAGATTCGTTTAAAATATCTGCCGCGACTGCTGGCTGAGAGAACAACATGGCGAGATCTGAGTGTACTGGGAGCCTGCCTGCCCTTATTAATACTCACCGCCTTTCAGATCTTTGGCTACTGGCTGGAATTTTCTCGTGATCCGCAATTGATTGCCATCTCGGAACGGATCACCCCCATACTGGCATTCTGCATGCCGCTCGTCCTGCTGATGACAGTAATGGTCTTCTATGCGATCCATTTTCGATCTACCGGCTGGATGCTGATGGGTTCTCATCTTCTGGCAATGATTGTAATCACGGGAACCATCATGAGCTTTTCCGAAACCATTTCCACATTCGGATCTGCTGCGTGGCTGCGAACTTTGATTTCTATCGGGCTTGCATTGTCCATTTATGGGCTATGCTGGCTGAAACTGGAGCCGAAAATCAATCCTGATTTTAAAGCTCATCAAACTCTGTTGCCCAATCACTGGCCTCTGATTCGTGTGCATGTGACCTGTATGCTCTGCCTGGTTGCCGGGCCCTACCTGCTGCCATTCCTGTTGAATTTCCTATCCCCACCCCAAGAATGGGGCACATACTTTCCACAAATTCCGAAAACCGTTTTTGTATCGCTCGGACTGGCAGCCGGTTTTCTCTGGTGGTTTTCGCGACGCTACACCAGTAGCCTGTTTATAAACGGAATGACATTCCTCAGTTTTGCCTTGATCGGTTTTACGACAATCCTGTTCCGACAGCACTCAGACATGTCTGTCTGGAATATCAATTTCCTGATGGAAGTGGGGCTGATTCTGGTAGCCAGTTTCCACACGCTGCGATTCGTGTTGAAATACAGTCAGATCAACAGGGAACCTGATTCTCAACCAGTCGTCAGTCATCATTTCTACTGGAGTCAGATCCTGGTAGTCATCTTGTTTCTGTATGCATTCCGTGGTGCCTGGGCAGATGCGCTGAGACCGCTGCCTGCCACGACAATTGCAGGTTTTGGAACGCTGATATATATTCTGCTGGGGATCTGCCTGCGCAAAGAATTTCTGAAATACGCTTCGCTGGTTACTGCTTTACTGGGCACCCTGTTTTTTGTCACTGCCAACTGGAATATCCAGAGTGGTTCTGTCTCTGAACAACAGGGAATCGATCTGATTAAATGGCTGATCACAACGGCTGCCGTCATCTCCGGTTGCTGGCTGACGATTGATCTCTACCAGATGAAACGTATCAAGCCGGAGAGCGAATCTGCCAAATCACCGGCTCTGCAACAGGTCATCTCGCGCACTCTGACCTGTATCATCCTGTTCTACACTCTGCTGATCGCAGTCTCGCGAACTTTGCTGCTGCAAACTGATGTGCCCATCATTCGTGACCTGGCTGGCTGGACTGCATTACTGGCTGTGACACTGCTGTTAATTGGCCTGCTGTGGGATCCTAAAAGCAGCTATAGCCTGCAGGCGTTATTCGTCATTGGAATCTGTTTTATCGGTACGTTTCTGAGTGATGAAACAAAACTACGCCTGCTGTTACAACATTCCGGACTGGCTGTCTCCTGTTATGCCTGTCTGATTGGCATTCTGTGGAGGTTGCGCGGCGCAGGACTGCAACTCATCTCACGATTCAGATTGCCGACGCAGTCAGAACAATCCTGGCGCTGGCTCCCCTCAGCAGTGACAGGACTCGCCGTTTACTCTATTGTGGCGCTACTGCACAGTGTACTCCGCTTTGAAGATCAGGATCTGCGGTGGTGGTCTGTGGGGGGCACTCTGCTTACAGGCTTTGCGTTTTACGCTTTCAGTGAACTGAGTGAGTACTCGCAGAAATTCAAAAAACGGACCCTGCTGGCATTGGGTATTGGCTCTGTGTATGCCGGCTGGGCTCTGTTGCCTGCAGGAGGAAAATTTAACTGGCTCCACCATCTGATTCGTCTGCTGGAAGTGGTCGCCCTGTTGAGCCTGGTCCTGACTTTGATCCAGGTCAAATGGAAATCTCTCACAGCCGACTGGTCGGAAGCCGTGCGTAGCAATTCACGGACTTTTTTAACTGCTGCGGGAATCACACTTCTCTCTATTCTGATCACAGAAGTGAAATATCATCTTGCTGGAGTTCCCCTGCAACTCACCCCAGCCCGAATCGGGGTCGTTTCACTGACGCTGGTTGCATTGTCAGCGGCCCTTGTCCTGATGGCAGCAATTCCTAAATACGATCCGTTTCAATTAACCCTGAAGCGGCGGATGTGGTACGTGTATGCAGCAGAAATCGTACTGGCCCTGCTGTTCCTGCATATTTATCTGACGATGCCCGAACTGTTCCGAGGTTACCTGCTCCCTTACTGGCCTTACATCGTGATTGCTATCGCATTCGCAGGTGCCGGAGTGGGAGAATTTTTCGATCGCATCGGCCTGAATGTACTTTCGGAACCGCTGCAGCGAACAGGCACTTTCCTCCCCTTACTGCCGGCACTCAGTTTCTGGATCCATGCTGCCTCTCATGAGCAGTCACCCATTGCGGGTGAATATTCGATGATCCTGCTGTTGATTGGGATCGTGTATGTTACGATGAGCTTATGGCGAAAGTCATTCGTTTACACGACGCTAGCAGCACTTGCCGGCAATGGTGCCTTATGGGCGTTCTGGATGGAACAGGGACAGGTCTTTACACAACACCCACAGCTCTGGCTGATTCCCCCTGCCCTGTCCGTATTGATCGCCACGCATCTGAATCGGGAAAAACTCAATTCAAACCAGCTGACTGCTGTCCGCTATTTCGCCACGATGTCCATTTATATCAGTTCGACTGGCGACATGTTTATCGCGGGCGTTGCCAACAGCCTGTGGCCTCCCGTGATTCTCTGCAGCCTGTCAGTTATCGGCGTGTTCGCCGGAATGATGTTTCGGGTACGTGCTTTCCTGTACGCCGGCTCGTCATTTCTGGTACTCTCGATTGTGAGTATGATCTGGCATGCCTCACAGTCGCTGGGACACGTGTGGCCCTGGTGGGCGTTTGGAATCGGCCTGGGAATCTGTATCCTGGCTCTGTTCGGGATGTTTGAGAAGCGCAGAAACGAGATGCTGGAACTGGTAGGACAGCTCAAAACGTGGGACCGCTGATCGGCTGCTGTGAATCAAACGACTCACAGCAGCACGTATCAATCGTGTTTATTCAGCAGTTGTAGTCCGCTGGTTCCGCTTACGCTCATTCTCGGTCAGATGAATCTTTCGCAGACGAATGATCTTGGGAGTAATTTCCACGTACTCATCGTACTCGATATATTCCAGTGCTGCTTCCAGACTCATGTCACGAGGCGGCTTGAGCACCATGTTCTCATCAGAACCGGAAGCTCGCACGTTGGTCAGTTTTTTACCGCGAATCGGATTCACAACCAGATCGTTGTTGCGGACGTTCTCTCCGATAATCATACCTTCATAAACGTCTGCCCCGGGGCCGACGAAGAACTCTGCCCGGTCCCGCAGTTTCCATAAGGCGTAACCAACGGCCTGGCCTTTGTCCTGAGAAATCAGAACTCCATTCGCACGCCGCGGGACTTCCCCTTCTGTCGCTTTATAGGCTTCAAAGCGGTGATTGATGATGGCTTCTCCCCGCGTTGCATTCAGCAGACGGGTACGCAGTCCAATCAGACCACGCGCAGGGATTGAAAACTTGAGATGGGACATACCTGTTTCGCTGGATGTCATATCTATCATCTGGCCACGGCGGGCACAGACCAGTTCCATCACCGATCCAACCACTTCTGAGGGAGCATCGACTTCCAGTGACTCAAACGGTTCATGCCATTTACCGTCGATCTTCTTGCGAATAACTTCCGGCTTACCGACAGACAGTTCATAACCTTCACGGCGCATCTGCTCAATCAGGACTGAAAGATGCAGGATACCGCGACCGGAGACAGAGAAGGAATCTTTGTCTTCCCGCTCGGCAACACGGAGTGCCACATTCGATTCCAGTTCCCGCATCAGACGATCACGCAGGTTGCGGCTGGTCACGTATTTTCCATCCTGACCCGCTAAAGGCGAACTGTTGATAGTAAACAGCATGGACAGGGTTGGTTCATCAACGTCAATGCGGATCAGAGCCTGTGGCTTTTCTGCACAAGCAACGGTATCACCGATTTCCGGATTATCCAGGCCTACCAGGGCGACAATATCGCCGGCAGAAGCCACATCGACGGGTGCCCGTCCCAGGTTGTTGTAGAGTTCTACCGAATCAACGGTGCACTTCAGATGATCCCCATTACGTTTGATGAGGGTTACGCGTTCGCCGGTACGAACTTTTCCACTGTTGATACGGCCGGTAGCAACACGCCCTACATATTCAGACCATTCCAGGGTAGTTACCATCATGGTCAAGGGTGCGTCCTGGTTGACATCGGGAGCAGGCACCTTTTCGAGGACCATATCCAGCAGCGGGTGAATACTTTCGCCGAAGTTGTCGAGATCATGTGTCGCGAAACCTTCGCGGGCGCTGGCGTAGATATACGGGAAATCAAGGGTTTCGTCGTCCGCATCCAGTTCTACAAACAGGTCGAACATCTCGCTCAGGACATGGTCGGGGCGACAGTCAGAACGGTCAATTTTGTTGATAACGACCAGAGGCTTCAAACCACATTCCAGCGCTTTTTTCAGAACAAACCGTGTCTGCGGACGAGGGCCTTCAAACGCATCCACCAGAATCAAAACGCCATCAGCCATGCGGAGTACGCGTTCGACTTCGCCACCAAAGTCAGCGTGGCCTGGAGTGTCGATGATGTTGATTTTGACGCCCTTATACACCAATGCGATGTTCTTGGCCAGAATCGTAATGCCTCGTTCCCGTTCCAGATCGTTGGAATCCAGAATGCAGTCGCCCTTTAATTGAGAATCACGAAAATGGCCACTTTGATGCAGCAAGGCATCGACCAGTGTCGTTTTCCCGTGGTCCACGTGCGCGATAATCGCAATGTTCCGCACATCTTCTCGTTTCATGACTCGTAACTCTTCCCACAATGAATCTCTCGGGAAACCGTCTTAATATTCAAACGTTCCTTACAGGGAACAGAGGGTTTCACCAAAAAACCGCCTCACAGCGCATCAGGCAACTATAGAAGCCGCAAAATATATCAACAATAGATTACTAACGCAAAGCCCAGAATTGGACATTCTTACTGGTAGTTCTGATCAGTTTTAGCGATACTTTTATCAAATACGACGCTTTATCATCTAAAAGTGAGAGTTCTCACCATAAATTCATAATTCACAAAGGGGTTATATCGCATGGACTGTCTCCGTCTGCAGATTTACCTTTGCCTGTTATTCTTCGCTTTTTTTCCGTCAGATTCCCTTTACGCCCAGAATCAGACCTCGTTTGACATCCTGCTCAAAGGGGGAACGATCATTGATGGCACGGGGAAACCAGGCTTTACTGGCGATATTGCAATCAAATACGACCGGATCGTACAAATCGGCCCCGAGATCAAAGGGACTGCCAGCGAGACAATTCCCTGTCGCGGACTGACAATTGCTCCGGGATTCATCGACCTGCATAACCACAGTGATCGGCAGATTATTTCACCTTTAACCCGGGCGAACATGAATTATGTCACCCAGGGTTGCACCACAATTGTGACGGGAAATTGCGGCAGTGGTCCGGTCGATACAGAAGAATATTACCGTATCATCGACGCCGCGGGAAGCGGAACAAATGTACTGCACCTGATTCCCCAGGGATCATTGCGTGACGAAGTCATGGGATCAGGACAACGCAAGCCAACTGACGAAGAACTGCAGAAGATGAAATCACTGGCTGAAAAAGCCATGCAGGACGGTGCCTGGGGCATGTCTACGGGACTGATCTACGTACCGAGCTCTTATGCGGAGACAGACGAACTGGTTGAACTGGCTCAGATTGTTTCTCGTTACCAGGGAATCTACGCCAGCCATATTCGCAATGAAAGCACCGAGTTACTGGCAGCCGTCAACGAGGCTTTGAAAATCGGTAAACAGGCGAAGCTGCCTGTTCATATTTCGCACTTTAAATCGAGCGGCCAGGATGCCTGGGGACTGGTGATTCGCGCGGCTGCCATGATTGAGGATGCCCGGAAACAGGGACAGAATGTGACTGCCGACCAATATCCCTATATCGCTTCCAGCACCTCACTCGGAGCGACGTTAATCCCCGCCTGGGCCAGAGCTGGCAGTAATAAAGAACTGGTGGCCCGCCTGGAAGCTCCCGAGACTTCAGAAAAAATCAGAAAAGCCATTCAGAGTAATATTGAAAAACGCGAAGAGGGAAAAGCGGTTCGTATAGCCCGCTATTCAGAGCGCCCCGACTGGGTGGGCAAAAACCTGCTGCAGATCGCGGAAAAAGAAAATAAAAGCGTACTGGACATTGTGCTGGAAATCACACGCCAGGGAGGAGCATCAGTAGTTAATTTCAGTATGAATGAAGCCGATGTCCGACAGATCATGAAAATTGACTGGGTGGCCACCGCGTCTGACGGCCGGGCTTATCTGCCAGGTTCGGATCGCCCCCATCCCCGTAATTACGGAACCTTTCCCCGTAAGCTGGCATATTACGCGCTTCAGCAGAAAGTGATCCCACTGGAACATGCTGTTCGCAGCATGACCGGTCTGCCGGCTGACATCCTGGGACTCAAAGACAGAGGCTATCTGCGGGAAGGAGCTTATGCTGATATTGTCGTGATGGATACAGACACCCTGATCGACAAGGCCACCTTCGATGATCCACATCAGTATTCGGATGGCATTCGTTTTCTGTATGTGAATGGCAGCCCCGCGATCACAGCCGGCTTTCCCACCGGCAGCCTGGCTGGCAAAGCCCTGCGACACCAGACGGTTGCGAACAACACAAAAAAGCAATCATCGCCGTGAGTCAGATCAGGAAAGAGGCTGCATTGAATCCGCATCAGACACAGTTACTGGTCAGTGTCAGGAACTGTGAAGAAATTGCCCCCGCGATTGCAGGTGGCTGCGATATTCTCGACTTCAAAGACCCCGCACGCGGTGCCCTGGGGCAAATCGATGAGACTACGCTGAGGGCTGTCATGGAATACTGCCAGCAATACTCCGTAACCCTGCCACTCAGCATGGCACTGGGGGAGCTCTGCGAATGGAGAAGAGAGCAAAAGTGCCTGAAAATCCCACCAGAGATCACATATTTAAAAATGGGTTTCTCTGACAGCAGTGGATCGAAATACTGGAGTTCAGACTGGCAAAATCTGATCCAACGCATTGAGGAGAGCAGTGGGCACCAACACCAGTGGATTGCAGTCGCTTACGCCGACTGGAAACAGGCGGATTCTCTCTCTCCAGATGAAGTTCTGGAAGCAGCCTGTGAAAACCGTTGTGCCGGTCTGCTGATTGACACATTCTCGAAACAGAACGGCAGACTGCTGGACCTGCTCTCTCCAGACACCCTCGGCGAGATCATCGAACGGGCGAAAAGCAGCCAACTGAAAATCGCGCTGGCGGGTTCATTACGAATTCAGGACCTGGAAATTCTGTCAGATCTGACACCAGATATTATCGGCATCCGCGGAGCCGCCTGTCTCAGTTTTAACAGAACCAGTGTGATCCAGGAATCTGCCATCAGTTCCTTTCGGAAACAGATGTGCTTCCGGACAGATTCAATACGATCAGGACGCGGTAGTTGCTGAGACCGTATGCTGCTTGGGTTCTTTCAGAGGATTATAAGGAGCATATTCTTTCAGCTTCAGCTTCTGGATCATGGGGACGATGTGGTTGGCAGGGATGGCAAACGATTTTGTTCTGCCGGCACGGGCAATATTCAATCCAATCGCGTTCCCCTGCAGATCGACAATCACGCCTCCACAGTCTTCCGGACGCAATACGGTATCATGCTGCAGTACTTCGGTAAAACCTGTTTTTCGTCGGCTCAGTTCTCCCCCCATTTTTTTCTGCATTTCCCGCAGGCGGTCATAAATCAGCATTTGCGGATCTGTAAGGACAACCACCGCATTCACTTCTTCTTTTTCCCGGAGGACCTTAACCAGAACCCGGTCGCCTGGCAAAAACTTACGCACAAAATTGGACAGGCTGCGGGCACTGTCGATCTCTTCGCCAGCAACACTCAGGATCACATCACCGGGTTTCAAGCCCGCTTCTTCAGCACCACTTTCACGCATGACCTGTTTCACCAGCGCACCGCCTTCGCCATCGTCAATCTGTACTCCCAGAACTCCGGGTGCTGGATCAATTTTTCGACGGGCAACACTCAGAACACCAACGCTCACAGGAGACATGCTTAAACCGGGAGTGACCAGCCATTGCCCCACTAATGGATCCGTATCCGATTTCCACCTGACAGTGGGAAGATTTCTGGCGTCAATTTTGATCAACGCCAGATCGAGTTTTCCATCGACACCAATAATCTCGGCCTGATAGCGTTCTGCCGTCGATAGTTCACAGGTGACTTCTCCTTCCAGCTGGCTGGCCTTGGTCAGGATCCACCCGTCAGATTCGACGATGGCGCCCAGGGAAGCCTCTTTTCCATTGGAACGAACCCGGACAGTCCATGAACGGGGTGTGGAGACGACAGAACGGAAGGCCCTGCGCATCTGGGAGCCACTGGTTAACTGGCTGGGTTGCAGTTGATCACGAGCGTAGCTCTGAGAAGACAAACCGCCCAGGCAAAGCGAAATCATCCAAACCAATAATACAAAGCGAGCAGTCGTCGCTGTATGGTTTCCAGTATTTTGATCCTGGTTCAAGTCTATCTCCTCACATTTGGGTATTTCAGGTGATCTTTATTTCGGAGCAGAAACCAAGATCGAAAGCCAGTTGTCTATTGTCAGTCTCTTGCGGCAAGCTGCACTTCAAACGTCATATTTTTACCAGCACGAATGAGAATAATCTGTACGGTCTGACCGGGTTTGTATTGTTGAACCACTTCAGCCAGCTGTTCAATTCCGGTAATCTTTTCATCATTGAGTTGAACAATGATATCATCGGTTTGCAACCCGGCAATTTCGGCAGGAAAGCCGCGAGTGACTCCAATCACTTTGCAGCCACGGTCAGTATCTTCACCATTCACACCCAGGACGGCATTCTGGCCGAGAGGTTTTGCCCCCCACATATCGCCGGCAATCAGTTTTTCCCAGTCATCCTGAAAGGCGGAAACGGGAATATGAAAATTCCAGCTGGTAGAGGGTCCAATACGACTGTGAATTCCCACGACCTGCCCCTGCATGTTAAACAGCGGCCCGCCTGAATCGCCACCAATCAGCGTACAATCGGTCTGCAGCAGGTGTTTCTTACGAGAGACGACTCTTCCCAGCCTCACGACAGGATCACGTCCTGACTGATAACCATTGGGATGACCGGTCGCCAGTACCCATTCGCCAGACTCCACTTCAGAAACGTCTCCCATTTTCACTGCAGAGAGTTTGCTGATATCAACATCATCATCTTCAATCAGTTTAACAAGACCGGCATCGAGCCCTCGATTCAACCCCATGGTACGGCCTTTTAACGTTCGGCCATCATGTAGAATAATCGTCGCATTTTTTTGTGCCAAACCAATCACATGTGCTGCAGTTAAAATATAACCGGCTTTATTATCGATAATCACGCCGCTGCCTTGTGCTTCTCCCACACGGACAGAGACCGTGCTCTCAATTGCAGTCCTGGTCAGCGAAGTAACCTGTCGCTCAATTTCCTGCAAATCTTCCAGCGAATCCGGAACGGTTTTGAAGAAGACCTCTGACAGTTTTGCCACGGGGACTTTCGAAACCGGTTTCTGAACTTTGACGTCCTGCTGAGCAGACAGTGGGGCTGCAGAAAACCCGACCGCAATCAATAGTGCGCAGGAAAGAAGGGATCTCAGCATAACGTAGCCCGCCATTCTGGTAGTGATTTCAGGGGTTTGTCTCATAAGGCTTCACTTAACAGCTGGTTGGGCTGTATCCCTCAGGTAAAATGTGTTGACTATAGGATACGCGATACAGGTGTGACTTTTCAAGAAAAAAGATGAAAAAGTCAGAGAGAGGCAGTTTTTCTAAATTCCTTTAAAATGAGGACTTGTGTACGTGCCGGGCAATGCGAAAGTTTTTGAGAACTCAGAGATCAGACTCTTAGGATTGCTTTTATCCAACAGAATATTCGCTATTATTAGCCTGTGTCTTTAAATTTCAACGTACGTAAATTGAATAACCGTTTCCTCTCAAGAAAGAATTCGCTGTCATATGGATATACAACAGACTGAATTCCCCGGCCTGGTGATCATCACTCCCCGTGTTTTTTCTGATGACCGTGGGTTCTTCAAAGAGACCTTCCAGCAGGAACGTTATGAACAGGCAGGAATCCCAGGGCCTTTTGTTCAGGACAACCATTCGCGATCTTCTGCGGGGATTCTACGGGGACTGCATTTTCAGATTCAGCGCCCCCAGGCAAAACTGGTGTTTGCTGTAGAGGGTGAAATCCTGGATGTCTGCGTTGACCTCAGAAAGAATTCACCCACATTCGGAAAATCGATCTCGGTCCTGCTGTCGGCAGAAAATCACAAACAACTCTTCGTACCCGCCGGATTTGCCCACGGATTTTATGTGATCAGTCCACGGGCCGATTTCATGTATAAGTGCAGCGACTATTATTTTCCCGAATTTGAACGAACCCTGCTGTGGAATGATCCTGCCCTGGAAATTGAGTGGCCTCTGTCGGGTGAACCAATTCTGTCTGAAAAAGACCGCAAGGGACTACCACTGTCCGAATGTGAAATATTCGAATCCTTATGAAACTCCCACTCATCGCGTTAACCATGGGCGACGTCTCCGGCATTGGTCCGCAATTGCTGGACGTGCTCTGCAGCAAACCAGATATCTTTCAGATCTGTCGTCCTGTCATTTACGGAAATGCGACTGTTTTCCGGCGTGCCTCGGAACAGTCTGGTTCCACATTGCAGATCCGAGAGATCGAATCCGTCTCAGACAGCCTTGAGTTCCAGGCGGGAATCGCAAACTGCATTGATCGCGGAAAATCAGATGTTGTTGATGCAGTCCCCTGTGAAATCGATGCCCGCTCCGGACAGGCCGCCTTTGATTATCTGGTGAGTGCCATTGATGATTGTCTGGCCGGACAGATGGATGCCATCACGACGGCGCCTCTCAATAAGGAATCACTCCGACTGGCAGGGATCAATTATCCCGGCCATACAGAAATTCTGGCTGACCATTGCGGCGTTGCCGACTTTGGGATGATGCTTTACCTGCCGCATGGTGCTGCCATTCAACCTCCCTCCGGCCTGGGTATCGTCCACACGACCCTGCATACTTCCATCGCCAGTGTACCCGGTTTACTCAACACCGATGCGATATTTGAAAAAATCAGACTGATCTCGGGATTGATGCAGAAAATGGGCGAAGATCAACCCAGGGTCGCTGTCTGCGCGCTGAATCCGCACGCGGGAGAGCATGGTCTGTTTGGCGATGAAGAAGCACGTATCATTGCCCCTGCGGTCGAACGGGCGATTCAATCAGGCCTGAATGCAACCGGCCCGTTACCTGCCGATACGCTGATTCGTCGTGCCGTTCATGGCGAGTTCGATGCGGTCGTTGCCATGTATCACGATCAGGGGCATATTCCGTTCAAACTCCTGGGCTTCGACCAGGCAGTCAACATTACACTCGGTTTGCCAATTGTCAGAACCAGTCCCAGTCATGGTACTGCCTTTGACATCGCCTGGAGCAAGACTGTTCCCGAAACCCGGGGCATTGTCGAAGCAATCAAAGCTGCAGCAAAGCTGTCTCAGCAGCAGTTAAACCGGTAAGAGTTCGCCCCCATGATCTCATCAGGACCTGATATGAAACTTCCCAAAATGGTACCGCACCCGGAACAGGATGCCACAAACCTGCTGTTAATCCGTCATGGTGCTACACCTCCCAATGAACAACGTCCCTATATCCTGCAGGGGTGTGGAATTAATCCCAGTCTGAGTGAATCTGGGCAGAAACAGGCTGCTGCGCTGGGACAGTTTCTTTCTGACATCAGTCCGATCCATCATGTTTACTGCAGCCCCATGATCCGGGCCCGGGAAACTGCGGAAGCAGTCTGCAAACCATTGGGCCTGACGCCTCAGGAAGTGGCTGAAATCCATGAATGCGACGTGGGTCTCTGGGAGGGAAAATCATGGGACATTATTATGCAGGAGTTCCCGGAAGCATATGAAGCATTCATGCATGACCCCTACATGAACCGGTACGAAGGAGGAGAATCGTACGGCGATGTGCTCAACCGGGCAGAGCCCGCGCTCCAGAGTCTGCTGGACCGACATCTGGGAGAAACAATCGTCGTGGTCGCGCACAACGTGGTAAACCGTGTCTACCTGGCGAGGGTGCTTGGTCTGGAAATCAGCAAGGCCAAAGACCTCGCACAGACCAATACCGGGATCAACCTGATTCGCTACGAAGACGGCGCCACGAAAGTCATCACGATGAACTCCATCTTTCATCTGAATGGGATTCCACATTGATTTCACTGCGGAGAATTCAGTTCGCCTTGATTAGCTCCAGGAAAGCGCTCAGTTTCTGCAGGTTCTCACTGAAGACTTCACTGGCAATGTACTGACTGTTCACCGGAATTTTTGGCTGTCCCGCCAGGCGTTCTCCGGTGCTGGTACTGACCCAGCGTGCCTGGGAATCCAGGTTTTTCAGGATGGTTTGTACCTGAGTCGAAAGTTCACGGGGGCTGATTTTTGTAGACTGCTGCTTTCCCGCCTTGCTTAAATTATATTCACGCTGCAGTTGAGTCAGCTTCGATTCGATTTTCCAGCCATAATGGCGAGGCAGATCGGAATCATCGTAGGTCAGACTGTAGTTCTTACCACTCCGCGACATATACAGGGGCCGATTGGTTTTGAGTTCATAGTAACGGGCCAGCTGGCCATCCGGTAATTGAGATTTTTTCAGCCACGCTAATGCCTCTGGAATCGGTTTCAGGTATTTCTGATCACCGCCGCTGAAATGATAGATTTTGATCAGGGTTTCAATCACATCCTGAGTCTCGCCTCCCGTTACAGCCGGTGGTTCGAAGCGGCGGGCCCAGATGGGCTGCATCTCATAGTTGTATTGCTGCGCCCACGCGGGTTGAGGCTGTGGCAATTGTGATGCGATCAGAAAATCCCCCAGTTTCAATACCGCCTGCCGATAACGAGGGTCCTGGTATATTTCATACGCTTCGATGAGCACTGTGGAAACGTAGCCGGCCACCCCATCATTCAATGTATACTGATCCCAGTAATTCTTGATTCGTCCTTCCGTCCGCCAGTCGTAGGCAGGGAAGTTTCCTTTCCTGGGCTCTACATTTTTTACCGGCTCTGTCCAGACCTGTGGAAACGCCCCCACCGGGAACTGGGCGGCAAGTAACGCGTTCAAAGCGATCTCTGCCGCTTCGTGAATTTTCTGATGCTGAAACTGATGCGCCTGGTCCACATGAATCAACAGGCGAATTGCAGACTGGGTTATACCATCATCAAGGGTCGAATAATTACGCCCCCTGCCTTTCCCGTTCCGGTATTCAGCAGTCAACTTGCTGTTCGGATTAAACTCAACCGAATTCGTCCAGCCGCCGGATTTCAACTGACCGTAAACCAGCGCCAGGGCTGCATCCGTTGCCGCTTCCAGATAAAACGGTTCCCCCGTGGCCTTGTAAGCTGCCAGAAACGCGAGACCGACTGTGGGAGTCCCCGGAGGTTGTACCCAGATCTGATCGGGGCCGGCCTTCCCCTCTCCCCAGCGTTCCCGCAGATCAAGACTGTAGTAATAGACGTAGCCTCCATGGACGGCCAGTGTATTGCGAAAATATTCACTCGACTTCCGCATGGCGCGTAGCACGTTCTCCTTTGACTCGATCTCAGCAGCTGAAACCGGCTGATTCTCAAAACTGATCAACGTCACCAGGGCCAAAATCAACAGCAGCACAAGTCCTTCGATTTTCTTTAACACTACTGATGACTCCTCTTAATCAATTTTGAAATGAGAAAACAGACCGACTATTTTTTCACAGGCACCCACTGGACCGCATCGATGATCACATACCCGTCAGCACTTTCATTTGATACTTCCACAGTAGCCAACTGATCGGGAGAGAATTCATACTCACCCAGAGATACAAAGTGTCCTTCCAGCGGTGGCATCTTTTTCTGGTTGATCATGCGGGTTTCTGTTCCCTGCGCGTGCTGCAGTTTCACTTTAACCTGAGAACTCCGATTCCCGTTCGGCGTGTAGGCATATCGCACTTCATAACGTCCCGACTCGGGAAGCTTCGTTTCAAATCGGGCGACCGCTTTCCCATCCCGGGTATTCGATTCGTGACTGTAGCTCGAACCGATAAATTTTTTAGCGGAACGGCTGGTAATCCAGTTACCGGTCAGCTTTGCCTGAGTGTCATCCAGAACGATCCCTTTCAAGGTCTCCGGATTCACTCCGTTTTTGCCATATTTCACCTCTGGAGGCGCTTCCAGAACCTGCCCTTCTTTGATCAGCTGGGCTTTCAGAGTTGAATAAGGCACATCCTGCACATCCAGCCCCTGATCGAGGGCAATCGCTGCGGCAGTCGCTGCGGAATGTCCCAGAATCATAAAGACCGGTTCCATGCGAATTGAACCAAAGGCAATATGCGAACTGGAAACACATACCGGGACCAGCAGATTAGCGCATTCTCCTTTTTTCGGAACCAGGCTGCCGTAGGCAATTTCATAAGGACCGCGTGTCGAGACTCCGATGTCTCCTTCGTTCTGGACGTAACCTTCGGGAGTCACGTACCGCTGCACGTTATGAGAATCCATGGTATAAGATCCCATACCAACCGAATCTGGAGTGGAGCGTTTCTTCAACAGCTCGTTTTCGGTCATCACAAACTGGCCGATCATGCGACGGGCTTCGCGGATATACAGCTGATGCGGCCAGTTCCCGTTATCAGTAAACTCATCTTTCGCCAGACCCCACTTGCGCATCTGCTGCTGGACTTCCTGTGGAACGCGGGGATCATTGGCGATAAAATAGAGCCAGCCCTGCTGATAGGTTGTGTGCTCCTGGATGATTTCTTTCCGGCGCTCATAAGAGGCTTCCGGGTAATCATAATTATAGCCGATGTTATCGGTACTCATGGGGCCGTGGTTGTTCGTATCCGTTTTGAAATTCGGAATCGGGTCGAACTTGGCAAAAGTATCTCTCCAGCCGGCATCATAAATTCGCAGCATCAGTTCGTACTGCGAAGGATCGTACCCCTCAGGTTTCGGGAAGGGAACGCGATTCTCCTCATGATTCGTCAGGCACATACGAAAACAGTAAGCCTGAATTTTATCATCACCCGAACCATATTTTCCGGGATCAGCGCCACTGATCCGCGGGAGTAACCCGCTGGCGGGATCGCCGGGCGTTTTATACGGACTGATTTTTTCTTTGACCGCATTCGGACCAAAGTGGTGCCTGTGATGCAATACTCCTGTCTGGACGCCATTCCACTCTTCGCCATACACACTGTTTGCTTCTCGTCCGACATGATAGCTCACCCCGGCGGCTGCCAGCAGATCCCCTTCGTAGGTAGCATCGATAAACATCCGGCCTGCGAATGTTTTTCCACTAAGCATCGTAATGGATGTAATCTTATCTGCCGATTTTTTCACTCCCTGCTTGCGGTCCAGCCATTCGTCACGATAAACGGGGATCTGGTACTCCCTCACAAAATCCTCAAAAACCTGTTCTGCAACATGCGGTTCGAAAATCCACATGGTCCGCTGTTTTCCGTCAATCGCGGGAGTCCCCTGGCCTTTGTCGCCATACTCATCACGTTTTTGCCACTGCCAGGCCTGCGGTGACTGGTAATGTTTCCAGACGCGATGATAAAATTCTCTGGCCAGACCGCCGATGACCGCTTTATTCCCCGTATCGGTCCAGCCCAGGCCGCCACTCGACAAACCACCCAGATGTTGGTCGGGACAGACGATCACAACAGATTTTCCCAAACGCTTCGCCTGAACGGCGGCAGTCACAGCCCCGGAGGTGCCTCCGTAGATGACCATGTCATACTCTTCAGCCGCAGAAACAGTTGAGGTGATCAACATCAGGCACAGACAGCCTGTCATGATTTGACGAACGAAATTCATTGGTCGTAGTTCTCCAGGTTGTTAAACTCACGAGTGTTTTTTTAATCGATGTATCTCAAATTGAGTCCTTCATTCTACAGCACAATCAAATCAATACAAAGCAAGAAACAGGCCTCACTTCTTCGTTCCCACAGGAATCTGATTTGACAGGAAGACTAATTAACAGATCACCTGTTCCATACTCTGTTCAATTTCCGGATTGCTCAGAACGGGTGACTTTGATTTAATTCCCGATCATGATTACAAGATCGTAATTGTTTCACTCTTCAAACAGGGATTCAGCGATTCAGGAATGACTGAAGAACTCACCGCTTACCACGAAGCAGGCCATGTCCTGATCGCCGTTTATGCTGGCGCCCGCGTGCATTCTGTGACCGTTGATCCCGACTGGGATGATGGCCCGGAACGTTTCGGCGATGCCCAGATATCCTGGCCCGAAGGCGCACTCAACCAGAAAGCCGGTCTTGAGAAAGCAGTCCTGGTCGCATTAGCGGGACCTGTTGCAGAGATGATCCATACGGGCGACCCGTTTCATCCGGCACTCGTCTCGGAATGGTCGGGAGACTGGCGACAGGCCTGGCAGGCGGCGGCGGCACTTGTTCCCCAGCGCGAAGCCCGCATGCTCTATCTGGAAAAACAGACCATCAGCCTGTATCACCTGCTCAGGGAGGATTCCTACTGGTCGGCGCTGGGAGACCTGGTCGATCAGTTACTGGCACATGAAACACTGGAAGAAGAAATGATCTACGAAATCATCTCTCACTGGCTTTGAAGAATCAATCTGCCAGCTTCGCTTCAATTGTCTTCCGGAGTTCCCTTAAAAATAAATGATGACGTGCCGAACGTGACTGGTCCGGATCTTCGATCATTTTGACAGCTTGAATCATAGTCCGATACGCAGCAGGAAATTGATGAAAGCTGACTCCTTGCGTCACATAATCATGATACCAGTCAAACGGCTGTAAACGAGAATCAATGAATTCCGTCATCGCCTGGTAGGTAAATACAGGCAGATATTGCTGGTCTGCTACTCTGACTTTCGTTTTCAGAATCTGATAACCTTTTCCCAGGGATTCATGTTGATCGAGTAATATCTTCTGTTCCTGCGAGATCTGGTACACTGCCCCCCAGACTGTGGAATCCTTCTGGGTGGGCAACTCGATATCACACTTTCCAGATGCATCCAGCCCCACTTTGTGAAAACAGAGACGAGCCCCTTCCAACTGTGCCACTGAATACAGCTGACAATCCCCAATCCTGGCTTTCAGGCGCAGCGGGTGAAGGTTTGATCCGTAGGCAAAATAATTAAGTGTTCGCATCATTAATTTCCGCTTCGACACCACCATCAACACATCAACGTAAGTTGATAAATCACAAGAAATTGTCGCCGTTTCGCCTTCTGTGATTTTAGTACACTAAGCTCCTGCATGGTCAGAGGATTCAGGAGGGGAATACTTTACCAGCCAGACATCATGCTGTGTATGATTCCTCTAACTGATTCAATTGCTTAATCAGTATCAATTAGCGCGTTTTTCGCCTGATTATCAAGTGAAATCCCTCCTGATATCTGCAAATAGACAATCACATTTTCCCCTCCGAGAAGAATTCTGAGGTGATTCCATTTATTTAGCCTCGTTTATTTTCAGATCACTTTCCCAATCCAAAAAAGTCCAGAGATACACCGGATTGCTTACGATTCCAAAGAGATACTTGATAAGTAACGCCACTGTTTTTTCAGGATTTCCAAATGATATCGATTCCCACATCAACGCCCCCGCAAATCAGCTTCCCTTCGAATCTGCTGATCTGGGCCTCGAATTCAGATCAACAGCTTGATCTGTTTAACCAGGCATGGCTTGAGTTCACGAACAGTACCCTCGAACAGAACCTCAATGACAGGTGGCAGCAGTTTATTCATCCTCATGATCTGCAGGGACTACTGCGATCCTGGCAAGAAGCACATACGGCTCAGGCAGCGTTTCAATGTGAATATCGCCTGAAACGGGGGGATGGACAATATCGCTGGTTCCAGTGTCAGGCCGAACGACGACCTGCTGTCTCCGATGAATTTTGCGGCTTTATCGCGACCAGTATTGACCTCCTGCTACAGGAAAAGCAAATCGAGTCAAACAGAGATATTCAAAAGCATCTGGAGGGACTGCTGAGCTCTTCCTCTCACGGAATCTGGGACTGGATCGATCTCAATTCCATAGAGCAATGGTGGTCCCCCCGTTTTTACGAGTTGATCGGTTATCAGAACCAGGAAATCGACTCGAGTATGGATACGCTGAAACTTCTGCTGCACCCCGATGATGTGGACGACACCTTTCTGGCGATTGCGAATGCTTTGAATAAAAACGACCGCTTCGATCGGGAATACCGACTGCGTATCAAGGGGGGTGCGTATCGCTGGTTCAGAGGATTTGCAAATGTACTGCGTGATGAATCGGGGCATGCAATCAGGATGACAGGCTCAATGACCGATATCCATCGACGGGTTCAGGCGGAAGAGGATTTGAAACGTTCAAGACAGGAAGCAGAACAGGCGAAGAAAGAAAAGAATAATTTTCTGGCGATGATGAGTCATGAAATCCGCACACCACTCACTGCGATTCTGGGCTTCTCTGAAATGATTCTTGAATCAGCTCCAGATCCCGTCACATTGACATCTGCGGAAACGATACACATCAACGGAGAATATCTACTGAATACAATGAACGACTTTCTGGATCGATCCAAAATTGAAGAAGGTCAGTTTGATCTGGAGTTATTGGAATGTTCTCCGATCACAGTCATCGAAAATGTTCAAACTCTCATGGCTCGCAAAGCAGCGCTCAAGCAGCTCCCCTTTCATGTAGCTTTTGAAAATGAATTGCCGGGAACGATCAAGTCCGACCCGATCCGCCTCAAGCAGATTCTGTCTAACGTGTTGGGACTGGCAATCAAAATTACGGAAAAGGGAAGTATCGATCTGAAGATCAGTTCGGGTTCCACCGCTGCAGAAAAACAGATCCTCAAATTCAAAATAACTTTCGAAAACAAAGATTTAACTTACGCACAATTGAAGCAGATCTTTGCCAGTTCCCAACCGGAAGAGATCTCTCTGCCTGGTCTCGGCGGAGGAACGGGACTGGGACTGTTTGTCTGCCAGCAACTGGCGAGACTACTGGGAGGCCAGATTTCCGTTGATAGGGAATCAGAAAAGACTTCCCTGAGTTCCATTGAGATAACGATCGGCACGGGACATCAACTGGCGAAACAAATGCATCAGTTTTATTCACCCGATCGTATCCGTGAAATAAAATCATCCAAAATCAGTTATGACCTGATCCCTCAGAACAGTCGAATTCTGCTGGTTGAAGATGGTATCTACAATCAACGCCTGATCAACTTTCTGCTGAGTAAAGCGGGAGCCGATGTGAAAGTGGTCGAACACGGTCAGCAGGCATTAGATGAACTGCAGAAAAACAAAACAGTGGATGAGGAAATCGGTGCCGCTTTTGATTTGATTCTAATGGACATTCAAATGCCGGTTCTGGATGGATATACGACAACGCGCCGACTCCGGTCCATGGGCTTTACCAAACCTGTTATCGCCTTAACAGCCAATGTCATGGCGGGCGATCGTGAAAAATGTATAGCCGCCGGCTGTGATGAATATCTCAGCAAGCCGATTGACCGAAAGCGGCTCATTGAAGTCATCAACGGTTGTCTGAAAAAGCAAAGACTGAATCAACTGCTTCTGCACTAAACCTGAGGAAGTGCGCTGTCAACTTTTCTCAGGAGAGAGAATCTGCTAAAATCAACCGAGCCCCCTGTTGACTTTAATTTGAGAGGAGTTGATTCAGCGTGAGTGACCTGCAGTCTGCCGATGATTTGCCGACCCGATTTTCTATCCCGTCAGCCTGGAAAGGTGCCGAATTATTTACCCGGGACGACTGGCAATTCCATTTAACGCAGGCTCATCTGGATGATCTCCAGCAGGCGCTCGAAACCATTTCTCGTGAACACCTGAAGCGGGAACACATCACTCCCGCCCGCTTTCCCCTTCCGCATCTGGGGCCTGTTTTACAACAGATCCAGCAACAACTCGAAACGGGCTCTGGAGCCTGCCAGTTGAAACGCCTGCCGGTAGAAAACTATTCTGCTTCTGAGTTAGAAATTCTGTTCTGGATGATCTCTGTCCACATCGGAACCCCGGTATCACAAAGCGCCAGCGGGGATAAGATCTTCCACGTCCGCGATGAAGGTTTCCAGGTCGGCCAGAAAGAAGCCCGCGGGCCTAATACGCGCAAACGATTAAGCTTCCACACGGACCGTTGTGATGTGATCGGTTTTCTCTGCCTGCAACAGGCACTGTCAGGGGGAAACAATCAGCTGGTCAGTTCTGTTTCTGTATTCAATGAAATGCGGCAACGTTTTCCCGAACTGACCAGAATACTGATGCAGCCGTTTTATTATCTCAGGCACAACGTCGATACAGGTAATCAGAAACCGTTCTGCCAGCAACCAGTCTTTTCAGTTCAGGACGGGCATTTTGCCGGCAGTTTTCTGCGAGTGCTCATAGAGCGTGCTTATGCATCGCCGGATCTGCCGGACATGAGTCCCCAGCAGCGGGAGGCGCTGGACCAGTTGGAGACAGTTGCGGAATCTCCTGAATTGAGTGTCACCTTCTCACAGGAACCCGGTGATCTTCTCTTTCTGAACAACTGGGTTACATTTCATCGACGAGACGACTTTGAAGACGCCGAGGAATCACATTTGAAACGGCATTTACTGCGCGTCTGGTTAGCCGTTCCCAACAGTCGTCCGCTGAACCCGCTGTTTGCAGACAATTATGGTAGCACCGCAGCGGGTGCCGTTCGCGGAGGCATGTTGCCAACCCGTGAAATTGATCTCTCAAACAGTACGGGTTCTGACTCCAATTGAGTTCTGGCGTTTCGGCCTTGTGACAGTCCGGGATTCAGCTAAAATTCAGATTTGCCTTCTGTATCAGGTTCCCTTCAAATCCTGGATCACATGATTCGTAATTCGCAGCCGCCAGACGATCTCTCCCGTGAATCCGAGCAATCCGGACATACGTTCGAACGCATTGTATTAGATGAGATTCATCCTGAATTTCTCGATACCCTCGACAAGTCAGCGGTGCCGACTGTAACCGGTGTTAAAAAAATTATCTACCTGATTATGGCTGCCGTTTTTTTTGTACTGGGTGTGCTGGGCGTTGCTTTACCCGTTCTGCCGACGACACCATTTCTGTTATTGACCAGTTATTTTCTGATCAGAACCTCCCCGCGATTAAATGCAGCTCTACTGCGATCTCCGGTACTCGGCCAGGTTCTTAAAGAGTGGCAACAGGATGGGGGGGTACGTCTGAGTGTCAAAATTCAGGCAGTCTCGATTGTGGTCCTTGTCATTACTGCGACGCTGATTTTTTCCCCCCTTTCGATTCTGCTGAAATCGCTGCTGGTGATATTGGCCTGTATTGGAATCGTAGTCGTGATTCGCCTGCCTGGCCTCTCCTGATAAACAGACACAACGTCCACTGAGCATTCTGTTCCAGGTCCCCGGATCAACTTTTCCATGTGACGACTGAATCCTGGTAAAATCGGGTGCATCCTCTGCCGCTATGCATTAGAATAAGTCCAACGTTCGTACTTCCTTTCGAATCCAGACCGACATTTGCGACTCACGTACATTGGATTCGAATCTCAAGATATTCGTACATGAGATCACAGATTGAGACGCATACCAGCATTTAAATCCACAACAAGGAGCCCCCCGGATGCAACGTCGAGATTTTCTGAAAAACAGTGTGGTGGCAGGCAGTGCCGCCCTCTTCGCCGGCACTGCGGCGCAAGCTGCGGAAAAAGACAAGCCAAAACCCTTCCAGCTCAAATATGGCCCGCACTTTGGGATGTTTAAAAATGCGGCAGGTAATGATCCCCTCGACCAGTTGAAGTTCGCTGCCGACCAGGGGTTCACCGCCTGGGAAGATAACGGCATGAAAAAGAAGCCCAAAGAACTGCAGCAGCAGATCGCCGATACCATGGAAAAGCTCAACATGCAGATGGGTGTGTTTGTGGCCCATGGTTCGATTGGTAAAACGACATTTACCCGCAAGGACAAAAATGTCTGGGACTCCGTGCTGAAGGAGATCAAAGAATCAGTTGAAGTTGCCAAACGCGTGAATGCCAAATGGATGACCGTCGTTCCAGGAAATCTGGACGAAGGCCCCCGCAGTCGACTGGCGGAAGGCTATCAGACAGCCAACGTGATTGAATTACTCAGACGTTGTGCCGATATCTTTGAACCGCACGGGATGGTGATGGTTCTGGAACCACTCAACTGGTATGCCAATCATGGGGGAGTTTTTCTGCAGGGTTCTCCCCAGGCTTATGCCCTCTGCAAAGCCGTTGACAGTCCCTCCTGTAAAATTCTGTTTGATATCTATCATCAACAGATTACCGAAGGCAACCTGATTGTGAACATTGACAACAGCTGGGATGAAATCGGTTATTTTCAATCCGGCGATAACCCGGGACGCAAAGAACCGGGAACGGGCGAGATCAATTACCTGAATGTCTTCAAACACATTCATTCTAAAGGCTTCGAGGGAATCATAGGAATGGAACACGGAAATTCGAAACCGGGAAAAGAAGGTGACCTGGCTGTCATCGAAGCATATAGAGAGGTAGACCGGTTCTAACATGACTCTTAAAAAAGCAAAAAATGTTCTCGGTACCGAACTGGAAACCTGCTCGATGGATCCCGTAACCGGGTTTTATCGCGATGGCTGCTGCAACACCGGCGCATCCGACATGGGTCTGCATACGGTTTGCATTGAAGCCACGGCAGAATTCCTCGAATTCTCAAAGGAACGTGGCAACGACCTGAGCACCCCTCTTCCGATGTACGACTTTCCAGGCTTGAAACCGGGAGACCGCTGGTGTCTGTGTGTCGAACGCTGGAAAGAAGCGCTCGAAGCGGGAATGGCACCCCGTGTCAAACTGGAAGCTTGCCACATATCAAGTCTTGAATTTGTGGACCTCGAAGATCTGCAGGAGTACGCTGTCAAAATCTGACACTCCGCTCACACCCTGTCCCTGTAAAAAAACCACGGAACCAGTGATCTGGTCTGCCGTGGTTTTTTATGGGATGGAGAATATCAGCAATACTCTACTGGTCCATCAATCTTGAATTGACAGGTGATCGACATCCGGCGAGCACGCCAACGAGCATGCGGACCAGGTCGGGCAACGTGTCATTCCAGTTCTGATCAGACTCTATTTTGCTTTCAGCATGAAAATTTCACTGAAAGAAGAAGTCAGGAACATCTCGCCATTCTGATCCGTCCCGAACGTCATCACGGGAATACTGGGAGATTCAATCACATGATTGGCGGTCACTTTCTTGCCCTGGGCATCGTACTTCAAAGCCCAGAATTTTCCGGAAACATAGTCGCCATAGATGTAAGACCCCACAATGGCTGGAATCGCTTTGCCGCGATAAACCGAACCGCCGGTAATCGACTTGCCTACATCATGGTTGTATTCCCAGATCGGCTCAATCAGGTGCTTGCGAGGCTCGACACCATTCAGGCCAAACGGATGTTTCCCTTCACGTACCGACCAGCCATAGTTTCCACCTTTGACAATCAGATCAATCTCTTCCCAGATCCCTTGCCCGACATCCCCCGCCCACAGCACACCGGTTTCGGGATCGAAGGCAATCCGCCAGGGATTACGTAATCCATACGCCCAGATTTCCTTTCGGACGGTAGGGAATGTTGCTTTCTTCCCGTCTTCGAATGGATTGTCTGTGGGAATCGCGTAGTTCAGACCTTCCGATTTGTGATCCACATCAATGCGGCAGATGCTGCCCAATACACTGGAAAGATTCTGTCCGTTATGAAACGCGTCTCCCCCCGCTCCCCCGTCGCCAAAGGCAATATACAGCATACCATCCGGCCCGAAGACAACTGTTCCACCGTTATGATTCCAGGCGGGTTGTGCCACACGCATCAGCACTTCTTCAGAATCGGCAGCCGCTTTATCAGGGTCATCTTTGGAAACCCGGAAACGGGAAATGACAGAATAATTATGCGATTTACCAGGCGTACTGTAATACACGAAGAATTCGCCATTGGTTTTGTAGTCGGGATGAAAAGCGAGTCCCAGTAAACCTTCTTCATTCTTTTTATCGTGGTAAGATACCTTTTCCGAAATATCGAGGAACAGCTTCCCTTCTTCCAGATCTTCATCTTCCGGCGTATTGGGAACTACAAAGATCTTTCCTTTTTGAGCGGCAATAAACAGACGGTTCGACTCATCGCCTGCATGGGTAATTACAATCGGCCGGTCAATTTTCAGATAGGGAAATACTTTCACGATCTTCACAGGAGCCGGAGAGGTATCAACCTGCTCTTCAGCAAACAGAGACGTCGAGAAACACAGCATAATCAGCAACAGTGCAGAGATTGATTTCATCAGGTGTCTTCTTTGTAATGGTTTGGGATTAACAGGTGGGACATGCATGCGAAGCTGTTAACCAGAATAGAAAAAACAGATCGAGGATGCTACTGAATGACGGGGCATCTTTTCTGTGACAGACAGAAAAACTGATTCACTGTTTCTGCAGCAGAACCGGACGTAACCAGTTCACATTATCATCCATGTCGGCGTTCTTACCAAACTCGACTTTCAGAATCAGCTCGGCAGCGCCGGTAGTATCGATGCGAGGAACTTCAACCAGCCGCCGCTGGTCGTCTGAGAGCGTCTGCTGAAACACAACGCGCTGATCTACCAGTATTAAGACTTCCACATCCCCTCGTCCGGTCGTCGCATCATCCAGGCCAATCAGCGTTTGAAAACCGCTGTATTTACCATCCAGCTGAAATCGAAGTTCACCTGCGCTGTGCATCCCCAGGCCGGAGAAATACTCTTTCCCCTCGGCGATCAGCGGTCCGCGGAGCGCATTCCGATTTCGCTGCCAGTCCCATTTCCGGTTAAAGTACGGGGTGAACCGGTAGGAAGACGGCTCAAGAACTGAGAGCGGTATCACCTGCCCTCCCCGCGGGGTAATTGTTTCGATCAGACTTAATGGACAGCTCAGTCGGACGCCGAATAACGTTTTCGCTGTGACCTCTTCCTGGCTCAATGCAAGTTCTGAAACAGTAACACGCGTTCCATTTGTCAGGTTCACGACATAGCGTAACTGATCCGGCTGTGGAAAATTAATCAGCTCCGGATTAAAGCGGAAAAACTGAATGCCTGCCCGCGGGACCGAAGTTTCCCCTGCACTCGAGTCAAATCGAAACGAACTCTCATTGAAACTGATGAATTCCCCCTCCAGGTGATCTCCATTTTTCAGAAAGAAGAGATCGTCATTCTGCTCCTGCCTGTCTGCTTTTTTCAGTAACTCGGTACGGGTAAAACGCGACGCAGGCCAGTCAAAAAACGCCGTCGTGACCGTCTCCAGGGGAACACGCCATTCCGGTTGTCCCGGAAGCAGATTCATTTTTATCAGCAGAAATTCTTCTTCCGAGCGAACCAGATCACCCAGTATCCGATCGTTGTTGGCCAGGATCACCATGCCCGTCTTTTTCCAGGGGAGGCGTGTATGGTCCAGGTCGATGCTGATCGTCTCGACAGCCGGGACAGTCTTGCTGTCTGACTTTAACTGCATGGTGATCTGGTTCTGCTTTATTTCGACCAGCTTTCCCTGCAGTTTATTTCCACCGACCTGATCCAGTTCCGCAGCCTGCAGCTGATTCAGAACCGTGAGCCCGATGAAAGTGAAGAATAAAACAGATCGCATAAGGTTACCCGAGACGATATACACAGAATATTTTCAGCGCTGAAAGATGGGAATATTATTACGAGGAATCTGCAGCACAATACATGACATGGCGGTACTGTATTCAACACAGTTGGAACTGTCGGGTCTCCAGCTGCCACTGGACATCTGCCCGGAGATCAGTTCTTCCCGAATGGCTGAGTACCAGCCTTCCCAGTAATTTCTGCCTGCCTGCCACATCGCCTGTACGGCGTAATATTGTCCGTAGTAATAGTGACTGCCCCGAAAGTAACGCTGGTTTGGCAGATGTCGCATCAGATACCCCAGTCCGTTTTCGATTTCCGGACCTTCGTAAATACCTGCACTGTATAAGGCAACCACACCGGCAGCCGACCGGGGAAACTCGCTCTCCGCCTGACGCACCAGCTGGTAGCGAAATCCGCCATCCGGGTTCTGACTCTGCTTCACATAATCGATACAACGATCAATCACATCTTTTGAGATAAAGATCCCGCAGTTTCGTGCGGCCCGCAGCGCCATGATCTGGCAGACTGTCACAGACAGATCCGCGTCTTTACTCTCCGGCGTGTAGCGCCAGCCCCCTTTGGAATTCTGTGATTTCACAATCAGTTCCACCGCCTTCTCCAGCTTCGCACGCACGTCTTTGCTGTGTGTCATTCCATAGACTTCAGCTAAAAATAACGTGGCAAAACCATGGCCGTACATCGGTCCATGGGAAATACTGTCGGGGGATATGATATAGCCCGAGGGCTTACAGGAAGCCAGAATGAAATCAACGGCTTTCTGCACATGTATTCCGTACTTACCTCTGCCGGGCGTACTTCCATCCGCGAGAAAAGCCATGCCACACAACGAGGTCACGGCGACATTATTTTTGAAAGTCGAACCTGAACCAAAGGAACCATCAGAATGCTGACGTTCCGCCAGGAACTGCAGGCCGCGATTGACGGCAGTGCGCGTCGGCAGCGTATAATACTTTTTCCCCTGGGCATCGATGGAACGGTTAATCTCCGTTTGTGCCATCAATTCTGCAGACCCACCTGCGATCAAAAGACCTGACACAAGCAGAAGTCTCGCAAAGAGGGGACGAATGCCTGACAGATGTTCTTTGTGAAATAATCGATATCGCAAAATAGCCACTGACCCTGTACAGAGAGAAACGCATCTTTTCATATACAACATTGTACGACATGTCAGGGTAATGAAAAGCTGTAGTCAGGAAAAAGCCGGTGGCGTATCCGATCAGGGCCGAATCACTTCCGGATATTTTGAATTCCCACCAGACAACTGGGGGACGGGACGTAAAGTCTCACCCGGACGGGGCTGAACGTAAGGACGTGTGCGAATTGACTGTTCGATTGCCAGTCGAGACTCCGTCCGCTGTGTACCGAATTCACGTGGACGCACGACATCAGGTCCCAGAGCATTGGAAGGGAGTGGATCTTCCAGTTCCATCATTTTCCTTTCTTCCATTTTATCACTGCGAGTCATTGCCTGACGCCCCGAAAATATACGGGAAATCCTCGTATTAGAGGCATTAATGCAGCCTGTACACACAGGCAACAATAATGTAATCAGAAACAATCGAACACAGGGTTTCATGAAACAGGGTACTCAGAAAAAATCAGGCTGGTCCCCTGAAGGAGAATCAAGCCGGAACGGGCTCTGGGATAAGAGCGAAATTATAACAAATGCAGCAGACACCGAATAGACCGGTTTTTCACTCATCTGCATTCGTTTCTTTGTCTTAACTTACTCGTATTTCTGCATTTAGGTATGTACAATTATTGTCGCTTCTGAGGGATTCAGGAAAACCTGCTTTTTCGAATGGTAAGCGGCTGCTGACGCTGGAAGTAAAGTGGTTTTCAGAATAGCATCCTCAGTAATGAAGTGAAACGGCTTCGCGAATCGAAAATGAATTGGAAAAGGATGAATTCTGCTCTTATGTCTACGCCTCCCCAAGTTTGTGTGTTACGTGCCCCTGGCACCAACTGCGATATCGAGACAGCACATGCATTTGATTTATGCGGAGCCGAGTCCACTCGAATTCATCTCTTAAAGCTCCTGGAAAATCCCAGCCAATTGAATGATTATCAGATCCTCTGTCTGCCGGGTGGTTTCAGCTATGGAGATGATGTCGGTGCAGGCGTCATTTTTGCCAGTCACCTGCAGGGACAACTGGCTGATGTCATCGGAAACTTCCTCGCTGCCGACAAACTGGTTCTGGGCATCTGTAACGGGTTTCAGGTTTTACTCAAAGCGGGTATTCTGCCCGGAGGGGCAACCGGTTGGCCTCCTCAGGCAGACCAGTCCCGCGATGCCACCCTGACCTGGAACGATAACGGAAAATATACATCGCTCTGGGTCAACCTGGGAGTCGTGGCTCCTCAAAATGTGTTCCTGAAAGGAATCGATCAGATCGAACTGCCGATCGCCCACGCAGAAGGCCGCATCGCTGTCAGTGATCCCGCCATCGTCGAAGGCTGGAAAGCCAATCTGCAGGTCGCCATGTGTTACCGGGCCCCCGGAGAGGAACCAACAGAGCTGCAGGAAGAAATTCTCTCCTACCCGGTGAATCCGAATGGCTCAGCTTACAACATCGCGGCGCTCAGTGATCCTGCCGGTCGGGTATTAGGGTTGATGCCACACCCGGAACGGTTTCTGTTCGCCACTCAACATCCGCAATGGACTCGCCTGGGGCTTACCGGCGAAGGAGCTGGCATCCAGCTCTTCCGCAATGCGGTTAACTATTTTGCATAGTCTGAAACGGTAACCCGCTGGTCATCTGAGAGCGCATCATATTTTAACCATAGCGTCTTAATCTATTGTTCTCGGTACCAATGGCCCTGAAGTCGCTCCAGTCAAACTGGCTACCGTCTGAGCTGATGTTTATATCGGGAAATTCAGTCTGTCAGCTTCAACAGCAGATCATCGTCGACGAGTTCTCCTTTGGGGAGTTCTTTGATGGCCTGCAAAACCCGTTGCACAACCTGTTCACTCGGTTCTTTTCCCAGTTCGTGTAACCGATGCAAAATCGCTTTTCGGCCACTGTGTCGTCCCAGCACCAGTCGGATACCTGATTCGCCGACCGTCTCCGGTCGATAAGGCAGGTAGGTATCAGGGTTCTTCAGCAGACCATCCTGATGAATCCCCGCTTCCGTAGCAAAGATATTGCTCCCGCCCACCGGTTTCATGGGTGACAGCGCGATTCCGGTCAGTTCAGCCACCAGCTTGCACAGAGGCGCCAGCTGGGAGACATCCAGATAATGGGGGCGCTGGTACTCTTCCTGATGCAGATGCAGTGCCATCGCCACTTCTTCCAGAGCAGCATTCCCGGCGCGCTCACCGATTCCATTGACAGTACACTGTATCACATTCGCTCCCGCATCAATACAGGCCAGCGTATTTGCCACAGCCAGTCCCAGATCATTATGAAAATGGACTGCCAGCAGCACGTTTTCAATCCCGGGTACTTCATCCTGAATCCGACAAATGAAGTCCTGGGCTTTCCAGGGCGTCAATATTCCCACCGTGTCCGGAAAGCCAATTGTCGTCGCCCCGGCGGCAATCGCTTCTCGGTAGACTTCGCACAAATAATCCACTTCTGTGCGACTGGCATCCTCAGGACTGAAAGCCACGATGTCAAACTTCTCCGCTGCATACTGGATGCTCTCCACAATCAGTTTCAGTACTTCCGACTTGCTTTTCTCCAGCTTAAACTGACGATGCAAGGGACTCGTACCGCAAAACAGGCTCACGCCTCGTTTGTGGGGCGGATTGCCCGCCAAGGCCTCATCAGCTGCATCGACATCTCCGGGTAAAGTCCGACATAAAGCCGTTAGCACCGGTTTTTTGATCACACCTACCATACTTTGAATCGCTTCAATATCGGCCTGTGAGGACGCAGGAAACCCCGCATCCAGCGAATGAACGCCGGCGGATTCGAGGGCTTTGGCGATCTGCAGTTTTTCGACCGGATCCAGTGTCGCCCCAGGCATCTGTTCGCCATCGCGAAGCGTTGTGTCACTGAAGAGAACGGCTCCTGACCGGCGGTGATGTCGGATCACCGCCCGTTTGACTTTGTTCTTAATCTGCTTCTTCGCACCAGAGAAAAGCTGAAACATCAAATGCATCCATACAAAGTGAAGTATTCTGAAATCCGATTTGCCGCCGATTATACCTCTGTGCCCCGATTTATACAGTATTAGTTTTGTCGTTCCAGGAGAATTTCAATTCCCTCCCTGACAGCAGCACAGATTACGTACCTGTTTCAAAAAAGAGATGCACTCTTCTGATGACAGTCTCCACCCTGGTTCTCTATAATCCGGCTCCTTATGCAAAAAGTCGATAACCTGAAACGCGAATTGTACAATTAAGCTGTTGGTCTGTCTCACAGACAGGTCTACAATAACAGGCGCGGATTGATTATCAGACATGGAAGTTGACAGAGTCCAAGGATACGCCAGCGATGCTATATTTTCCCTGCAACAGTTTACTGCCTGAATCATTCCCCGTTCTCGCTGTAGCTGATGGGACCATGTGGAATTCCCTGGCAGGCATTCTGGTATTACTGGGTGCAGCACTACTGCTGGGCACGATCGCCGAACAGCTACGACAGAGTGCACTGCTGGGTTATATTGCAGCGGGAACCCTGGTCGGACCGAATCTGCTCGGCTGGGTTTCAAATCAAAAAGACATCTTTGATCTCGCAGAACTGGGCGTGGCGCTCCTGCTGTTTGCCATTGGTCTGGAATTCTCACTCCCCCGCTTACGTCGACTCGGGCGCGTCCCCTTGCTGGCAGGTACCCTGCAGGTCATTTTCACACTGCTGGCGGGATTAGCAGTGACTGTCCTTTTGGGATTTTCCATCCCCGAATCTCTGGCAGTCGGAGCCATGATCGCGCTCAGCAGTACCGCCTGCGTGGTCCGCATGTTGAACGATCGCGCGGAACTCGATTCTCCGCATGGGCGAACCGCATTGGGTATCCTGCTCGTCCAGGACATCGCCGTCATCCCCCTGATGCTGATTGTCACCGCCCTGCTTCACGGAGGCACTCCGGGTGAGGTCATCGTCCAGTTGGGCCTCTCATTGCTGCTGGCTGCTGTTTTTGTTGCCGTGTTTTATGGATTGTTCAATTTTGTTCTGCCGCGCGTGCTGGAACTTTCTTCTCTGCGGCGAAATCGAGATTTTCCTGTCCTGCTGGCCATGGTGATGGCCGCGGGATCCGCCTGGGCCGCTCACAGCTTGGGGCTCAGTCCCGCCCTTGGTGCGTTTGTGGCAGGCGTCCTGCTCGCGATCTCTCCATTCGCTACACAAATTCGAGCCGACATTCAGCCTCTGAAAACGGTTCTTGTCACCCTGTTCTTCGCCGCGGTCGGCATGTTCGCAGATCTGGGCTGGATCGCCAGCCATCTGGGGCTCGTGCTGGCAGTGGTCGCGGCAATCGTCCTGGGCAAACTGGTTATCACGTTCGGACTGGCGTACCTGTGCGGTCAACCCTGGCAATTTGCCGTGGGAACTGGTCTCTGTCTGGCTCAAGTGGGAGAATTTTCGTTCGTGCTGGCGACAGTGGCCCGCGGCGAACCGGGCGTCAGCAGCATCCTTTCTGAGTCTACCTTTCGCGCCATGATCGCAGCAACCATCGCAACTCTCCTGCTGACTCCCTATCTCATCCAGCTGGCCCCCGGGGCAGCGGACCTGATTCGTCGATTCTTACAACGTAATTCCAATCAGCCAGACGCTCTGACCGCAGCAACATTGGCCAATCCGGAACAGGTTACCAAAGCCGAATCCGATTACATTCTCATCCTTGGCTTCGGGCCCGCCGGCCAACGGGTCGCCGGGGAACTGCTGCAGGTCGGTTTGAAGAAAATCGTTGTCATCGATCTGAACCATGAAAATCTTCACGTCGCCAGACAATACGGACTGCAGGCACAGCTGGGGGATGCCACTCAGATCGAGGTACTTGAACACGCCGGACTCTACCGCGCACGCCTGGTTATTATCACTCTTCCCAGCCCCACCATCGGCCGACAGATCATTCACCTCGTGCGTCAGCTGGCTCCCGGGACTTCACTCTATGTTCGCTGCCGTTATCATCTGCATCACTGGCAACTGCTGGCGGCAGGCGCTGATGTAATCGTCGATGAGGAAGAACATGTCGGCGAACGACTCGCACAACACTTCCTCGAATCATCTCTATATCAAATATTGAGTAAATCCTCACGCGAGACAGCAGAAAAACGGGATGAGCACCACTCCTGATCCCCCTCCAGCGCGCCATATTTAACCATCGCGTCTCTCATATAATTACCCTCGGTCCAAATGGACTTCGAAATGCTACAGCAAAATGGGACACAGTCTTATTCTCTGCAAACGAAAACAGGCTCCTCTATCACAAGAACAGAGGAGCCTGATCATACTTTGTCCGTCAGCGGATCTTACAGATTGGCTGAGGTCGGAACCACGAATGGTTTCCGATATTCACGAGACAACATTGGATTTGCTGTCGAAGCCATGCCACCAGTGAAGGTTTCTGACTTGCTGTCCAGAGACAGTTTGGGACCCAGGCTGATGACAGTGTCATTTTCATCGAGCTTGTTGTTGCCCAGGTGATCCTGGAACCGGCCCAGTGTTTCCAGAGCTTCGCTGTCTCCCTTGAACTCGCCGGAGACTTCCTTCACAGGCATCTTTTCGCCAAGTTCGTAAGAGATATTGCCCAGATGACACAGGGCACTGGAGATATGACCTTCTTCGATATCCGCATTCAGATCACTGATTTTACGGCTGCGAACGGCATCAACAAAGTTCGCAAAGTGGTCGGCTGATCCAGAGAACTTCTTGATCAGTTTTCCATCCAGGTCGAATGCCGAAGCACTGTTGTAAGAAGGAATCACAACGTATCCGTCGGTACCGTAGAAGATGACTCCTACTTTAGCACCACGGTAATCGTCGGTTTCCAGACCACGTACTTCAAAGACCAGTCGCTTGTCGCCAAACTGGTGAATACTGACCTGGGTATTCGCAACGTCACCCGCATCGGTGTAACCCAGACGGCCACCATATGCCTGAACGCTGGTACCCACGTTATCAACGCCTAATCCCCAGCGGGCGACATCCATCTGGTGGATCCCCTGGTTACCCAGGTCACCGTTACCCGTGGGTGTCTGCCAGTGCCAGTCGTAATGGAATCGCTGACGGGTCAGTGGTGCCATTGGTGCTGGTCCGAGCCACAGATCGTAGTCGACGCTGGCTGGAACATCGTAGTTCCCCTTGGGGCCGATTGATTTGCGACGTTTGTAACAGGTACCGCGAGCCAGTTTGACTTCACCAATTCCACCTGCTTTGACAAACTCGACGGCGTCAATCAGACCAGGTTGTGAACGGCACTGCGTTCCGGTCTGGACGATTTTATTGTGCTTGCGGGCAGCTTCGACGATGCGTCGGCCTTCACTCACATTGTGGCTGACGGGCTTTTCGCAGTAGACATCTTTGCCGGCCTGAATGGCCCAGATCGCTCCCAGTGCGTGCCAGTGGTTGGGAGTCGCAATACTGACGATGTCGATATCCTGATCGTCAAATGCCTTTCGCAGGTCTTTGTAATAAGTTGGTTTTTTGTCAGTCTTTTTGTAAACGTTGCCCACACCTTTTGTCATCCCGACGCTTTCGTCCGGATCAACAATGGCGACAATCTCTGTGTCTTTACGACCAGCGAAGGCATTCAGGTGAGACTGACCCCGGCCATTCACCCCCAGCAATGCCACCCGCAGTTTTTCATTCGGGCTGCTGGACTGAGACTCGGCTGCTGACAGCTGAGGAATCGAAGTGCTCAAGGCGGCTGCTCCTGCAGCAGCAAACATCGATTGTTCTAGAAATTCGCGACGAGATTGTTGAGACATCTTCTTTTTTCTCCTCAATTATTATGTCAGAAGGTAGGGTTGCACTGTGCACATTCAGGGCGGGGTTGAAACGACAGCTCCACTTTCATCCGAAAAGGAATTCAGATCGTACGTATCTGAAAACGTATCTTCCACAAGCTGCACTTCAATATAATTCTTAACACTCTTCACCAAAGTGTAACCGATGAAAGTACGAACATTCAAGGTTGAACCGAAAATCAGCTGTCAAACAGGCTTATTTTCTTGCTGAAGCAGCGCTGACGTTCCGATTGGCCAATTCAGCAGATCTACCCGTCTCTACGCTTTTTCTGCAGGCGTTAATGGTAGAAAACTTTGAATTCCGATCTCTTCCCGACTGGCAAAGGGTTCACCATAAGCCCGATGAATCGACCAGCCCCAGTACCGGGCCCGGTCTCTGATGTCGTCTAAGACCGTCGGATGCTCTGTCGGACGGCCGACGATCAGCTGACTCTCATAACACTGTACCGCCTGCATTTTCTGATCAATATACTCAGATATATCGAAAACAAAGCTCGGTTTAGGGTGAATCCGCAGGTGAATACTCCAGAAGTAATACAGCTGGGGAGGCCAGAATCGCTCTCCCGGCATGTCCGTTTTACTCAGCTTTGCCCAGAAACGAGCAGCATCTACCAGCTGGCTGGCAGACACATGATCGGGATGTACGTCTTCCCAGTATGGCGCCAGAATGATCCGGGGACGCTGTGTCCGAAAGACAATCGCCAGCTGGCGCCGGGCTTCCAGGCTCGATTCCAGACTCCGGTTCGGCAGATTCAGATTCTCACGCCAGTCCAGATCCAGCACGGCCGTTGAGGCAGCCGTCTCCTGTTCCCGAATCTCCGGGCTGCCGTAAGGCGTGGGTTCACCATTGGTTAATTCCACAACCCCTACCCGCATCCCCGCTGCTTTGCAGGCCAGAATCGTGCCCCCCACACTGATTTCCGCGTCATCGGGATGCGGAGCCACCACTAGTACATCTAAAGCAGAATCCACGTAAACTCCTTCATAGCAGGGATGAAAGCCACCCAAGCCCCTCCCCTGCAAACAGGGGTAGACTCAGTTTTCGAAATCACTAAAATGCCGCTCTCTCTCTCACGGGGTTCTCCCCCCACTCAACTATTATCACATCCAATCAGGTGACCATCAATCTTAACGGTTAAGGACCAGCTTGTCCTCATCTGGCGTAGATTGTATGGAGGAACATCTCATGAAATCGTTGATTTTGACCTGTGTCGTCTTCTCTCCAGCACTATTTCTCGTGGCAGGCTGTAATTCCGTCATGCGGCCCATCACGGAACTGAACCGCGAAACCATGCAGATCTTCAAACCCAAACCATTCGATGCAGACTGGAGCGGCGAAGAAGAAATCGACCAGTGGAGCTACGTCGGCGATGAAGCCCGCGGCGATCGCCCTAAAGAATCCGATCCCGATGGCTGGTGGCAGAAATATGTCATGAGCAACAAAGCCCGCAATATCGAGCGAAACCTGGGAATCGAATAAGCGCCAGCGCCCCCTTCTCCCGTAAACGACTTCTCACAGCAATACGGGAGGAATTCTTGCATCTGCTCACTCCGGAAGTTAAAATAATAAGTAGCTTTAGAGCCTCCTGCATTATTTAAACTTACCTGCCGACCGTTCTCAAACGGTCGGCTACCGTTGTTCTTTTAGAGCAGCGGACTGGTTCACCAAACCTGAAATGGCAATCGAGGAAACAGGCGACACTCTCTTGTAATTCAACAGGAGTCTCAATTCACCTGCATTCCACATTGCATTCCTACCCGAAGGTGAATACCCATGTTTGATCTCTCCCTGAGACGATTCTCTCAGGCAGGCCTCGCATTCCTGCTGATCACCGCTACCACAGCGGCCTACGCTGAATCTCCTGACGCAACATCACCGGAGAAATCCGCCCCCAGCATCGACGTCGATTTCAATCGCGATATCCGCCCCATCCTGTCCAAAAACTGTTTTCACTGTCACGGACCCGATGAAGGCACCCGCGAAGCCGAGCTCCGCCTCGACCAGCGCCCCGCTGCCATCGCGAAACTGCCCAGTGACGCCCAGGCAATTGTCCCCCACAAGGCAGACCAGAGCGAACTCATCCGTCGCATCACTTCCACTGATGAATACGCGGTCATGCCGCCCCCCGAAGTCGGAGAGAAACTGACCGACGCACAGATCGCCAAAATCAAAGCCTGGATCAACCAGGGCGCCCCCTACTCAAGACACTGGTCCTTCGTTCCACCCGAACGTCCCCCACTCCCGAACATCACTCAACAGAACTGGCCGACCAGTCCCATCGACCACTTCATCCTCGCAAAACTGGAAGCAGCCGGCTTGAAACCCGGCCCGCAAGCCAGTCGCCATACACTCATTCGCCGCCTCAGCTTCGATCTCCGCGGCTTGCCTCCCACCCAGATTGAAGTCGAGCAGTTTATCAACGACAAATCTCCCGACGCTTACGAAAAGCTCGTCGATCGCTTCCTCGCTGATCCTGCCTACGGCGAACGCTGGGCCCGGAAATGGCTCGACCTCGCCCGCTATGCCGATTCCAAAGGCTACGGATCCGATCCTCTCCGCATGACCATCTGGCGTTACCGCGACTGGGTTATCTCCGCGCTCAATAACAATATGCCTTACGACCAGTTCACCCTCGAACAACTGGCCGGCGATCTCCTGCCCGAAGCCACGCTCGAACAGCAAATCGCTACCGCCTTCCATCGTAATTCCATGACCAATACCGAAGGTGGAACCGATGACGAAGAATTCCGCGTCGCCGCCGTCAGCGATCGCGTCGATACCACCATGCAGGTCTGGATGGGCCTCACCATGGGTTGTGCCAAATGTCACACTCATAAATACGATCCGATTTCGCAGAAGGAATACTATCAGTTCTACGCCTTCTTCAATCAGACCGCAGACAACGATCAACCCACCGATGCCCCCACCATCGCTGCTCCCACCAAAGCGATGCTGCAGGAAACCGCCCGCATCGATACCGAACTCGCCGCCCTCAACAAAGTACTGCAGACACCAACCGCAGAACTCGCAGCCGCTCAGCAGAAGTGGGAATCCACACTCCAGGCCAAACCCGACTGGCAGACGCTGACGCCACTCGCCGCGACTTCATCCTCTGATAAAACGAAACTTCAGATCCAGGACGACCAGTCCCTGCTCGCCAGCGGGCCGCCTTCCAACGAAACCTATACCATCGAAACCGAAGTCGATCTCAATACCCTCAAAGCCCTGCGACTCGAAGTCCTCCCCGATCCCGGCCTGCCCGCCCAGGGGCCCGGCCGCGCCGCAGATGGAAACTTCGTCCTCTCGGAAATCAGCCTCACCAGCAAACCCGTCGCAGCAGACACTCCCGTACAGGGACAGTTCCTCCGCATCGAACAGCAGGGAACCGCGAAACAGATCCTCTCGCTCGCCGAAGTCCAGGTCTTCCAGCACGACCAGAACATCGCCGTTCAGGGAACCGCCACCCAGTCCAGCGTTGCCTATGACGGCCCGGCCAGTCTCGCCATCGACGGCAATACCGACGGCCACTTCTTTAATGCCAAATCAACCACCCATACCAAAACCGAAGTCGCCCCCTGGTGGGAACTCAAGTTGAAAGCAACCACACCGCTCGACCGCGTTGTCATCTGGAACCGCACCGACGGGACCGGCGAACGGCTGGCCAACTTCAAAGTCAGTCTGCTCGATGCCAAGCGCAATGTCGTCTGGCAGACCATCGTCGCCGACTCCCCCAAACCGTCAGTCACCCTGCCTGTTTCGAACGAGCGATCCATCCCCGTCCGTCGGGCCTTCGCTTCCTTCTCGCAGTCAGGTTTCCCGGTCACCGCCAGCATCAACTCCGCCAGCAAAAACCAGAAAGGCTGGGGCATCGCACCGCAGTCTGGCAAACCCAACTCTGCCTACTATATTCTGGAAAACAAACCCGCTGCCGACACCGGCAAACAGCGTCTGCTCATTTCGCTGTCACACAACTATAAAGATCCTCAATACGCCCTCGGTCGATTCCGCCTTTCCTCTACGACAGAATCCAAACTGGAACCCCGACTCGCTGTCAGCGATGACCTGCTCGCCATCGTCGACACAAAACCCGAAGACCGCAGCCCTGCCGACCAGAACAAACTCGCCGCCTACTACCGCAGCATCGCTCCTGCTCTCAAATCAACCCGCGATCAGATCGCGAAACTGCAGAAAGCCAAACCCGTCTACCCGCAGCTCCCCGTCATGCAGGAACTGCCCGTCGACAAACAGCGCGAAACCCACATCATGGTCCGAGGCAGCTTCCTCACTCCCGGCGATCGCGTTGAACCCGCTGTACTCAGTTCCTTCAATCCGCTCCCCAAAGACGTTCCCGATAACCGTATCGCCGTCGCCAAATGGCTCACCGATCCCCAAAACCCGTTAACCGCTCGCGTCGCCGTCAACCGTTTCTGGTCTCAACTGTTCGGCAAAGGTCTCGTCGTCACCGAAGAAGATTTCGGCACCCAGGGTGAACTCCCCAGTCATCCGCAGCTCCTCGACTGGCTCGCCACCGAGTTCGTCGGCAACGGCTGGGACCGCAAAGCCCTCCTCAAAACCATCGTCATGTCCAGCACTTACAGGCAGGATTCCACCACCCTGCCCGTGCACCTGGAGAAAGATCCCGATAACCGTCTGCTCTCGCGGGGTGCCCGCTATCGTCTCGAAGCCGAAATGATCCGCGACCAGGCACTCGCTCTAAGTGGCCTGCTCAACCGAAAGGTCGGCGGTCCTTCCGTTTACCCCGTTCAACCCGAAGGCATCTGGCGGGCCGCGTTCAACGGTCAACGAACATGGGCCACCAGTAAAGATGAAGACCGCTTTCGTCGCGGACTTTACACCTTCTGGCGCCGCACCGTCCCTTATCCGTCCATGGCCACCTTCGATGCGCCCAGTCGCGAAATCTGTACGATCCGACGCATCAGCACCAACACACCGCTGCAGGCGATGATCACCATGAACGATCCCGTCTTCATCGAAATCGCCCAGGCCCTCGGCGAACGGCTCTTCCTCGCGGCGGAGACACCCCGTGCCCGCATCGAATATGGTTTGAAACTCTGCCTGGTTCGTCCACCGCAGCCCGAACAGATTGAACCGCTGCTGAAACTCTACGAATCGGAACTCGCGTTTTACAAAGCGCATCCCGCAGAAGCCGCCCAGCTCCTGGATAACCCGCTGAAACCGATTCCCGATCAATACGACAAAGCCGAGCTCGCTGCCTGGACGATCATCGCCAATGTACTGCTCAATATGGATGGTGTGCTCACCAAAGGATAAATCATGAATCTCAAACAACAACAGCTGCAGGCAGTCACCCGACGCCACTTCCTCGCCCAGGGTTCCACCGGTATCGGCTCCCTCGCGCTGGGCGCCCTGCTCGCCGAGAACCAGCCCCTCGCCGCCAGCACGCCCGCCAATCAAGATGCCGAACTCCCCGCGCATCGTCTGCCGACCAAAGCCAAAAGCGTCATCTTTCTGCACATGGCCGGCTCGCCTCCACAGCAGGAACTGTTCGACTATAAACCCGAGCTCATCAAGCGCAACATGCAGCCCTGTCCCGATTCGTTCCTCAAAGGTCGTGGCTTCCCCTTTATCAAAGGGCACCCCAAGATGCTGGGCACGCCCTACAAATTCAAACAGTACGGCGAAAGCGGAACCTGGATGAGCGAACTGCTCCCTAACTTCCAGCAGGTCGCCGACGAAATCACCGTCATCAAATCGATGCACACCGACCAGTTCAACCACGCGCCCGCCCAACTGTTCCTCTACACTGGCTCCCCCCGTTTCGGCGGCGCCTCGATGGGTTCCTGGATCACCTACGGACTCGGTTCTGAAAACAAGAACCTGCCCGGCTTCATGGTCCTGCTCAGTGGCGGCAGCGATCCCAGTGGCGGAAAAAGTCTCTGGGGCAGCGGCTTCCTCCCCTCCGTCTATCAAGGCGTACAATGCCGCACCACCGGCGACCCCATCCTTTACGTCTCCAACCCCAAAGGCATCAACCGCGATGTCCGCCGCCGCAGCCTGGATGCGCTTAAATCGCTGAATGAATTCGAACTCAAACAGTTCGGCAATCCCGAAACCCTCACCCGCATCAACCAGTACGAACTCGCGTTCCGCATGCAGATGTCGGTTCCCGAAGCCGTCGACCTCGCCAGCGAAACCAAGGAAACCCACGAACTGTATGGCACCACCGGCGCCGCCCCTTCGTTTGCCAACAACTGTCTGCTCGCCCGTCGCATGGTCGAACGCGGCGTTCGCTTCATCCAGCTCTTCGACTACGGCTGGGACATGCACGGCACCAGCGCCGGCAACGACCTGATCACCGCCGTCCCCAACAAGGCCAAAGACATCGACCGCCCCCTGTACGCGTTGATCTCCGATCTCAAACAGCGGGGACTGCTCGATGAAACGCTGGTCGTCTGGAGTGGCGAGTTCGGCAGAACCTCCATGAACGAAGAACGCAACGGCTCCAAGTTCCTCGGACGCGATCATCACCCCCACTGCTACACCATCTGGATGGCCGGCGGAGGCATCAAGAAAGGCTTCACCTACGGACAGACCGACGAACTCGGTTACTTCATCGCCGAAAACAAAGCCAGCGTCCGCGATCTGCAGTCCACCATCCTGCACCTCACCGGCTTCGAAGCCCGCAAATTCAAATTCCCCTACCAGGGACTCGACCAGCGCCTCATCGGCCCCGCCGACGAAGACCACCTGCTCACAGACATCCTCGCCTGATACTGAATGAATAGGACCTGACATACCGTGACCCCTCCCTGGGTTCACCTGATTTCCTGTTGCTGTATAAAGTGAGTCGCTACTGAAAAGATTCCTCTTGACGCCTGCCCGCCGTTTGCCATCATTTTCGCTTAAATGTGTGTCGCGCGCGTGGTCCAGTATTTTTTCAGTTGATCAGGCCGAACCACTGCGAAAAGCGGCACTATAAAAGTCCCTTGTTTCTGCACAATTCCGATAAAAACTGCTCAAACATTCTCTGTGGGTCGACACACACCGCCCCGATATCGCAACACACCGCCCCGGCATCGCCTCACAACGGTGCCATATCAGCACGTATCGCCACAGCAATTGTCGCATAAGCTCTTGACCTGCCCATGCCCTTCGAGAAAATCCACCCACTGGCACAACATTTTTTTCCGTCTCCCTCAAAGATTCAAAGCAAGGTTTCATTTCCATCAAGACCTTCCATTCAGTACAGGATCATTCAATAACAGAAACTGGAGCGAATCACGTTTACCATAACGTTTCTTAATTCGAATTGTTGCTACCTGTGTGGGACAACCGGAGCTGATACCCTTCGGCTAATCAGTCATTAGACTGTGTCCAGTTTTACTGTAGCGTCTCCAGGGTCATTTGAACCGAGTATAATAGATTGAGAGACGCTATGGTTAAATGTGATGCACTCTAGAAAATCAGCCGCACGGCGTTAGCCGCGGTTAACACCGATATCGGGAAAGCTGACATAAAGTGAATCATAAATCAGAAGTTCAATTCAAAAGCAGGGACTGTCCCATGTGTCAGCCCGCAGAACCAGCAATGAATCCCCATTCAACAACAAAGAATTCAACCGGCCTCGCTCCGCCATCGATCTGCCAGCAATCAGCCCCCCGTGTGGCACTGTTGGCTCGCCAACAGTGATCGAGCAACCAGCCCCCACCAGCAATAAAATGGCTAACGCCGAATAAAATTCGACCCGAGCATCGCGAGCAGGAAACGGACAGCAAAATCACCCCTGAGCCAAAACCATCGCCGACAAGCTGCAATCTGCCCCAGGCAGAAAAATAACCGACCCATCATACAGAACGGCACCACCCACGCGAGGTGAAGATCGGGAAGTACAACAGCTTCAAATCTGAAGCTTGCCGTATATATCTCTATATCTCAAATAGTGAGATGTCACTTTCCTGCAATAATCCAATACTGAAACACAAGCCACATGTATACATATACACTCTCACTTGTCTGGCACTTTCTAGATTTTTGAAATACAAAATCAAGATAATGAATATCAAACAGATGAGATTTGGATTAATTTAATTCGTTACGAAACATCTAAGATGGATAAAATATTAAGCAGCAAGAATTATTCTTGCATTAAGTGCCACGATTATGACAATAATAGATATTGTACATTCAAACACTTCAAGCAATTAAATTTGAAAGCCGACCTAATATTATATATTGGTGCACTAAATTTATTCTGAAATTAATGAAAACCCAAAATGGCAACTGCTGAGCAAATAAAATCATTAGTACGCAGCCACACTGAAGGAGATGACCAGCGTTTCCATTCAGTGATCATGCAGATTGCAGCACATGCTGCTAAAGCTGGCAAAAGTAACTTAGCTCATGAACTTCGTGATCTCGTAGATGATGCTAAACGTGAACGAGAACGAATCTCTATCCGTCCCGTTCCATTAGCTCGCCCTAAAGGAGAACTTGCAGGGCTTGCAACAGCCTCTTATCCAAAGCTTCGATTAGCCGATATGGTTCTTAATTCGAATCTCGAAGATACACTCAATAAAGTTCTCACTGAATACCGCCAAAGTGATCGACTTCGATCTTATGGACTTTCACCAAGAAGGAAACTTCTACTTGTTGGTCCACCTGGGTGTGGAAAAACCATGACTGCTTCTGCATTAGCAGGTGAACTAAGTTTGCCTTTGTTATCAGTACAACTTCATGCCGTGATTACAAAATATATGGGGGAGACCGCAGCAAAACTTCATTTGCTATTTGATGCAATGCTTGAAACAAGAGGAGTGTATTTCTTTGATGAATTCGATGCAATTGGCGGACATCGGAAATCTGTTAATGATGTTGGTGAGATGCGACGTGTACTAAATTCTTTTTTGATGTTTTTGGAACGCGATGACTCAGAGAGCATTATTGTCGCAGCAACAAATCTAGTTGAAATGCTTGATCCAGCTCTCTTTCGCCGATTCGATGAAGTTATTAAATACTCTCCTCCGGACCGCCCCGCCCGAGAGAATCTAATAAAAAACAAATTGTGTATTTTTGACATAAAAAGACTTGGCTGGAAGAAAATTCTAGATACTTCAGATGGGTTAAGCCATGCTGACATTACTCGCGCCTGTGATGATGCAGCAAAAGAGATGATTCTGAGTGATAAAAAAACCATTCCAACATCGATATTGTTCGATGCAATTCAAAGACAAAATAAACTCCTCGTTACAAGATCGGTTTAGCTTTGTACGATGGCCAAATTCCGTCATTTCACAATTCGAGGAACAACCAAAAGCAGTCCTTACCTATCAACAGGCGGGGGACCAAAAGATTTTAAACTCCCTCCACGTGATAATCCGATAGAGCATGCTAAATCGCTTTTAAGTCAATTACATGAAGCTGAAACTCAAACACAAGAAGCAGTCAAGCTTGCACAGAGTAAACCTGACGGAATCACATTATCTTTCTGGAGCGCGCCAGGATTTAGTGTTTGGATAGAACAATTTGAGAATTTAAGCTCAGGAATAGAACTGCTAAATGTAACTACAGAAGGTGACTCCGAAATTGCAACTGTTTTTATTCCAGACAAATCTATTGGGCACTTCGACCGACTACTAAATGAATATCTTCAATTTCCTGATATAGCAACACCCAAAGGAAATCGAAAAAATCGAAGATTTGCAGATAGTGTTTCCCAAATACGAGCTTCTGCGGTCCGCGAATTCTGGACAGATCATGAGCACTTACTTCCAAAATCAGGAGTACCCATTTGGTGGGAAGTATGGGTGCGAACCGGCAAATCTGACAACACAATTGACGACGCATTTTCGAAATTTCTTGTTGCTGCCGCATACACAAAAATAAAGCTCGGACAACAAGTCGTGCACTTTCCTGAACGAACTGTTGTTCTTGCTTATTGTACTCTTGAGGATTGGGCAGACTCATTAGAACTTTTAAGTCATATCGCGGAGCTCCGCCGAGCCAAAGAAATACCAACGGACTATGTAGAATTACAGGCACGTGACCAAATTGAGTTTATTAATTCTTTTCGTGAACGGATAATTCCGCCTCCAGAAAATGCACCATCAGTATGCCTGTTAGACACTGGAGTGAATCGGGAACATCCATTGTTGGAACTTGCGCTAGATGAAAGCGATTGGAAATCTGTCAATCCTAACTGGACTCCTGCAGATATTCATCCTGAACAGCATGGTACTGCAATGGCAGGTCTTTCGTTATATGGTTGTTTGACAGCGTACTTAAATGGAACTGATTCTTTATCTCTAACACATCGGTTGGAATCAGTAAAAATCTTCTCCAGTATTCCACATGAACCGGAAAATTATGGAGCAGTTACGATTGATGCAATTGCACGGGTAGAAATTGAAGCACCTTCAAGAAAGCGAGTAGTCTGTCTCACGATTCTCGCAGATGGTCGTGATGGAGGTAGACCATCTGCATGGTCTGGAACTATTGATCAAATATGTTCTGGAGCACTAGATGAGGATAGAGAGCACAGACTTGTTATTGTTGCAGCCGGAAATTTAAGTCGCGAGGCTCGCCTAGATTATCCAAATGGAAACCTAACATCTTTTGCAATTCATGATCCTGCACAAGCATGGAATGCATTGACTGTAGGTGCCTGCACAGAGAAAGTTCACATACATTCTCAAACTTATCATGGGTGGAAACCACTTGCCAAAAAACCTGGGACTCTTAGTCCCTGCAGTACTACATCAATGACATGGGACTGGAAAGGGAGCCCAGTTAAACCTGATATAGTATTAGAAGGTGGCAATTCAGCGATTGATCCTTCAGAAGGACACGTTGAAACGATAGATGACCTTGCATTGCTCACGACGACTCTAGATCGGTCTGGCCGTCTATTAACCACGACAGGAGAGACTAGCGCTGCAACAGCTCAAGCTGCTAGATTTGGGGCAATAATCCAATCACATTATCCGAACTTCTGGCCTGAGACAATAAGAGGTTTGATTGTCCATTCAGCCAGGTGGACACCTCAAATGTTAGAAGAATTCCCACCTCAGGAGCGTGAATCTCGATTAAAATGTTATGGGTATGGGGTACCTGATCTAGATCGTGCTATTTATAGTACCGAATCTGTTGCTCACATGGTTGTTCAGAGTTCATTACAGCCATTTAGAAAGAAAGGCAATGAGATCCATCCAAATGAAATGCATCTTCATCCTTTACCTTGGCCTCGTGACGTACTTGAAAAGCTCGCAGAATATCCTGTGACTCTCCGTATCACTTTGTCTTATTTCATCGAACCAAGTCCAGGAAGACGAGGATGGGGACGAAGGTTTCGGTATCAATCTCATGGTTTACGATTTGATGTAAAAAGGCCGACCGATGGTGATACTGAATTTGTACGCAGAATTAATAGAGCTGCTTGGGAAGATTCAGAACAGCGTCCCAAGTCAAGCAGGGAAAGCCGTCGATGGACACTTGGAAATAATTTACGTACTCGGGGTAGCATCCATTCAGATTCATGGGTCGGTACAGGAGCTGAATTGGCGAACTGTGGATTAATCGGCATTTATCCAATTACAGGTTGGTGGAAGGAACGTGCCCATTTAAACTGTTGGGATCGACAAGCACGATATGCCCTTATAATCTCACTAGAAACGCAACCTGAAAATACCCTATTCCCTATAGACACAAACTTATATAGTGCGATTGAAAATATAGTCAAAATCCAGCCCGAGATTGAGATCTGGTGATCCGTAGAGGAGCAGAAAAGGAAGCAAATAAATGCTTCCGCATGACAGCATCAAAAGGGAGCAGGTATTGATTATTTGACTCCTGCCCCTTTACCCCCTTCCTTTTCAACGACAGTCTAACGCACATCACAAGGATGGTTACCATGAAGTACATCGATCGCATTTGCTCTCTGAGTGTTATTCTGATGATGAACTGCGTGGTGTTCGCTGCTGTCAGTGATGCTGATGAGCCTGACATTGCTGAATTGAAGCGGGCGATCCCGGTGCTTTCGCCGGAGAATGAGGACTTGAACAGTTTTTACTTCGTCGCAGAATCCGTGATACCGTACGGTGTTCCGACGGCATTTGAAGCCTGCTGGTCGCGCGCAAGCGGTTTCGGATACGTGCTGGTGGATCAGCTTGGCTATCCGATGTTGTTCGTCGCTGAGAAACAGATGCTGCTTTGTGATGCCCTGCAGTCGCAGGTGATTCTGTGGAAAGATGTCTCCCCGAATGTCCTGATACAAAGTAAGAATCGATACCTGACTGTAAATCTGGGATTTAAGAGCAAGCAAAAAGAAAATTTTTTGGTTGACGTGCCATCCTTCGTTTCGACAGCAAAGACAGAACCAGATCTGAGCCGTGTCAACGAAACCGACTGGAAGCTGACCTATAACTTCGACAAAAATGCCCAAGTGGTCTACCTGTTTCGAGTGGATCGAGAAATCGCGTTCAAAAGCGTACTATTGATGAGTCAACAACAGCCACTGATTACCATTCGCAACGTTGTGATCAATCAGCCTGTTCCCGAACGACTGATGAAGTTCCCTGACAAAAATGTGCTTGCTGCTGCAGTGACCGTCGAGGAATCGCCTGAGAAACCACCTGCTGAATTGGGAGAGGCATTGGGAGAGGTGTTTGACAAAACTCTTTCTGCCACGCGTGCACTGGCGATCCCAGCTGCGATTCAGGATACCAGATTGCGCCGATTACCATTTACGTCCGACACCGACTGGGAGGAAGTCGAAAAGAATCACAAACGCATCGGCGGCAAGTTGAGAGACTTTCTGAGAGTGGATATCAAAGACCGGGTGGTCTTGCCTCTGCAGTAATTAAATTCAATTCTGGAACGTTAAGGGGTCAAACCCCGATACCGCCCTCTGTGCCCAATTTTTTCATTTCACATCTTTTTGTCGGATTTCAACTACTGCCCCGCGTTCCGACAGGGCAGCGGCCACGGGTTGTAATGACGTAAGGGACCCCGCGGCTATAATGGCCGGTACTGTTGCCATCTGCTGGCGGGTTTCAACGGCTGTCCAGCCTTTATAATCACGCAGGAAGCGATATACAGCTGTTGTGTCGGTGCCAGGATCGGTGAGCAACAGTTCGACGATCGGCCACTGATCGGCGCGCCAGACTGACCTTGCGCTGGTCTGTATCTTTCCCGAAAATCGGTCGACCGAAATACACCAGGCGCCACTCCGCAGGCAAGGTTGTCCGGTCGACTGGTACGGCTCCATGGCGGGCTCAAATATCCAGCCCCACTGATATTCGTGACTTAAGTCGTCAACAATCACGTACGCCTCGTGAGGATCGAGTTGATCCGCTTCCGCGTCAGCAACACGCTGTGCGAGTTCCTTCGCGGTGGCGTATTCAATCATGGGAAAATCGCTTTCTATTCACTCTTCACTTTATACTAGACTTGCGTCGAAGTAATCGTACCAGGATTTTCAAATCCATCCAGGTTACCAGGCATCTAGCTGGAGTTAGATTAACAGCAGCGTGCAGCAACTTGTTAGATGAAAACTCACCAAAACTTCCACCATGCCTTTTTATCAATAGCAACCTCTTTATTCACAGCGAGGTGGGATACAGGAACGTAATGTGGTGAGGTCCCATCATAAGTAACCATAACCAACAGAGCATTGTTAACGTCAGCGCTTTTAATTGCATTAGCGTACGACATAAGACCTGCAAAAAATGAAGCCGCTCCAATTTCTTCCAGCACTTGAAGCGCAGTACCTTGATCGGGAAAACTGACCAGGGCGACACCAGGCGACTCGGGCCAATCACGAGATAACATAACTCCCTGCTCGTCAATGGCCACCCAAATGTTCTTTTCCGTAAGCTCACACAAAACTCGATCGTGCGCCAAGTCAAGCTCAGCATCTGAACCTGCATGGACGACGGCTTTGAGTGCCTCGTGGCGCGCCCATGATATATAGCCACCGCTTTCAGATATTCTTTCTAAAACATTCATTTTCTGCGATCACACAACTTATTAAAAAGGATATAGAGAGGTCAGGAGTTGATTAAACGAATCCTGCCCCCTTTTCGTCTCCCACATGCTTGTGATTATCCATTACTACTTTAGTTTGTATCCGCACTCTAAGCACCAGTTTCGAAATTTTGGTAGTGCTTCGATGTTGGCATTCATTGCAATTGCAGTTCTCGCAATCTCTTGTGCTATCATCCTACAGCAGGTGCGAAGTGTACTGATGGAGTATTCTTCATCACTCATATTACGTGTTGGTGCCCAATCAGGCGTAATGATGTGCGTTAGTCTAATCTGCTTTCCTGAGCGGAAAAACTCAAGCAATTGCTCTTCCCCTTGAGTCGCGATATCAATTCCAAAAACAGATGAAGCATCATCAGTATTAAGCCACTTCATTAGAGACGGTAATTGCTCAAGACAATAAAGTATAGTCGATGATGAAGTGAAGTTTAATGTATTCGTACTCGAAGCTCTGATTAATAACTCATGTGTACTATACCTTACCATCCAGTCACAAATCACAGATAAGATCGCTGGTGCATAATTTGTGATATTTGAATGAGCAAGTGCATCCAGGGTATCTTCGCAAAGTGGCAGACCTTCCAGTGGTTTCATTGCATTCAAAAAAAGTAAAAAGGGGCCTTCGTTGTTTTTCATTATATCTTCGCTGGTTTCCATGGTAGAACTTCCCCTTACTTAAAGAAGAGGTATAAGGAATCAGCCCCCGATTCCGTCTCCTGTTCAGGCAAGAAGGATCGTAGAGAAAGTCAGTTCCCAATATTTACTCACTCACTTCACACAATAAACCGCACCCAATGTTCTTCCGATACAATGGCAAGACCAGTTCCACGTTCCTGGAGTGCGACGGCCTTTTCGATCTTTCTGCCATGGGTGGAATGGATCCAGTCGGAACTGCCGACTAAGCCGATGACCAGGAAACTGGTGTCCCTGGTGGGAGAACTCTTCAGGCTGCCATTACGAGCCAGGATCAGCGACTCACACTGCTTCCGGGTTCCCGTCACGAACTTACCGGTCAGACAGAAAATGCGTCCCTCAAAATCGATTTCAGGATCTGGCGTCGTCAGCGGGAGCGACGTTGACATCGAATTGACATTCTCGCGCAGCGATGGTTCGCCGGTCAGGTCCATCAACGTCTGCAGCAGTTCTTTCTGTTCTTCGACATCAAGCACATTGTCTGCCAGCATCTCTTCGATTCGTTTGTAAAGCACATTCGCCGGCCAGTGCTCGGAGATCTCCTGATTGTTTCTCAGCCAGTTCTGCAGAAACTCCACTTCAAACTGAGTGACTTCTCCGTCCGCCAGTACCCCTTTACAGAGGCCAATCAGCTCATCAATCTTTCTGTCATTCAACCGCGCGTCATTAAAAGTCCGGTTGAGCGGCTGCCCGTGCGCGTCTCGATTCATTGTGGCCCCCCGATCCTGGTTGTATAGTACAGAGAATGAATGTTCAATTGTGAACAGCCAGATGCGCAGATTCAAGCGCAAGCCTAGAGAATTAAGGAAATCAGCCCCCGTCGTTGAATCCGCTTCGTTTTTTGTCACGCGATCAATGATACGGGAGAGTTGATCTCATTAAGTTATCACCAGGAGTACTGACCATGACTTCTCAACACGACCGACTTGTGACGGTGACCACCGCCGCGGATGAACTGGAAGGAGAACTGATCGTTTCCCTTTTGAAAGAGCATGGGATCAGAGCGACCACCACCGGAGGCCTGACCGCGCAATTCCGAGCCGAAGCCCCCGGAGTAGTCGAGGTACTCGTCATGCAGGATCAACTGGCAGCAGCCAGCGCGATCATCACGGAACAGAACGGCTAACGCGGGCAGCAGAACCGTTCGAACGGTCACACGGCAAACACGTCGAGACCGCGGGCCGACACATGGGACGGCCCCTACTTTGGGGAAGCGACCGGGCCGACGTCTTCCGGTTTCAATTGCTTGAGAAGTCTCTTTCCGGTGCGGCGGGTGTTTTTGACTGTCACATCTTTCGGCAGCAGCGTGCGCGAGCGGCTGCCCAGGCCGTGGCCCATGACGAATTCTTCGCCTGCGTTGTCGATCAGTGTGTTGCCGTCGATGAGTACGTTTTGGACCTGCGCGTGTTGATGCAGTTTCGGGTCTGGCACGCCCGCGCTCAAGGCAATCGCGCCGTCGATCCGGTCGCCGACCCCTTCGATATGATTGCCGATGATCTGGTGCCCTGTGCCGACAACGCGAATGCCGCCGGAACGCCGGTCGCCGTCACCCAGGATCAGGTTTTCGCGAACGATGCAGTTGTTGCCGTGCCGCAGTGTCAGAGCGCCGGCACAGCCGACGATCGTGTTCCGCTCGTAGATATTGTCGCACGACTTGTTGGAGATGAGTTCAATTTCACCGTCGCAGTTTTCGAACAGGTTTTCGGCGACCACACAATGTGCCGACTTCAGCGAGAATTCGCTGGTGCCGATCCGCAGGGCCTCGAAGCCGTTGCCGTCTCCCCGTGCCATATCGACGAAGTGATTGCCTGTGATGCGATGCGAGCCGACTTCCCCTTCTCCCACCAGCCAGACGACCAGCATGTTTCCCGAATGGTTCTTGCCGGCTAAGCGGCAGTGATCGACGCGGTGATGGTGTCCGTACAGGCTGAGCCAGGGATAGCGGACGTCGACCTCAGCCGGATTATAGTTTTCAATCGTGCAGCGGGTCACCCGGTGATGCGAACCGGCCACGCGGATCACGTGCCCCGACTTCAGGCTCCCGTTCTTAAAGGTAAAACCATCAAGCACACCATAAGCGCCATGCAGTCTGAGCGAAGACTCACCCGTCCACGCGACCTGGGAACGCACGGTGACCGGTTTCTCAGGCGTTCCCGTGAGAGTCAGTTTCAATTCGACGTCATGCCAGTCAGCGCCGACGATGGTGATGATATCCCCCGGCTGAGCCGACTCCGCAGCCTTCTTTAACCCGGACGGCGTTTCCACACGAAGCTCTTCCGCATTCGCGATGCCAGGACAGGCTGACATAAATAAGACGAGAGACACCAACACGCCCCGGGTTGAGTGAAGAAAGAACGCTGGTTCACTCTCTGTCGAACGAGTCGAGGCTGGCACTCGATGTTGTTTTTTCATTGGTACGATTTCTGGCTGATGAATGCGCTTAGCGGGACGAGATCTCTTTCTTACCCTTTACTCTCTCAAACTTCACCAGAATGTGCTGATTCGCGGCGGTCGAAGAAAATTCAGTCGGACGGTTCTGACCCGCAGGAGCGAAACACAGCTTGCGCTTATTCTTGTCGACTTCGTAGATTCCCAGCATCGTTTTTCCCTGGTCCTGTCCCGTGGTCGATTTAATGTCGATGGTTTTGGGAGTTTGCGTGGGATCGATGGTGGTCGTTCCCCGGCCGACTTCGTTTCCCTCCGAGTGCAGGCTCCAGCTACCGTCTACATCGTTGATTACTTTCAACTTGCTGGCATCCTCGTTGCTGGATTTGTTACCATTGATTTCGAGACTCACAATCTTCCATGTGCCTGCAATCCGCTTGCGGTCTTTTTTGATCGCGGCCTCTTTCGCATCGTCGGCGAAAGCAACCATGGTCATCGAGATGAGCAGGCCGACTGCTCCGACTGTCATCAACCTGAAATGAGCGCGTTTCATGATATCCCCCGGGGTAGAAGTCCAAACTGGCAGTTGACACATTTGACACAATACCTCATCTTAATCGACCGGAAACGGATCGACAACTTTTTTATCCGGGAAACAAACAGGGGGAGCCCCCAGAATCAGACCAGGGAAAACAATATGGCAGAAAAAAGGCCAGATGACTATCACGAACCGCTGTCGAGTGAGGAAATTGCAGCTTTGAGAGAAGAAGTCACTGGACTGATCGAATCGTGCCGAGGTTTATTGGACCAGGATGGACTCGCGGAAGTCGATCATTATCTCAACCATAATGAGCCGGAAATGGCGTTTGAAGGACTGTTAATTGAGCTGATCCAGGCCAACAAAGTTCCAGATTCTTTCGATGTAGATCAATGGAAGAGGATCGCACAAACTGCCGGCTTACCTGCTGGCGGTGTATTTGATGAAGACATCTGGAACAAGTTTTGTATCTGGCTTGATGATGCCGAGTAAATCGGATTCGGAACAGGTCACGCGATCAGACCACGGTCAGCAGGATTGGCTTACCTTTCGTAATGACCATGGTATGCTCGAACTGGGCAGACAAGTTTCCTGCTTCGCCTGCCAGCGTCCAGCCATCATCGCCTTCCGTGACGATTCGGCTTTTCGTTGACAGGAAGGGCTCGATGGTAATGACAAGTCCTTCATGCAGGATTCGTCTATCTCCGGGTACAAAATAACCGGGTATCTCGCCCGGTTCCTCGTGCAGACCTCGCCCGACCCCGTGACTGCATAGGTTACGAATGATGCGAAAACCGGATTGTTTCGCGACCTGCTGAATGGATTTTCCAATCCCATTGAGGGGACGACCTGCCCTCGCACTATTACAGGCCTGTGTTAAAGCCAGTTGCGTGGCAGCGATCAGTTTGTCCTTCAACACATTCCCGGGAGGGACGACGAAGGTGCCGCCCGTGTCTGCAAAATACCCGTTCTTCTCGGCTGAGACATCAATGTTGACGACATCGCCTGGCTGAATCACCCGCTTTCCGGGAATCCCATGCGCGGCTTCTTCATTGACGCTGATACAGGTATAGCCGGGAAAATTGTATGTCAGCTTCGGAGCGGACCTGGCCCCGTGAGATTCCAGTAACGCTTTCCCCACCAGATCCAGCTCGCCTGTGGTCATGCCCGGCTCTGTACAGGCCATCATTTCCTGCAGGGTGACCGCGACGATTCGGCCGATCTTTCTTAATTCCCTCAGGTCTTTTGCAGTTTCGATTGTCACGAAAAACTCCTCATTCATTATTCAAGCAACAGTCCAGTGCACGACTTTAGCATAAACTGATCAAGTCGCAAACAGCTGCGTTTCGATATCTTTGAAGGCTTTGAACTCCAGGGCATTGCCGCTGGGATCAAGAAAAAACATCGTCGACTGCTCACCCGGTTGACCTTCGAAGCGAATGTAGGGTTCGATCACGAATTCGATGCTGTGTTCGCGGAGTCGATCAGCCAGGGAATTCCAGCGGTCCATCGTCAGCACCACGCCGAAATGCGGGACGGGAACGCCATGGCCATCAACGGGATTGGCGTGCGAAGCGATTTTCCCCTCCGCCCCCAAAGCCGGATTCAGATGGCAGACGACCTGGTGACCGAAGAAATTGAAATCGACCCACGTCTCGGCACTGCGACCTTCACTACAGCACAGCAGTCCGCCATAAAAGGCTCTGGCTTCAGTAATGTCACGCACCTGAAACGCAAGATGAAACGGATCAACGGGCATAGTCTGTCTCGGCTGCTGGAGTAAGTTTGGGGGTAAGGTCCGAGTCCTGACCCTTTTTTCACCGAACTGGAACGGAAATGGAGGCTTGTCAAAACCACCGGCATAATAATTTCATGCTAATAATTCCATACTGATTTTTGAGCTTATCGTTTTGTATTGTTATACACGATGCTGGATCCCATGAACTGCGATAGCCCAAGACTGGCGGACTCCTGAAGAATACTTCAGAATCTTCTTAGGAGGAATTTATGAGCAAGGAGTCCAAAGTGTCAGGGAAACAGCAT
>PAJV01000036.1 GCA_002706765.1 Gimesia sp.
AGAGAAAACCGATCTGCGGCGACGTCGGGGCGGTTTCGGGACGAAGCGTTGCGATGTGTGGCGACCCGCAGGCTACCATCACGAACCGGTGTGATTTCAGGCAGTGCAAATCGGGAAAAAACAGGCCCTTTTACAGTGAAGACCAGGAACAGGTGGCTTGTGTTTCAGTGCACTGTAAACTGGTCACGCGCGCGACTCAGAATAGCGCTTATCGCCAGCGGCGCGCAGGCGTCAAGAGGAATTTATTCAGCAGGAGTGAGCAAATGAGACGAGTAGACACTGTTCCGTTTGGCTGTCGTGTCTCGCCGGTCATTGGGACCGATGAGACACGATTGAGAGCCACTCTGCTTCCATGTGATGCGCACTGGAAGCTTGGGGAGTGCAGGCTGCTCTCTGCTGGTCAGTTGACATCACTTTTGATGGCTTCGAGTGGCACGAAGTTAGGGGGATCGTCGTTCGAAGAAACGGTCGCAGTGCCCCGTGCAGCCAGGATGCCTGGGGCAGAGGTCTGGCTGTGATCGGTGCCTGCATAGACGCCGAAATCGTTGAAGAAGAATTTCTTGGCGATACGATACACCCAGCTTTTCTCGGGGACTTCGTTTCCGGGAGAATACTGAGAGGTCCGTGTTTCCAGGTTCTGCAGTTCCTGCATGGCCTGTTTTCGGAAGGTGGAATCTTTCGCGCCATGTTTTTTCATCAGGTCTTCCAGCAGGTCGGGACGTTCGAGGATGATACAGCCCCGGGTGTTTTGTTGAACGACGTGGCGGAAGTCTTTGAGGAACTCAGATCCGATGAATTTTTCTTTCAATGTTTTCGACCGATCGTGAATGGAGTCGGTGGCGAACTGGATCACCGGGCAGGGTTCGATATCTCCCCAGGGGTTGATGTGGTGACTGAGACCGGTGGCAGCGGGACAGAGGGCGGTGCCATCGTGGTCGAAGTAGGCATCGATGACGCCAATAGGTTTGCGGGCGCGGATATCAACGACGAACTTGCGGGCGCGCAACTGTTCTTCGGGAGAGAGCGCCAGTTCCGGATTGGGTTCGGGCCCGGCGACACGATAGATGTGATACCAGCAATACATCACACCCATGTCGATGAGTTTGTCGACCCATTCTTCGGTGAGCAGGTCATCGATATTGGATTTGCAGAGACTGGTGCAGACACCTGTCAGCAGTTTGTTGTTCAGACAGTTCTGGATGCCCTGCATGGTTTTGGCATAGACGTCATTACGTCCGCGGCGTTCGTTGCTGATGATTTCGTTACCTTCGACGCTGATCAGGGGAGTCGCGTTGCCCAGCTTGCGAAGTTTTTTCGCAATCTCATCGGTAATAAATTGCCCATTCGTAAAAATTTGAAAGTAGCAGTCGGGATGACGTTCGAGAATTTCCAGGAGTTGGGGATGCATGAAAGGTTCCCCGCCGAGAATCCCGAAGAAGGAATTCCCCATTTCCTTCGCTTCCTGAATGAGCCTGGACATGGCTTCGACATCGATCTTTTCCTGCTTGGCAGCGACATCAACCCAGCAGCCCTGGCAACGCAGGTTGCAGCTGTTGATGACCGAGATATACAGGAAAGGGGGGAAGAATTCTCCCCGTTTGAGGCGTTTTTTGTGCTTGTGAACCGACAGGGCGCCTTTGAAGCCAAAGTTGTAAGCCAGTTTCCAGACAAGTCTTTTGTCTGTCTCCATGAGAACCCGTTTGGCCATTTTCAAGTACATAAATTATCTCAATTCCGTGGGAGCAGCGGATTTAGTGAACAAAATTGTTTTACTCCCAATTTTACTCGTTACCGCTTTCGAAAACACCCGATTCCTCAAAAAATACCGGGAATTTTTTCATAGTACACAAACATTTAATCTCACACTGTAAATTGCATGAAATTCATGGTATAAGGCAGTGTTCTCAAAATTCTTTTTTTGACATTGAAGTATAATTCTTATACTTTCTAAGTTTAAATTAACCTGTGATAGTTGCTCAATTTAATCACAGGCTTCCTGATTCAAATTGTTTAAGAGCTCGAGGCAATTGATGGAGTTAGTTGGACGAAGATACGATACCTACGAAGCAGTCAGTATCAAGATCAAGGGAGAGAAAATCTCTTCGATTGAGTTGCTTCCTGATTCGGAAGCAGCAGGGCTGCCGTTCATTGCGCCTGCCATGTTTGACCTGCAGATAAACGGGTATGGTGGAATCTGGTTTAATAAACCGGGGCTCACGTCTGATGAAGTCTGCCAGGTACTGGAAAAGCATTATCAGTATGGTATTACGAGACTCTGTCCTACTTTGATCACTAGTTCATACGAAGATTACGTAAGCGGTTTTTCGGCGATTCGCGAAGCGTGTGAAGAGAACTCCTGGGCACAACACATGGTACCCGGCTGTCATCTGGAAGGACCTTACATTTCACCTATACAGGGTCCCCGTGGTGCACATCCGCTGGATCAGGTGCGAGCTGCTGACTGGGATGAGTTCTGTCGTCTGCAGGAGATTTCCGGAAATCGGATTCGCCTGATTACGCTGGCTCCCGAAGTTGATAATGCGATTCCCTTCATCAAAAAAGCAGTCGCATCGGGTGTGGTGGTTTCCATTGGTCATACGGCAGCTGAGCCGGAACACATCATGGAAGCCGTTGATGCCGGGGCACAATTGAGTACTCACCTGGGTAACGGAGCGCATGGCACACTGCGGAGACATCCGAACTACATCTGGGAACAACTGGGCGAATCACGGCTGATGGCGAGTATCATTACTGATGGACATCACCTCCCCGCCAGCGTCGTTCGAACCATTATCAAGACCAAAGGTGTCGAGAACACAATCCTCACCTGTGACGCGTCCGGTCTGGCGGGATCTCCTCCGGGTATTTATGGAGAAGGTTCGGTCAAAATGGAAGTTCTGGAAGACGGCCCGATTGTGATTGCAGGCCAGAGACAGTTACTGGCCGGTTCCGGTGTCGAAACCGATACCTGCGTGACGACAGCGATCGACATGGCAGGGATTACCCTGCAGGAATCCCTGGATATGGCGGGCCTCAATCCGGCTCGACTGCTGGGATTTGAAGAAATCAGCCTTGAAGCTGGTTCACGAGCCGACCTGATTCTGTTCCACTACGAAGGAACAGGCTCCCGAATGAATATTCAGACCACGCTCGCTTGTGGCGCGGTCAAATACGGCACACTTCTGGTGAATTCCTGAATCTGTTCTGGTTAGAACGAATACGCTTCCTTGGTCTCCGAAATTCGAAAATTATTTTCTGCGCGCGTGTTCACTGATTCCCCTGTCTCAATTTGAATGCTATAATTAGACATTCTCGATACTTACTTCAAAATTTCTTAATTGGAATTTTGTATCTATTTCAGGACCGTTGTTCTATTATATTTTGGCTCACATTGAATTCAGAGATGACATCTGGCGGTTGAATTTCCTGTAAACGAGGCACTTATTTTTATCTTTTTCGCGAAAGAGAACAGCTAAATCAAATTTGAACGCACTGTTCTGTTTCCATTTGGTTTACAGCAAATCTTATCCACAGCCTGATGTGCATCGGCAGATCATGGAACGCGAATGATTTTTTTTAATAAGAAGTCACAGAAGAAAAAGCTCAGTGTGGAACTAGTCAGTATGCGACTCGTTTCACAGCAGGATATGGATGCCTGTCTTCAGGAGCTTCAGGAAAAATCCACTGATGAAGATCAGCTCATCCGTCTGTTAGAGCGCAGGAATCTCATCACATCTTTTCAGGCAGGTCGCCTCAAGAGCAATGAGTTGGATGGACTCGTACTCGGCGATAACAAGCTGATGTATCAGAATGCCTCCGGAAGTTTTGCCCGTGTTTACCGGGCTGCTTCATTGAAGGATGGCCGTATGGTTGGCGTGAAAGTTCTCAGACAGCGCTGGGCACAAGACCCTGATACAGTCAAAATGTTTCACCGGGAAGCCGAAGTCTGTAAACAGTTTCAGCACAAAAATATTGTTGCCATCTACGATGTCGGAGTTCAGGACGAGACCCACTTCTTTACAATGGAATTTGTCGAAGGGGGAAACCTGCGTGATTTCATCACGATCCGTAAAAAGCTGTCCCCCATTGAAGCGATTAACTACACCGTCGATATCTGTGAAGGTCTGGAATATGCCAATCGCCTGGGGTACACCCATCGTGATATGAAACCGACCAACGTCCTGATGTCAATCCAGGGAGTTGCCAAGCTGATTGACTTTGGCCTGGCTGGAGATGACGATTCCAGCGGAGCCGGCGAAGCACACCAGCGGGCCGTTGAATACGGAACTCTGGAAAAGTCGACCGGCGCACCGCGGAACGATCCGCGCAGCGATCTGTATTTTGTGGGTACGATCTTTTATGAACTGCTGTGTGGCAAGCCCCCGTTCCCCAGAACCAAAGATATCGAGGAGCGAAAGCGGCCTTCACGCTATTCGCAGGTCCCTTCGATCACGACGCTGGAACCGGATCTGCCAACTCCCATTGTAAACGTGCTGGAAAAACTCATGGCTTACGAGCCTGTTCAGCGTTATCAGTCAGCAACTGAAGCGATTCAGGATCTGTTGGAAGTTCGGGCGCAGCTGGATGCATCTGGCGTTCCTGATAAACCCTCTCATGCGAAGCCAGCCGCTGAGCAGGAATTAAAAATGGCGATCGCTCCCCCCACGGTGTTGTGCGTGGAGAATCGTCCCAAGCATCAGGATGTCCTTAGAGAATATCTCACCAAACATGGATATCGGGTTCTCATTCTCAGCGACGTCGAACGGGCCATCAACCGCATTAAAGAAAATGCACCCGACTGTGTGGTCTTCATGGAAGACTCAATCGGCCCCGGCGCAGTGGAAGCGTTTACTGATTCGCTGGCTTTAGATGCCGATCTGTCTGCGGTACTGGTGCTTTCCGAGAAAAATGCCAGTGCGAAGAAAACATTACAGAAAACGGATCGTTCCCGGATTCTGGTTCAGCCGATCAAAATTCGAAATTTGCGAGCCAAAATTCAGAGAGTACTTCAGCATCAACTCAACGACTCCGCGGAACTGACTGCGCATTGAGTCAACCGTCTCTGGAAATCTGAAGCTGAGTCCGAACTCAATCTGTCATTCGTATTTGGGAATATTGGGTTCAGGGATCTCTTCCAGTAACCGGGCAATGATATCCTCGGTCACCATGCCTTCTGCCTGGGCCTGAAAGTTAGTAGAGATACGGTGTCTGAGCACGGGGACCGCGACCCGTCTGATATCATTCAGCGAGACACTCGCTCGCCCCGACATGGCGGCAATGGCTTTGCCGCCTGCAATCAGGTACTGGCCTGCCCGTGGCCCCGCACCCCAGTCGACCATCTGTTTCACAAAAGCGGGCGCTGATCCATCCGAAGGTCGAGTGGCTCTGACCAGTCGGGTGACATAGTTAATTGTCATCGGGCCGACTTCAATCATATTGATCTGACGTTGCAGATAGATGATGGATTTCGCTGAGAGAACTTTACGGATTTCCGGTTTCTCGCTGAGGCTGGTCGATGCCAGGATCTTTTCTTCCTCTTCGAGGTTGGGATATTCTACTTTGATATTGAACATAAACCGGTCCAGCTGCGCTTCGGGAAGCGGGTAGGTTCCTTCCTGTTCAATCGGGTTCTGCGTGGCGATCACAAAGAACGGGTCAGGCAGATCGTATGTCGTCTGACCTACCGTGACTTCCCGTTCCTGCATCGACTGCAGCAGCGCTGCCTGGGTTTTAGGTGGAGTTCGGTTGATTTCGTCGGCCAGAAGAATATTCGTGAAGACCGGCCCTTGAACGAAACGAAAGGAACGGCGGCCGGAATCTTCTTCTTCGAGCACATTCGTTCCGGTGATATCAGAGGGCATCAGGTCGGGGGTAAACTGAATCCGCTTGAATTCGCAGTCGAGAATACGGGCGATCGTGCTGACCAGCAACGTTTTCGCCAGCCCGGGAACGCCGACCAGCAGGCAGTGGCCGCCGGTAAAAATCGCAGCCAGTATCTGTTCAATAACAGCATCCTGTCCAATAATGACTTTATGCAGTTCTTCCACCATGACATCGTGGTGACGTTTCAGCTTCTCCAGAAAATCATCGTAATCGCGTTTTTCGTTAGCCAATGTTATCCCATTCTCTCTAGTGATTGAATCCCGACTGATTGTTCTGGCAGAGACCAGTTCCCGGTTTCAGCGACCAGGCCTCAGTTCGTCTGGATGTGGAAACAGAATTTCAGGTGCTCTGATTATACTCTTCTTAAATGACAAGAGAAACAGAGACTCCTGACTTGCTCAGGCAAATCTGTTACAATGCCCAAAACGGCTGAAAAAGCACAGGATTTAATAAAAAACGGATAAAATTGAGAAGCAGGGACATTTCTTAAACTATAATAACCGTCAAATCATTTCTACCAGATACGAGAGACAGGTGCCGAGCTTCAGAGCGGCAGGTGCGAAATGAGATGACCGTCAGAACTGGAATGCTGTCTCTTGCCTGTTACCTGATAAAGATACTGAGAGTATCGAAAGAGAAATCCATGGATTGTGTTCAATATCGAAGGGCGCATCGGGCGTTGCGCTGGACGATGACAGGTGCCATCTGTATTTCTGTCTTATTCCATTTTAACGCGACCATCTCTGCACAGGAACTCACAGCGCAAGCCGTCGTCGACTCGATAGACCGGGGTCGGGAGTTTCTGGTGAAACAACAGAATGAAGATGGTTCCTGGCCGACTCGGGGAGGAAGTCATGTCGTGGGAGTCAGTTGTCTGGCATTGATGGCTATCATCAATAGTGGCATGACAGCTGAAGATGAGCCAGTACAGCGTGGTCTCAAATATTTGCGATCGTTGCGTCCCCCCGAGCCGCGAGGAACATATCAGACCGGTTTAATGATTATGGCTCTGGCGGCAGCCAAAGACGGAAAACGAGATCATACGCTGATTCAGTCACTGGTACTTCAGCTCGAAAACAGTCAGGTTAAAACGGGCCCCGATGCCGGGGGCTGGGGGTATGGTCCTGGGATGGCCATTGGAGGAGGCGGCTCCGCTGATCGCAGTAACAGCCAGTACGCAGTGCTGGCGCTCCGGGATGCAGTCCATGCCGGTGTTCCGGTCAGCATCAGTACCTGGAAACTGATCAAACAGTACTGGAGTACCCAGCAGAGCGCCGATGGTGGCTGGGGCTATCAGTCGAAAGTCGGTGCCAGCCGGGGCAGTATGACCGTAGCTGGAATCGCTACAATGGTGATTGTGAATTCCATGCTGGGCGATGAACTGGAGATCAATCCGGATGGAACGCCCAATTGCTGCGTGAATCAAGACGATGATGAGTCAATCGAACGCGCGATTCGCTGGATGGCAGAGCATTTTTCGGTGGGCAGTAATCCCGGAGTCAATTCCTGGCTGTTGTATTATCTGTATGGTCTCGAACGTGCTGGTCGCCTGAGCGGGACCCGGTTCTTTGGTAAACATGACTGGTACCGTGAAGGCGCGGCTTTTCTCACGGAGCGTCAATCAGTCAGGGATGGTTCCTGGAAAGGGGCCGGGCAGGAAAGTGATCCTGTATTGGGAACCAGTTTCGTACTGCTGTTTCTCTCCAAAGGCTTAGCACCGGTCCTGATCAATAAACTGGAATACAATTCCGATGCCCAGGCAAATCAAAAGCCGGACACTCTCCCGAACTGGAACCATCATCAGAATGATATTCTGAATCTGACCGATGCATTGTCCGGCAGACCCGACTGGCCGAAGCTGCTGACCTGGCAAACAGTCAATCTGGATCTGGCGATCCAGGGGGCCGGAGTGTCGGTACTCAGACAGGCGCCGGTTCTGTTTATCAGTGGTCAGGATCATCCGGAATTCGATGAAAAAGAAGTCGCCCACCTCAAGCAGTACGTGGAACAGGGGGGCTTCATTTTCGCCGTTGATAACTGTAACGGTGCAGGATTTGACAGGGGATTTCGTGAGCTTATAAAAAAAATGTACCCCCAGGGGGAAGTCCAGCTGAAACGACTGACTGCCGAACATCCTGTCTTTCGTTGTGAATATCTGCTGGATGCCGAAAGTGTCGAGTTGTACGGAGTCGATGTCGGCTGCCGCACTTCGATTATTTACTGTCCTGATGACCTGGCCTGTCTGTGGGACAAGTGGATGCGATTCCCCTCCAAAGATCGCTCGGTCAAAGCGACCTCAATGATTACCCGGGCAATTCGGATCGGTTCCAACGTGATTGCCTATGCGACAGGTCGGGAACCTCCCAATAAGCTGGATCAGGAAGAACTGGCGAATAAAGAAGGGATGCAGAATCAGATTGAACGGGGATTCCTGCAGATTGCCAAGATTCGACACACGGGAACCTGGGACGCTGCACCACGGGCCTTGGGCAATTTATTGAAAGCGTTGAATCAGAAAGCGGGGATGATCGCCTCGACGAAAACTCCCAGTCTCCCGGCCAGCGATCCCAATCTGATGCAGTATCCCCTGATTTATATGCACGGGAGAAGCCAGTTCAGCCTGTCGAAGTCGGAACAGGCGAATATCAGGCAGGCGCTGGAGAATGGTGCCGTTCTGTTTGCCGACGCCTGTTGCGGTTCACAACCCTTTGATCAGAGCTTTCGCCAGATGATCCGGGAAATGTTTCCCACACGCGAATTGAAGCGGATTCCCATTGATCATCCCTTATTTTCAGAGCAGACGGGGTATGACGTTCGTCGCGTCAGGCGTCGCCAGATGGAAGTGGATGATGTGAACCAGCCTTTGAAGGCGCAGACTGTCGTCGTGGAGCCTTTACTGGAGGGCATCGAGATCGATGGACATCTGGCTGTCATTTACAGCAAGTACGACATCAGTTGTGCTCTGGAGCAGCAGGCCTCGGTCGCCTGCGCAGGTTATGTGCCCCAGGATGCGGTGAATCTGGCTTTGAATATTGTGCGGTATGCCTTACTTCAGGATATTGCCTTCAAAAATAAGGTCCAAGGCATTAAAGTCGACTAAAGTGAGACAGACACTCTCATTCGTCGAAACAGAACAGGGACCCAGATGAACGAACTTGATAATCAGCAGGAAAATATTGCAGCAGGAGCCCGGTTTGTGGGAGTCGTGATTGGTTGCGTCTTCGCCGGAATTGGCCTGACAGTCCTCGGCTTTATGTGGTCACAACCCTTCGGTGGCTTTGGAGCGCCTCCTCTGTTCTTTCGGATCTTTGCCTCATTTATTGCCATTCCATTCGTCCTGATTGGTGGCTTAACTGCTTATAGTTCGCTGACAGGCAAAGGCTTGAAAAAGAAGAGGTTGTCAAAAAGAGCCCGCTCGGCAAAACGGAGTTCCAGTCAGGGCACGTATGCCTGTCCGACATGTAATGCACCACTTTCTGACAATCTGGATGTCTCCCCCCATGGCGATGTGAAATGTGAATACTGCAGCAGCTGGTTCAACATTCATCATGCCTGACAGAACTCTCAAAGTTGTGAGACGACCGTTTTTCAAAATCGTCTGCCCGGTGATTCTGGTCTGCGCATACTCCCGTATTCCGGATGGAATTTGTGTAACGGGGGCTAGGCGTCTTATCTCTGGATCCGAATTTAATCCGGCCTGCAGAGCCAGACAAATTCGAGAGCGAGTCACATTTTCCACAACGTCTCTCAGTCAATGATATCCGGTCCCAAATGGCCGTGGAGACGCTACAATAAAACTGGACACAGTCTATGCTGCTTTGCGGACTGCGTCTGAAACGGAAGAGACAGGTAATGTCGCGAAAGGCTTTTTCAGAGAAGGTCGCAGGTAGTTCCAGTAGATGGAACAGAGTTCGAAAAATGCTTTCAGGAAATCATGCGGTTTGACTTTCGATCCGGCTACATCCCGCCAGCGATTCAGGGGAAGTTCATAAACCGTGTTTTCCAGCGGATCACACTCAAAAAACTTTTCCAGCTGCCGGGCACGGGCCAGCAATTCGACGTCAAAAATCCAGTTAGTTAGAAATCGTGTTGAAAACAGAGTCTGGTTTTGCAAACTGTTCCGAAAAAGTTTGGCGCCACACTGCGTATCGTAAACCGGCAGTTGTAACACGGTAGATGCGGCTGTGGCAAAGCAGCGTCCCAGATAATGTCTGATCTGCTGCCGTTCAATCTGTCTGCCCAGGAGCTTGACACGGGCCCCAATTACCAGCGAAAGCTGGGGGGTCTGATCCAGTTGTTGTGTGAATTCGGGGATCATTTCCAGAGGCGTAGCCAGATCAGCGTCCCAGTAACCGGCGTAATCTACGTCTGTATGGAACGCCTGGAGCATTCCCTGCCTGACAGCTTCCGCTTTCCCCTGATTTCGAGAAAGGTGCAGCACATCAAATGATTCGGGCACCGCTGCCTGCATGTCATCGAGAATCAACGCTGTGCGATCACTGCTGCCATCATTCACAAACAGAAACTGATGCTCTGGATGAGCCAAAATGTACTTTCGAAACGAGAGTACTTCCAGTCGTTTTTCTTCATTGAAACAGGGAATGACGATGATGGCAGATGACATGTGGAAATGGTTACCCGATACGTTCTGGTTTCAGTAGAGATGAATTTCTCGAAACTGGTCAGGAGAATGGTGTATGGGGGGTGTATCAAAAAAGTGATTTTATGTCAAAACCGGATTCTCAGGGCATAAAAAAACCGAAGTCTGCAGAGAACAGACTTCGGTAATTCAATCAGTATAAAAAACTGTAAACTGTTGTTACTCAGTCACTTTGATCGAGTACAGCTGGGATCGATCGGAAATATACATATTGCCGTTGGCAATGGTGGGGGTGCTGTAGATCGACGAATTGAAGGTTTTCTCTTCCAGCAGTTTCTTTTCTTTTCCTGCTTCGAGAATGATCAGCATGCCGTCTTCGTTTCCAATCAGAACCTTCCCATCAACAACCATCGGGGAACCCCAGCAGGCTGCGAACATGTCATATTCCCAGTAGCGTTTACCGGTTTCAAAATCCAGGCAATGTACGAACCCACTCAGGTCGGGAGCATACACCAGGCCATCAGCCACAGCGACAGTCGACATGGTTCGTCGGAACAGCAGATCACCTTTTTTGCCGGTCAGCTTGCCATCGACGTCTTCACCGCCGTAATGCCAGATCTGTCCGGAATTGGGATTATCTTTCCAACCATCTTTTCCATCGGAAATCTGTGGGCTGATGTCACCCGTTTTAGTGGCATCAATGCGATAGATGTGACCTACGCCTTCACCGTGTTCCGGGTCCTGTCCGACTCCCAGGATCACACTGTTATCTTTGAAAACAGGGGTACTGATGAGAGCATTGCGGGTTCCTCGTCCTCCCAGTTCCCATTTCGAGTCTTTGGGATTCAGGTCAAATTTCCAGATCAGTTTGCCGTTACCTTCTCCATCACCTTCGGGTGTGAAGGCGTAGAGCCAGCCATCCCCACCAGGGAAATAGACCTGTGTTTTGCCATTTACCTGACCGATCGCAGGAGAGGACCATTGTCCGTGCAGAATGTTATCGAACGGTGTATTGTCTTCCCAGATGACTTCTCCCGTGTTTTTATTGATGGCCAGAAAGCAGGGAGCCCGCGGCGCTGGCACTTCAAGGTGAGCTTCATCAACACCATTGGATGTCAGCAGGAAGACGGTGTCGCCGTGGACCACTGGAGAACTGGTTGCCAGGTTATGTGGGAAGACACCCAGGTCTTCGATCATATCCAGAGACCAGATGATATCGGCATCTTTCTTATCAGTCTCTTTTTCATCTTTGTAAGGACCATCATTTTCATTGTCATAAAAGCCCTTCGTATCCAGGCACATCAGTTCACAACGGTTTGTGACGACCCAGAGACGCTCGCCTTCAATGCAGGGGGCAGAACAGATTCCCTGTTCCGGCCAGTCATTGACACGGCCCTGTGGCAGTTTTTCACGCGATAGCTGCCATTTGAATTCACCGGTCTTTTCGTCAAAGCAGAGTACGACTCCCAGGTCATCTTCATACTTGGGACGATATTTTCCGCCGTTGTTCGTACCAACGTAAACCTGACCTCCGGCGACAACCGGGTTACCATAGGTCTGTGAACCCAGTTTGGAGATCCAGTTGATGTTTTTACCGGGACCTTCATCTGGTTTAAAATTCAGTTGGATTCCCGTGGTCTTGTTAACCATATTGCGGGTTGGATCACCGCCCCACATGGGCCAGTCGCCGGTCACGACTTTTTTGCCGGCTGCTTCAGGCTTGGCCTGGGAAGTCTTTTCCGGTTTGGCTTCAGCCTTGGGTTTTTCCTCACTCTTGGGGGCCGGTTTGGTTTCCTTAGGAGCAGGTTTGCTTTCAGCTTTGGGAGCCGGTTCAGATTCCGGTTTGGGCTCAGGAGTTGGCTTTGGCTCTTCCTTGGGTTTTGCAGGTTCTGGAGTTTCAGGTTTGGCCGGTTCAGGAGTTTCTGACTTGGGCTCGACCTGGGGCTGAACCGGATTTCCGTCGGCGTCCAGTTTGGGCTCCGGGGTTTTCATCTCAGGTTCTGCTTCAGGCAGATCCACGCCTGCACCGCCGGTTGTGGAACCTGCTTCTTCAATCGGAGCAGATCCACCCAGTTCGGTTTTTGCCTCCGGAGAGGGCTTTGTTGAATCACTGGATTCGCAGCCTGTTGTCATGACTGCGAAACAGGCCAGGGAATTCAACAGGGCAAATCGAAATAGCAACTTTTTCATTATTTATCCTCAGAGACAATGATGTTATCGATGTAACCATCGGCGAGACGGTAGAGATAAAGCCCGGGGCTTCCCTTGGTATTGGCATGTGGATCCTTGACTTCAATGGTCCACTCTTCTGGTTCCGGTTTATCACGAGGCCAGACTTTGCCTTTGACGACAGCCTGTCCGTCTTTGATATCAACTTTCAGCTTCATCGTATACCAGGTATCCGGGTCGACTCGGTACTTGACTTCTTGAGCCATTCGCTTGTGAGGAGCCCAGCTCTGGACTGCCAGTTTACTGGAATTCCCTTTGAGAATCAGGTCGTAACGATTGACGGTCACACCCAGGCTGGACAGTTTGCGTTTCTGTTCTTTGAAGAAAACATCAGCCTGAACCGTATAACCATTGGGAGCCAGTTCTGTCATATCGGAGGGCCCCAGCCAGATGCTGGCACTGGGACGTCCCTTACCCGGGCTGGATTTGAATGCGGTTGTGCCATCCACTTCATTCGGCTGCAGTTTCAGGAATGCATTGACCCAGGCGGGAGGAACCTGTTTGCCTTTCAGGCCTTCTACATCAAACTTCCAGGGCAGGGGAGGAAAGACGCGAATCCGTGCATCGGATGTCGCATCACCCACTTTGACGGATACGGTTCCGGCAGCGGGTGCTTTCAGATCGGTAGGAGTGGTCAGGCTCATGCCATCCACTTTTACCGCTTCCATTCCGGGACCGGGAGTCAGCTTCGCGTCGACTTTTTTAATAAATCGACCGTTGGCATCGTAAGCCAGAATTTCGTAATCGATCTTTTCACCCGGCGTTGCAGTGACTTCATAGGGAACCAGATGAATGGAAGCAATCTTATCCTGCATCGGCTTTTCTTCGGCCAGTGGCGGCACGGGGTCGCTGGCTGGCTCCCTGCTTTTATCACCGATGCAGATCGTTCTGTCACGTGTGACAAAATAAATGCGGCCATCGGCAATTGCAGGCGAGGCATAAATTTCATCCATCCCTTTATCGACACGCGCCAGCAGTTGTACGTGTGAAAGTTCTTCGCACTTTTCGCGGCTGGTTTTGAGGATATGGATATTGCCATTCACTTCCATGACATACAGTTTACCGTCAGCCCAGACGGGAGAGCCTTTTCCAACGGTACCCAGATTGTACGTCCAGAGTTCTTTGCCATCTTTGCTGTCGTAGGCATACATCTGGCCGGTATCAGCCACGACGTACAGAATGCCATCTTTGACAAGCAGGCTGGCATAGCCGGCTTTCACTCCATCCACACGCCACACACTGCCTGTCTTGGTAATGTCGCCGCGTAAAGAACCGTCAATACATTGCACACGACCGAAGTCGACGGTATCGATGTTGTCTTCACCGTGGGAGATGTAAACATATTTGCCATCGGCTACAGGCGAGGCATTCAGACCACGCTTGGACATCTGGAAGCCCCAGAGTGTTTCTCCGGTTCTGGCGTTCATCGCGTAACAGCCACCGTCCGCATTACCGGCGATCAGCATGCGGGTGCCTTCAATCACGGTTACGATTGGAACGGAATAATTCGTATCAAGGGGGGCACCGCCGGGAGCAGCCGTCCAGAGCAGTTTGCCGGTCTTCTTATCGAAGGCATAAAAAGTCTGCTTGGGAGGGGGAGAAGCAGTTTTGCCCCAGTTGAGATGCATAAAGCTGACGATGACCCGATCTTCATCCACGATCGGCGTCTGGGTTCGACCGCCATAACCGGAGATCTTACCGTAATCTTCTGCCAGTGAGGTTTCCCAGAGTATTTTGCCTTCGGGAGAATAGCAGCGGAACAGACCACTGACTGAGTGCACGAAAACATTTCCTGTTTCCGTGTCACCTGCCATGCTGGCCCAGCCAACACGAGGTGAGGGGATGTCGGTCTGGAAAACATTGAACTCATCTTTCCAGAGCAGTTCCCCAGTCTTGGCATCCCAGCAGACGACCTGTTCCCGGGCATTGATCTTGTCTTCCGGGTCGGTCACATCATGATGGGTTCGACAGTTGAGATAGACGCGGCCATCGAGAATAATGGGAGCGGCTCGACCGCCGATATCCGATTTCCACAAAATGTTTTTGCCGTCCAGATTCCAGTCGGCAACCAGGTTTGTTTCACGAGAAATGCCATTGTGTTCCGGGCCACGCCAATGTGCCCAGTCACCTGCAGATGCAAGAGAGGCGGTAAGAAACAGCACAACGGAGCTGACGAGCACCATGTTTATTCTTCGCATAGAAGATCCTCACTGTTCGTTTATGAATTGTGGTATCACTGATGTAGGATTGCAGACTCTGCTTTCGAAGCCTGTGATCTCAGTTCTTCAGGTGGGAGGGCTCATACCCTACTAAATAATACAGTATTGAACTTGCCTGCCTATTGCAATGGTCTAATCTCAAGTCTCAAGCAGATTTAAAAATCGTATATAGCTTTATAATTAACCGGAAATCGATCATAATCTGAAATTCCGCGCGTATAATTTATACGCCGGTCCTTCCAATTTGTCTGAGCAAGGGTTGATTTTTATATGTTTCCTCATATACGTATGCGGCGAAATCGCCGTACAGACTGGTCTAGACGCCTGGTTTCTGAAAATCAGCTTTCGGTGAATGACCTGATCTGGCCTGTATTTATCCAGGATGGAACGAATCGGAAAACGGATATCCCTTCGATGCCGGGCGTCCAGCGTTTGACTGTAGATCATCTGTTAGAAGCAGCCAAAGCAGCAGCCGACCTGGGGATTCCGGCACTCGCGATTTTTCCTGCCACCGATCCGGCCAAAAAAACAGAAGGCGGCGAAGAAGCGTTCAACCCTGAAAATCTGGTCTGTCGTGCTGTGCGCGCGTTGAAGGAACAGAATCTCAATCTGGGTATTCTCTGTGATGTGGCACTCGATCCTTATACCAGCCACGGGCAGGATGGACTCGTCAGAGATGGGTATGTGGTGAATGATGAATCAGTCGAAGTCCTCTGTAAGCAATCTGTTGTACAGGCGGAAGCGGGCTGTGATATCATCGCTCCTTCTGACATGATGGATGGTCGGATCGGTGCAATTCGTGAAGCGCTGGATGAAGCTGGCTATCAGCACGTACAGATCATGGCTTACGCAGCGAAATACGCGTCTGCCTTTTATGGACCGTTCCGGGATGCCGTCGGCTCCGGAACGAATCTTGGCAGTGGAGACAAACGGACTTACCAGATGGATCCTGCCAACACCGATGAAGCAATGCGTGAAGTCGGCCTGGATATCAGTGAAGGAGCTGATATGGTCATGGTCAAACCGGGAATGCCTTACCTGGACATCGTACGACGTGTGAAAGCCGAGTATGAGGTTCCCACCTTCGCCTACCAGGTCAGCGGGGAATACGCCATGATCTCTGCCGCCGCTCAAAACGGCTGGCTCGACCGTGAAAAGTCGATGCTGGAAAGTCTGGTCTGTTTCAAACGGGCCGGCGCCGATGGCATCTTAACGTATTTTGCGAAAGAGGTTGCAGAACTGCTTCAACAGAAATAAGGCTGATGATTGTCAGCTGACTCTTCAAAAACGCTTGCCAGGCAAAGGCTTGGCTCCGCATGAAAATTTGGTGAGTAATCGGATTCTTGGCCTTGGATTACTGCGAAATACCAGATGATTTGCTATAATCTCCGGCTTCTTTCTGCCCGACTTCTGTCCCTGTTTCTCTGGGAAGAACGAATGCGATCTGAATGGCTTAAGAGAACTTTGACCTTTTTTCGAACTTCGGATCGGGAAATAGTGTCAGAAATCCTTTCCATTAAACCGATATTGTGAATTTATGGATTATCCAGAATGAACGAGGTACTACAGTGCAAGTAACGGGACATGCCAGCAGTCAGGACACGATTGCCCTATTCGATAAGTATGTGATCCCCAATTATGGGCGTTATCCGATATGCCTCGTGCGCGGCGAAGGCTCCTGGGTCTGGGATGCGGAAGGCAAACGTTACCTCGACCTGTTTCCCGGCTGGGGCTGTAATATTCTGGGCTACTGTCCCGAACCGGTTGTCACGGCGATTCAGGATCAGGTCTCTCGATTAATTCATGTTCCCAACACCTGGTACACCGAAGCACAGGGACGTTTTGCCGAATTCCTCTGCACGCGAAGTTTCGGAAAAGCCTTCTTCTGTAACAGTGGCGCGGAAGCCGTCGAAGGGGCCATTAAACTGGCGCGTCTGCATTTCGATGGGAAACGTCCTAAAATCATTACCTGCGAAAACGGGTTTCACGGTCGAACCTATGCCGCAGTCACAGCGACTGCACAACCCAAGTATCACGCAGGGCTCGGCCCCCTGGTCGCCGGTTTTCGTTATGCACCGTTTAACGATCTGGAGGCGGTCGCCAGTCTGGTCGACGATGAAACCTGTGCGATTCTTGTCGAACCCATTCAGGGGGAAGGAGGCGTTAATATTCCGGACGATGGTTATCTCGCCGGTTTACGGAAAATCGCTGATGAAGCCAACTGCCTGCTGATCTTCGATGAAGTGCAAACCAGCATGGGCAGAACCGGGACCTGGTTTGGTTACCAGCAGTGGGGCGTACAGCCCGACATCATGACGATGGCCAAAGGGATCGCCGGTGGTGTTGCTGCAGGGGCATTCATCGCCACCGAAGCAGTGGCACCCAGTCTCCGACCTGGAATGCACGCCAGCACGTTTGGCGGGAACCCGCTCGCGATGGCAGCCGGTCTCGCCACAGGTCAGATGATCGAAGAACAGAACCTGCTGGAAAACTGCCAGGCGATGTCCGATCTCTTTCGGCGGTTCTTTGAGCAACTGCAGACCGAACTGCCTCTCATTCGCGAAGTCCGCGTCAAGGGAATGATGATTGGCGTGGAACTGAATATTCCCTCGGGTCCCGCTGTGGGAAAATGCATGGAGCGTGGCCTGTTGATCAATTCCACACACGACACGGTACTCCGTCTGCTGCCGCCGTTGAATGTGACCGCGGAACAGGTGGAAGAAGGCTGTGAAATCATCGCGACCGTCTTACGCGAAATGGCCGAGGAAGAATAACGCCAGCCAACCCGCTCCAGGATATTATTGACCTTTCACTGATTCCTGTTCGAATCTTAATTCAAGAAGCGAACAGGAATTCCTGTTTTTAACCAGTCATTGATTGAGAAATCCAATGAGACATTTAGTTACTTTACACGACCTGGATTCGTCAGAGATACTCGAAATATTTGCCCTGGTGCAGGAGCTCAAAGATAAAAGAGCCCGTGGCGAACGCCCCCAGTTACTGCAGGGCAGAACCATGACGCAGGTCTTCGAGAAACCTTCACTGCGGACGCGACTCAGTTTTGAATCCGCAATGTGGGAACTGGGGGGCGGCGCGAGTTTCTTTTCGTGTAAGGAAGCCGGTCTGGATGGTCGCGAGTCCGTCGAAGATGTCGCGCGGGTCATCGGACGCTATTCCGATGTCATCACGCTGCGAACATTCTCGCATGAACTGATTGAACTGTTCGCCGCCAACTCACAGGCGTCTGTCATCAATGCACTTTCCGATTTAAGCCATCCCTGCCAGGCGCTGACCGACCTGTTTACGATACAGGAAATAGCCGGCGATCTCTCACAGCAGAAACTTGTGTATGTGGGTGATGGAAATAATGTCGCCTATTCGCTGGCAAACTGTTGTGCAAAACTGAATGTTCCGTTTGTCATTTCGTCTCCTCCAGGATTTGAACTCTGCTCAAAACTGGTCAATACCTTGAAGAAAAACTTCCCCCAGGTTCAACTTGAACTGGAAGCGGATCCTCACAAAGCGGTCGCTGACGCGACTGTGATCTACACCGATGTCTGGGCCAGCATGGGACAGGAAGCGGAGACCGAAAAGCGCAAACAGATCTTCGCCGATTACCAGATCAACGACAGCCTGCTGTCAGCAGCCGCGAAGAACTGTCGCTTCATGCACTGTCTGCCCGCCAAGCGGGGGCTTGAAGTCACCGATGGCGTCCTCGACAGTTCACACAGCATCGTTTTCGAACAGGCAGAAAACCGCAAGCACCTGGCCAAAGGACTGCTTGTCTGGTTAATGCAGCAGTCGTAAACAGACAGCACCGCTGATCATCTCTCACCGCCCCGGCACCATTCGTCGGGGTTTTTTATGGTACCTGATCAAATTCGACTTGACCCCGTCACGCCAATCTCGAAACTCCCTGCTTATGCGTCGCGCGCGTTGCCCGCTTTTCTCGTGCGCTGAATTAATGGCTGCCTGTGAATACGCTCACTATTAATTCCCCTTGTGAGACGCACATTTGAAAAAAAATCGCGAAATGATTTCAACATGAGCACCTGCTTTCCTGTCAAAAAGTACCTTAAAAACGCCAGACATACGACATTAACACACCTTACCTCCACTGTAATGGCCTCTGTTTCGCCAATACCGCGCCAGTGCCAGAAAATCCATCCAATCCAGCCAGCACGTCCCAGTCCTTGAAACATCAGCGCGTCTGAATCGCTCTACCTGCTGGACTGCGTCCCGTTTTGCTTTCGCATCTTCAGGACGGTAGCGACCAGGTAGGATCGATCGAGAGAGGCTATCATTCAATGTAATGCGCGCTGGAATACGCGACCGCAGTTTCACTCTGCGAGGTGCTATTATAAGGCATCCGCTTCAATCTTCGGAGATAAACACCGGGCACTGCTTTGTGTTCTCTACTTGCTGAACACGTCTTTCACAACGTCGGCATAAAAGACCGAGAACATCAGCCAGGCCATCAGCAGTGTGAGCAGCAGGTTCAGCGACTGTCCGCAGACATACAGGATCAGCGGCTTGCCCCCTTTGAGGAATTTTGCCAGCTCGCGGAAATTGGTTTCCAGTCCGATGCTCACAAACGCCAGGCAGAAGAACCAGCCCCGGAAGACTTTGGAAGATTCTTTCACCATCGTCGGCACAATCAGGTCGCCCCCCGGCAGCATCGTATACAGCAGCGAAAATACGGCCGAAGCGATAATGAAGCCCAGCACGAATTTGGGGAAACGATACCAGATCTCCCACGCATCGGGCTTGATCTGGGAATTCTCTTTTTTACTTTCGACGCAGGTGACCCAGTACACGGCGACACCAAAAGCAGTCACGCCGATCAGAATATTCTGAATCATCTTGATCGTGACGGCCACCTGCTCTGCTTCGGGGCCCAGCATGGCTCCTGCTGCCGCAACAGCACCTGTGGCATCAATGGTGCCTCCCATCCAGGCACCGCCCAGAATGGGGTCCAGCCCCAGTAACCGGATGACCTGGGGAAGTACCATCATCATGATCACTGTGAAAGTCAGTGACAGGCCAATCGCAAACGACAGCTCTTCTTTTTTTGCTTTACACGACGCGGCCGTCGCAATGGCCGCAGAGACCCCGCAGACAGACATATCCGCCGAGATCACCATGTTCAATGATCGCGATTCCATCTTCAACACTTTCTGGCCGAACACATACGTGCTGATCAGAACTACGGGCGTCACAACCCAGGCAACATAAATTCCCGGCAGACCCAGAACCAGCAGGCGGCTGAATAATACACTGGCTCCCATCACGACCAGCCCGGTTTTAACATATAGCTCGGTTTTCAGCGCCGGCTTCATCCAGCCGGGCGTCCCAATCGTATTACTGATGATCAAACCCAGCATTAATGCCCACAGTGCATATTCCAGGTTATACTGCTTCACCACAACCTGGCTCGTCAGGATGTAGGCCAGGGCAGCCAGGATAAAAACACCGATAAAACCGATGGCAAATTTAGACACAGCCTGTCCCATGGATTTGACTGCCAGCGAAAAGCCAAGCAGGCTGATCAGAAACACCATGCCTAACGGCAGAATCAGGTTGCTTTTCTCAGGCGGAAACAGCGCGTCCAGCGGGTTCTGCGTCCACGAACCCGGTTTGCCCAGCCACGCTTTCAGCGGACTGTGCACGCTGACTTTTTCTCCCGTCGTTTCCGCAGCCTTGAGTTGCTCTGAGAAGTCTGCGGGCAGCGTAAGGTAAACTGACAGAAAACAGATCAGCAGCAGTCCCCCGCCGATCCAGATGGCCCACCAGTCTTCCGCGGTCTTCATCTCCGACCAAGTGGACCTGCGAGGGGTCGCGACAACGATTTCGTCACTCTGTTCCGGATCGGGGGTAGCCGCGTCGTCTTGCATGATTTTTCTCAAGGCCGGTTAGGATAGTGCCAGATCATTCAGGCAGGGGCAGGTTGAATTAAGAAACATACCATACAAAAAAAAGCGGCACTCGAAAAGAGTGCCGCCCTGGAGAGACTCACTTATTTGAATCCGGCTTATTGTGCCGCCGTGGAAACCATTTCCCGCTTTGCTGATTTCTTGGCAGGCGGTACAGCGATGGCTTCCTGAAGCGCATTCAGCAGCGTTGACTTGGTATACAGGTCACGAATGATGATCGGCTCGTTAGGACGGTTGGCCGGGAAGATAACCGTCAACGGAATACTGACGCTCTGGAATTTATCCAGCCACTCTTTAATGGTGGGTGAATAGTCGGTGTAGTCAGCATACATGGGGACGACGTTATGTTTTTTGATCAGCTCCAGTGTTTCCGGAGTATTCAACGCAAATTTTTCATTCGTTTTGCAGGTCAGGCACCATTCTGCTGAAAAATCAATCAGGATGGTTTTGTTTTCTGTTCTCAGTTTTTGCAGCTCTGCCACGTTGAAGGGGACCCAGGGAAGATCGTTGGTTGATTTCTGACTCATATTATAGCCAAACAGTCCGATACCCGCGGTCAGTAGTAATGCTGCCGTGCGTACGATCATTTTTTTCTGAAATGAAGAATTATGAGAGTAGAGACTGCCAATCATCCACAAGCCGGTCGTGATACCCAGCAGCATAATCAGCACGGGGATCGTCAGAGATTCATCCAGAAACGAAATGATGAAGATCACCGCACCCATCAACACGATTCCCGAAAATTCCTTGAACCGCACCATCCACATTCCCGGTTTGGGAAGATAGTTGATCGCTTTGGGGAATACACTGAAGATAATATAAGGTGAGGCCATACCCAGTCCCATCACCGACCAGACCAGGTAGGTAATTGCAGGCGTCTGCATCACAGACCATGCCAGTACCGGCCCGAGAAACGGTCCACTGCAGGGCGTCGCCAGCAGCGTCGCCAGGATCCCTGTTAAATAGGCACCCGGCAGTCCTTCCTTCTGTTGACCACTGGCGGCGGAACCCACCATCCCGGGAACAGGAATCTCGAACACGCCCAGCATACTCAACCCCATCGCATACACGATGCAGGCCATGATGATATTGAATTTGGTACTCTGGAACAGTCCCCCCCATCCCAGTCCTGCGAACACGGCCAGCGACGCGAGGCCTAAAAAGACTGTGAGGACTCCCAGGGAATAAAAGATGTTCAAGGCAAAAATCCGTGTGCGGCTTTCTCCCGCCTGTTGCACAAAGCTCATGACTTTAATGGCCACCACGGGCAGCACGCAGGGCATTACGTTCAGAATCAATCCCCCCAGGAAGGCAAAAAACAGGTAGGAAGCAAGCGACTGATTCTCACCTTCTGAAGCGATAATCAGGGCGTCGTCACTGTCGGGCTCTTTGAGTTCTTCGAGTGAAGACATCGCCACCGGCTGGGCGTTGGTCAGGCTGCCCAGCTGAAATTCCACAGGCAGCGGCGGACGGCAACTGCCTTCGTTGCAGATCTGGTATTTGAGTTTCCCTTCGACGCCAATCGCCTTCGCATCAGGCAGACGTTCAAACTCACGTGTCCAGACCACTTCGTCGTAGTGAGTTCGCTGGTTGTATTCACCGTGAGTTTCCTGCTCCGGTTCCGGACTGACTGAGAACTGCCGGGAGACGGGTTTCAAACCTTCCAGCTTGAACAGTTCGATATGGGTCGGGAGTCCCGCCTGTGTCTTGTCCTGATCGAGGGCAAAGGTATGGAAGCCTTCCTCCAGCTTCATGGTGATCTTTAACTGTACCAGTTTTTCCGGGTTCGATTTGGCAGGTGTCAGGGCAAAACTCAGTTCAACCGGATCAGGCTGCGAACGCCGTTCGGGAACTTTGGTAATAGACAGCGGCGCGGTTTCCTGTTTACCAGTCAGCATGGCGCTGAAGGGGTGCTGTAACGCCACACAGCGATCTGCATTACAAACCTGGTAGTCCATCTGTCCGTTGATAATCACCTGGGACGGATTGGTCACATCCTGGTTCACTTTGTAGCGACGGCTCCAGATGACATGTTTCTCAAATTTTTCGACTTCTTTCATGAACAGCGGTTCGAACACGGTTTTGGGGGGATGATCCGCGTTGAAATGCTGGTCGATGGCCGTCAGACCTTTGGCATCGTCAATTTTAAACTTTGTCGCACCGCCGAAGGTGGGATTGGTAGAATAGGTATATGCCCCTTCTGGCAGAATCACGGCGATCGACAGGGTGACCGTTTCACCCGCTTTCGCATCCTGAGGCAGCAGACTGACATTAATCTCTGTGTTGACTCCCGCATCAGTTGCGGCAGCTTTCTTCTGATCAAAAAAATCGGTCAGACTGTTCTTTTGTGCCTGCGAAGCAAGAGGGATGCAAAACAGGGCGGCAAAAACAGTGAGGAGAGAAACAGAGGCGATAAAGCGGCGAGGAGTTTTCAAAATGAAACCCTTCCAGAAAACTCAGATTTAAGACTAACGGGCCCGTGAGCCAACATGCTAAATTATATCGGGTACAGGACTGTTTCCTTCTGTGAAGTAAGTCACAAATCCTGACAGATTCATAGGGATTTCAGATATAAGAGTCAACCCGGCACCGATTTGCATCGGAATGACTCCCGCTGATTTCGATTTATTGATCCTGCTAAGCCGTTTACTGCGAACAGATTCGGATTTTTACAGGTCAGCTTTGCCTATTTTAAACCATCAAAGATATTTGATCAATTGTAGATTCTCAGACATGACAAATCAGGTAACGATATTGGGGCTGTGGCTGTTGCTTTTTCCCTCACTGGTAAAGGCAGAAGAGCCACTGGTGGCCCCCAAACCAACTGAACCCGTGAAGGAGATTGATTTTAGGGACCCGATTCCCTTTGGTCTGCCTCCCGTCGAATACGGACTCGGCCAGCATACCGATGCCGCCTCGCAACTGGAGCAGGCGCTGTCCGCCCGGACACTGAAACTGAACTACGACTCGCAGTGGGGATATCTGCGCGAAGTCCTGAAAGCATTGCAGATTCCCGAATCTTCGCAGCTGATGGTTTTTTCCAAGACAGCACTCAACCCACGGCTCATTAAACCGGAAAATCCCCGCGTTATCTATTTTAATGACGATGTTTATATTGGCTGGGTTCCCGGGGCAGAGAAGATGGAATTTGCTGCGGTCGACCCGTTGAAGGGCACCATTTTTTATGAACTCGCCGTCAAGGCAGCGAACGAACCGCGGCTGGTTCGTTCCGAACGCTGCCTGGCCTGTCATGGCGGCGATTCGAGTCTGCGGATTCCCGGTTTACTCGTTCGCTCGTTTCTAACCGATCAGCATGGCCGACCGATTTCCGGCTACTCCCAGATCTCGCATGACAAACCGCTGGAGAAACGCTGGGGGGGCTGGTACGTCACAGGCACGCATGCTGATATGACCCATCTCGGCAATCTGTTTAATCGGGATGTCATCGAAGCAGCAAAGACCAATCCCGCGCTCCGCGCGAATCTTAAACAGGTCGATCAGTTTGTTGATACGGCGAAATACCTGCATCCACATTCGGATCTGGTGGCTCACCTCATCCTCGATCATCAGGTTCACGCACACAATCTGATCACCCGTGCCAGTATGGAACAGCAACTGGGGCTCCGGTCGGATGTAGAACAGCAGCTGGTTCGCTATCTGCTGTTTCTCGATGAAGCAGCACTCGCAGGGCCTTTACAGGGCACCACCGACTATCAGACCTGGTTTGAGCAATCGGGCAAACGTGATGCCAGCGGACGGTCGCTGAAAGACTTCGACCTGCAGACAAAACTGTTTCGCTATCGGCTGAGTTATCTGATTTACACAGACAGTTTCCGCAAGATGCCCTCGGCCGCCAGGAACAGGATTTTACAGAATATCCATACGTTCCTGGCCGCATCTGCTGCGGAACTGGAACAGTCCTGGGACGTTGATCCCGCCGCATTTCCTGTACAGGAACGACAGGCGATTCTGCAAATCGTGGCAGAGACGCTGGACAATCTGCCTGAATTCTGGCGAGTTAGTAAATAACGGTAAATAAGCTCCCGTTCTACTTTTGCCGATCTGAAACAGCGGGATTGCCTTGACCTGCACTCAGGCACTATGATGGCTGTCAGGTTCCTTCCATCAACCTGACCTGTTATTAACTCGCCTTGAAATCCATCGACGGCAGATTTTTATTATTTAACTTATCTGAGGTCTCATGCCTTTTTCTGACTCGTGTATTACAGGCCAGCGCCTGATTCTGTTACTGGTCTGTCTGACGGGACCGGTATTCGCCCCTCTGAATACCACTTCGGCAGCCGAAGCGTTCTCGGGATTGAAAGTTCCCGAAGGCTTTCGCGCCACCCTCTATGCCGACGATGACCTGGCCCACGACATCTATTCCATGACGATCGACTCGCAGGGGCGCGTGGTCGTTTCCGGACCGGGTTATGTCCGCATTCTGATTGATGCCGACGGGGATGGCGTCGCCGAATCATTCCAGCAGTACGCAGATGGTCCGGCTACCGGGGCCCAGGGCATGTATTTTCTCGGCAGAGATCTGCTCTGCACCGGGGATGCGGGACTGATTCGCTATCGAGATGAAAACGCCGACGATCGTGCTGACGGCAAACCGGATGTGTTTTTGAGAACCCGGACCGGTGGCGAACATAATACACACTCGATCCAGCGTGGCCCGGATGGATACTGGTATCTGCTCCTGGGGAATACCGCAGGCATCAATGAAAAATATATCACTGGCAGAACGTCACCCGTGAAGAAACCTTATGCGGGAACACTCATGCGGCTCAGCCCCGATCTGACACAGGGGGAAGTAATCGCAGATGGATTTCGCAATGCGTATGATTTCGCCTTCAATCCCAATGGCGATGTCTTCACTTACGACAGTGATGGCGAACGCGATATTTCGCTCCCCTGGTACCGGCCGACGCGTGTGTTTCATGTGCTGCCCGGTTCGAATGCAGGCTGGCGGAGTCGCAGCTGGAAACGTCCCGACTCGTTTCTGGACATGCCACCGGCGATCGCTGCCTTTCACAGAGGCTCACCGACCGGCGTCAGCTGCTATCAGCAGCGTCAGTTCCCGCAGGAATATCAGGGGGCACTGTTCGTCGCCGACTGGACTTTCGGCCGCGTCCATGCGATCCCCATGCGATACTATCAAGGCAGCTATGCCAGCGATCCCATTGATTTTATCACGGGAGTCGGGCAGTTCGGCTTTGCACCGACCGACCTTGCGGTGGGCCCCGATGGTTGCCTGTATGTCAGCGTGGGGGGACGCGGTACCCGCGGCTCTGTATTCAAAATCGAATACATCGGGCCGATCGAAGCGCAGAAACCGGATCTGACTTCAGCAGAAGTTGCCGAAAACACGATTCAGGAAACAGAGACGTTACCCGCCCTGGATGCCTGTCTCTCGGCTCCGCAGCCCCTCAGCAGCTGGTCCCGAGAGAACTGGTTCCCGCTGGTGAAAACGATCAGGCCGGAAGCGTTTTCAGAAGCCGCTTTGAATCCGGGTCGTTCCGCTGCGCAACGTGTGCGGGCCATCGAAATCATTACCGAACTGCTGGGGGGAGTACCCGACTCACTGATTGAACCACTGCTGCAGGACAGGTCAGAACGGGTTCGCGCACGGCTGGCATGGTCTCTCGCCTATCCCGGTCCGTCTATGCAGAAAGCAAAATGGTTGAATCAACTGCTGCAGGATGATTCGCCACTCGTTGCCCGCTTTGCGCTGGAGACGCTGCTGCAACTGGGAGACCAGGTCAATCAGGGGGAATGTCTGACCGGCCTGCAGAAAACGCTGGACGCTACTGCCCGCTATGTCAGACAGTCGGCTGCCCGGGCAGCAGCCACATTGAACGCCGCGGATTTCAAAACACTTTCTGATCGTGTGGAAGCTTCCAATGGGGCGGCTCTGATCACGCTGGCGTATGCCAAAATTATTAAAGAGGGAGGCGTTGTGCCCCTCGCGGTTCGTACCGGGATCACTGTTTTTGAAGGTGACTACCAGACTGACCTGCGTCTGGATGCGCTGCGTCTGATTCAACTGGGGCTCGGTGATCTCGGGCCACCTACGAAAATGGCGGCGGTTTTCGACGGGTATGCGAACGGCGTTGATCTTGCAGAATATGAACGTCAGCTCGATCCGATCCGCATCCGCCTGATGGACGCGTTTCCCAGCAGCCACGAAGTGCTCGATTATGAACTGGCGCGGACGCTGTCGATGCTGGCACCTTACAATCCCCGTCTGCTGGATCGCATCCTGGAAAAAATCACCGATGACTCAGACCCGGTAAACGACATTCATTACCTGATCGTCGCGGCTCGTATTCCCAGTGACCGCAGTACTGCGCAATCGAAAAAAATCGCCAAAGCACTGGTCTCCATCGATGAGAAACTGCTTCGCCTTAAACTGCCGCAGGATACAAACTGGGATGATCGTTTTAAAGAACTGTATGCACAGCTGGTGAAAATTGACGCGGATCTTCCCCGCCAGATTGTCGAACAGCCCGGCTTTGGTCTACCCGGACACGTGCTGTTTCTGAGCCAGCTGCCGGGGCAGTTGCTGGGAACCGCGATTGCTGCGTTTGAACGGAAGATCGAGGCGGATCCCGATTTTCTGTGGACCAGCGACGTGGTATTTCTGTTTGGCGAGTCAAAGAAACCCGCGCATCGGGAAATGATTCGTAATCTCTACGACAACTTCGCACTGCAGCCCGCGGTACTCGCGGTTCTGTCGTCCAGTCCTGAAGAACAGGATCGTGATAAATTTTTCGAAGGGCTGGACTCGTCACAGATTGAAGTTCTGGAAGCCTGTATTTCTGCTCTGGAAAAACTGACGCCGCCCACATCTCCGGACGAAACCATCAGGCTGTTTGCCACACTTCGTCGCATGGACAATGATAAACGGGAACAGAAGCTGCAGTCGCGGATTGTCACGCTCCTGCAGAAATGGACCGGGCAACAGATTGGCGATCCCGCAGATATCGCCGACCCCACAAAGCAGCGCGCCCTGATTCAAGCCTGGTCGGACTGGTTGTCCGGACAGTCTCCCGAAGTGTATGCCCGCATTTTTAAACTGGGGGGTGAGGAAACGGAAAAATTAAATGCGATGCTGGAAACGGTCGACTGGGAGGCTGGCAACAGCGAACACGGAGCTGAACTGTTCCGAAAACGGGCCTGCATTCAATGCCATGGAAATCGCAGTGCCTTAGGGCCGGCCTTGGCGGGGGTCGCGAAACGCTTCTCCAGGAAAGATCTTTTCACGGCGATTGTGGCTCCTAACCGCGATGTCTCCCCCCGCTATCAGACCACCATCGTGGGAACTGTAGACGGGAAAGTTTACACCGGACTGGTCGTTTATCGCTCGGTCGATGGGCTCACACTCCGTAATTCCAATAACCAGACCACCCGGATTGAGGCGGACGAAATTGATTTTGAAAGCAAGAAAAGCAGTTCGCTCATGCCGGAAGGACTGCTGAAAGATTTAACGCCTGCCGACCTGGCTGATTTGAATGCCTATTTACAAAGTCTGTAGATTGAGTACTCTGGGGCAGCAGCACTACGTAACCATGATTACTGTTTTCACAGGAGACCCAGTTCGGCGTGTCGACTTCTGATGAACCAGCCAAAAAGAAACGCACCAGGCAACTGCCTCCGCCCTACAACGCGCTGGACGGCAAACGCTGGATCCAGAATTCGATCAGCGTCTGGAGCGACATCCGCAAGTCGCTGGAAGAAGTTCGCCTGAAACATCCCGCGATTTTCCCGGAAATGCTGGTGGAACGGCTCATCGAAACATTTCTTCCCTTGCAGGGGCAAGTGATTCTCGATCCTTTTGCCGGGTCGGGCAGCACGATTGTCGCCGCAGAAAAAATGGGCAAAACCGGAATCGGACTGGAACTGTCAGAAGATTATGCCGACCTGGCCCGGCAGCGTCTGCATGCCCTGGGTCTCGAAGCCGACGAACAGACCGAATGCAGGTCGCGCATCATTCATGGATCTGCTCTGAATTTAGCAGAACACGTATCACCGGAAAGCGTCGATTTATGCATTACCTCGCCTCCTTACTGGAATGTCTTAAACCAGCGTCGATCAGCGGATCACAAGGATGTGCGTCATTACGGCAACCATGATCAGGATCTCGGGGTCGTCGAAGATTACAATGAGTTTCTGAATGAATTGAACCGAGTATTCTCGCAGGTGCTGACGGCATTAAAGCCGGGGGCCTACTGCTGTGCCATCGTCATGGATCTGCGTAAACGGAGCCGTTTTTTCCCCTTTCACAGCGATCTGGCCACCCGCCTGCAGGAGCTTGGTTTTCTGTACGATGATCTGATCATCTGGAATCGCCAGGCGGAATATAATAATCTCAGACCACTGGGATACCCTTCCGTCTTTCGCGTAAATAAAGTCCATGAGTTTATCGTGCTGATGCAAAAGCCAAAATAATGAACGCCTGCAGTCTCGATCTCAGGTTAACCGCGATTGCAATTCTCATCCTGTTATCTGTATAACTCCTGTTTCAAATTCGGAAATCAGGATGTCTGACAGATTTGCTGACATGCCCGCCTGGAATCGTCAGGTATACTATTAATAGATGCAGAAAAATACTGTTTCAAGAAAGCGGAATTCAGCCTGGTGCTTTGTCAAGCTTGAATATGAGGGTTGGAGGTGTTGTTTACGTGCTCCGTTGTCGCACTCTCGTGATATCTATCAACCCAAAATTTAAAAATGACACTCCACTGGAAACAGCATTAGACTTTTGTCATAATGGTATGAAGAGAAACGAATTACGCATCGCAAACAACAAGAGATCATCCCATGCAAACACTTAATTCTATCCTGGTTGGTGTCGATCTGACCCACGCGGATCGGCTTGTCGCTTCCGATCTGAATGAGCAGACTACAGAAGCGGTTGAACGTGCGATCTGGGCCGCCAGCAGGTTCCATGCAAAACTGGAGTTTTTCGCTGCCATTGATCTGTCAGCTCATACCAGGCATCTGCTTGAGGAAGATAAAAAGCACGTGCACAATAACGTGACGGACGAAGCGCAAGCCGTCATGCAGATCCTGATTGAACAGGCGAAAGAGAAGGGGGTCGACAGTTCTTCCAAGGTAGCCCTGGGGCCACCGTGGCGCGAAATTATTCTGGAAGTCATCAAAGAAAAACACGATATGGTCCTGGTGGGGACGCGTCCCCATGGATTCACCGGTCGGCTGTTCGGCGGCACGGTGATGAACCTGTTCCGTCAGTGCCCCTGTCCGGTATATGCTGTAAAGGTCGATGAAGAACCGGATGTTCCCGAGGTTGTTGTTGCCAGCGATATGAGCGAAGTCAGCACGGATATCCTCAACTTTGTCGTCAATGCCGCACAGGTGGCCGACATGAAAATCCATCTGGTTCACGCGATTGATACGAACTTGGACCAGCGGCTGCAAGGACTGGGAGTCAATGAGGAAACGCTTCAGGAGAGCTCCAAAGTGATTCTGGATGAAATCAAGAATGAGTTGAACGAGCAACTGGCCCAGACCGACTTCCGCACACTCACCTATGGCGTGCAGGTGCATGTCCTGGAAGGTTCGCCCGAAGTGGCCATTCCTGCCTTCATCGCAGAAAATAAAGTCAACCTGCTTGCCATGGGAACCCTGGCCCGAAGTGGGCTCAGCGGCTTCTTCATCGGCAATACCGCAGAACGCATGCTGGAAAAAGTCAACTGTTCCGTCCTGACCTTCAAACCCGCCGACTTCGTTTCGCCCGTCGTGCCTGAGTAAACAGGACGAAATTCAACCAAAACTCAACGCATCCTGGTTTCAACCAGCGATGCGTTTTTTAACGCCCCATTCAAATGCACCACTCAAATTCTGGTACTCAATTCTGCCTCAACTCATTCAATTTTGAAAGCAGAATGAATTTTTGAAATTCAAAGTAGGAATTTGAATTTCCATTGTTCATGATGTAATCGGCTGCCAGTCTGCTCCCGCGTGCTTATGAGTCAGCGATGCACTTCCGGATCGCATCAGAAAATCATCAGAATTGTGAATGGGGAGGCGCGATGTTAAGACGGGTATCGAAATCTGCCTGGAGCGGTTCCAGACTCAATAGGGTTCAACCTCAATGGGAAAACCAGGATTTTCTCAATCGATCATCGACCTCGAGGAATTCTCAGGATGACATGCACGTCTTTTGTTCTGAGGTTTATCGCTTGTCTGCCGGAGTTAGGTTACTTGATACGGCGTTACCGATGAGGACATTGGCGAATCCGGGACATGTGCGAGTCATGCGGGCCGTGCCTGCTCGGTTCATGACACTTCTCTCCTGTATGCTGCTCGCCGTGCTGTATGCCCAACCGGCTCTCGGACAACACACTCAGCAAATCATGATACGATCTGATCCTGGCGTCTGCACGGTAGCCCAGTGGAAGAAGGATTGGCCAGGGTGCCGATATGAAGATGGTGTTAGCGAGAGACACCTTTCGGTCGTCACGGCAGAGGACGATAAGGCGTATCGCGTTGACTATGTGGTTGGCGAAATCGGACCCGAGAAAGGCGGAGTCGGCTGGCGATACCCGATTACCAGATCACATAGTGTCGAATTGAAGTACCGGTTGACGTTCAGTCGGGATTTCGACTGGGTCAAAGGCGGCAAGCTTCCGGGGTTGTGTGGTGGCCCGGAAAGCGTCACCGGGGGAAACCCGGCGAATGGCAGGAACGGGTTTTCGGCAAGGCTCATGTGGCGTGCTGATGGTCGCGGCGAAGCGTATGTGTACCACATGAATCAGCCCAGGAAATATGGAGAGAGTTTTCCATTTCCTGCGGAATATCGCTTTCCGACGGGTGAACCAGTTCTTGTGCGAATGCGGGTAACGATGAACACTCCCGGCCGTCGTGATGGACAACTTGACGTCTGGATTGGCAATGAAGAGTCGGGCGAATATCGTCGTGTCGTCAGGCGATCTGATCTGGAGTGGCGTGCCTCTACCGACCTTGCTGTGGATAGTCTGCTGTTTGAGACCTTTTACGGTGGTGGTGACAAGACGTGGGCTCCACGCAGGCCCTCATTCGCACTCTTTCGAGAGATATCGATCCGATCATTGAAATGACAATACCCTGCGCAGAAAACATTCCAATAGACGGTCGTCGCGATCCTCGCGGTTGCTGGAGCCTGAGCGGCAGAACGGTTGAACGTTTCGCAGGACCGGGTCAGTCTGTTGCAGTGTTTTGTACCCGTATCTGACTCGCAGTCATTCAACATATCAGCAAAACTTCAGGGAGTAGGCGATTACTGCTTAAGAAAAGATCGGTATATCTTTGTTGGTTCAACCCGATTCTATTGATCAACAGAAATTGATTTCTCTCCGTGTATAAAGACATGATCCGTTCAGAGGTTGCATTGGATACCGTACCAATATTATCGATCAGGCAGGCATCATCCGGGCCGATGCACAACACATATGTCAGCGCAGGCAGAAAGATTTCCCACCAGTGAATTCAGACTTTCCTGAAGGTGAGGCTGCGCTCTGGCTTCAGAAAGCATAGCATATCATTAACGCCGTTTGAGCTTCACGCTATAGATTACACCCAGCGCACAGCCAACGAGCGCACTTACGGGCATCCCGTTCAAGATAAAGTAGCGTGTGTAACCGGCGGTGACCTTGCTTCTGAAAAAGTTGTAGTGCGGATCCTGTTGTGCCAGCAGCGGCGCCAGCACCCAGACTCCCAGAAAATAGCCGATCAGCAGGCCGACGATCGCACCGATGATCGAATGCTTCAACACACCCCGAATTTTGATCTCTCCGAACCGCAATGCAAACAGGTAAGCCAGTGCTCCGCCCAGTAAGGGGCCAATGACAGGCAGACGGACGCCACTCTGAAACCGGATCATCGGCCCGGTTTCCATCCAGGAGTAACCGCCGATGATCGCTTCCAGCAACAGTCCCAGAATCACCCCGCAAAAGGCGGCGATCCACTGATTCACATTCACAGGTTCAATTGACTTGCGTTTCACCACGTTTTCTGTTCCAACTCAAATAAGATATAACTCTTTAATTAATGTCGGCAATCGCGTGAACGTGAGACAATTTTTTCGCATTCGGCGGACAATCCGTTAAACTGATAGAAACGGGTAACTGATAAATCCCGACTCAGGAAGATCGCATGTCTGAAGAACCTGTACCACAGCAAATAATATCCGCCCATACAAACTGGATGCGCCTGAGCCTGCTGGCGCTGGGACTGATTCTGATCGGAGTCGGAATCGCCTGGCAGCTCAAGCTGCCGCCCTTTGTCTCCCGTCTGCCCCGGGAAAACGCGATTATGGTCATCGCCCCTTATCGGCACCAGGGGACCTGGGTCTTTGATGACAGCTCTGCGGGACTCGTCCAGGAACCGTTCGTGGCGGGCGTTCCGGAAATGATCGATGTGATCGTCAAGGACATACCCGATGCTGATGCAGGCTTCCGACTGCTGTTTTCCGCAAAGCCGTTCCCCCAGTATCAAAAAAAACTGGTCTGGCTCCGTGGCGAGGGGGACGGCAACTACTACCGCTTCTCCGATTCCGAGATGGAAGGCTGGATCTGCCCCGCCATGTTCAAGTATTACGAGACCGCTCCCAAAGATCTGTATGTCAAAGCCGAACCCCTGAAATAAGCAGGACCAGCGAGCCCGGTCTCCCTTTTTGGTGTCACTCTCAATTCCGGCAGAGCAGACGTTTGACGAAAGCCCTGAACCCCTACTATATTAGGACTCACCTCCAGCCCCCGTAGCTCAGTTGGATAGAGCAATGCTTTCCTAAAGCATAGGTCGCAGGTTCGAACCCTGCCGGGGGTACTCTCAAACGCCTGTTTTTGTAGGCTTAATCCTACTGGATTTCTTCAGTGATTTCCTCTTCCTGGTCACTGGTCACAAGATTGGTCACAGAATCGGCATCGGCCTGCCAGATCACATCTGCTGCTTTCTGTGCATTTCTGCCCACGTAATACTTCATTGTGGTATCAATATCAGAGTGCCGCATCAGTAGCATTAGCACGTCTGGCATCACTTTGAGTGACCATCTCTGACCAAAAGCACGCCGCAGGTCGTGAGCAGACGCAAAGCGTGGTTTTCGTTTGCCTGTCTCCTTATTGATATTCCCCTTTTCACTGACGACAACGTTTGCTTTCTCCCCGATATCGGCTATCTGCTTTGATATCGTTGACGGTAGCATTCGTTCGGCTCGCCTCTTCCGGGCCTGTGGATTGAATACGGGGCCGGTTCTCTCGTCTTCTGGCACTTCCTCCAGCAGAGCAGCGAATTCAGGAACGATCGGCAACACCCGGTCGCGATGGCCTTTCTCAGCTTCTGCCCTGATACGGAACACCGGACGCTTACCAGAGAAATCAACAGACAGTTTGTCCTCACGATCCCAGTACAGGTTTAGAGACTCTTTCAGACGCAACCCAGAGCACCACAATCCGCGCAAATGAAACTTCCATGAATCGGCCTGCTTCTCTCCGCAGACACCGGGAACGGCGTCCAGCATCCGTTCAAACTCTTCTAAGCAAATCGGCCTCCCGCGCATCACCTTTTCTTCTCGAATACGCTTGAACTTTGGAAACTTTGGAACACTGGGAAGCATGTTGATTTCATACGCCCAGTTCAGAGCTGCTTTGATATAGATCAGGTATCCTTTGATCGTCACATCCTCAAGTCCTCTTTCCCGCAGTTCCTTCACCATCTTACTGATTGCATCGGCATCGACTTGTATTAGCAGATTCGGATTGATGATCGCTTCAACGTGCCTAAAAATGAGATTGGCCTTAACCACTGAATCTTCAGCGAACCCGGGGAAAACCTCAGTTTCATAACGTTCCTTGAAGTCTGCCCATTTTGTTTTCGACAGATCGTAATAGCTGCCTTCGTTGATTTCCTTCTCCAGTCGGAGCGCGAACCGTTCCGCGTCCCGTTTGATTTTGGTCTTGGTACTCTTGCGACGTTCCCGAAATGTTACCGGATCAACCCACCGGGCATAATAATTGTCACTGTTGTCTCGTTTGATCACATTTACTTTTACGCTCGCCATTGATTCGATTCTCCCTTAAATGGTCCGTTTCATGAATGGTATTCGTCGTCCTGTCGTTCCATCGCGTTACAGGGCATCCTGTGCGGTTCTGAGAGGCATCTCTTTAAAGACTCCCCAGCCAAGTAAATTACCCGACTGGGGATAGTTCCCGCTTATTGCATGTTCTGCAGAATGCGGTTTATTGACTGCTTTCGCTGCTCTGCTGAATCACTCACGGAAACGAGCTCGCCTGTAAACTGATACCGCTTAATCGGCTTCTGTTCCGCTGGCACCGTCTGAGGTACTGCCTGTGGCTCTGGTTTCGCTTCTGGCTGGTCTTCTCTGGTCTCGGGCCGAAATACCCGCAGGGCAGAGTAGGCACGCTTACGCCATTTCTTATTTGTTACCCGGTCGAGCTGGTAATTGAGTGTTTTGAGGTACTCAGTACGCTCTTTGCGTCCTTCAATCACGTTGAATTCTTTGGGCATGTCGTATTCATCTGCAGGCTTCCAGCCAGTAGGAATGTTGACTTGCACAATACCGAAACCGCCAACCGCCTCAACAACGACATACCATGACTTCACAGTTCCATCTTGCGACCTGCTGAGAATCCTTTGGTTTCCGTCGATGGCTGCTATCTTGGCAATCTCTTTGTTTTTGAGCTTCTGAAAAATCGACGGTAATGCTTTCCAGCTGCACGATGCATCGAAATTACTGGGGATGTCTACTAGATAGATCGGTCCGAATTCCTTTTTACGCTCCTGACTGCTTACCGGATCGGCTTCAACTGTTTCAGGCTGCTTTGGATCCTTCTTATCCGGTACTCGATCGAGAGCAAACCCGATGTAAAACCTGTGCTCTTTGTACTGGTCGTCAGTCAGAGCTTGATTCATCAAAGCGACTTCATGCCG